>CAADGK010000055.1 GCA_900696515.1 uncultured Nitrosospira sp. | reverse complement strand
CGCTGACCGCGAGCACGGAGACCATGAAGGCGCAGATGGCGACCCACACCACGGACCTGGCCCGTACCATCCGGAAGGAAGTCACCGAGGTAGTGGAAACGACCGAGACGCGACTGCGCAGGGCCACTACAGTGGGGTACGTGAATCTCCTCGCAGCACTCCTGACCTTTCTCTCAGCCGTCGTGGTCTATTGGACGCTCCGACCGTAACTCGTGAGTCCACCCCAACAGATTGTGGCGACATCCGCACAGAACCGATGCCTAAAGAGTAGGCAACGTGCTCAATCGGTCTTCATTCGTGAACATTCAGCGCAACTGCTCGATCTGTTCACACGGTTATCCCCAAAACATGGGGACAGTGGGGCGGCTGATGAGGCGAGCACTCGCGCCAGCCAACAGCCTCAGAGGGCTGGCACGCCTGCAACGCCCTATCCGCCGACATCGGAATCGGGCGTTCCCGCCCCGTCGTGGGTGAGGGGCGGGACACGCGATCAAAGGAAAACGTCGTGATTCCCTCCCCTTTCACCTGCTGTCCCATCGCACCAGCGCCATTCCTCCTTAGCCTTTCGGCGCGGGCAACGCATGGGGATAATGCTTGGCGACGATCCGATTGAGTCGTGTCACCAGATCAGGACGCTTGAAGGTCACATGCCCGTTCTGATTTTTGAACAGCCGAATGGAGAAATAGTCATTCTCGGCAAGCTTCGGCCAGACTGACGACGCCTGCATCGCCGTTGCAATCAGACTGTAGGACGCATGGCGGTAGTCAGCCTCTGGCTTGCCGTCGCACAGATGAAATACGCGCAACAGGTCGTCGAGGTGATCGGTTGCGGTGTGACTGGCACTGCCGTACGATGTCAGATACGTCATCACGATCCGCTTCCCGAATTTCTGCGGTTGGTTGGTTGTGTAATCCCATGAGCGCCGCTTAAAACACTCGATCACGCCTTGGTCAAACATCTCCTCACGTGATTCGTGGAGCGTCGAGAAGGTACTCACTATCGCCTCACGAGTCAGTTCCGGCACCTTCCCGCCGTGGATTTGCTCATCCACTGCCTTGCGCTTCGAGGCACACATGAGCGAGCGCAGACCGGAGTCGTTCAATAGCGTCATCCATCCGCCGGCGTCCACAGAGGCCTGAAACGTCTCCAACAGCGTCGTCCGGTTGGCATCCTCACCCGTTACGCGGATGCCGTTGCCTCGCCAATCACGGGATAATGAAATATCTGGAAAGCCAATCCGTGCGGCGAGCGCCAGGGCGTGCGCCTGCTCCAGCTTGTCGAGCGCCTCCTGAAACAAGGTCATGACGGCCTCCCGTTGCTGCAACAGGTTGGCAATGCTGAGGCTCGGAATCAGTTCGTGTTCTGGTCCTGCGTCGCCGTCTGGCGTCACAAAGATGGTCTCTGGATTCATGTCCCCGTCCTTTCTCTTCCTGAGTTATATGCCTGCCGTGATGATCATGTGATTGCAGTAGTCCTTCGCTCGTCGGCCCACGAGCGCATGAGCCGCGCGGGATCGCTGGGCCTTGTCCGCGATGAACTCGCGCAACTCGATCCCATCCCACTCTGTCGGAATCAGACCGGTATGAATGGCGCGCATGATATCGGCTCGAATGTTTCTCAATAGATCACCGACGAATTGCTGTTGTGTTCGTTTCGTCATGGTTCACACCTCCTCGTGGTGGAAGTCGCCAACGGTGGCGTGTTTCCCACAGGCTTGACAGATCGCCACAGAGGCGTCGTCATATTCATGGCTGCCATGATCTGAGGACAGATCTGATCCGTCATCCCAGAGCAACACGTACGTGGTCACCTCGACCGTGAAGGGTCCCCAGCTGTGGCAATCCGGGCAGTGCCAGCCTTCTAAACAGTTGGTGTTGGGTGAGTTCTTGTGAGAATGATGTGTCATGTATCCCTCTTTCTCTGTGTGCGTGATCACTATGCGACGGTCTCATGAGCGTTCAGCCAGCCAGAATCGGCAAACGACACATAGCGCTCATCCCCCATCACGATATGATCCAACACGTGAATCCCGAGGATGTCGCCTGCGCGGACGAGTCGATCCGTCAGCACCCGGTCTTCCTGACTCGGCGTTGGATCACCACTTGGGTGGTTATGGGCGAACAGCACTCTCGCCGCATTCATGCACGCCGCTGCCTTAAATGCTTCACGAGGGTGGACGATCGACAGATTGAGTGATCCGACGGACACCACCTGATACCCCACCACGTTATTCTTAGAGTCGAGAAACACCGCGACAAATTCCTCGTGTGGCTTGCCATCAAAATGGGATTGAAGCAATCGGAACACGTCCCCTGATTCACGAATCTTTGACGCTCCGTACAGTGGCGCATGCGGTTCTTTCACCACCTGCAACCGATACAGCGGCACCAACACCTCGCCGCTTGCTTTCTGTGTGTCCGTTCCTGTTACTGGTTTCTTAGCCATGTTTGAGCCTCCTGGTGCATAGAACGTGGTGAGGGAGCCGGAGCGGCTGCAACCGTTCCGACTCCCGTTTTCTTTTCACCGTAGCTTCAATCCAGCTTCGGCGAGGTAATTGAGATAGGCCAACCCATCGATCTGACAAAGGTTGAGATCCAATCGATCAGCCAAATGCCGGATATCGGTGAGCAAGTCAGCAATCAGCGTCTCGTCGTCCACGCCCTGCTCACGCAACCCGGCCACACGGTAATACTGAAGCGCCTGTTGCGCCCGATCCGCCCGGATCTCATTCTGTGTTTTCTTCTTCGTTCGCACATTCGGTCTACACATCACGGCTGCTTTCATCGCTCTCCCCTTTCAGTTTGAGCTGTCTCCCTATGAGAACAGCTACCCCCGAGACCAACGGCCACAGCGCGTCGACCGGCCCACCGGTCTCTTTCAAAAACATGTGTTGCGCCTCTCACAACCCGTGGAGGCGCAACAAAACGGCCGAGGTATGGGGCCACGGCCGGCTGCGAGCGTGACAGCGCTCCGGGCTGTTGGCTGGCGCGGTTGCACCCGGACGTGCCCCACACCACAACGGGCGAATGGGCGAGGCTGGTTCGTCGCACGGTCGTGCGAGCTTTCCCGCGCGACGGTGCGCGAACGAACGCACGGCGCGTGCGCGGTGCCGCCACAAAAACCGAACGGGAACGTGTCGGGAAGCGTGAGAGTGTGAACGAGTGTGAGGAGAGGAGAGATTGTCCGGCCGACGAGCGACCAACGCCCGCCGGCCGTGATGCGCGATCTAGTCGATCGCGCGAAAGATCAGACCGGCCTCAGGATGGTCGGCGGCGAAGTCGCGCAGCCAATGAAAGTAGTTGGCGAGCCGAGGACCGCGCGCATAGTCCTCGAAGTGAAAGAACAAGCGGCTGAAGGTGAACAAGGACACAATGATTCCGGCAGCATCCCCCGACACCGTGGCGTCAAAGAAGTTGTCCGCATGCAGGATCGGATAGGTCTCCCGGCTTGGCGCGAGATAACACCCGCCGTTGGACAAGTCATAGAAGTGCCAATACCCTCCGGTGTAGGTGGGACACAGCTTGGCAAACTGTGCGTACACATAGTTCTCGACCGTGAGCATGTGCGTCCCAAAGTGGCGCGGCAGAAACTCGAGCCGGTCTTCTTCCGGCACCACGGTCGCCACGATCGCTTGTTGTTCGTTGTTGAATGGTTTCATGTCCTTCCCCTCCAAGTTGTCCTAGGCGGATTTGCCTGGGTGGAAGGTCTCCAGCACACCGAAAGAGCAGGAGGCAGGGCCGTGTGACACACGCTTGCGAGCACGTGGCGCAGCCACGCGCGGAGGCCTTGACGTCGAGACCGGTGTGATAGCCTCACGACACACAGGCACGCACGTCCCTCCCCTCCTATCTGTCAGCCGTCTTTCTTCCCCACCGAGGCGAATGACGAGATTGGATTGAGAAGGCGTCTTCGTACGGTCCATCTGCGCGGCGCGGATGGACGGTGCCAATCGACTACGGGTGCGGCATGGCGCGTGCGCGGTGCCGTCCATCGGTCTGTGTGACTGGGGTCATGTGCCGGGCGTGAGTCCCGCCGTCTGACGGGATGAGCGAAGCGAACCAGGAGCAGCGCGGTCGCCGCAGGCGAGACGCCAAAATGACCTTATGTCGAATGTCGTTACCAGCACCCACCGTCCGCTAGCGGCCAGAAGCGGAAGTTCGATGCCGAGATCGCACTGCAATAAAGCGGTCCTCAGCCCTGCCGGTCAGCGGCGGCTGAAGGCCGTCCCCTGGAGCGGCTTGTGAGATTCCTATCCAGCTCTTCGGCGACACCATAGCATCGCCGCGACTCCAGCGCTCAGCCCAACCAGTGGGCTGAGCGGAGCAAAGATTGGTGCCGACGCGGCTGCCGCGACGACAGTAGTTACAGCAACTGTTGGGATCGCCTTCGACAGATCTACTCGCCAAAGTAGCCACAACGAGAATACGAAACCGACGGCCGCGCCAATCAGGACCAACGGTAGCCACACTGCGAAAACAAACGGATCCTTGAGACTGTCCCACACCGAAATCCCATAGGCGCCGTCGGACGGCGGCAGAGATCTCCCGAGCGTGTAGAGAGCGACAAGTCCTGCGAGCGTGCCACAAATGAGCGCGTTGGTCGCGAGCGCGAGAGTTCGAGTAGCAGCATTCATGCTGGTCGTGGCGAATCTAACGGAGCGCCTAACAGGCGGCGGTATGCCGTACCGTTCAGGCGTTGGTTAGCGAAGCTCTTCCTTCATCTCAATATGATCGGTTCCTGGATACCAGATGCATCGGAGATGCTGGTCATTCTGAAACCAAGTGTCAGGTCTTTTCGTCTTCATCCAGTTTTCTACAACTAGGAATGCATGCTGCTCAAGAAGGTTCCTCACATGCGAACGTCGTCTCGCTTCTACCGGATAGACCATGAAGTACCATTTGGCATCTCCTCGACTTGAGTACCACATCGTCAGCACCTGCTGGGGGATCTTCTCGGACGCCGCCTTTGATGCGGTGACGAACCAGTCTCCGTTGACGGGATGGTCATCAAACCAGACCTGCAGGTTCTCGAACTGCGGGACAGCGGCAAAGCGAACTGAGAGACGTTCAACACCGACAACCCACGCCAGCGTCTTGGGTAGACGGGGTTTCTTGAAAGCCGGACCGTTCCAAACCGGGAGCATCTGTGGTTTCTCTTCCATTGCTACCAATGTTTAGGCCGATCCGCATAAGAGTCGGATCGGCCATTTTCTGTCTGTATAGACGCCACTACTATTAGTGAATGATACGCCGTGCTGGATGCTTGTCCAATGAATCGGGACAATTGGACCACGCATCACGGGTTCTTATGCGGATCGGCGTAAGCCCCTCTTTCTGATAGCGGTCGGTCATGTACTTCTGCTTTGGGTCGTCATTCGATTGAGCCACCGAATGTGGTCGGTCGTGGACTACAGGTTTGGGTCGGATACCGATGGTCGGAGAATGGCCAAGATCAGAAATTCGGCGCCGAGATCACGCCGTCATAAAACTGTCCTCAGTCTGGCGGGTGAGGCACAACAAACAGCACATTAGGTGTCATTTCCTTTCCACTGACTCTCATCGTCTACGGGTCTTGGTAAACGACCCTCAAGAACTTCTGCCACTTTGCCTGGAGTGAATGATGGGTCTCTTGCCTCAATTACCCACGAAAGAAACTGTTCAGGTCCACCGTTCATGTAAGGCGGCGGAGAAACCGGCATGAAAATAGTAGGGAGCCTTTCTTCTACAGCGATGTAATTCAAGACGTGACCAAATTCCTGAACGACATTCCAAGCCAGCGGGTGCTGAATGTTGATACCAAACTTTACCCACCAGAGTTTTTCATTTTCTTTACTCTTTCCGATGGGCAGAACAATACCAGGCACTCGCTCCAAGAATGCTTCAAGGGCCTGAAAAGAATGCTTGGCCATAATGACACTTAACAATGTTTAGGCCGATCCGCAGAAGAGCCGGATCCGCCATTTTCAATCCGCGCAACACACTTTCAATGATCGTGAACAATATCCCACAATCGACGGTGGTGCAAATGGCTGCTTTTAAATTCGGTTATCGACCGGTAAGGGTCGGATACCGATGGTCGAAGAACGGCCAGAAGTGGAGGTTCGGCACCGAGGTCGCACCGCCATAGAGAGGTCCTCAGCTCGGTCGCATTAACGTCCTTGCTGATCAGCGGCGGCTGAAGGCCGACCACTGCATCGGCTTATTAGATTGCTGCTTCACTCCCATTGCACCGTGTCGCCGCAGATTTCTCGTACGTGGTCCATGGCATCACCCAGCGAAAGGAAGCCCCCGCCGCCTGCTGGGTATGACTTCGATCCAGGCAGTGATTCGTACCACACGTAGAAACACGTCACTTTGCGATCCTCGCGGTACTCAGGTGGATCCTCATAGTCTCCGGAACCGTAGAGGATGTCACCTTGCTGAATCAGAATCTGAGACCGCATAGTGCCATCATAGACCCAGGATCCCCGCTTCACGACTGGCCATTGTTCGTGCCACATACTCCAACAATCTAACTATGTTTAGGCCGATCCGCATAAGAACCGGATCTGCCATGTTCTGTACGTATAACACTCCACTATTCGTGAAGAATATGTCATGTCCGGTGTGGTTTCAATGAATTGCGACGATGGGACCATGTATCGCGGGTTCTTATGAGGATCGGCGTAAGGCCCTGCATTCTGGTAGCGGTCAGTCGTGTACGTCCACTTTGGGTCGGATACCGATGGTCGAAGAACGGCCACGAGCGGAAGTTCGGCACCGAGATCACACCGTTACAAAGCGGATCTTCAACGCTGAAGATAGAAACCCGTTTACAGAGTGTCCCGTGTGCTACGTTGTTATTCTGCATCTTGGCCCAAATTCGTCTTGATTTGAATCGGAAGTCATGTTTGCATTCAACTTGAATCAGCTCGGAGTAATTTCTTTCTGTCCAGATAGCGTCAACCAGTGCGTCCACAGAAAAACCATTGCTATGGTATCCAACTCACAATACTGAAGTAGCAGCTTTCGGTAAGACTCGCGACGAGTTGCGTCTTCCTTTACAAAGCCAAACATCATTTCCTGGTACACACGCATCGCCCCAGTCCCTTCTTGCACCACTTCCTCTTTCTCTCCAATCGGAAGCGGCGGAAGTGACAAGTATGGATCGAGCAAACGTCCATGTTCGTCTGTCTTCAAATACTTCGCGAACACGGGATTAGCGCGTAGCTTGTTGTTGGAAGTCCAGGCAGCTCTAAGTGCATACTTGATCGATAAGCTGCCGCCCATCAAAGGATGAAAGTAGTGGTCCTTGGCCAAATTCAAAAGGTCTACGACTCTCGGATTTCCCTTTGTAGTCACCCGATCTAGCCATGCCCCAAGTTCCGGCTCATTCAGACCATACGAATCCATTTGCTGCCGAATCTCCCGTAGCACGGCAATCTCGTAATTTGACCAGATATAGACTGTTCCTTCTTCGCCAATCTGGCTTTTCAAAGTCCGGGCAAACTCAAAGCTCGGGAACACTTCATCGGCGTTCAACCATCCTGCGTGTTTTATCTCGCCGCTGGGATGACTAATGGTATTGCAGCTCCACTGAAAGGCAGAGATCTCATATGGCCGCATGCCAGCGTGATAAGGAACGGCAATGCGAGAACACTCGAAGTCGATAAAGTAAAGAGGATAGGGATGAGTTGCCAAAATGGCTGGAAGTTTGTCGGAAATGAATTCTCGATTATTCTTCGTGTATTCGATTTGAAGCGATTGACGGGCCGCGTAAGCGCCTTGCATAGCATCGTTCGGCACTTCCGTTAGCAGCGCCGTGTTCTTCGCTACCATCTCGGCTACTACATCGCGGTTCTTGCCGCCGAGCGCATCCACACGAAATAGATCGAGAACATGCGGCTGGATTTCCGCCAGAGGCCCCCAACACTCGTGGAATCCGTTGGTCTGCTCATCGCCTCTCTCAGTGCGGAACTCGCACTTTTTACACTTCACCCCGATTGTTGGTCCGATCTTCTGAATCGGGCTGGATGTAAGTGTTTTTGCAAATTCCTCAGCCGCCGCTGTTACATCGGCAATAATTTCGCCAACCTCAGATGTCACGTTCAAGATGGCGAGCACATGCTGCTTGCGCAGACTGTCCGCATTTCCCAGATACTCGACTGAAGTTTTGGCGAGACCCGCGGCTCCGCTCGAACGACGAACCCGGAAATCATCGAATGTCGCGTTCTCAGTCGCTGACTTTGCCTTGTCTACGATACAGAGGAACGGTACTACCTTCGATTCTGGAAATGCCCGCTGCAGTACGACCGTCTGAAATGCAATATCCTCAAGATACTCCCTCCACTCCGACGCAATCCCGCCTTTCTTCCCACGAAATGGGTTTGCCCCTTCGGTTTCAGAATTAAATGAACTGGACTTGACCTCAATCACATGTAACGTGGCCCCTTGGCGCTGCAGAATGTCAACTCGTGTTAACAAATTCTCATGCACTACCGTTGCCTCAAAGAGCGTCGTATCTCCACCTGCGAGTGCTTCGCGAGTTTCCTGAAACGCTCTCATCGGCTCGTCCCACTGACCAACCTCTCGGCCGTCCGGGAATAGCAGTTTCGCCATGGCCTCGACCATATAACCGCCGTCGGCAAGGAACTCCATGTAGGGATCGTCATCCAGGAGAGACGCATAACCGAGCTTCATGTAGTAAAGCTTTGTTGGGCAAGTCCGAGCCACGAGGAAATCATTCTTGGTCAGGAACATTGTGCGGAACCTTCGAATCGTCTGATGTAAGGGCGCGCCAAATGAAAGGGAGGCAAACTAGTCTCGAGCTTCCGAGTAGTCTGAGCAGCTACTGTTTCGTGAATTGGTACACGTTTCTGATTTCACGGTTCAAGAAACTCCCTTTGGATGGGGCATTTAAAAATTCGTCAAAAATATGAGGTGGCACTTGGTGATAGACATAGTAGCCACCTCCAAGAAATTGCACATGGAGTTCCTGTGAACCAGCATCGTAGCCAACTGCCTCGATGTTCGATGAATCGACGTAAATCATTTCAGGCATCGTTCGTCTCCTCTCCAGTCATGTCTGCCTGATGCCGCCAGTTATTTAGGGCAGATTCGTAGTGAGCGACGTCCGGTCGTGGCTGCCGCCATGCCTGCGGCATTTCGGGATCGTCGCCTCGCGGGCGTTTGCGCGCCTTGTAGAATTGAATTCGCGAGGGAATCGGCATTGCCTCCCCCAGTACGATCCCTTCACCTGTCCGCATGGCTGGCAACATGCCAGACAAGGCTCCTAAATCATCAGGCATTGCCGCTTCCACCTTGCTACGATCCGCGGAATTCGTAAGCCTCAACGCGATCATCGTCCCACACTGGCTAAGCACCGTACTCTCTATTTCCACTGGCCGCTGAGTCACAACACACAGACCGACCCCGTACTTTCGGCCTTCTTTCGCGATCTTCGATATCGTTCGATGCGCCGCAGAATCGCCATCCTGCGGGAGAAAGATATGCGCCTCTTCCAGGACGATCAGAAGTGGCTGGTTCCGTCCACTAGTTGGCAGGTCGAGTGCCCAGTACAGCAGATCGTAAACGATCCTTACCAGCGTACCCACGATCGTGGACAACACTTCCGAGGGCAGACCCGAAACGTCCAAGACCGTCAACGGCTTGTCGTGACCAACCCACGACTGGACGAGCGTATGGAGGTCCTCCGTGGTTTCACCGTCGAGATTCGGCGATAGCTCATCGCCGGGACGGAAGAGGAATGCAAAGCGCGAGTCTTGAATTCGACTTCGCATCAGCTCCAGCTGTTTCGCAATACCCCGAGGTCTAGGGTGTGCGTATGGAGCTTGGTTCCCAGGATTCGGAGCCGGATACTGATTGGGAATCAGATTCTCAGGGTCACCTACCTGCGTCTTGTTGCATGGTGTCGTCCGAGTATTGTCTCCAAATGTCTGTCTTTCGAAGTCATCCAAGTCGAACCAGAGCTTCTTTATGCTAAAAGGAATCGGAGAATCCGCAGTAATCACCGCTTCCGGCGGCACACTATCAAGGTGTTTCGCGGCTGATTTCTTTCGTGCTGTTATTTCGTCCCTAACCGCGGTTTCTGAACTTGGCTGCATCGAACCCAGTGCGATGGCCTGCAGTTCGTCAAATGGCAGAGCCCAATATGGAACATGCAGGGGTAACTCGCCCTTGTTTACGTCGGGCTTGATTCTGAATACTTTTCCATACTGACCGACTGCAGAGGCGTACTCGCCATGCGGATCAATAATAAGTACGCGAGCCGAAGGAAAACCCTGTGTAGCGATAGCCTCAACAAGCACAGCCACCAAATTCGATTTACCTGACCCTGAAGATCCAACAACGGCCGAATGCCGGGAAACAAGTCGGCCCAAGTCCAAACTGCCCGGAATTCCTGACGCCGCCGCAATGGTGCCAATAGTGATTGCACGTTCTTCTTTGGTCGCCCCGTATATCACGTGCATGTCCTGCAATGTTACGAGATGAACTTCATCTTCGATAGTGGGGTACTGACTCACGCCTCGTTCAAAAACTCCGCCAATTGCCTCCCCAAACAATGTTGCAGAAAGCCAGCGGTGCCCGGGCAGGATGCTCGGCTCATCACTCTTTGGAGCGGCGGCCGCACCGACAAGCGTGCAAACAGCGTAGAGCTGCGTATAGCCGAGGGGGATGCGAAGGAACGCTCCGACCTGGCCTACTCGATACGAACGCCCATCCACCATCATGAAAGTCGGAATGTCGTCACGCAGACGAATTGTCACAACGCCACCCTTCACAGAGTCCACCTGTCCAATCAGACTTGGAATCCCCTGTTTCATTGAATCCCCGGACTCATAGCTTTGAGGAACTGACAGAGCCAATTGAAGTTGCCCAAACGCATCGTTCCCTTGAGGTCCGCCGAGGCGGTTGCCGGCGAACCTTCGTCTTCGGGCAAGGCATTGCTATCAAAGGCCGCATCCATGAATGAGCTCGTTTTCGCATCGACGGGTTCAGTGAGTTGCCAGGTGCCCCAGATCCCCGAGATGACGGCACCGTTTGGTCCAATCACCGTCAGGTTCGGTCGGTGCATTGCCGCTTTGACGAGATCGTCTGTCTCCTTCAAATCCCCAAATTGAAGGGAGATAATGTTTGCCGTGTTTCGATTGTCCAATGCTCCGTACAAGATCGCATTGATGTGCTCGTCACCAAAACTGTATCCGCACGTAATCAAGAGTGCATGTTCCACGCTCAAGATTCGCAACAACCTGTCCATGTACGCCATGTATGGTTGCTTGCGCGATTCGTCGTACTTTCGATGCGAAGGCAAAATCAGTTCGCCGCTTTTCGTAGGTTGAACCCGGATTATTCGCTTGCGCGTCGCACCTACGCTTTCCACAGCCTCGAGCACCCAATTTACTGACCCGTGCAATTTCCAAAGCCGAATCCATTTCGGCTTCGGTAACAAATCTTCATCTTCCAGACATTCCGGATAAAAGAAAGGGCGGAGAGTTCCGACAAAACCATCGAACACGGGAACGCCCGATGCTTCAAGAGCTCGCTCAAGCAGAACATCGTAGTTCGTTGTGAATATCTCTAGGGGTGCGGTGCGGCTTACTTTCTTGGCCCAATCGGCAAAATCGTGGTGGGGCATGCGTTGTGAGATGATGCTGTCCGCCGGACTTACCACGTCGGCGATGGTGGAACAGATTGTCTTTTCAACTTCTATTAGCTGCAACCGGTTCAGCCCAACTAGGGTTTCCCCTTCACCGATCGCGTCCATCTTTAGTCTGACTTGCGACAGCACGTTTTCCACGTTGGCCTTACGACCGCTTTTCTCACACTGTTTGATCATGCTTTCCCACGCCGCGCTGTAGGGGTTGCCAATTTTGCTAACGGCGGTGGCACAGATTGTCGTCAAATCAATGACACCTGGAATGATCGGTTTGTGCTCGGGCTTCGCACCTGGTGTAGGTGGAGGGGCGACATTCACCGCGCTTGATGTTCCCGCACCGAGAAGAAAAGCCAGCCGTCGGTCATGCGCGGCAAGGTGGTCGCGAAGGTCTTCTACTACGCGCCTAGGATCATGGGCACTCATATTGCGTCCTCCGTGATATGGGTTCCCAATCGACCGGTTTTCCCCATCCCATCACGGTCAGTTACTCGCATCGTAGCATTGCATCCGGTCAAGTCAACAGTCCGCTAAGGGTCGAGGACTGACATTGGCCACAAGCGGAAGTTCGGCGCCGAGACCGCATCGCCATAAAGCGGGCCTCAGCACATCGACATCGTACACAGCCGCAGGACCCACGAACGGCCCGGGGCCCCGCACACGCAACTCTCACCCGGAGAGGGGGAATTCATGTGATCGTTGACATGAACGAGCTGCGTGGGGGGGGCCATGGCAGTCGGAAGTGTGGGTGTAGACAGATTGTTAAGATAGCAAAGCCAGAACATCCACTCATAGCTGGTTTGGGTCGCCCCCGTGTGTCCCCGATTGATAGCCGTCCAACTTTCTCGGCAATTCCCTCCAGCAATGAAATAGCTCTCTGGCACCTATTTCCTGGCCAGCAGCCAAAGACCGTGCTTGGTACTGTTGGTGCCTTGAATGCCGGTCATGTCTTTGCCATGGAAAATGGATTTCATCTGACAACTCCCGTATGGACAGCAGTAACCCGGAGTGCTTCTTCTTCGGTTAAGTGTAACCACCTCTCCATCGCAATTTTTGGAAATGGATGATTGGTATGGGGTCTTGGTGGGGTGTCTTGATCGCCTTGGAGAGGTCCAGGGCGATTGCCTGGTCTGGGGTAGGAATGCCGGTATCAAACTGCACGGTAATAGAATAGAGTTTCTCCATCTCATTCAGATGTATTGGCGCGTCACGTTCAGTGGACGAATCTTTTGTGACATCGTAGGTGGGCCACATCGATGTGGCCGGGTAGGTCTGTCCGTCCACAGTGATCTGGACTTGGCGCAGATCGAAAGAGATTCCAGGCCGCATTAACCGAATCGACATCTTGAGCGCTAGTTTTTCTCCTGTCTCTGGAGGATTGTAGGAGCCCCATCCATAACGGGAGTCCCAGCGATGTTCCTTCAGGTCGATATACACAGGAATGACATAGAGAATTACGAGGAAATGGTATGTTTGGATGGAATTATTGAGGGAGAGCGAGAGGTTCAGATCTGGGAGTCCAATGTGGTCTAGACCAAGCAGCTGATGTGGTGTCGTAAGAACAGGAAGCTTGGGCGGATCATCACCAATGTAAGGTAGGCTCATATACCCGCCTTTGAAGCCCGCGCAACCGATTAGAGATGTAAAAAACAGTGTACCTAAGAGCAGGTGGAACCAGGAGAATGTCAGGCCTGTGCCGTGGGGCCCATCGCAGTCGGCACGACTCGATACGGAGGCGCCTTGATAAGTTGGATCCTGATCCTCCCAGGCAATCTCTTTGCTATGAATGATGGATTTCATCTGACATCTCCCTTGTGAGAGGCCCGATTGTACCGTGAGCGAGCACGGTGATGCACAGCAGAATGAGGGTAGTGTGCGATTTCTTTGAGGGACAGAGCTGGTTTTGGGCGCCCCCGTGTGTCCTCGATGAATAGGTGCCCAGCTTGCTCGCCGATGCCCTCCTGCAACGAAATAGTTCTTTGCCCCCAATTTCCATGGGCAGGTCGCGAGGGTAGAGGCTGCGCGCCACTGGCCAGAAAGACGGGCGACCTACTCACGTGTTCTGCGGCCAGGAGAAAAAACGAGGCACACGATTCGGTACAGCAGATAAAGGGACAGAAGACTGATGATTGCACCCAGCAACCCCGTCCATTTTGACCAGAAGATCGGGGGATCGATCAACGGCGTCGTATAAATATACAGGTCGCCGTTCTGATAGACCCGCCAAGGAATGCCCGGAGCGAGATAGTGGGCTGCATACCGATACGTGGCTATGCCCTTGATGATCTTGTCCAGTTCACGATCTACTAGCATCAGCCAATCTTGGCCGAATCGCGGAATACCGTGCGCACCGAAGAACAACGTGTCGGTATTGGTGAGTTGTAACAGTCGCGCGCTGTTCTCCTTGTACGCTGTCAGATCGGACCCGGATGCAAAGGCGATGATGCCGCCCAGATGGCGGTAGACGAAATCGCCAGTAAAGACCTGATTGCGATGTCGACCGAACAGCACGACTGATTCCGTGGTATGCCCTGGCAGGTTGAAGACCTCGATGGTCCGGCCTCCAAGATCCAGCACCGCACCATCTGCGACGAGCTGCACGACCTTGAGTGGTCGCCACCCCGTCGCGTGCGACTCCCACGGGCCGATCGTGTAGAACCCATCTTGGATATCGGCGCGGATGTCCGGACGGTCGATGAGTGTGACGCCGTCAAATGCAGCGGCGTCGTAGATGTGGTCATAGTGAAAGTGAGAAAGGATCAGAGAAATCGGCTTGTTGCCGGTGTACCGCTCGGCCACCTCACGCATGGATCGAGAACCGGCCGGCCGCTCGCTGCTCCCCGCATCGAACATCAAGGCTCTGGTCTCTCCAATGAGGAGATACGACGTGTTGTATTGAGAGGACTTCGGTTCGTTGATGGCAACGGTCTGTGCATCAATCGCTTCCACCGCGTACCAGTCATCAACCATCCGTGACGCCGGGCTGTAGGTCTCGCCTTGGTGCACGTCGCCGAACACGTCAGTCGGTTCGACCATTCTCTCATAGCATCCGGCAAGACCGAGACAGACTGTAAGCTCCCCTGTCAACGAGACACTGGCAAGGGAGAACTTCTGGTCTCTAGTTGGGCCCGATACGTGGCCGGCGGTACGCCGGCTAAGGCATCATGAGGCCGCACTTCGTTATAGGTCAGTAACCATTCCGCACTGATCTCCCGCACTTGGTCGAGGGACTCAAACACATAGGCATTCAACACTTCGGTCCGATACGTCCGATTGAACCGTTCGATGAAACCGTTCTGCGCGGGTTTGCCTGGCTGGATGTAGCGCAATTCGATCCCGCGTTCGGCGCACCACGTGACGAACCGATCAGCGAGCAGTTCGGGGCCATTGTCGAGCCGAATGGCCTGGGGGTAACCGCGCCACATGACCACCTGCTCTAGGACCCGAATCACCCGTTCCGCCGGGAGCGACGTATCCACTTCGATCGCGAGTCCTTCGCGGACCCCTTCATCGAGGATATTCAACATCCGAAACCGGCGTCCGCCGTACAGCGTGTCACTCATAAAGTCCACAGCCCACACCGCATTGGGCTCCGGGCTCACCGTGAGTGGCTGACGAGGCCGCATCGGCAGGCGTTTCTTCGTGCGTCGGGGCAGATTCAAGCGGAGCTGGCAATAGACGCGCCAGATGCGTTTTGCGTTCCACGGATGCCCATCAAGCCGGAGTCGCCGATAACACTTCCAGAATCCCCACCGCGGGTGCGCGGTCACAACTGCCGTGAGCGCGACGATCACCGGTGCATCCCGCTGGGCCCACGCAACAAGAGGCCGATAGTAGGTCGCACGACCAAGCCCTACGACCTGGCAGGCCCGCTGTATCGGCAGTCCCGTCACCTCCACCAAGTAGGTGACGACCTCCCGGCGTTCAACGGGCGTTAGAGCTTTTTTGCGAGAACATCCTTCAGCCCCTGATTCTCCAGGGACAAGTCGGCATACATCCGCTTCAACCGACTGTTCTCGTGTTCCAGTTCCTTGAGGCGTTTCACGTCCGACGCCTCCAGGCCACCGTATTTCGCCTTCCACTTGTAGTACGTCGCGGAGCTGATCCCGTACTGCCGCCAGATCTCGTTGACCGGGCGGCCTGCGTCGGCTTCTTTCAGAATGGATACGATCTGTGTTTCAGTGAACTTCGACTGGCGCATGACAACCTCCTGGCTAGAATGACGATTGTGCCAGAAAGTTCTCCGTATGGCTGTCTCGATCTAGGGGGAGCTTACAAGACCATCACCCCCGCGATGATCGTCCCGCGTCTCATCATCACCGAGTTTGGGAATCGCTGTGGCATGGACAGCATCGAGATGGTGTAGCACCCTACAGGGTGGGGACAAGCAATAGCCAGATTCCGGTGCCCGGTGCCGTCTGCGTGGCCGCACCGATCAGCGTCAGCCCGTCTCCAGGGCACCCATCGAGATGCGATCGACAGGGGTCCTGGCCGTCTCGATCCAGATACACCGCTGTCGCCATTCAGATACAGTATCCTTTCAGATTCAGTGAGGGACCGCTGCCGTTCCGGTCACGCTGGATGCCGCGTTCAGATTGCTAACTGTCATGTTTTTGTACGCAATGGCATGCACTTAGCTACAGATTGTTATACGTCCAACGTAACGTCAGTACAGGTATGCAACTTGCTGAACTCCGTTCGAAGCAGCTGAAGAAAGAGGATTGGACGATGCGATCGGGCGTGGGTGAGCGGGAGATTGTCGGTGCCACGTCGGTCGTGTTCAACACAGATGCCTCCTCAGGAAATACGCTCCGGAAAGGGAATAAGGATGGCCACGATCTTGCTGGTTGACGACCATGACGACCTCCGTCGCGCGCTGCGCGTGCGACTGGAAGCCGACGACCACCGGGTCGTGGACGCTGCGGATGGGGCCGAGGCGATTCGCTTGTGGGGCGAACACCACCCTGACCTCATCATCACCGATTTCACCATGCCGTGCATGGACGGGTTGGAGGTCATCAAGACCGTGGCGGCCCACCACCCGGCCCTGCCGATCATCTTGATGTCCGGCGGGATCGAAGACCCATTGCGCCAGTGTATCCTGCACCAGTTCCCCTCGGTCCGCTATCTGCCGAAGGATAGGCTTTGCGATCAGCTTCACCAGATGGTGCGAGCCTCCCTGGCGTAGGAGGCGTCCGCTCTGCGCGGACAGCCCCGCGAGGCCACGCCTCCCCACCCTACGCCCTCACCTTGTTCGACTGGGATCACTCCGCTGAATGCGCGCATCACTCCACCCTGCCTCACCCCTGAGGCCCCACCTTCGTCCCAGCATGAGATATTGTCAAGAGTTGTGTTTCGCATGAGCGTCGGTTGAGCGCTCCTTCGAGACATTTCTTCACGCGGCGACGTCCTCGATTTCGCCATCGACAAACTTTGCACCTTCGAGCACCTTTGCGAGTAAGCGATGGCCGTTCAATCGCCGCCACCGCTTCTGGGCCTCGAGCCCGAGCTTGAAGACCATCGCCATCGTCGCCTTCCTCGAGCCACAGCCCTTGGTTTGGCGTGTCCGATGGCGCACGGTCGCGAACGTCGACTCGATGGGGTTGGTCGTTCGAAGGTGGATCCAATGCTCGGCGGGGAAGTTGTAAAACGTACACAGCACGTCCTCGTCCTTGGTGAGGCATTCGACAGCCTTGGGATGCTTGGCCGAGTATCGCTTCTTGAATTCCTCGGATGCTTCCTTGGCGGCGGCGAGGGTCGGAGCCATGTACATCTCGTGGATGAGTTGCTTTGCATCGGGCTGGATGCTTTTCGGCATCTTGTCCAACATGTTGGCCGTCTTGTGGACCCAGCATCGCTGTTCTTCAGTTTCGGGGAACTCCTCCTCGAGCGCAGCCCAGAAGCCCAACGCGCCGTCGCCGGTGGCGAGCTTGGGACCTTCGGTGAGCCCCCGACGTTTCAGTTCACGTAGCACCGTTTGCCAGGACACCTTGCTCTCCCGCTCTCCGTCCCAGACTGCCAGCAGCTCCTTGGTGCCGTCTTCTGTGGCTCCCATAAGCACCAAGAGACAGGGACGGTCCTTGGCGAGCCGGACGTTGAAGTACAACCCGTCTGCCCACCAGTACACGTAGCGCTTGCCGCTCAGATCCCGCTTCGACCAGGTCTCGAACTCCTTCTCCCAGCCCTCCTTGAGGCGCACGATGTTCGTGGCGCTCAAGCCAGCGACGTTGGGTCCGAGGATCGCGGTGAGCGCCTCGGAGAAGTCCCCGGTGGAGATCCCCTTGAGGTACAGCACCGGGATGAGCGCGTCGACGCTCGGCAACCGCCGTAGAAATGGCGGGAGGATTTTGCTGGTGAACTTCTGATGGCCACTGCGGTCTCGCACTCGCGGCTGCTTCACCGCGAGCGATCCAACCCCGCTGACGAGCTCGCGTTCGGGCAGGTAGCCGTTGCGCACGACCACTCGCCGCCCCTCGGTGTCGACGACGTTGCCAAACTGCGCAATGAAATCATCCGCCTCCGACACCAGGGCTGCCTGGAGCATGCGTCGCGCACCCTCGCGGGCGATCTCATCGAGCACCGACCTCGGAGTCTGGCGGACCTCTCGACTCGGCCACTGAACTACGGTGTCCCTCTTCATGAGCGTATCCTTCCTGCCTCCTCGGAGGCGGTTTTCGGTTTTAGCAACCGAAAGATACGCTCAACTTTCAGCTCGAGGCCAAACACAACTTGGGATCATATCTCTCCCAGCATCGTATGCCGGCTGACGCCAACGCCCCGCCTCCCATACATGGGTGACCATTAGAAGCTGATTGTCACAACGACCATGCGTGAGATGTGACAGAGTGCGAGAACGGATGCCATGCAGCGTCGGTCCCATCACCGTGCCATGCACCCTGAAAGGGAACCGGGAGACGTCTCGCGCTGTTCGACAGCTCCGAGCGGCAGGGTATGGGAAAGTACTAGTGGACACAAGGCGGTCACGGAGAGAACGGCACGTCCAGACACACGATGCCCAGCACCAGGGCCCCCGCAATCAGCCAGAGGAATCCATCGCGCGTGGACTCGTAACAGACTCAGCAACACGCCGGCGCAGAGGAGAAGGAGAATCACACCCATGACAGTCGGTTATTGTATCAGAGCGATCTGACAGGGCGAGAAAAACCGTGAGAGTGGAGGGAAGCGCGACTTCTCAATCACCGATGAGAAATCCACATCTTCTTGCATCCTTGTTCTGCGTGTCTCGGCGCCGACTCCATCACCTTCTCCTGACAGGCCAGGGCATAGTCGATCCTGTCGCGGTCGCTTACTGTGAGAAACTCACACCGGCTGTACAAATCCGGTGACGTCTCCCTCTCCCGATCTGTTCCATGGCACATGACCCGTGCCGCCGAAGAGATGTTCCCGCGTATTCCTCTTATGTGGTCCTGTTCTCGTCCTCAGCCCATGGTACTCCGAAGCTTTTAGCTTCAATCTTAATCAGCTTCGCGAGATAGCTTCCCATATTAATGCGTTCTCCGCGTGCCTTCCGTTCTTTCACTTCGCCAATCCGAAGCCAAATCCGTGGGTGAGGAACTGCCGCGATCGCTCGCTTCCACCATTTTTCCCACACGTCCGGATCTTTCCGGCGACCGGACAAACCTATAATCTCGTCTAGTAACCGTGCTGCTGAATTAGTATCCGTGGCTGATGTCATGGCCGCTCCTGTACTTGGTTCCGGAAGCGCCGTGAGAAATGGATCGATTACAGGATCTGAGTCGCTATGATGCGTTTCTCCTAGTTCATACTTAGCCTGTAACTCTGGCAATTGAGCTTCCGTTTTCCACCAAGCTGACCCCGCATCCCAAATAAATAGAAAGTCTTTTTGCTCCCGTACCCCTATCGGCACAATCTGCCAATGCTCTAGGAACCCTCGCTTCAGAAGTTCATGATGGGCCTCGGCAAACTGTTCCATCACTTTCGACTTCGCCATATATCTCTTGATTTGCCAATAACCTACAAGATCGGAATATCGCTGTTCTGCATGTCCTTTTCCGAGATAGAAGAGATTATGCAGTAACTGATGTAGTAACTTTGAGAGTGACCCCTTCATCCCAGTAAATAGTGAGTGATCAATTACAAAACAATTGCCCATCAACAAACTATCGCGATACCACGGAGCAAGCTCCACCTCATACTTATCTACCATCTCACCCTTCTTATTTGGTTGCCCTGGTAATACCACCGTTCCGAAGATCTTAAAAACAATCCCCTTGTTGCTTCGCAACCGTTTGCGATTCAAGGGACCACTCCCTCTTGTCCCCTCCCCTACCTCAGTTTTTGTGCGACCTGCTGAAATCATAGTCCCAGCCATCCGTAAAAAGAAGCGATCGACCTCAGCATACGCAGCACCCGACGGCTCCTTCCCCGCCGCCTGCAGAATCTCTGCTCCTGAAATTCTCACAATGGGGTCTAAGACTTTCTTCCGCTCAAGCTGGCTAAGCGCCCAGCGTTCAAACCCACGGAAGAGCTCAAGATCCACGGAATTCGGAAGTCCTAGGTCTCCGCTCGCATAAATCACCAAGGGGATTTTTCGCAGTTCACCTCGATAGTACACCTCACGCACAACTTCCTTTTCGCGAAGTCCTTCTTTCCGGTTCTTGCTTTTGACTTCCCAGAGAGGAATCGACCCCAAAATATGCTCTGCAAGCAATAAGACGGGAGCATTGAGAAGAAATCCTTTTTTTTGAGGATCAGGCACAGAATGGGAGGGATTTCCTTCCGAAGATGTGACTAAATCAGCGTGTTCCATCGTAACGTAGATTAATCCTTCGTTAATTCTCTAACGTAGTAGTTGCTTATAGCGATCTCTGATCGTTGGAGTTTCATATAGTTAGGACTGAATATCTTTCTGTCATCGATCGAACTTTCTCTCAACTATCGATCAGTTTCAGTCAACTATCGTT
>CAADGK010000054.1 GCA_900696515.1 uncultured Nitrosospira sp. | reverse complement strand
GATCGGACCTGGAGATAGATGTACGCCATGCGCATCGTCAGCACCAACGCATCACGATCCAGGAGTCGTGGCGTGTGCGCCAAATACTATGCAAAGGTATACGCCAGATAATTTGCAAAGTGACAGATATGAAAACCACCATCCAACTCGCCATACCGGCCACAAGGAAACTCCCCGCCCTTTTCACCCCGACGCCCAACGCGGCCAAACGGTTCGTCGAATTCTTCACCGCCAACATTAGAAACCCGAATACCCGGAAAGCTTATACGTGGGCGGTTACCGAATTTGCGACCTGGTGCGAACGGCATGGGCTTCTTTCCTTGCAAGGTATTGAGCCGGTGCATGTGGCCACCTATATTGAAACGTTGCAACGCCGGCTGGCCGCCCCATCTGTGAAACAGCATCTCGCCGCGATCCGCATGCTGTTCGATTGGCTCGTGGTCGGCCAGGTTCTCCCCTCCAATCCGGCGAGCTCCGTGCGGGGGCCGAAGTATTCGACGAAGAAAGGCAAGACGCCGGTGCTCATGGCCGACGAAGCCCGGATGTTGATCGAGGCCATTGACGTCAGCACGATCGTCGGCTTGCGTGACCGGGCCTTGATTGGATTGATGGTCTATACATTTGCGCGGATTGGCGCAGCGCTGACGATGCAGGTGGAGGATGTCTATATTCAAGGTCGTCGGACCTGGGTGCGACTGCATGAGAAAGGCGGGAAGCTGCATGCAATGCCTTGCCATCACAATCTGGATGAGTACCTCCACGCCTATATTAAGACCGCCCAGTTGACCGAGGGCACAAGCCCGCTTTTTCGGACGATGCTTGGCCGGACTGGGCAGCTCTCGGATAAACCGATGATGCAGGTAGATGCCTACCGCATGATTCGTCGCCGCGCCACCGACGTCGGCATTCGCACGAAGATCGGCAACCATTCGTTCCGCGCGACCGGGATTACAGAATATCTCCGCAACGGCGGCAAACTCGAAATCGCGCAACAGATGGCCAACCATGAAAGTGCTCGGACGACGGGCCTCTATGATCGGCGCACTGATCAATTGTCGCTGGATGAGGTCGAGCGGATTGTGATTTGATGTTCTGTCCGCTCCATTCGGTGTTGGTACACGTCGAACCAATTCACGTGGAAAGTGTGAGCCTCAGTAGAGCCTACCTCCACCATTGATTTAAAGAACGGAGGCACCGCATATAGCGAATTTCTGCAACAACAACTTACGGATCCACGGGGTCTGGATATTTACAATCGTGGATCGACAGGCTCGCTCTCTAGCGCCAGGACTCCAAATACACACTCATGAACACGCCGTAACGGTTCAAGCCTGACGAAACGTTCCAGCGCTTCGATACCGAGAGCGAATTCTCTCAAAGCCAAGGAGCGTTTTGATGAAAGGCCTCGACTTCGCAGACGTTCAAGATGTTCGGGCGCTGAATACTCAGGTCCGTAAATGATTCGAAGATATTCCCGACCACGGCATTTGACTGCCGGTTGAACGAGCCCGCGTCGATTGGTGGCGATAAATTCGAACGGCTTTACGACTGTCCCCTCACCTCCAGCCTCCGTGAGCGTTGCCCACCACCTTATTGCCTCTTCTTCACTTGCTGAATCTGTGACATCTACTACTCGATAGGGAGTCGCCACAAACAGACTTGGATTGGCTTTGTTCAATGTGGCCAGTGTCTCCATGTGCCAGATATGATCTTGGTCGGTATGGACTTTTCCTTCCGTGGCGAGAAGATGGAATGGAGCCATCTTATAGTCAGCCAGTGACCGTACCGACCAGCAATATTTGCGATACGCTGCCACATACTGATCAACCATCGTCGCGCGATTCACAAATCTCTCCTTCAGTGCACCAAGATCCGGATTGGTTGCGTTCGATTGTTCAAGAAGAGCTACCACTTCGGGCAAGGCAGCTCGGCTCGCAGCCCCCACTGCGACATATTGATGACGCAAGAGCTCTTGGGCTTTGGCGGACCACGGCATCAGCTCGCAATCGAGACACACCCAATCCGTGGACAACTGGTCCCACCAACCAGCTTGTTCTACCGCACTTCGGACGGCTTCCAGAAACTCTCGCTCCAGGGTGTCATCGGAAAAGAATCGTCGGCCGGTCCGGGTGAAGCATGTGCCGATGCCTTCGCCGACGACTCCAAATCTCGACCGAGCCGCATCTTCATCCCGACAAACGATGACCACGGCCCGCGAGCCCATGTGTTTCTCTTCGCACACGACGCGAGACACTCCGTTGTGGCGGTAATATCCAAACGCCTCAGATGGATGTTCGAGATAGCCGTCTCTCGTCGACGTTTCCGAAGGCGACATGGTTGGCGGCAGATAAATCAGCCACTTTGGATTGATCGCGAAGCGACTCATGACTTCCAGCGCCGCGATCGCATTCTCTTCGCGAATCGTGACCGTGTGGTGATGGCGCGTCTTGATGAGCCGTTTGCCAAGTACGTCTTGGATGTCGAGCACGTCATCGTGCTGTTGTTGTGCCGTGAGCACTGGCGCTGCTTCGTCTTGCGGAAGAAACGGCTTGGCAGACTCGTAATAGGTGTGAGCCGCTGGTACCGAGACCAATTCCCGCTCTGGATAGCGCAGTGCGGTAAGCTTTCCCCCGTAGACACATCCGGTGTCGACATTGATCGTGCGATTGAGCCATTCCGGCTCTGGAACCGGCGTGTGGCCATAGACCACCATGGCTTTCCCACGATACTCCGCTGCCCAGTTGTAGCGAACGGGGAGCCCAAACTCGTCGGTTTCTCCTGTGGTCTCACCATACAATGCGAAATCTTTTACCTTGCCGGATCCTCGGCCTTGCATCTCCCGCTTGAGTCCGGCATGCGCAACAACCAGCTCGCCATCGTCGAGGACATAGTGGCTTACCAACCCTTGCAAGAACGCGGTGACCCGTTCATGAAACGCGGGCGGTTCTTTCTCGAGTTGTGCGAGCGACTCAGCCAGTCCGTGCGTGATCTGGACATCACGCCCCTTCAGCTTGCGCAGGAGCTTCATGTCGTGATTGCCGGGCACACAGAGCGCCGCTCCCGACTCGGTCATGTCCATCACGAGGCGAAGTACCTCGGGAGTGCTCGGGCCTCGATCGACCAAATCACCGAGGAACACGGCTTTTCGTCCTGCTGGATGCGTAACAGCATAGCGTGCGGTTTCAGCCTCACGAGTGACGTGATAGCCCAACGTTTCCAAAAGGCGTTTCAGCTCGTCGAAACAGCCATGGACATCCCCAATGATGTCGAAGGGACCTCGCTCCTCCTTTTTGTTGTTCCACAGCGGTTGTCGAACAATCGTGACGGCCTCCACCTCCTCCGGCGACTCGAGGCGATAGACATAGCGAAAGCCTTCTTTCTCCAGCGTCCGCAGAGAACGCCGGAGTTGCTGACTCTGTTGCCGCACGACGTGTTGTCCAAAGGTGCGATCAGAGCGTTCCTTGTTCCGTGCGTGACAGACCTTGTCATGGAGATCGAACACAATGGCGACTGGCAGGCAGTGGTACTGTCTGGCAAGCTGTACCAGCGGTTTACGCGCCTCATCTTGGACATTCGTAGCATCAATGACTGTGAGCTTACCTGCAGCCAGACGCTTGCCGGCAATGAAATTAAGCACGTCGAACGCATCGCTCGTGGCAGCCTGGTTGTTCTCGTCATCGGATACGAGGCCGCGACAATAATCTGAGGAGAGGATTTCCGTTGCCTTGAAGTGTTTTCTGGCAAAGGTGGATTTGCCAGACCCGGAGGGACCGACAAGCAGGACTAACGAGAGTTCAGGTATCTTGATGTTCATGGGATCACTTGATTCGAAACACGGGCCCTTTCGGAACAAACGGCAGATGATGGCCAATTGGCATAAGAAACGCGTGTTCACGTCTGATCGTCAAGCGATCACAGAATCCGTCGGTGATAATGAGGAGAGGGCCGTCTTTGGGAAAGTCTTCGGCCCGATCGAGGAGGTGAATAGCCGGTTGCAGGATCGTTCCGCCTCGACCTTTTACTTGAACACGGTCGGCGATCGCTTCCGGATTGACATACCCCTGGTCATAGACAGCAGCATCACAAAAGACGACGCGCACCGCCGGCACATCGCGTGCGATGCTATAACTCGCGATGGCACCAAGCGCATGAGCTAAAACTGATCGATCCATCGACCCAGACGTATCCAACACGACTCCAAACGTTCGACCGTCTTCAGCTCCCTTTGCCGGAAACCATCGAGGCCTCGGGATATCAGGCGTTGAGGACTGCCGCCGGCTTGGCCTGGCAAAGGTTCGAATCTTTTCGATCGGTGCGAAATGGCCGTCGAACCATTCTGCCAGTTGGACATCCCACGGAATTGGTGGTTGGCTGAGGGCACGAATTTCCTCTACTAAGCCCGCAGGGAGGTATCCCCGACCTTGTTCCTCATGATAGCTCAAGCCTTGCACGAGACTTCGGCGATACCACTCGTCGAGGTCCACTCCATCCGGGAGATTCGCTTTCACTGCCCGACGCATGAAGATATCGGGCAATCCCACTCCACAGAGCGTCGCCAGTTTCCTTCCACGCCGGAGATCTGTCACGATCTGGTCATAGACCGATTCTGCTGATTCCCCCTTGAGGTCAGGATCGTAGAGCACCCCGACCTTCGGTAGCGTGCCAAGCCCCATCTCCACTAACCAGCCATTCACGACAAAGTCACAGGCGACATTCCACAAAAAGAAATCTCGACCCTGGCAACGGCCCTGATGGCGAAGACCGGCATGGAGGAGCTCATGAGCCATCACAAATCGGCATTCATATTCATCCAACCCGGCCGCCGGATTCATGAAGATCTCCTGACTATATTCATCGATGGCGGCGACTGAGATGTGAAGCCGCTGACAAATGATCGGGTCTTCTACAATTTCAAACGTGGCCGCCAAAGCTCCCAATAACGGGAAACTGCTCAAGAACCATGCACGAGCACGTTGGGCAGGAGACATGCCATCATTCGCTGCGCCCAGAGTCTTGTCGTACCCGGCCGCGACGTTTACCGCGCTGCGCACAGCCGCTTGGAGCCCTTTTCCAAAACAGGCTTGCCAATCAATGCGGTGCACGAGATCACGGTCCTCTTTACCAACAAAAAACATGTCGTGGGATTGATTGCCTGATGTGCTATAGCAGCGAAGCGATTCGGGAACTCCTTGTTCACAAAATTGTTGGTACAGGCGATCCTCTGTGCCACCGGGAATATCCGCGATACCCTCGAACTCTTGTGGGGAACGACCGAATTTCAGCATGGCTAAGAAACGTGTGACAAAACAATCGCACGCCATGTTCCACTCCCACCGCTGCTTGTCCTTCTTGAAATGATCGAAACCCAAATGAAGGAGGCAATGGGCCAACACGTAGCTCCATTCTTGCGGTTCAAGCCGACGCGTGGGGTGGACGTGTACGGTTCCACCGTCGGTGATGACAGCCCAACCTGTTTCTGGGCAGGAGGACCGTTCGCTTCGGATAAAATTGGCGTGAGCGACCAGTGGGGCAAACAACGGATGCTGCCGGAGTGTTTCCATCCCCTTCAGATAGTTTTGCGTGGCGATATCGTCTTTTTCAGCTTTTCGTCTTTTCGGCGCCATCGCGTGCTTCTACCAATCGAGGGAGATCTCGTACGATTTCAGTTAGAAACCATTCGGGGAGCGTCTCAACATCACCAGGAGAAGCGACCACCATTTGTGCCATTTCTAGACTGATTGAGGCCAAGGACTTGATGAGCGCCTTGGCTTTATGGATCGTTGTCTTGTGCGACTCTCCGATTCCTGCCCGATCCCGAGGAAGGTCCTTTACGAGTTGGGCTCGAAAGGATTGCGCGAGGAAATAGAGAATGTCCCGATCCTCCGGCTCTGTTGGCCACCCGATCTCGCCTTTCAGAATCGCCGCCAGGCGATATTTGCTCTTGAGCTGTTTCACAAAAGCCTTGAACTGTCCCGCATGGACGGGTGACAGACACCCGTAGGCAGCGGCCTCGATATCGTTATCCGACAATGACTCGCCATGGCTTATCAGCACATCACTGAGCATGTGCCACGATCGTGGGCTGGAAAAGGGTTCCTCATGCTTGGGCGGTTGACTCCACAAGTGATCGGGCCTTGTTTGAATATGCTCAATGACTTTGGGATGCACGCCGTTTTCCCCGGCCCATTCGAGCCAGTCACGGTGCGACACCTTGAGATGTATGTGGACCATTCGGTTGAGCAATGCGGAGGACATCGGTTTCACAATGGCGCTGTCCTGCGCCCGATTTCCTGCGCCGATGACGATCGATCCGGATGGAAGGATGTATTCGCCGATCCGCCGCTCATGGATCAGACTGTAGAACGCTTTCTGGACTTCATGCGCACAGGCATTCAATTCATCAAGAAACAGACAATAGGGTTCTGTTCTCGCAATCATGCTGGGCGGGCAAAATCGACTGGTCCCATCGACAATCTGCGGGACACCAATGAGGTCTTCCGGGGCCAACTGACTCCCCAGCAGAGACACACAAGGCAGTCCCAGTTGCGCCGCGAACTGTTGCACTAATGCTGATTTCCCAATCCCAGGAGGCCCCCAAATGAAGACCGGCCTGACAACCGCAGTATTCAATAAGAACTGAAACAGTTGCTTTTGTGTCAGCGTTTTGACTGCATTCATCGTGATGAACCTTCTATGGTTTGGCCTGCTCGACTCCCATCATCGCGAACCCATTCGCGCAAAGATTCCCATCTGGGTTGGCGCACCGACGACTGCATCCTCAGGCCCAACCGGAAGAAAACGTACACTGTACCCGAACCGATCGGCGACGCCCATCGCCCAGTGCTGAAATTGCTGACGTGTCCACTCGAAGCGATGATCCTTGTGGCGGAGTTTTCCAGCAGGAAGCGTCTCGAATTTGACGTTGTACTCGGCGTTGGGCGTCGTCAGTATCACCGCGCGAGGTTTAGCCGCTTCAAACAACACCCGTTCAAAGGAGGACAGGCGATGAGGATCAAGGTGTTCGATCACTTCGATGACAGTCGCGGCGTCGTAACCCTCTAACCGCGCATCCCGATACGTGAGGGCACCCTGAAAGAGGGTGATGCGCTCCCTCTGTTTGGTCGGCATGCGATCAAGATGAAGTCGCTCCTGTGCCACCTCCAATGCGCGGTAGGAAACGTCCATCCCGACGACCTGAGAAAACGCTTTCTCCTCCAAGAGAACCCGTAGGAGTTTCCCTTCGCCACACCCCAGATCAAGGACTCGCTTGGCTCCGGTCGCTTTGAGCGCAGCAACGACAGCTGCATGTCGCTGTTGATTCAGCGTGATCCGTTCCTCGACCACTGCTTCCTCGGTTGCATGAATCTCAGCCTCCGCATCAGGATCCGACTCCTCGTCTTCCACTAATTGGGCAAGAGCTCGACGAGTCAACCGTTTTTGATATTTCAGATAGCGTTGGACGATGAGTTCCCGCTCCGGATGGGCCGCTAACCAGTCGCCACCATGATGGAGGAGTTTCTGCAATTCATCGTCACCCACCCAGTAATGCTTGTCATCGTCGAGCACGGGGAGCAGGACGTACAGATGCGCGAGGAGGTCTTTCAAGCGGTGGACCGCCCGGAGTTCAACCGTGAAGTACGCGCTCTCGCCCCATTCAGGAAAGGTCTCGTCCAGTGGATGACGAGTGACCACGACCGTATAGCCAAGCGGCTCGAACACTTTGCGTAGGACAGGTTCTCCACCTCGACAAGGAACGACGGCGACTTTGACGTGAAATGGCAATGCCTGCTCTGCAAGTTCCTGGCGCTCCTTACTCCGTCCCGCCATCGCCGTACCAAACACCTGAGACAGGGCCACGCTCATAAACGAGGAGGCGACATAGGGGCGATCATTGACGTATTGCTCTAACGCCCGCCCCTCTCCACCAGGCCCCCGACGATTTCGAACGAGTCCAACAGGATCAAGGTCCAACAGCAGTGCCGCAGTACAGCAGTCAGGTTTCGCTTCCGGATAGAACACATGGGCCTTCCCAAATGAGAGCGAGACTTCATGGGCTCGAGCTGGGTTCTTGTGGAGCAAATAGCCGAGGTCCGTGGCCGGCGATCTTTTTGTCGTGATCGTAAGCAGCATAGTTAAGCCTGCGGAACAGGTGGATTCAACCTTATCCGCACCAACAGATCGTTCAGGTCTCCCTTTGCAGACGGCGTTTCTGGAAGTGCACTGTGTGTAAACGCACCCTCTAATTCACCACGCAATCGCTCATACTCCTTGCGATGGAACTCAATGTTGTGCTCACCAAGAACTCCCTTCTCGGACCCTGACACTTTTGCATGAATGAGATCGGGGACTTGCGGGAGTTTGAATTCCGCGTTCAACTGTTCGAGATTGGCCTCCACGTGACCACTCTTCATCAGATGGATTCCGGTGAGGAGGACTCGATAGACATAGAGCAGTGGTTTCACACGCGGCCGACCTTCCTTGGTGAAGAGCTTCCATTGAGTGGCTGCGAATCCCAAGTAGTGATGCGCATGATGGCGCGTGATACATCCGCGTGCAATTGACTTGAGCTCTTGATGGAGCGGTCCTGACTTGACGATCAACGGGGAATACAGTTGTTCGAGCACGTATCCATTGTTCTTGAGAAGAAGCGTAAAGAACTTCTTAATGTCATGGGTGACCAAATCAATTTGCACCCCTTCACGAACTTCTGATGACTCCACCGTCTCCCGCAGCGGTTTCATTCCGACCACCTCAGCAGCTGGCAAGATATGTGCGCCTCTGAGGTCATAGTCGGAATCGGGAGAAGCAAATCCATAGAGATGGGCCCCGCTGATCGTGGCAAACAGCAAAGGATACGGATGTCTCTCGATCTCCGAAGTGAGTAGTGCGTCTATAAACATCGTTCAATGCGCTTCACTACCTGGAAGGGAAGTAGTTGGCGAGATCCCATACGCCTCATACAAGACCTTCAAGAGCCACTTGTTCCACCATTCTCGATCGACCTGTTCCGGCAACGCGCTTTTTTCACTCAGTCCTTCAACTTCATCGATAAGCGCATCGAGACACGGGGCGACCTCTGTCAGGTAAGGCAACGAGCCTTGCTTGACCCTCCGGATGTACTCGGTTTCGGGCAAGGGGTACGTGAACCCTCCGTCCTGTAGAATGTGCTTGACCTGATACGCTGCCCGAAACGCATGGGAGATGGCCTTCCAATCGATCCCTTCATTGTGCTCCGCCTGCCGGGCGCGATCTCCGTAACGTTGAATGAAATGTTCCAACATGTCGGCATAGTGAGCGCACCGGCCGTGGGCCACCATCTTCTTCCCGCACACTTCATACATGGCATCCCGTTCGTTCTGTGTTTTGTGAATGTGCTCTCCGGCAGGGAGTGCATCCCACACATCCAGGATCTTGGCCGTGGAAGATTGCTGGCGGAAAAAGTCGAGGACCTGCTTCGCTTCGTGCAACCGCGAGCCTTTCACCCCATACTTGGCTGCCTGCCGTCTCGCATAGCGCACCAAGGAACTCAGATTGCGGGTGTAGAACTTGGCTCGATGCGCAACCAGATCCAGCCAGATGGGACTGGTGACGGTCAGGGCACTCTCCGGAGCGTGAAGCATATCGAGCGCGACCGTTTCACCCTCAGAAGCTAATTCGAGGAAATACTGCAGGGAGTAGAGATCGCTATCGACATCGAGATTCGTGTTCTTTGCTGCAGCGGAGACTTTCGTCGATTCACTCATCGTCCGTTGAGCCTGCCCGGTCAACAAAGCATCGAGAGTGGGCAGAAATATGCCTTTGTAATCACGATCGGAGGCTGGAGTCGCTGTACCGTACAAGTGAGACCCGAACATCATTTTGACGATGACGTGCATGACTCGGACACCATGTGCTTACTTGAAGGCTAGGCGCAGATTTCTATACGGCAGGCGCGACTACCTTCCGAAGTGACCCGGATCGGAACATCCAGGAATTGTTGGATCGTATGAATGTTGGTCTGCGCATGACGTGACAATGGATAGGTCCGATAGGCACCTCCCTTACCTAAGGCCAACGGTAAGAGGAGTTGATCGGCCAGATATTCTCCTACAGCAACATCCGAAGCAAGGTATCGCCGTGCCTCCTGGACGACGTGTTCAGCGACCGATTCCGCCGGCAACCCGCGCTCGCCGAATCCGACAAACACCTCCGTGATGTGTTCATGTTCGACTTCCAGGAGAATCACATTCCCCGGTCCATGGGACTCGACTTGCTCCACCTGTAGACAGGCCGGATCCCATGATAACTTGGCGGCCACCGCCTTGAGCTCACGTTGTCCAATATCGCATGACAAGTTCGCAATGATGGCGCGACCTTGCCGACCGAGGCTCACACCACGTTTTGTCAAATCCAACACCTGCCAGCTCTTCGACGGTTCAATTGAAACTACGATTTGTCCCCCACCGGCAGGAAAGAAGCCATACCGAGTGATCGTCGCTTCGATCTGAGCTCCCATTCGATTCGCCAGGGGCACGAAGGATTTGGCGATGAATTCATAGGGAGGAGCCGATGCGTTGTGCGTCCCCCCTTCAATGGTAAGACGACTCGGCTTCGATGCTCGCATCAGAGCTGGTAACACGGTCTGCAAGACCAGAGTCGTGCTCCCGGCTGTACCGATAGCAAACTTGTAGTCTCCCGGTTCGACTGCCCGCGGCGTGAACGTGAGCTCCTGAGAACCAATGGCATCTCCAGAGACCGTCGCGCGACCGATCTCGGCTGCGGCTTTGACGGCCGTCAGATGCTGGCGAAGTAAGCCGGGCTTCTTGCGTCCAGCCCGAATCTTTTCGATCCGGAACGGCGTCTGTGTAACCAGACTCAGTGCCAGCGCCGTCCGCAGAATTTGCCCTCCGCCCTCGTTGTGTGACCCATCAATCGTCAACATCGTTCGATACTCGTGGTCACCCTTTGACGCACACCACTTGTCGAAGGGTGTGCACTATTTCGACCAGGTCTTTCTGCGCCTGCATCACCGCATCGATCGGCTTATAGGCCGCCGGGGTTTCATCGATCACGTCTGCGTCCTTACGGCATTCGATCCCAGCCGTGGCCTGTTCATGATCTGCGACCGTGAAGCGCCGCTTGGCTTCGGCCCGGGACATCGCCCGTCCTGCCCCGTGGCTACAGCTATGGAAACTTTCGTCGTTCCCCAGCCCACGGACGATATAAGAACGGGCGCCCATGCTGCCGGGAATGATACCCATGTCATCCTTGCCAGCACGGACGGCCCCCTTTCGAGTCACAAACACTTGCTCTCCATAATGCTGTTCGACCGACACGTAGTTGTGATGGCAATTCACCACGGTCTGCGTGGTTTCAAAGACCGGCAACTCGCCGCTCTGCTTGAGTGCACGAACCAGATTCTCCATCATCAACTGACGATTGGTCATCGCAAAATCCTGCGCCCACTGAACCGCCTGCACATAGTGATGGAAGTGATCCGTCCCTTCCGGGAGGTACGCAAGGTTTTGGTCTGGGAGATTGATCATCCATTTACGCATGTCTTTCTTCGCCAGCTCGATGAAGTAGCTACCGATCCGATTGCCCACTCCACGCGATCCACTGTGGAGCATGAACCAGACACCATTGTTTGTATCGAGACAGACTTCGATGAAATGGTTCCCGGTCCCAAGCGTTCCCAGATGGTTCAGGTCGTTCCCACGGCCCAACTTTGGATGGTTCGATTGAACCGCATCATAGCGCGGCTTCAACTGCTCCCAGGCTGCAGCATGATGGGATGGGATATCTTTCCATGCGCCGCGATCGTTCTTCCCGCCGTTGTCGGTACGGCCGTGTGGAACGGCCTGTTCGATCGCGGTCCTGACGGATTTTAAATTATCCGGCAACTGCCCGGCTGTCATTGTGGTTTGCACAGCAATCATGCCGCAGCCGATATCCACACCGACCGCCGCTGGAATGATGGCCTCCTTTGTCGGAATCACGCTTCCGACTGTGGCGCCGATCCCCCAATGAACATCGGGCATCGCAGCCACCCACTTGTAGACGAACGGCATCGCTGCCACATTGCGCAGCTGTTGCTCAGCTTCTGGCTCAATGGTGACGCCCTTAGTCCAGGCTTTGATGGGAACGCCGGTTTCTGTTGGAATTACGTTGTAGGAACGATCCGTCATACGTGCACTCCTTCAATAAGACGGCAGCGACAAGGTGGGGAGAAACGTGTTCGATGCTCTGTCCTGAGCTAGCGTGGGTGTCCACGCTCCGGGACTTGCACCCGGAGACCCTCGAGTCCTGTAGTTCCTCCGGCATTCGCCGCCGAGTGATACCCTAGCATGCCTTACTACTCCCCCAAACACCTTCCTCGATTCGCTCCAGAGTGTGGTGACAAGAAATGGGGAAACATTGCTCTACCCACTGAGCTATGGCTTCTGTCGAAACCACCGGGACTCGAACCCGGGACCCATGTAGTTCCTCCGGCATTCACCACACTTGGGTTGAAGCGATGGCGACGAGTCGGTTGAGAGACCGTGCCACCGGTTTCCCGGTTGGGGAGTTGAACCCCGGGCGCCCTGTAGTCCCACAGGCATTCGCCATCGCTCTGTTTCTGCTCTTTCCTGGCCTGAGCTAGAACCGACAAGTTCGTGTCGAGACCCGACATTTGATAGATGTAGTCCCGACGGCATTCGGTCCCAGCCGCACTTCTGCTAATTCAATCGAACAGCTTCGATCTCTCCGACCCAGTGATCCGCTGAGAGAGTCCCTTCTCGGAACTGGTTAATCACACCAAACACCGCATCAGAGAACCCGCCGACATTAAGGACATCGATTCGGTCAGCGGCTTGCATCGTGCCATACGGCTGCAGGTCGATGCAGACCAATTGGGCCGATGGATTGCGTCGCGTAAAGCGAGCCCATTCCTGCATCAAAGCCGTACCACGACCCTGATTGGCATCCACCCACGATTGATTGTCGGAGACCAGAATCACGAGATCCCCCTCCGCTTTCCGACGATTCAACAGAGCCAGCGGCGCACTGCAATTGGTGCCTCCACCGCCGATCGACGCCAACTTGGCTGCATTCGTCATCACACTGTCTCGCGGATTCAGTGACAGCGCCACCACATCGTTCTCGAAGGGTAACACCTCGGCCGATGGATTCTTCCACACCATGGCCGCCGCGACCAGCGCCGCCACATCGATGCACCGCACTGCGCTGGTCGCACCCTTGCGATACCCCGTCACTGGAGAGGCCATTGAGCCCGACACATCCGGACAGACGTAGACCTTCCCCTGACAGGCCGGCACGTTGTGAATCGCCACTTCCATGGCATCCTGCAGGGCCTCCCGAATCTCATTCGGTACCGTACTGTCGACCATCGTGTAGGCCACCATCAGTTGATATGGAAATGCTTTGGCCTGACGTATGGCCTCCGCATCCCGCAGGCGCGCCGCGATCGTCCGCACGAGATGCGGTCGCGTGAAGACCCCGTGGCGCGCAAAGGTATTCAAGTTCATTCTTGTCGCCTGCCAGGACGCCCGCTCGGCAATCTTGGCCCATGCCTTATTGCTGAGATTGAGTGCCGTGAGCTTCAGAAACGGAACGTTCGGGACATCCTGTGATTCACCCTTCTTAAACGCTTCATATTCGCGCACTAGCATCGGCAGCGATGCTGCATCGTAAGGACGATCCAGCAAATAGCCATACAAGGCTTCTTGCCGGGCCGTCTTCGGCTTCGGATGGACCATCTTGATTACATCTTCAATCGAGGGATCCTGTCCAATCGCGGCACGGAACAACTCCTCTTCATCTTGTCGATCCAACCAGCTTTGCACCAATCGCTTGGGGGCTGAGCCGAGCGACTTCCGGCCCGCCGCTCCGGACCGCACCATTTGCACAAAGGTCCGGAGCATCTTCCCGTTATCAATCACCCGATGAAAGATCGTGCGCAACTGGACCACATCTCGTGTCGACAGGGCGGCGCACAGGAGCGCCGGCATATCCTTCATCAACCCCTTCTCCCGACAATACACCGCCGTTTTCGCGAGAAACTCTGGCTCAATGACCCGACACAACTCCAACACAACATCCAGCTGCTCTTGCTCGGTGGCATAAAATGTTGCGTTCAAACAGCCCGTCGCCGCGTATTGCGCCAACTTGTGTTTTGGAGACAAAGCATAGGCTGGCGCCTGTTCCTTGTTGACCGAATCGGTCACCGGGATCAGCTTGCCTACCAGCGTGGCGAAGAGGTTCTTGTTGGCCATGTGACCCGCCTCCTTCTCCCTATCCGTTACCTGTGCTTTTTGATGTCTTGTCCCTGGATAGAGCATGCGGAATGCCAGGATATTCTGGATACCAGGTTATTCATAAGCTATTGATTCATATTGAATTTAAATGAAACCGCCGCAGTGAAATTGAAAAACGACGAATACTATTTTATCTTTATAGCTAGTATTATATATTTATATATATGACTAAAAAACGAACCGTAGTGATCGGGCTTCTGGGTACCACGTTGGACACCGGGCGAGGTCCAGATCGGTGGGAGAAGTGGCGACCGACTGTTTCATTGTGTCAGCAAGACACGCTGGTTATTCATCGACTGGAACTGTTGTACCAGCAGAAATTCTCGTCACTCGCGCAGGCTGTGGCCGAAGACATCCGGTCGGTCTCTCCGGAAACAACGGTGCGCTCTCATGTCATCGCCTTTGAGAATCCCTGGAATTTGGAAGAGGTGTATGGAGCGCTCCATGAATTTGCGAAGCAGTACCCCTTCGATACGGAAACTGAGGACTATCTGATTCACATTACGACCGGCACCCACATCGCACAGATTTGCCTCTTCCTCCTCACAGAAGCTCACTATTGTCCTGCCCGGCTGATTCAGACCTCACCACCAGACCGCCATCGGCCAAAAGGCTCGGGCACGTATGAGATCATCGACCTGGACCTTTCGAAATACGACAAGCTGGCTTCCCGGTTTCAGCAGGAACAAACCGAAGCGCTGTCGTTTCTTAAGTCAGGCATTCCCACCCGCAATGTCGCGTTCAATCGATTGATCGAACGGATTGAACAGGTAGCCGGGCGATCGCGGGATCCAGTCTTACTCATCGGCCCTACCGGAGCCGGCAAGTCACGCCTGGCAAGACGCATCTTCGACCTGAAGAAAAGCCGCCATCAGATCAAGGGTGCCTTTGTCGAAGTGAACTGCGCGACACTTCGTGGGGAAAACGCGATGTCCACGCTGTTTGGACACGTAAAAGGCGCGTTTACAAGCGCGCATCGAGATCGGTCTGGCCTGCTGCTCACCGCCCATGAAGGCGTCCTGTTTCTCGATGAAATCGGAACGTTGGGACTCGATGAGCAAGCGATGTTGCTTCGAGCTCTAGAAGAGAAGACCTTTCTCCCGCTCGGGGCCGATCGCGAAGTCCGCAGCGACTTTCAACTGATTGCCGGCACCAATTGCGACCTCCAGCGAATGGTGGAAGCCGGCCGATTCCGCGACGATCTCCTGGCGCGGATCAATTTGTGGACGTTCCAACTTCCCGGCCTCCAACAACGCCCAGAGGATATTGAGCCGAATCTGCAGTATGAACTCGACCAGTTTTCGCAACGGACCGGTAGCCACGTAACCCTTAACAAAGAAGCTCGAGACCGGTTCCTGCGCTTCGCCACCACTCCCGACGCCACATGGAATGGGAATTTCAGGGATTTGAATGCAGCGGTTGTGCGCATGGCCACTCTCGCTGCTGGTGGACGCATTTCGCTTGAATTGGTGGATGAGGAAATCGTACGCCTTCGTCAGGGATGGGAGTTGCAGACACTCTCAGTCGATGAGCAGGCGCTCAAATCGCTCCTCGGAGCAGAGCGATGGGAACAGATGGATTTGTTCGATCAGATCCAACTGAAGGGCGTCGTAGAGGTCTGTCGGAGTTCACGCTCATTGTCAGATGCCGGGAGACGACTCTTCTTGTCTTCCAGAGGTCGAAGGGCGACCACCAACGACGCTGACCGTCTGCGAAAGTACCTCTCGCGATTTGGGCTGGAATGGAGTCAACTCTCCGTTACGGCTTTCTGAGCAAAGAGATACATGACGCCATCTACTTGGCGCGATCTTAGGGCACGGTGTATGTGCTACATGCCTTTCAGAAGAAATCCACATCTGGTCGGGCAACACCGAAGCACGAGATGGACGTCATCACACAACGGCTCCGCGTCGCGGAGCAAATTGCACAAGGAGCACGGTCATGAGGAAGAAAGGATATGAAATTGGGGGACGCAATGTCTTTGAGGACCTTGGTCTGCCCAATGCGGACGAGCATGTGATCAAAGCGCAACTGGTCTTCAAGATCGAGACGATCATGAAACGGCGCCACCTGACCCAGCGAGAGGCGGCCGCCTTGTTTGGCGTACGACAGCCGGACATCTCGAAGATGCTGCGCGGCGCATTCCGCCAGTTTTCGGTTGAGCGGCTGCTCCGCTTCCTCGTCAAGCTCGATCACGATGTGGAAATTGTCGTGCGCCCCCACCGCGCCAAAACCTACGCGGCGGCGTTGCAGGTGTTGTAAGAAAGGGATTGGAACACGCGTCGCGAGCGGTGTCGTCGGATCCATCGATGTCGGTCGATCGTGTGAAAGAACGGGATGGCGATAGAGCTGCGCAATTCTGACCGCCAGGCGCGCGGATCAGATGTCAATCGAGAAGCTTGAGCGGATGGTGAGGTGACAGCAGACGACGGGAATCATATGCCGCAGCATGCCAGCAGAGCATGGGCCAGTGCGGCAATCGCCAGGTAATCTCCTTTCGAACGCGACCCCATGGAGGGATGGGTGTTCGACGTACTTAATAATTCACGAGTGCCCGCCGGACCGCTTCCGGCTCACGATCAATCACCAGAAGATAGGCGCGTGTCGCTCCGCTAGGGATAGCTCGGCCCTGCTCCCATTGTTGCACGGTCCTAAAGCTGAACCCATACTGCTTGGCAAATTCGCTCTGACTCATCCCGACTTTCTTCCGAATGCGGGCCACATCTATCTCGTGAGGAACATGGACCACGTATGGATGCGTGTGTCCATTGACCCAGTCTAGAGCTTGCTTGGCACTCGCGATCATGCGCCGCCCTGCCGATGGTGTGTGCTTCTTCATCGCGCCCTCTTTCTGCGATACGCTGCCGCCAGAGCTCCCAACGTGGCCTTGAACTCGTTCCGCTCTCCCTGGGTCAGGTCAACCCGTTCATTCTTCGCAAACACGTTGAGGAGAAACACTGGGATATCTGTTCCACTGAAAAATGTGATCACCCGATATCCTCCTCGTTTTCCTTTACCTTTTCCTGCAAACCGTACTTTTCTGGCTCCGCCTGTCCCCTGGATTTCGTCTCCTGCTTGGGGATCCTTGGCAAGACACTCAACGATACTCATCCGTTCCTGCTCTGAGAGACCGGCTCGCTTCGCATCGCTCAAATACGCGTCAGTTTCGATGACCGTCTGCACCGAGTAACTATACGTTATTTGCGTATAGCTGTCAATAACCGCCCGTTCGCCAGCAGCGGTTAACGGGCGCCGATCGTCGGATTACGTACTCGGGCCTTAATTGGGTTGATAGTCCATGCGTTCGCACGGAATCGCGCGAGGCGACCGATGCTCTAGGGAAGAATTCTTGGTGCACATCGTCCAAGTCGGCGCTCGAGGGTTCTCTCTTGAATGAGCCTTGGCAGGCTGCCCGTCGACTTGACCGTAACACTATGGACGACCAGGAGTGGCAATTCCAATCGGAGCCTGTGGAGCGGTCGAGAACGTGGCGGGAGTGGTAGGGAGCAGAACGCCACCGGCTCCAATCGTGAAACCGGATACACTGGTTGACCCTGAATTCGCGACATAGAGGAATTGCCCGTCTGGATTAATCGTAATCCCGACCGGCGCGGACGCCGCTCCCGTCGCAAAACTCGCCGGAGACGTCGGTGTTAATAATCCTCCCGCTCCAATGGTAAACGCTGCCACCTCGTTCATGCCACTATTCGTGACATACAGGAATGATCCATTGGGCGAAATTGCTAGCCTCTGAGGGCTCGATCCCAGCGCTCCAGTGGAGAACGTCGGAGGGACTGTTGGGGTCAGCACGCCTCCCACTCCAATGGAAAAGACAGCAATGGCATTCGTTCCACTGTTTGCAACATACAGAAACAGACCATTCGGCGACATGGCAAGCCCCTCGGGGCTTGGAGAGCCGGCACCAGTTGAAAAGGTCGCCGGACTGGTCGCGGTCAACACGCCACTGGCTCCGATGGTGAAACCCGATACATTGTGCGTGCCAGAGTTTGCGACGTAGAGAAATTGTCCGTTCGGTGATACAGCCAGACCTCGCGCTAATGTCCCACTCGTTGGAACCGTTGCTGGAGACGTTGGAGCCAGTACACCACCCGATCCGATCGAAAAACCGGCGACGGTGTTGGAGGCGCTATTGGCGACATAGACAAATGCTCCGTTTGGCGTGATCGTTATCCCACGCGGAGAGGATCCTACACCGGTGGAAAACGTTGCTGGTGCAGTCGGCGTGAGGTTTCCGGTTGTTGTGCTGATCGTGAAAGCCGAAACATTGGCGGAACTCTGGTTTGACGAATAGAGGAATTGACCGTTAGGGGAAATGGCAACCCATTCGGCGCTTGTCCCTCCAGTAGAAAAACTTGCAGGAGTTGTTGCTGTCAGGGCCCCGCCGGCCCCTATTCTGAAACCTGAGAGGGTGTTCGAACCATCATTGGCTGTATAGAGGATGGCGGAAGTCGATCCTGTTCCCTCGAACCCTCCTCCTCCCCCTCCTCCATTCGGGCATCCGGCAAGAAGCACACTCATCGGCGATGCGAGAAGTAGGAGCATCATTCTTGTCATGATGGATGGTCCTCCTGGCTCAAATGTACCACCGCAACAACCCTTAGCCAAACGAACCACACTTTCTTGACCTCGTCGGAATCACGTCTAAGTCGGGCTTCAGTTCGAAGCACGGAAGGCGATGGAATCACAGGGTGATTTATCGACACGCTCAAAGAGCAACTGTCGCGGGTGACAACGCTCCCGACGGTCGACGAACGGTGGGACGCGCTCCCGGCTTGGCTCGTCACATACAACGAGCACTGGCTGGTCGACCGCTATGGATTTTCGGCGTGGGCCGAGCGTGTCCAAGCAATAGGAAGCGGCATCATTGTGGCCTGGACTTACCAAGTCTTGGCAGTATACTTCAGGCGTATGGGACTGAGCCGCCACACCGTCGTATTAAGTGCCTATAGCTTGATCGTGTCACTGCACGTGCCGATAGCATCGGCGACTGAATTGGTGCGTGAAGAGCCAATCCCGATTCAAACAATTCTCGCCAACCCGCAAGCCTTCAACATGCGGGCAGTGCGGCTTCAGGGAACGATCAAGTCGTTACAAGTGATTTCGGACGGCGGAGGCTGTCAAATGCAAGGAGCATATGATGCCTATGTGTTTCTCCTTGATGACCACACGGGGGAACTCCCAATTATTGACCGTGGGAATTGTCTCGGTCCTAGGATTAGGCGACAAGCGGTCAAACCTCTAATGACGGAATTTGCAGCAGGAGAACATGTCGAAGTCGTCATTGATGTGTCCGTCATCTATTCTCCCAACTTCGACTCCCGTACATTGGAAGGAGTACTCCGATGGGTGAAACGCATTCCTTACGTAAGTGAAGGTGCACTAGGTACGACCCGTTGACTGTCTTACGTCTCGGCATGATTCTACGACTTCCTGCTCCTGCACACGGTCTGAGATTCACACGAACTCTTCACGGCTCAGCCAGAGCACGCGAATTTCTTCCTCTTGAGACCGATCATAATTTCGGACCTACTGAATCGTATGACGTCCTTCAAATAGATCGGTTTGGGATGTCCTCGAGACATCCTGGATGATCGTAATTCCACTGTCCGCAACATTCACAAACGCTCGTACAATTTCAAGACTGGGTTGGCCATCCGTGTCTTCAAACAGCTTGATTTCACCCATCCTCCATCGGGAATCGGCGTAGGTTCCTGTTTCGTGTTGTCGGTCTCGCAGAATAAAAGGTCACTCTAAGGAAAGGTCCCTTCCAGAAGGGGTTCTCCCAGAAAGGTCTTGGTGCGCCCGTCTTCATTCCCACGTCCAGACAGGATGAATTCGGCTTTGGATGTGCACGCGGTGTACGGGCCCAAAGTAGCGGGCATCAAAGGAACGGCTGTTCGTGTCCGACATCAGCAAAAGTTCCGAGGCGGCCAGCACATAATCGGTCACACGGAACCGTGGCAGCGGTCGCCCCATCGAATCCGCCTCACTGGGCTGGCTCGCTGGTATGAGCGTCCCGTTAATCATGACCCCTTCCTCCGTCACGCTCACGACATCATGATCTGACGCCACGACCTTTTTCATCATGTAGCCGTATCCGCCTGGACAGTATCCCGCCCCGATGTAGCCCCGCTCTTTCGCCAAGTCAAACTCCTGGCGTTCCGGGGGACACCACAACACGTACGCCCCCTTCACAATCGGATCGGTCGACATCCGATAGAGCCCAAGCGGAATACTGTGTGTCGTGTTCACACGAAGACCAGCTTGATGAGCCAGAATGAGTCCAACTGCGAGACAGACACCCATGATCACAATGGTGTGACGCAAGCGGCTCCGACAGGTCGCCATAGGAGACACCTCAAGAACGGAATTCGTCATCCGCTAGCCACCGGCGAGCCTGCATCCAGGGGTTCTGAGAGGACGGACGTGCCTGTTCAAGACTCGCGTCTCGATGCGCCAGGGATAATCGCCGGTGAAGGATGATTGTACCTTCGTACGGGATCATCCCAACGCGCTCAAGACATCCCCCGTTCCAAGATATTCGACCAAACCGAATACATGATGGACTTGCTCCTGCTCTGGCAGTAAACTCTGCGTCATGTCTCGCTTCACGCGGAGTGCGGTGATTCTTTCGCTGCTGATCCTCACGGTGGGCTGCGATCAAATGACGAAAGATGCGGCCCAGCAGTACCTGGCTTTTGAGCCTCCACAGTCGTGGTTCTATGACACGGTCCGTTTAGAATATGCCGAGAACACAGGCGCCTTCTTGAGTCTGGGTGGTGGCCTCTCCAAAGAACTCCGAATTCTCCTGTTTCAGGTGTTCCCGGCCATCTCGCTTGTGGCGCTGACGTTGTATCTCCTGTTCAGCAAGACTCCCTCGATGCTTTTCATCGTGGCGTGGGGCCTTATCGTCAGTGGTGGTTTGGGAAATCTCATGGATCGTGTGTTGCACGACGGTCGTGTCATCGACTTCATGAATCTTGGTATCGGCAGCCTGCGAACCGGCATTTTCAATGTGGCCGATGTCTGCATCACGATCGGTGTCTCATTGCTCTTACTCTATTCTGGCCAGCGACCGAGTTGGCCTGCGCAGCGATAGACCCGCGTACGGTTCTTGAGCTGTCCCCTCATAACTCAATCTTCACGGCGGGTGGAACGTACGGCTCACACAACGTGTCGCTGACGGCTGGCGGTGGAATCGCCGCGCGAGCCGCAAAAGTCGGATCGTGAAAAAAGAGCGGCTGCCGGCCGTAGATCGCCGGACACCCCGCGACGTAGATCACCATATCCCCGGCTTCAAGGATCTGCCCTTGCGCGTCTTTCTTCGGCCCCGGCATGCGGAGACATTCATCGGGCGTGAGCAGCGGCCGTTGCACCTCGTGGTGCGTGCGGGATTCCTGCGCCTGGATGGCGCTCATACGGCGTCGGCTGACCGTCAGTTTTTCGTGAACAACAGTCGTCTGTCCCGTCAGACGGGACAGATGTTCCGCCGTTTCGAGGCGATTCGGCGGAAACGCATTTTGGATATGGCAGTTGGAGCTAATGGCTTCATCCGCACCGTACCCGGATTCACGGCTCCGCAGTTGGTTGATGTCCTGACAGATCAAATAGAACTTCAGCCCGTAGCCCGCCATGAACGCGAGGGATTCTTGAAAGATCTCGAGTTTCCCCAGACTCGGAAACTCATCCAGCATGCCCAGCAAGCGATGGCGATAGGCGGCCTTGGTCGTGAGCGGTGGTGATACGGATCGGACCCCGAGGCGTTCAAGCAGGCCCATGAATCCGGATGGTGGAACCGTCTCCCGATGAACGGCAATCGTATCGGTGAGCAAGCGCAGCGCCATGGCCACGAACACGCGAATCAGCGGGCGCAACCGGGCCTTATCGTTCGGCTTGGTGACGAGGTACAGACTCACCGGATTTGGATGGTGCATGAGGTCTCGAATCTTGAATTCTGAGGCACTGACGTTGTGGGCGACGAGGGGATCGCGATAGAGCGCGAGGTAGGATTTCGCAGACGAGAGGACCGAGCCTGCTTCCTCCTCCGGTCGATCCAGCATGTCTCGAGCGGCGGCTCCCACCACCGGATGCACCTGCCCATTTACATGGCCGTAGGTCGTCATCTCCTTCCATAGCTCGGCGATAGGTCTCTGTGGATCGGCCAACATCCGATCCACGGCGGGTAAGGAGGTGGTCGTGCCGTCGTGCCGAGCTCTGTACAGCGCGTGCAACATGACGCCGACCAGCAACGCTTGGCTCGTCTTCTGCCAATGTGATTCCAGGCCACGTCCATCCGGATCCACGAGGATCGTGGCCAGATTCTGGACGTCGGCCACCTCATGTTCGGTGCCGAGTCGGACTTCATCCAGCGGATTCCACCGCACCGAGCCCTGGGCGGCGGCCGGTTCAAAGCGCAACACCTGATTCTTCGCATGGTGCTGTCGCCATCCAGCGGTAAGTTCCCACAACTCCCCTTTCAGATCGGCAATGAGGGCGCTATGAGGCCAGGACAACAGCGTCGGAATCACCAAGCCGACCCCTTTGCCGGATCGAGTCGGCGCATAGGTCAACACATGCTCCGGCCCACTGTGGCGCAAGTAGTGCAGCGTGCCGTTCCCATCCACCCACCCGCCCACATACACGCCATCGCTTGACGGGCTCGGCGTGCCCTTGAACCAATCCATGATCGTGCGTGTGCGAGGCAGCAACGTGGCGGCTTCGAGGTCGTCTCGGTTGGCCCATCGTGCCGAGCCGTGCAGGAATGGATTCGGTCGAGGCCGTGACGCCTGGACGGTGCGCGCGATGGCGAGACACAGGAGTCCACTCGCTGCCACGATCATGCCGAATCCTCCGGCCTGCCGGAGCTGCAACGGATAGTCGCGCATCCAACGGGAGGCCCATTCAAGAATGGCCCAGGGCTGATACAGGCCACCGACATGGTCGCCTAACACGTCCTGATAGTTGAAGGTAGCGGCAAAGAACTGTGTGGCCGACTGTAAGCCAACGACGAGGGAGGCACAGGCCAACAAGGGAATCACCAGGCCTGGTTTGGGGTGGGGAGCTCGAACTTGGGGACCGACCGCATTGTTGTAGGTGCTGCTCATCGCCTGCGTCCTCTCCCCAGCCTGATCGCGCCTGAGGCATTCAGATGAAGCGTGCGCCCTCGTGTGAACGATTGAAGTCGTTCGTAAGTGGTTTCATCAACGGGAAGCACCAAGGTCTCGTCCTGCCGATGAACGAGGGCGAAATGTCTGCCATCGATCTGCTTCACTGCCCCGAACTGCACCATCCCCTGGTCTCGTGCCTCGAACCGTCTGACGGTCGGGGTCTGAATGACCTGTACCCGTTGTCGTTCCTGTTCCGCAAGATGCCGAAGCACGGCATCACTCGGCGGGGGGAGTGACGGTGCGGCCTGCGTGGAACGTGACGCCTCCGCTGACTGGTGCGCATGGAAGGGAACGTCTCGACGCAGATTCCGCTGAATCAGTGTCGTCAACGGGGCCAGGTCTCCAGAGAACGACCGCCGCGACGCATCCAGCATCTCCGCTTGGGTCATATGCTTCCAGACAATGGTATAGCCACTGTCGTGCGCCACCTGGCTGAACAAGGCCCGGAGCGCCCGTCCATTCCCGTCCCGGAAGGGATGCAGCGCATTCAACTCGGCAAGATAGTACGCCGCACGCCGACTAAACTCTGCCGGCTCAAGGCCGCGTAAATAGTGCTCCTGCGCCAGTTCCCGAAAGATCGGCGCGGCGGCACGTTCAAGATGAGCATGATGCGCAAACCGGTTCGTGTCCTTGGTGAGATCCACAGTCCGTAATTGTCCAGCCCACTCGTAGAGATCGCCGAACAGATGACGATGAATCGCTTGCAGATGGGGAAGATCGAACGTGCCCGGAATGGGCTGGTGCGTCAGTTCACGCGCGCGTTCGGCGACGAACTGCGCCTCGGTCTGTGCTAACGTGGTTGCGTCGCTAATGCCCAAGCGGTTCTTGAGCACCCCCGTTGCCGGATCGACTGAGTCATCGTGGCTGGAATATCGGGACATTCGGGAAACGGTTGTAGAGTTTCCTGATCAGATCGTCGCTGGACATTTCACCACGTGCGATCTTGCGCATGTCCTCGACCGTCTCGGCGGGAACCGTCAATCCTTCGAGCGCCTGCTGCGCCACGGCATCGTCAACCGCATCGAGATTGCGCTGGATGTCGGCTTCGGTCAGCATAGAAGTACCTTACCCCAAATGCCCCTTCACAACAAGGTGAACGTATTCAACCGGCGCAAACCCAACACCTGAGACGGGGCCTCGGCCACATCCTCCGCGCAAGCCTCTTGCGTGGTGCTCATCGCCGGCGTCCCCTCCCAAGCTTGATCGCGCCTGATGCATTCAGATGAAGCGTATGCCCTCGTGCGAACGATGTGAGTTGTCTGTAGGTGGCCTCATCGATGGAGAGCACCAAGAGTTCGTCCTGTCGATGGACCAACGCGAAATACCTACCCTCGATCTTCTGCACCGCACCGAACTGCACCATCCCCTGGTCTCGTGCCTCGAAGCGTCTGAGGGTCGGCGTCCGAATGATCTGCAACCGTTTTCGTTCCTGTTCCGCAAGATGGCGAAGCACGGCATCACTCGGCGGGGTCAGTGGTACCGGCGCGGTCTGCGTCGGACCGGTGGCCGAGGGGGTCTCCGGCGTGGGTGGGCGTCGGGATTCTCGAGTGAGACGTTGGCGCTGGTACTCCAGTGTCGGGTCATCGAAGCGAATGGTGAGACGAGAACGAGCGGCCACTTCTATCACGCGAGTTTTGAAGGCATCGGACCCAGACACCGCAATCGTGGTGCCGTATTTCTGGATCGCGAGCCGGAGCGCGGCATCAATCCCGTCGTTCGTGACTTCACGCGACACCTGCAAGCGGGTGCCGTCGTCACGGACGGCCGAGAGCCCAACACGATAAATGATCGTGCCCTGTTTTGTAATATGGTCCTGATTCGCGCCCACAACTGCATTCACGAGTCTGGTTCCAACCGCCGCGATCGTGTCGCCGGTCAGACCTCGGGATGCGTCTCGAGCACGTAACGCACGCAGCGCCTCCTGGTCTCCGGCGAGCGCCTGCTGGCGCAACCAATCAGCCCAGGTCAGTCTGGTGTCACGTGCCGTGATGGCGGCACAGTCCCGTCGATGGCGATCGACAATCTGACGGAGATCGGATCGAAGCGTCTGCGACACCTTCGCGTAGAGCAGTTTCTTCGTGATCCGTCCACTCATGGTCAGTTTGATCGTGTCCCGTTTGATCTGTCCGGCTCGCTTCACCGCATCAATAGAGTGCGCTTTGCGAGTCCGCGCCTCCTGCATTGCGACCGCTCGTGCTTGAGTGCGGGCGAGCCGGTCTTGCTGATACCGCTCATAGAGCGCCGTCGTATCCATGCGGCTCTGAACCGGTTTCGCTTCGTACCGACGTGTGGGCTTGGTGGTCTGGACGGGATCGGGAGGCTGAAACCGGCCGAGACGACGCTCGAGGGATTGTTTTGAGAGATCCCGCGCCACCGAGCTGGCCCGAACAAAGGTCCCCTGCCCGTCCGTGATGACGAGCCCTTGTCCGCGTGGTTGGATCGCGAGCCCATGGTGCTGGAGCACCTGATGTAGTTCAGACCAGGTGTGTGCCGACCGAAGTTCGTCAAGACACTCCCGTTGCATCCAGCCGATCAGGCTTTCGGTGCCCGCCTGCCGCTCCATATCGGAGGCCCGATTCTCCCCGCCGGTTTTCCGGACCTGATGATTGTCTTGCTCGAGACGAAGCACCTCCTCCAAGCTGTCGCACAGTTCTCCGAAGGCCCGATAGGCCTTGTAGGGCTCATGCAGGGTGTAGCGGGTCGGATGGATTTTATTGATCGCCAGATGCAGATGCACATTGTTAGTGTCATGGTGCAACACGCTCACCCGCTGATGTTCTCCGAAACCCAATCGGTGACAGACTCTGGTTTCGATCGCGCGCAGGGTCGCCGCCGAGGGCAGCTCACCGGGCCGGAAACTGATGATGAGATGATAGGTCTTATCCGACTGAGCTCTGGTGTTGAGCGATTGGGTATTCAACATTTCGAGTGACGCGGCTTCGTGCCGGTCGCTGTGACAGTTCGTCAGCGTGATCTCCCCGACCCGTTCCTGTCTGCCTTGGGTGTTCGTCAGATAGTCCACGAGGGACACGACATTGCTCTTCCGCAGTGATCGCATCGGCACATGTTTGATAATCATGTGCCGTCGTCCTTCT
>CAADGK010000053.1 GCA_900696515.1 uncultured Nitrosospira sp. | reverse complement strand
CGCTAGACTTCTGTCATGCATCACGGCGGTCCCACTCAGTCGAACGCGTGACCATCCCCCAACCACAAGGAGGCCCTGTGCACCCACGCTATAGCGATCGGAAGCCAGCGTCAGCAAAAGTCACCCTATCAGCTGGACCTCGAGTGGGCGAGGGGCAGGTGCTGGATCTCACGAATCCCGGGTGTCTCTTGCAGACAGCAGTTCCGTTGGAACGGGACCAGGCTGTGCAATTGGTCATCTATCTCGACGTGCTTCGGCCCATGCGGATTACGCTCGGAGTCGTCCGGTGGGTGTCCGATAAAACCGCCGGTATCGAATTTATTCGGATGTCCGCCGAAGACCAAGCACGACTCCGCGCATTCATCGGCTACAAACCACAGTTGCGAGTCAGCGTCCGATGGGGAGAAACGCCGCTCTGTGTGGGGTACTAACATGCCTCATCTCGAGAGCCGAGAGGCGGAACGACGGGTCAAAGTGCTGCTCTTCTCTAGCATGGTTGGCGTGCTGGTTGGGTTGATCGTGGCGACCTTCATAGAATCAGAGCATCGGGCACCACCGCAGGACCATCAGGTGCCAGATCTGCACGACCAGTCAAACGAAACTCACGATACGAGTAACGGAAACAATGCTTGAGAAGAAGGGATCCATGCTGAACATTCGTCGGGTCGATCACGAGGCGTCGTCTACGCACTGCTGGCGAGTGACGGTGCAGCGCCGGAAACAGCGCTTCACGCGTGACTTCAGCGATGGAGTCCATGGTAATCGGGACCAGGCGTTCCAAGCCGCACTGGCGTATCGTGACACGCTCGTCCAGCAGCATGCGCCCCTGAGTAAGCCAGACTATTGTGCGATTCTGAAAAAGAACAATCGGTCAGGAGTCTCAGGTTTGACGCGTGTCGACCGTTGGGAAGTGTTTCGGGGACGACGTGTGCGCAAGGTCTTCTGGGGAGTGCAATGGCCAATTGGCAACGGACGATCCCGTCACAAAACGTTTTCCATCCTGAAATACGGAGAGGAGGCAGCTTTTCAGCTGGCATTGGCCGCACGCGAAACGGCGCTCCAGGCCCTGATCTCGCAAACGTTTTCTCCGTTCGCGTGCCGAGATGGAAAGTCCTAACTTCCCAAGCCCTTCTAGTGATCCTCCACAATCCATAGTAGATTCCAGTGAAAGTCGCTGCTGGAGCGGATTTGTCTAGATTCTGCTTTCAAGATTTCTTCAGGTCTTTTTAGTTGGAATTGGGCCTCTTTTGATGTAGTGGTGACACCGTTGAGTGTGATTTGTAGGCTTGATCCAAAAGAAGAGCCGAGGCGGCAGTTCACTGCATCAATCGAAAAGGAGACATAAGAGCATAATGCGCGCTCTCTTCCGGTTCGCACGAAGGAGCGCGGTAACGGCCTCTTCAAAAGTTGAGGCGAGATAGGCTTCCTTTTATGTATCAGTTCTGCATGGCTCGCCACGCCTCTAGGGCAGAAAGGATGCACATATGAAATGTTCCAAATGCTGGGTAGAAAATGATGATGAGTCAGGAAGTTGTAGGTCGTGTGGGCACAAGTTTCACCTAAATGCCCACGACGCTCATTCAAATAGGGGAGGGTGGGATAACTACTTCTCCTTCAGGAAACTGGTCACGCCTGACCTTATCAAGATTTTTTATTTCATTGGGGCTGCAGCCATCACTCTCGGCAGCATTGTAGCGATTGCTTCCCTCCTTCTGCTCGATCGAGCCCCTGTGGATTACGTTCGTTCTATAGGGTTCGCAGTGTTGGCATTCACTATTGGCAATCTGATTTGGCGAATGTTGTGCGAGGGAGCGATTCTAATTTTTAGCGTTCATGAACTTTTGGTCAGCATAGAGGAAAGATTGGGGTCGGAAAGTTTCAGGCGGTGAAAGATTCCAATGATCTTTGTCGGTCAGAGAGGCTTCGTGTTTTGTCAGGGAAGCTGAGGCGCATCAACGGTGTTCTTCTTTGCCTTGTTTGGTTGTATCCTTCACTCGTCCAGGGGGGAACCGATTTTACTGCTCAGGTAATCGTCATCATCGACGGCGATTCCATCCACGTGTTGCACAACCGCCAATCTGAACAGGTACGTTTAGCAGGTATCGATTGCCTTGAACGAAAGAATAAATCCACGCTGATTTGTCACGCGGCGCACATCTGATTGCTGCATGCGTTCAGTCAGCAGGGGTAGAGTCACCGACATGGGGAGAGTGATCATTTGAAGGTTAGCAGACAGATCAATCGGGCATGGTCTCCTAATTCAAACCCTTCCCTGGCAAAGAATCAGAGCCGTTTGGGCCTATGCGGAGTTTTTCGGCCCTAGGGCAATTTTTGTAATATTTCTGACATATTTTTGATTCAGTCCACTCCCATTCGACTCACCCTTCGGTTCCAATCGCCCCAGTTTCGCCTTCTGGACGAGTGGACAGCAAGATCCTAATCACTGCGTCTAGAGCGGTGTTTGTCAATTTCTTAGTCATCACAACGATGTCTAACCATCTTCTTGCATAGCTGCCTCCGACTTCTATTCTCGCGCTGTCCTGTGCCCTCCGTCCGTATAACGTAGTGTCCCTTAGTGTCCCCTATTGTCCCCTAGTGACCACGAGCGGGCCTCTTTCACCACGGCAGGCCGATGCGTATGGTTCCCCCATACATCGTGCGCTGCAACACAAAGGAGACGTGATGGAACAAACATGGTTGACCGTCGATGAGTTGGCCGCCGTCCTCAAAGTCAGCTCAAAGTCGATCCGACGCGCGTACCGCAGGGGCGAGATTCCTGTCGATCGATTCTGCCGGTTTGTTCGCTTCGACCTGGAGCGGGTGAAAGAAGCCCTGCAGGCGAAGGGGCATAGTTCGTCCTTATTTACGCCTCAGACGACGGAAGGACAGCGCAGCGCGACCGGCGGCGATGGCCGGCGGCGCGCGCAGCGGCCTAGCCCCCGACTTGGTAAGACGGGGGCGTCTATCGCACGGAAGCCAAGGAGGGCAAAGTGACAGTTTCAGGAGGATTCACTCAGACCATCGATTGGCTAGCCTTCACGCTCCCGAAGGCTGATGTGAAGGACGTGATCACGCTGATTGGCGGGGATTGGTTCCAGAGTGAGACCGGCTTTCGTGGCTATCCCATCGCTCAGCTCATGACGCAGGGCAAGACGGGCGTCGGGAAACTGGGGACGGGTGCCCCTCGCAATCCGAAGGAGGTGCATGTGGATCTCTCGGCGGGGATTGTCTCTCAGTGGGATGAGACCAAGCTGAAGGCCGTCTTGGCCTGGATCTTCACGCAGAAGGGCCATGTCACTCGCATCGATGTGGCGCTGGACGACCGGGAGGCCACTGTCGCAGTGGAGACCGTTCGCCTGGCCGTGGAAGCTGGACAGGTGGTCAGCCGGTCCAAGCAGTTCAAAGTCATTCAAGCCTCGAATCATCGGGCAGGCGTCCGGACCGGCGAGACGCTCTACTTCGGCAGTCGAGAGAGTCAAACCATGCTGCGGGTCTATGACAAGCGGCTGGAACTGCAAGCTAAAGGCCGAGAAGACGCGGGATTGTACGGTGTCCGATGGGAACTGGAATTCAAACAAGATCGGGCGCAAGCCTGCGCCAAGGCACTGCTCACGCTCGACCCCGAAGATTGGCGAGCGTTTTTGGTGGGCGTGCTTCGCTCGTATGTGGATTTTAGGGAGACCACGCGAGAGGCGGAATCCTATGAGAAGTATCGAGCGCCGTTGGTGGGCTGGTGGAAAGGGCTGACCGAGGGCTTCATGCGCTGCCGGTTGGTCGTCGAACGCATTCAACAGCGGTTGGATGATGTGGCCGCCTGGCTCGCCAACGCGATCAGTCCAATGCTCGCGGTCGTGGTGGCCTGTCGTGGTGATCAGTTTTTGATGGAGATGATCTATGCCGGCACCAAGCGATGGACGCAGAAGCACTATGCCCTATTGAAGCAACGAAGAAGAGGCACCCCCTATGTCCTTAGAGTTTCATAACGGGGCTTGGCGACGGATGTGTCCAGGATGTGGAGCAAGAGGCTGTCGATGCAAGTGGCTACAGGGCGCCCTGTATTTGAGCTGCACGGCATGCGATTCGGAATTCTGTTTCATTCCAAAACTCCGGTCCGAAGGCCGGGGCGTATGGGTCAGGCGCTTGGCTGACTCGATTCAACACTCACCAGAAGGAGGGAAGAGCGATGCAAGTCAAAGCAGAGGGAGCCGTCCAGGGGTATGTGGAACGGAGGAGCCGGGAAGGCAAGGTCTACAGATCGGTGGATTTTTATGTGAAGGGCAAAGATCCGGGGATTCTCCGGTTGGGTATTCCGGAGGATCAGATGCCATTAATTG
>CAADGK010000052.1 GCA_900696515.1 uncultured Nitrosospira sp. | reverse complement strand
TGGCGATGGCCACGATGGACGTCATCAAGTTAGCGGGCAGCGAACCGGCGAACTTCTTGGACGTGGGCGGAGGCGCGACGAAAGAGACGGTTGCCGCCGGATTCCGGATTCTGCTCAAAGATCCGAACGTGAAGGGCATCTTCATCAACATTTTTGGTGGAATCGTGCGCTGTGAACGTATTGCCCACGGTGTCATCGAAGCGGCCAAGGAAGTGAAGATCAACGTGCCTCTCGTCGTCCGGCTGCAAGGGACGAATGCCGAAGAAGGTCGCAAGCTGTTGGCAGATTCCGGATTGAAGCTCGATGTCGCCAACGATCTCTGGGAAGCCGCCCAAAAAATTGTGAAACTGACAGGAAAAGCAGCGTGAGAATTGCGAGGCAGCCGAGACGCCCTTGTGCTCGCGCAACGCGCACCGGGGTGGTTCTCAGTATCCTTGCAATTGGCGGTGCTCGTTGCATGCGCGCAGTTAAGGGCGTGCTCGACCACCTCGCTTGTGTGAGAGAATACGGAAAAGGAGTCGTATCGTGAGCATTCTCGTCAATAAGAATACACGAGTAGTGGTGCAGGGGATTACGGGGAAGGAAGGTTCATTCCACGCGACTCAATGTAAGGCCTATGGGACCAAGGTAGTCGCAGGGGTGACTCCGGGGAAGGCCGGTCAGGAAGTCGAAGGCATTCCCGTATTCAATACGGTAGCCGACGCGGTCAAAAAGACCGAAGCGGATACGTCGCTCATCTTTGTGCCTCCGCCGTTCTGCGCCGATGCCATTTTGGAAGCAGCTGATGCCGGAATCAAACTCGTGATTTGTATCACGGAGGGGATTCCGGTGAATGATATGGTGAAAGTGAAACGGGCTCTGCGCGGTCGGGATGTGAGGTTGATTGGTCCGAACTGTCCGGGAGTGATTACGGTAGACGAGGCCAAGATCGGGATCATGCCGGGTTTCATTCACAAAAAGGGTGTTGTCGGCGTGGTGTCTCGCAGTGGCACCCTCACCTACGAAGCGGTGCATCAGCTTTCGACATTGGGTTTGGGAGAAACCACGTGCGTCGGCATCGGCGGTGATCCTGTGAACGGCACAGGCTTCGTGGATGTCCTGCCGTTGTTTGAAAAAGATCCTGAGACTCAGGCTATCGTTATGATCGGGGAGATCGGCGGCGACGCGGAAGAGAAGGCCGCTGAATTCATCAAGAAGAATGTTAAAAAGCCGGTCGTCAGCTTCATTGCCGGAATTACAGCGCCTCCTGGCCGTCGCATGGGCCATGCCGGTGCCATTATCTCCGGCGGCAAGGGGACGGCATCTGAAAAGATGAAAACCCTGGAAGCGGCTGGAGTCAAAGTCGTGAAGAATCCGGCAGAGATCGGGGAGGCAGTCAAAAAGGCCCTGGGGCGGTAGGTGTCGTCTCAGGCCATTCTCCGGTCTAGTATCCTTCCTCCGTCATCAAGTCTGGGTTCTCCGCTCAGGATGTTTCCCTTCCGAAGCGCGGTGGCAAAATATTCCATCGTTATTCCAATCATTTGAATTGATTCAATTTAGGTCCCTCTGGCTTAGGTGAAGGGACCATCCTTGCTTCTGCGCCATTCTCAAAAGGGGGAGGTGGGTATGGAGCAGCGAGAATGTGTCGGCGGGATCATTCGAACGCATATCCCTTCACGATCGTAACATTGACCAGACCCTCATTCAAAATTATGACGGATCCAAGTATACGGGTGTTTCCCAGCAATGGAATAGGGACACAGTTCAATATGCAGACATCAACAGTACTCTGCTCAACTGCATTATTGCCGAGTTCGCGCCTTGCGAAGGTAGAGATATTGGTTTTTTCGATGATCAAAATCAGTTTTATCTATTTTAAAAAATGAACAAGGGATTGCTACTGTTACCGCCGATTGCCAAATGTATACGAAAGGAGCATCCCTCATGGTCGCTATGAGGTGGGCTACGTTAACTCCTCCTCATGCCTGCGCGTTTACGGAATCACGTGCGGATTCAATCGTATCAAAAAGAAATTCAATCGGACGGCGTATGTGGCCACCGCAGAAGGGATTTTCTGTATTCAGCGGTGCTCCCCGTTCTTCCCATCGAGGGGAGACATGCTGGCAGGGCTGCGTGTCGGTGTCCGCAAGGTGCACGATGCCTAGCAAGAAACTCTCACACGTAAGCAAGAAGGTGAGGACTGGCAACAGTTCCGTTCTGACCCATATCACGGTTTCACGACCAGTAGTCGTCGAAGAGACTATGTTCTTTATTTGGGAGGGTGATGAATGAAAACCAGAATTTCGGCGATGATTTTCCTCCTCTGTGCCGTTGGTGCGGCTCAGGTGGCTCGGGCCGAGGATCCATACACTGCACGGGTCGCTGATCCCTACGCGTTATCCTCCGGTCTCCCGAACATGTCGTCTGGTACGATCGAGCCCTATCTATCGTTTATGGCAGGTATTGCCATTCCGTTCAGTCAGGACGCGACGTTTAGGGACGGGACTACGCCGAGGGTCGACAGAGATGTCGACTATCAGAATAAACAATCGATCGGTGGCAATGCGGGGGTCTGGTTCCCAACCAGAAACAAGTTGGTGGGATTCGATCTTGGCGTTGAGATCACCGGTTTTATTTGGTATCCGGATGTGGCCTGCTGTCGGGAAAATTTTAACGGAGTTACTCTTCCGGACGGATCATTTCAGGGAACCACAACTGAAATCCAGGGCATCTATGTTGGTAGCAATTTCCTGATTCGACGGCCGATGGCGATTTCAGAGGCCTATCCCAACGGGCGGTGGCATCCCTATGTTGGGATCGGCGTGGGGGCGCATCAGCTCGCGATGAGGCCAGGTGGAGCCCGGGGAGCTACATTCGCCAATCCCCTTACTGATCAGAGGGATACGTCCATTGCGTTTCAAGGCGTGGGAGGAATCAAGGCCCATCTGTTCAAGTACGTGGCCGCGTTTGTTGAGGCGAAGTATGTCCATGCCTTTCACGACGACCTGAACACGGATCGGTTCGGAGCGTCCAACCCGTTTGATGCTGGTCTTACTCTAAACCAATATGAGTCCACGATCAGGACGATCTTTGTGCATGCAGGTCTATCGATTCACTTTGATATCAAGCCGTAGGTCCGTTCGATATTACACCCCCCACTGTAAGCAGTTGGGGGGTGTCTAAGGCAGGATTAACGATTCAGATCTTCCTCGCCTCGCTCTCTTGCCGGGTCAACCGTTACATATATAAAGAGAAAAAGAGGTTCGTTGTATAGGCTCTTGAATGAGGCCTTGGTGGGTTTCTACTCATGTGCATGAGACGGTTGTCAGGAGGAGCTACACGCTAAGCAGATGCTTGACGGATGTTTGCCTCTATGGCTATTTCTTGTGACACGACTCGATCTAATCGGTGGCGAGTGAGGCTTGGTATTCTGATGAACTCAACGCCAAAGATATGTTCCTTGACCCATCTGATTTTCCCGAGCTCAATAAATAGGGATGCGGTGGGGTCCGGAAGCAGAACGCTCAGTTTAATGTAGCTACCCACCAAAACGGTTCGGTTGCAGTTGACGGAACAGCCGGTCAGAGAGAGATCGGAGACGATTCCTTCTCCGACAAACGGTGCCCCTCCAAAGATGACCGGATACGTGACTGAAAGCCGAGGATGGATTCGCCAGTTCACGATGTTATCAGCCATTGTCACGCCCTCCTGCTCTATACAGCCGTAGGGCTGCAGCATAGTAGGGCAATGGCAGGTCGGCTATTCCCCTAAGGAGGGGCTTCGGAGGCTAATGGGAGTGGGATTGGGGTGTGCTATGACTCGTGACGCGTTGTACGTAAAACGTATCTCGTTGCGGATTCGATCGCTGCATGATTCACGACTCGACGTACCCATGGCCCTGAGTTTTTTCGAAGGGCATACAGCGCATCTGATCCGGCAGTGCAGGGGTTACTGCCTGCCGGGCCTATCGTTTGGGGAGGCTTGGGGCACTACCGCAGGAGGCTCGAGGCGTTCGAGTACGTCTTGCTTGAGTCTGGTTGGTTCTTCGATCCGATTTTCACGCTGTAGGGTGTTAACATCTCGAGCTTTTCTGGCATTCAGCTCGGCCATGTCGGCCTCGTCGCGAACCCAATGCGGAGTCAAGAACACGAGAAGGTTCAACTTCTCCATCTGACGATTCTGTGATTTGAACAGCCATCCCAGCCATGGAATGTCTCCCAAGAGCGGGATCTTCCGCTCGCTGAGCGTGATGTTGTCCCGGACCAAGCCTCCCACGACGAGCGTCTGCTGATCCTGGGCAATCGTCGTCGTTTCCATCGAGCGCTTGGTGGTGGTAGGACCGACGGGGATGCTGGCTGAGCCTGATCCGATCGTCTGAGCCACGTTTTCCGCGATGGCCGTAATCTCTTGCTTGATTTCGAGGCGGATCAAATCATCTTCAAGCACTTGAGGCGTCAACTCCAACGTCACTCCGACGTCTTTCCGTTCGATCGTCACCAAGGTTCCTCCGGTGATACCTTGGGCCTGCCCTGTCGGGAAGGGGCGATTTTCACCGACGACGATCTTGGCCTTTTGATTATCGGCGGCCAATACTTGAGGCGTGGACAGGATGTTCGTATCGGTGAGGTTCATCAGGAGGTTCATAAACGCCCGAACATTCACGGTATTCAACACGGTCACCGCACCGCCGGTCGCACCCCCGGCCGCGACACCGCTGATCGCTTGAGCGACGGATGCCAGTTCTTCTGGTGCTCTGTTGAACCCACCGATCCCTTGCAAGAACCCGGACTTTCCGGCCCCGAGGACTTGAGTTGGATCCGTGCCGATTTGCCGCAGGCGGTCAACTTGAACCTCCAAGATCACCGCTTCGACAAATACCTGTTTACGACGGATGTCTAAGTCACGAATCACGGCATTGATGTGCGTCCATGCATTTTTGGTTGAGCTGATGATGATGGAGTTGGTGGCCTTGTCGGCAAACACCTGGACCGGCGCTTCAAATTCAGTGAGTGGCCTGATCGGAGGCCGAACGCCCGGTGTGATTTGGGCCACGGTTTGGGAACGTGCGACCAGATTGGTGAGGACTGCAGCGAGATCCGTGGCATTGGCATGTTTGAGCTTGTACACGAACACCCCGCGCTCAGGCGGGAGGTCGCCCATCGGCACAATTTGATAGAGATTCCCGTCCTTTTTCACGACCGCGATACGAGCGGCCTCGAGTGCCGCCACAAACATATTGAACGCCTGCTCCGCTGAAACTTTGGTTGGAGAAAAGGCGGAGATTTTCCCGCCTTGTTTTTTAATGGTTTCGTCCAACACGAAGTTCTTACCGGTGAGCTCGCCGATGAATCGGGCAAAGACGGGGATATCTATTTCGTTGAAATCGAGTGATACCTTGGCCGGTTGCGAGCCGGTTCCTTGTGCCAGCACGCTAGGGGGAACAAACGCAGACCAGCAGAGGAGCACCCCTATCAGATAGGTGCTCACCCGTTTGGCCGTGTGTAGGGCAGGTGCTAGGCCTGAATGAACTTGCACGATGGAGCTAGGAATTCCGTGGTACTCATGAAAGTCAATTACCGCCTTTGACCGTACCATAGGCGGATCTAAGGACACAACCAGGATTACATTTTGCGGCAATTGGCTGCTGTGTACCTGGTATTGACCGGTCACGCCGTTAAATCCACAACCCCATCAGGCCCCAGAGGCACCACTCACAGGCAGAAGGGGTGTGATGGTGATTCAGCCTGTTTCTAAGTTAATGAATAGCATGAAAAAGCCGATAATACAGGGAGAAGGACGGGTATGTGTGCAGATCCCCAAAGTCCGGTTCACATCCGATCCAAACATATGGCAGGGGCGAATGGCCGTTACGGGTCAAGGAAACTCATCTAAAACCTGTGTGCTTCCAGACCGATGGTGGAGACATGGTAAGCGAGTAATAGTATATCCATTACCTATCAACAACTTGTGAGGTTGCAGGTCATGGGCTCTCATCAAAGAATACGCGCCCATCAGTGTCAGATAAGGTCCTGTGAGAACGTGGGGTCGATCCAGCTGTGAGGCAAAGAAGCTCATCCTGGGCTCGTGGATACTAGAGATCTGCTAAGGTTAATCCGTGCGATGGAATAAGAAACCCTCAATAAAATCAGATAAGACGGAGACGGCCCGTACCCCGAAGCGGGGGATAGTCGGCTACAGCAGAAAGAGTGCCCTGCTGGAAGAGGCAATCACCCAAATGAATGCCGGGAAGTATGGGCGTTCATCCGCCGCGCTCAAGGAACTCCTGGCGCTCGATCCGGTGAATATGGAGGCCCGCCGGCTGTTTGCCACCCTCCATCTTCGATTAGGGAGCCTCATCCCGGCAAGAGAGGCGTTCGATACTCTGATTGCCGAAGCCTTCCAGCGGCAGGACTATTGGCTCGCGGAATCTTTGCTCCGTGAATATCTTGCTGCGGGTCCGCGTTGTGTGCCGTATCTCGAAAAACTTGGAATGATTTATCAAGAAAAGGGAAATGCCCTTGAGGCGGTCGAAGAGTACGGGAAGGCCGTCGATATCTTAATCGAAGATCCGGATCCAGAGCGTCCGGATCATGCTGGTCGACTCTATTCAAAAATACGGGAACTGGCTCCGGCCAGCCCTGTCGCGTTCCGTTTGGCCTCCTTTTTCGATGCGGAAACTGGCCGATTGGTACTCCGTCAGGACAATATTCTCGGGACAGGCACGGCACTCCATCACGACGTTCTTGAAGCGGATTCAAAGGAACAGCGGGCTCCATCCAGGGCAGATGGAACGATGCCATGGGACGTCCAAGTTTCTTCAGGCGGGGGGGTGCTGTCGACTGAGGCCGCACCTCTTTCTGAGCTTTCACGACCGGCAACGCATCCAGAGCCCGGTGTTGATTTCCTGCAGACAGCCCAATCGTCCGAGCAGGAATTGCTCCGGTCGGACGGAGATGCGGCGCACCAAACCGATTCGCTTGGTCTCGAAGCACAATCTAGCGTTTCGGAAGAACTATCCATTCAAGAGGGGCAGAGGGTACAGGCTCCGTCAGAGGGGGCGGAAGTATCCTCTGTGACGTCTCCGCCATATGACAGTGCCCCATCGTCGGCGAACGCGGAGATCAGTGACACCTCCCTACAGTCGGTCCGGTCTTCTGAACAGGAATCAGTCCGGTCGGAGGAGGTGACTGCTGACCAGAACCGATCAACTGACGTTGAAGCTCAAATTGATCCACAGGCTGACTCCCTCCAAGAAGCCGGAACGGTCCCAGTAGCGGAGGAGATTGGTCGGTTCATGGGGCTGGAAATAGTGGAGGCGATTCACCCTTCTTCAGGATTCGAGCGTTCCGAGGCAGAAACCTCCGTAGTGCCTTCGGATGTTCATCAGGATCCGGCAGCAGTTGACGCTGTCGCAATTCAGGTGCCGGAAGCGGCATCACCTGAAATCCCAGCGTCAATATTACGGCATGAGGATCGTCCCCCATCCGGGGTGAGGGAGTCGGGATCGGAGCTGATTGCAGACCCTTCGTCCGGTTTCGCTGAGAGCACTGAGGAGCCCGGTCCGTCTTCTACCCCGCAGACCGACGGAGGGGTATCTCCGTTGTCTCTAAGGTCAGAGGCAGCTGATGCAGAGTCGATACTGGCGCCGAACACAAAAGAAGTCCTTCTTCAGACTGGTGAGCGTGAGAAGCCGGAAACTGAAGCGAACTTCAGCTTTGTACGGAGAACTGAGCCGGTTGATTCAGAATTGAGGCCGGTACCGACCAATGAGAATATCCCGCTTCAAGCGGTCCAGACCGAGAGGCTGCAAACGGAGGAGATGGCCGGCTCTCCCGATTCACCAAGCGCTGCTGCAACGGTTTCAGCCGAAGAGATAGCGCAACCCTGGAAACAGCCGGGGTTTTCCTGGAAGTCCGTTTTTGATACAGCCTGGAAGTTCGGGGAGCCGTCTCCGGAAAAGGATGCGTCGACCTCCGTAGCCGCGACTTGCCCGGACAAGATTGTTCAAGATCCTTCCCCTCTCCTAACCTCTCAAGATCGGCCGGTCGCGGAATCAGCCGGAGAAGCGCCGACACAAGAGTCGGAAAGTCCGAACAAATCGCAGGGAACGTTGGACGTGCCGACTGCGCCACTGTCATTGGACCCTGTTCAGGAGTCGGTGCACGTGAGCCCTTCAGTTCAGGAGAATTCCCTCATTGCAGAGCCTCTCGAGCCGCCGGTGGATCAGTCACATGAATCAGAGGGCGCTCCGCGAATTGAGGAAAACCAACCGGAGTCTTCGCCGTCGATCCCTGGTTCCGATCCGGAGACGGACTCCTTCACGTTTGCACAAGATGTTCCAACAGTACAGTCGGAAGAGCCTCATGATTCGACTGTGAAGACGAGTACGGCGTTTACGGCGATATCAGGCACAGTGCAGGAGATAGAATCAGCACCGGACTTCTCCATTGCAAAATCCTTGCGGGCCGATGAAGAAGAATCTTCTGCGTCGTCCGAACCGGAGCCCCAGTCTTCTGGCCAGGATCTAGGGTTGAGCACGGTCGTGGATCCTCGAGAGGCTCCTGCCGTCCCTGCCAATGTCGTGATCGAGCAAGAGCAGGCCCATTCCAGTGAGGGCACTGAGTCGGTTGGGCAAGGTGCTCAGGCGCGCCTTCCGGAAGATCTCTCTCTGCCGGTCGTGGATGACATGCGCAAGACCAGCGAGGCTGTTGAGCCTGCTCCGATCGAAGGGAAGGTGAGCAAGTTCATCGTGGAGGACGGCGGAGGTGCCCCGGAGAGTCGGAGAATCTCACAGCCGAGTCTTCATGACGATCAACCATCAGACTCAGTGAATGTTCGCACACGACTTTCGATTCCTGAACCCGTGTCCGCTCAACAGAGCGGGATGGAAGCCGATGTCTCGACGCGATCGGACCGAGACCCTGTTGCCTTCTCACTGACATCAGCAGGATCGGCGATTCCTGAACAGGAGGAAGGAAGCCGGTCGTTCACGGGATCCCATGCGCAGGCCGAAGCTTTTGTTGCATCTTCGCAGATCAGGAGGATGCCGGAGACGAGACCGCTCAACGATCAGCCGGCTCAGCACCGGAAGTCTGCCGTGACGCTGAATGGAGTGGGGACGGCGATCGCCGGTTTCCTGCGCAGCTGTTTCTCGACCACACAGGCCATCGTCAGGACCGTCATCGGGCTTACGGTGCTTGTGGGAGGAGGCATTGCGTTGGGGCTTGGAGCGCTCGCACTGACGTGGATGATCATGGAGGAACCGCCGTCACCAACTTTTCAAAGTTTTACGACCACGCCACAACGAACACTCTCAGGGGTACAGAAGAATGCGTATACGCTGCTGATCGGGATCGACGCGCCCGTGGGGCAAGATGCGCTTCGCGAGGGAGTCGAGGGACAATCCGTTGTTGGGGATGGTACGACTGCATTGGGTTGCTTTGGAACTCCGGGGCCGGAAACAGGTGACCGGTTGAGTGCGTCTGCGAGCGCTGCACGCGGATGGGTCAGAGGATCGGATCCCATGGGTCAATTCAAGGCACATCAGACGACGATCCAGGGATGGACCAGCCGGAATCAAGTGATGCTCGAGCGATATCGTCAGTGGCAAAAACTTCCATTTGAAGATTGGGGGTACGGTCAGCCTGCCAGTCCGCCCTGCGGGGCGATGGTATTTGCCCACCAACTGCATCTGGCCGACGGATTCGTGCAAGGGACGGACGTCGCCGTCGACCGGCTTGAAACCGACATGGAAATGTGGCGCGTTGTGCTGAGCCAAGCGAGGACGCTTCCTGTAAAAATGTTGGCGTTGCAAGCGATCAACGACGACATCGCTCTTGCCTCGGGCCTGCTCGTCCGATCGGACTTCGATACCAAACATCTTGGCCGCATCACCAAGTTTGTGCGCCCTCTCGACCAGGGAGAACTTTCGCTACGATGGCCCATGCAAAGTGAACTGGTTTCGGCCGGGAAGACGTACGAGAGCCAGTTAAAGGCGGCCAGAGCTGAAGGTCAGGCAATGTCTGCGATGGTGGTATCGGCATTGCCCCTGCCGAAACAGCGCCGGCTCAACGATTATGCCAAGTACTACGAAGCGTCGTACCAAGCGACCGGCGAAAAACAGTATGGCTCTCTCCCGAAGTGGAAAGACTACGTGCGTTTTCCCGCGGCCGGCGTGATGGATTATCTTGCCAACCCCGTGGAGAATCTCGTCGGCGTTGACCCGTTGCCGGCATGGGATGTGTACAACGGAATGATCGTGGATACGGACGCCCATCTCCGGCTTGCAAGTTTACAGGCGTGGCTGCGACGCGGATCCTCAGAGGGCGATCTTCCTAACAAGATCGCCAAAGCGGGACAGAATTTCTACGATCCGTACACAGGGCTTCCGATGTTGGTCAACCAGAAGAAGGGCCTGCTCTACAGTGTCGGTCACGATGGGAAAGATCAAGACGCGGATCCGCAATCGGACGTGGTCGTCGAGATTCCTGCCGGATATGCCTCTACCGGCCAGACGAAATCCTCTGCCGCCTCATCAAAATCGAGATAAGTCTTGCCCGAGTGCATTGCTACAGTGTTCGCAAGCGCTTCCCCTGTCACCCCCGCAGACCGCCGCAGCACTATGCGGTGCTTGTGAAGCGTGAAACGTATCTCGTTTCGGAAGGTGGACGCTTCACCCATCACGTACGATGCTTCACGGATGTTCGGTGTTTCATCCTTCGCGCGAGCAAGGTGGGCTCGGTCACGCTCGCTTGACAGCGTGGTGAGTATTTCACACAATCAGCGCTCCATACAGGGTCGACGGACGGTCATGGAGCATATCCCAATCTCAGGTTCCGAGGTCGCATCATGAAGAAGGGCCTGATTTGTCCAATGCGGATTCCGACGCAGATCATCTCGAATGAAGAGTTCCATCCCATTTCACAGACGCAGCAGCAGCATCGTGTCGAGCGAGCGGCCGCGGATCTCATGGAGCGAGCGGCGACAGGCAGCGGAGTGACCAGGCGAGAGTTCGTGAATACAACGGGAGGGATGGCCGCGGCACTGTTGGCCATGAATACAGTATTCGGTAAGTTTTTCAATATCGGAGACATTGAGCTTTTTGAAACCGCGGCGTTCGCGGAGCAACAGGGCGCGCCCTATTTTATCTTCGACGTGCAAACCCATTATGTCGGATCCGGCTATGACCCTGCTGATGCCGAAGCCGCTCGCAAGGGCGCCGTGTCCAAGGAAGCGTTGCTGGCGTTGCGGCGGTCCATTCGTGAGTCCGGACTCAATCCACGACTGGCCGGTGATCGGGGCACCATCGATGACTTGTCCTGGAGGAATTTCGTCAAGGAAGTCTTCTTTGACAGTGAAACCGCTGTTGGGCTGATCAGTACGCCGCCGGGTCCCTACCCGCAAGAGGCCGTGGTTCCGCCGAAGGAAATGGCCCATATTCGAGATGAAATCAATCGATTAGCCGGCTCACAGCGTATGTTGGCCCATGGCTTGGTGACTCCTCAGTTGGGCGCGGCGGATTTGGAGTTCATGGCTATGCAGGCTGAAACGCTCAAGGTCGATGCCTGGAAGTGCTACACCGGGTCCTGTCCGAAGGGGTTTGACCGGGGCTGGCGGATGGACGACGAACGGATCGCCTATCCCATGCTGGAGAAAGCGCGAAAGCTTCGGGTCAAGCGGATCTGTGTTCACAAGGGACTTCCATTGGGCCCTGTACCAGACTACAACCATCCAAGGGACTTGATTCAGGCGGCCAAGGACTTTCCGGACCTCGACTTTTTGGTTTATCACTCGGGGTTCCGAGGAGTGGCGTCAATCGAACAGGTCTTTGCAAAAACAGGCGAAATCCCCTGGACCACCGAATTCTGCCGGATGAAGGAGAGCGAGACAGGTATTTCCAACATCTATATGGAGCTGGGGTCGACATTCGCTCAGCTCGTGACGACCTATCCGCTGATCTGCGCGCATCTGCTGGGCCGGATCATTCGGGCGTTCGGGGTCGATCATGTCTTGTGGGGGACGGATTCGATCTGGTATGGAACACCGCAATGGCAAATCGAAGCCTTTCGACGATTCCAAATTCCGGAGGTTTTGATCCAGGAACACCGCTATCAACCGTTGACGAGGCAGGTCAAAGAACGCATCTTTGGTCTCAATGCGGCAAAAGTGTTCGGGATTGATGTGGAGACAACACGACACGAGGTGCCACGTGACGCCCTGGGGCGGCTCCGTATGAGCTACCTGGAGGAGGGGCCGGAACCGAGTCGAAGGGCGTACGGATGGGTGACGGGGTGAGGAGCGTGAGGGGTGAGGCCTAAGGCTGGTAAGAATAACCAAGATATGGATAAGCCTCACAAGAAATAGGATTTGTGGAATGCAGCGATGGACTTGGCGGTGTTGGTTTACCAGGTGACCGATTCATTTCCGAAAGCAGAACGATATGGAGCGGATCGATAATAAGATGCTAAGTGGTCTTATCCGTCATCAGAAGAGGACTATTGCAAAAAGTGGGGATATGGAGGCGTGGTCTGGCCTGCCTCTATCGCCTGACCCCTCACGCCTAACCCCTTACCCTTTACGTCAGTTGGGAGGTTTGAACTCATGAAGAGCGAGATTTTGTATCCCGGTGCGTTTCCGATGGTGCGTATTGAGTTGGCCGAAGGAGAAAAGATCAAGGCGGAGTCGGGTGCGATGGTCGCCTGCTCGCCGACCATCGATATCGAAAGCAAAATGGAAGGCGGATTTTTGGGAGCGTTGTCACGGAAGTTTCTGACCGGCGAGAAATTTTTCTTTCAGACTCTTCGTGCGAGTCGGGGCGCAGGGGAGGTGTTGCTCGCTTCAACGGTGCCCGGCGAAGTGGTGGTTCTCGAACTCGATGGTGTGAACGAATATATGGTGCAGAAGGACGGATTTCTTGCCGGTGCGGACGGAGTCACCATCGATAGCCAAATGCAGAGTATGACCCGTGGATTATTGGGCGGGGAAGGGTTCTTTCTCCTCAAGATGAGCGGGAAGGGCATGCTGGTGCTGAACAGCTTCGGTGCCATTCACAAGATCGAATTGAAACCAGGTCAGGAATACATCGTCGACAATAGCCATCTGGTGGCCTGGTCATCCACCACGTCGTATAACATTGAAAAAGCCACGTCCGGCTGGGTGGCCAGCTTTACCTCGGGGGAAGGCTTCGTGTGCCGATTCCGCGGGCCGGGCATTGTCTTCATTCAGAGCCGGAATCCCGGTGGATTCGGCGCATGGGTACGACAGTTCATTCCTGTATCGGAGTAATGACGAGTGAATGGTCATTTGTCATTGGTCAGTAGAGGGAACGAGAGGGTCATGCGCCAAGGGTAAGAGCGCTCTTCACCGATGACCAATGACTATTGACCAATGACTATCATTCGATGACTATGTCCTCCAATGCCCTCTGTTTCGGCGACGAGTTTTCTGCCAGTGGCATTCCCTGCCTTGTGCATATTGAAGGACATGGGCTCACGATCACGTTTCCTCCAGATCATGATGGAGGGGAGAGCCGATCGGAATCAGTGTCCTTTTCGGCGCTGACTGTTTCAGCAGGTGGGTTGGATCATGATCAGCTGGTCCTGACATGGACTGGTCTGGCAGGGCAACGAACTCTGTATCTGAAAAATCCCGATGTGATCCGTGTGTTTCGACAAGCGGCGCCTGACCACTTGACCATGCCGCTTGAACATGCGGCCGCACAAGTTCGTCAGGTTCGGCAGCGGCATCGGGCTGTCTGGACCATCGTGGGGGCAATCCTTGTAACGCTGGTGTTGGGGCTCTGGTTTGGGAGTGATGGACTTGTTGAACTCGCCGTCAATCGTATCCCCGTCGAATGGGAGAACAAATTAGGAGAGTCGGCCTATCGTGACTTTCTGATTCATCAGGACGTGGTCAAGGAAGGTCCGGCGGTCGATGCTGTCACGGAGATGGTTCGGCGTCTGGCCAAACCGATTCCGGACAATCCGTACACCTTCAATATCACGGTCGTGAAGAGCGACGTGGTCAATGCCTTTGCGCTGCCGGGCGGTTACATTGTCGTGTTCACCGGATTGATGAAGAAAGCGGAAAACGCCGAAGAGGTGGCAGGGGTCTTGGCCCACGAGCTGAACCATGTGCTCCAGCGGCATGGACTCGAACGGATCGTCAAGCAGTTGGGTTTTGTGGCCGTGGTATCGATCGTGCTGGGCAATCCGCCGGGGCTGGGCGGGGTTATGAAACAGCTCGGCGTGGAATTGATGACGCTGAAATTCGGCCGCGCTCAAGAGACCGAAGCGGATGTGACCGGTCTGCAACTGCTGTATCAGGCCAAGATCAATCCCGAGGGCATGATCACCTTTTTCCAGCGGCTGGCGGAGAAAGACGAGGGACGGGTCGAGTGGTTTTCCACCCATCCGATGAGCAGCGGTCGAGCCGAACGGTTGAAGATTGAGTTGGCGGCCATGCCGAAGCCAACACTTGAGCCCTTTTCATTCGAGTGGGCCAAGATTCGCACATCACTTGGGCCGTCGACGAGTTCAAGCCCGTGACTGCAACCCATTCCATTCGTATCGGTGTGCTTGCCGATACGCACGGCCTTTTTGATCCAGCCATCCCAAAGTATTTTCGGAACGTGAGTCATATTATTCATGCCGGCGACATCGGCAAACGGTCCGTGATCGAGCAACTAGAGGCGATTGCTCCGGTGACCGTTGTCTCCGGCAACGTTGATGGATATGAACAGAGCGGATTTCCTCCAGAGGCAGTGATTTCGGTGGCCGGTCGTCAGATCGCTGTACGCCACATCTTATATGAGGGAGGAAAGTTGACCAAAGACGGGCGAGCCTTTCTCGCTCGCATGCGACCGGACATCTGTATTTTTGGCCACACCCATCAGCCGAAGAATGAATGGCTGGGCGAGACACTCTTGTTCAATCCCGGCTCAGCCGGTCCGAAGCGGTTCACATTGCCCAGGATGGTGGGAATCATCACGATGGGAGCGTCTCTCTCAGCCAGACATATCACATTGAAGGACCGGCTTCCGTAAGCCGGGAGAGGTTGATCAGATCATCGAGCCCGACTGTGCCGTATGGGGAGAGGTGAACATATGATGCGGAGCGCGAGGTTCGGGTGGAGCTCGTCATTGTTCTGAAGCGGGAATATGGAGGTAAGTCATGAGCAACGTTGTTCAACGATTGGTGACGGTTGCGGTGCTTGTGGGTTTCGTGACGGTCAGCACAGCCTGCTACGGGCCGTTTGCGTTGACGAAGAATGTCTATCGCTGGAACAGCAATATCAAGGGGAGCAGAGAGGTGAACGACAAATGGATGAAGGAACTGGCCTTCTTCGGCCTCATCGTTGTGCCGGCCTATCCATTCTCGGTGCTCCTGGACATATTCATTTTTAACTCGATGCATTTTTGGACGGGAGAAAGTCCGATTAAGGAGTCAGGCGTGGAAAGTGAAGGCACCAGAGTGGTTACCGTGGGGGAAACCACGATCCGATGGACCTCTTCGGAGGATGGTGCAACGGTGACGTACGAACGGCATGGCGTCGTCGAACGTCGTGCCACGATCATGGCCAATGCGATGGGCTATCGTCTAGTTGATGAAAACGGAAAGGTGCTTTCAGAGACAGAGTATGCTGCCGATGGGACGGTTCGCCTGCTGAATGGTGAATGCCAAGTTGTGATGCAATGGAATGAGGAGCAATTGAAAGCCATCGCTGGGGATCCTTCCGCAATGGTTGCTGAAGCCGGAAGATAACCTCGTGTTGAGGTCAGGCTCGTGCCGGTCGGATTGGCATCAGCCTGACCTGGAGAGTTAAAAGCGGAGTCCCACACCGAGGAGGCCGTACTGGGTGCGAAAATCGACAGCCAGTCCTTCCCAGTGATAGTCAGATGATACATATCGGTACTCCCCAAACAGAAATGCGTTGGAGTTGAGGAGCATCTGTGTTCCTGCGAGAAACTGGTGAACGAGCGTGTAGGTGGAGTCAAAGTCCTGATCATTCCGCCCAGCGATATTCGGGTTGAGAAGCGTTCCACTCGACCATCCGATTCCAGCCCCAACATACGGGCGTATGTGTTCACCGGGATAGCGAAATATAAAGTTGGCAGTTGTATTGGACACGAGCAGGTCGGAGCGACCACTCTGAGTCTGCTGACCCTGCGTGACCGTGGAGAAAGAGAGGGCTCCGCTGTGCAGGTTTGTATCAAAGGCCAGGCCAATGATGCCACGTAGAACGGTGGGAAAGAGCCCGACGGTTAACCCGGCTCCGAAACCCTTCTGAACTGAGGAGGGAATCGTTGTCCCTTGATTGTAGATCTCTTGATCTCGCGGCCAGCTACCAAGCGCGTATCCACCCAGCTCGATCGATCCGAATTCTGCAGGCAGAGCTCGTTCGATGAGTCCAAGGTCACAAAGTAGAACAACGGAGAGGATGAGCAGACGAGATCGGTTGTGCAGCCTCATGCGTCGATAATCTTGCGGATCGAGAAACGCATCCGAGTCTTCAGTACCGCAGTTGAACGACTCGGCTTCATTGCCGCAGTATACCTAATCGTGCGCTACTCTATCATGGTGAAAGTGAACGTCAACAAGTCGAGGGGACCGTACCGTGTTCCAGCGCATCCGATCGATCGACTCAGGAAGACGAAGAATAGTTATTGCCTTCCAACGTGAATCGTCTATAATCAAAAGCCGTTTCCGTGGTATGGCCGACCAGTTGGGGGTGAAAAAACTCTCAACATCTATTGGAAATTCGGTTATACTTCAGCGCGGTGTAGTGGTACTGGTACTTAACCCATTTCTAACGGAGGAGGACTTATGTCGAAGAAGGTACTTTTACTAGCCGTTGCGATCCTGTTTGGTAGCCAGGCGGGGCTGGCAATGGCTGCCAATCCAGACACTGGTCCAGGCTGTGGGTTGGGGAAATTGGCTTGGGGTGAGTACAAAGGCCAAAAGGAAATTCTTCCTCAAGTGTTGCAGACAACGACCAACGGTACGTTCTGGAGCCAAACGTTCGGGATCAGCTTTGGTACTTCCGGGTGCACCAACGATGGCAAGATCATGGGTGAACACAAGACGACCATGTTTGCATCGTTGAACTTTGATGCCCTTACGGCGGAGATGGCGCAGGGACAGGGCGAACACCTGGCCTCGCTGGCCACGCTGATGGGCATTCCGGCAGAGCGGCATGCTCAATTCTTTGCCATGACTCAGGAGCGGTATACGTCCTTGGTGCAAGCCGGGGAAACGTCTCCGGTGGCCCTGGTGAAGTCCCTCAACGATGCCATCGCGGGCAATCCTGTTCTCGCGCAAGCATCAGTTCGCTAAGCGAATCACACAGGGCCCAGGCAGACATGCCTGGGCCCTTGCTGTGTCTTGCACACCGTGCTGGTCCCCATCCTTGCTATCGCCGTCACACTCTTTGTTTCCGCCATCGCGGATGCGCAGCCATCCGATCATGAGCGCTATCTCGCACAGTTGATCGAACAAGCTCAGGAAAAGAAGCTGGCGGAACAGCGTGAATGGCATCTCTTGTTACATTACCGGAAGGGACTCTTTGGCGGGTATGAGAGCGAGCAGGACGATCCCCGGTTCTTCATGTCTTCAAAAGGGAAGACGGATCCGGAGGCGGAGCTGTCGGCGACGCTTGCCCAGTTTTTTTCGGATGAACTGGTCGGGCGCTCGCAACAGCCGGCACAATGCGCATTTGTCGCGCGGTATCATTGGCTCAAGGAACAGCTGGCATTTGACTCGAATCGCCTCCTCCCCCGTGTCTGTGAGCGGTTTCAACACTGGTACGACGATTTTGACGTTGATTCCATTTCGCTGATTTTCCCATCATCCTTTCTGAATAATCCCGCGTCCATGTTCGGTCATACCTTGTTTCGCGTCGACCAGAAGGGACAGACGGAACAGACCCGCATTTTGTCTTATACCATCAATTATGCCGCGGATGTCCCGCCCAATAGCGGGTTCTTGTATCCGGTACGGGGAATCTTCGGCAGTTATCGAGGGTACTTCTCAACGATTCCCTATTACCTCAAGGTGCAGCAGTATCGAGATATCGAAAACCGGGATATCTGGGAGTATCGTTTAAATCTCACGGGAGATCAGTTGCGGCGCTTCCTGATGCATACGTGGGAACTCGGGAATGCCTACTTCGACTACTTCTACTTCAAGGAAAATTGTTCCTATCATCTTTTGGCATTGCTGGATTATGCCGACCCCACGCTGCATCTGACCGATGAATTTATGTTGTGGACGGTTCCTGCCGACACGGTCAGATTGATCGTCTCAAAGCCGGGTTTGGCCTCTACGGGCACCTATCGTCCCTCCCGCAGCACCGTCATCAAGCGGAAACGGGAGGTCTTACCGGCCTCGGAACGAGACCTGGCCCATCGCGTGACGCAGGACATCGGGGAGCTGACCTCGCCGGCATTCGTGCAACTGACTCCGGCCAAACAGGCGTTCGTATTGGATCTGGCGTCGGACTATCTGCGGTATCAGATTGAGACGACGAGGAAAGATCCGAAGCCTGAATTGAAAGAACGGAATCGGGCGGTGCTGACGGCCCGCAGCCAGCTGCGTATCCCCTCCGAAGAGTTTACCGTACGCCCCTTCGCAAAACAGCCTGAGCTCGGCCATAAGATGCTGCAGGCGTCACTCGGAGGCGGGTGGCGCAATAACGATACGTTTGAGGAAGCCACGTTTCGAGGCGGGTATCATGATTTACTCGATCCGGAGGCCGGGTATACGCCGAACGCCCAAATTGAAATGGCCGCCGTGACGGTCAGGCACTACAATCGCGCAGACCAGACCAGAGTCGAGCGGGCAACGCTGCTCAATCTGCTTTCCCTCTCCCCGATGGATTCCGTCTTTCACTCTCCGTCCTGGCGGCTCGGCGTGGGAATGAATACGATTCACCATAATGAATGCCGACTGTGCAGCAACGGTGTCTTCAACGCCGGAGTCGGAGGGGCTAAAGAGTTTCGACTGCTGTCACGTGAGGTTCTCTTCGCATTTGCGGATGCAGAAGCGAATATCAGTCGGGCGTATCATGGGCTGCATCGGGTCGGAGGCGGGGCCACAGTCGGCATGTTGGCGGACCTCACCGAGCGTTGGAAGATTATGGCAACAGGCTCGTATCTCTATTTCCCGTTGGGTGACAAGTCCGATGATTTTCGGTGGCATGTCGGGTCTCGGTTTACGGTGTCCAGGAACTGGGCGGTAAGGCTCGAGTATAACCACCGCGATCACGACAGTGATGTCCTGTTCCGCGTGCAAGCCTTTTTTTGAGCGCTGGGCCTATGGTGAACCGGAACTGTGTTGACTCGAGGTTGAGTCTTGGAGCGGCGGTTGATCCGAGCGTGGGGTGGGGCGCTTTCGCACGTGCTTTTCCTGCTCCTCAATCGCTGCCTTCATTTCAGGCGAAAGGGGGGGAGGGGTATATCCGCTGATGGACAGCGCTTTGTTGTCAGCGCCGTAGACAATGCTGGTTTGCTCCTTATGCCCCACAAAAAACTCCACGACGGTAAACACGGGTTCAGCAAATCCGAGCGTGGCTAGGTCGTAATAGCCATAAATGGCTGCGCGCGCTGCATTGGGGGAGTTTCCCATCTCGTATTTGTAGGTCACTTCAGTTTTCCCTTCGCCGAGTTCCTTCGGCGTTCCTGGTTGGTTAAATTCAAAGTCGATCTCTTCCTTCGTCGCCCCGATCTTGATGTGCTCGAAATCCGGTTCTTTGTCGCCGACCATGGCCATCATGACCGAACAGCCGGATAAGGTCAGCAGCACATACAGGGTCAGCAGCACAAACAGTCCACAGAGCAGGCTGGAACCGGCTTTGAGCATCTCACATCCTCCACGTAGCGGGGTGTAGCGCGGTATCGTGCAAGGCCATCGACGAATGAGCTATAGCGCGGTTTAGAAAATGAGACAAGCAAACCGTCACTTTTTGCGTGCATTGGAAGTAAACGGCTCGGAGAGATCCTGTGCTTCCTTCTCTGCGCCGGTTCCGGTATCCTTTGTCCGTGAGCCTCCTCGATCAATTCTTCGTCTACTACCCTGAACCTTGGCAGGATCGAGATTGGGCACGACACAGTGGCGTGCCGCTGGAAGAGGTCTGGTTTGAAGCTGCTGATGGAGTCCGCTTGTTCGGATGGTATGTCGAAACAGCGGCGGATCGACCCGTCATGCTCTGGTGTCACGGCAACGCGGGAAACATCAGCCACCGTCTTGAGAATCTGAAGCTGTTATTCCAGCTCGGGCTGTCCGTATTCTTGTTTGATTATCGAGGATATGGGAGGAGTCAGGCGGTCCGACCGAGTGAGAGGGGGCTCTATGACGATGCCTATGGGGCCTATGACTATCTCACACGCACGAGGAAGATTCGCCCTGAACGGATTGTGCTATTCGGCCGATCGCTCGGAACGACGGTGGCCGGTGAACTGGCCGCACAACGACCGGCCTCAGCGCTGATCCTTGAATCGGCCTTTCCGTCCATTGAAGCCGTGGCAAAATTTCATTATGGCGGATTGCCTGTTCATTGGCTTCTCGGAGCAGAACATCGATTGATCGACCGCCTTCCTCAGTTGTCCCTCCCAAAGCTGATCATCCATGGAGACAAGGACGACATTATTCCTGTTGAGTTAGGGCGGCAGGTGTTTGAGGCAGCCCTACCGCCGAAGGAGTGGTACGTGATTCAAGGTGCGGGGCATAACGATACCTACCTCGTCGGGGGCGGAGCCTATTTCCGGCGGCTGGGTGAATTCATCAAGAAGGCTCTCTCCGGGTACTGAATCCTGCTCTGTTCAATAGCGATGGTCCTGTCATGTCACCGCTTCGCTTCAGGCGGAGGCCAGTTCATTTCGGTGTGTCGTCCGCAGTAGTAACATTGGAGGCGATAACGAGCCTTGCGTCGGGGATTCGGCAGGGAGATGAAGGTAATGGGCGTATCATCGTACGGACAGGTCGGTTGATCGTGGAGCAGATGTGTTTCGGCCATCAAGGTGATGGAGGCCACATCCCAGGCAGGCTGGTGTTCTTCTTTGCCGGTAATCTTTTCGACGGTGTGGCACCGCTCGCAGGTGGCTTCGTAGATTTTAATTCGAGCGTTATGGGGTGTGTGATCGGCAACATCCATGGGGCCTCCGCAGCCGGGATTGCTGCAAGATAGATGTTCATGCTGAAGGGCCTGAACGAACCGTCGATGACTCTCTCGTTCCTGCGCTGATCGCATGCATGCCTCCTCTTGTTTTAGATGCCCCAACCTCCGCTGATTTGAATATTGGCGCCGTTCACGTACCGTGCGTCGTCGCTGAGCAGATACCGGACGGCTCCGACGGTATCCTCAATCGTTCCGATATAGCCGGCAGGAATGCGCTTCGTCATGGCGGCCAGTTCTTGAGGGGGTGCACTTCCCGAATCGATGAAGCCGGGCGAGATGGCGTTGACGGTGATGCCGTAGGGCGCCAGTAACTTCGCCAGCGTGCGCGTCAAGATCAGGACACCGGCCTTGGCGATATAATGACCGGTCACATCGGGTTGGGCTTCCATTTGATCCGCGTTGGCCATGCTGAAGTTGATGATCCGTCCGGCTTTGCGGGCCTTCATGCCTGGGGCAACGGCCTGTGCCAGGTAAAAAATAGGATGCAGGTTGCCGGCGAACATCTCGTTCCAGCCCTCGACTGTTTCATCGAACAAGTTAATGCGGTGATAGGGGCCCGCACCATTGATCAGGACATCGATTCGTCCCCATTCTTGTTCAACCTTGGCAATCAGATTTTTGGCGGCTACGGGGTCGGAGACATCACAGCGGATAGCCAACGGTTGTCCGCCTCGCGCCACAATGTCTTGCGCAGTCGCGTTGGCTTCGGCGTCACTATGTCGATAGCACAAGGCGACTCTCCAATGTCGCGCCGCCAAATCAAGCGCGATTCCCCGGCCGATGCCTTTCGCTCCACCCGTAATGAGTGCAACCTGTTGATCCATACATCCTCTACAGTTGTGTTCGTCTCATTATGCTCTTGAACGAATCCGCTTGGCGAGAGTTTCCAATACTCCAGCGGTACGAGTCGAAAACGTTCGCTCGTTCTTCGGTTTCTTGCTGTCGGCCATATTGGCATCGATGAGGGCTAGTAGATCGTCAAGCGTATCCACATCACGCCATGGTTCAATCAAAGCCGTCTTGAGCCCAACCGTAGCCGCTTTGTCCAGAGTGAGGTTCAGTACCTGATCAGTCGACCACGGAACATCAAGAAAGAGTCTGGGACAGGGCTGTTTGAGGCCAATCAGATAATACCCGCCATCATGCGCAGGACCGAGTACAAGGTCACACTGCTCCAGCCTAATCAGGGCCTGCTTAAAATGGTCGAGCGGAACGGTTGGAACATCAGTTCCGATGATCAGGACATGCCGGTATCCCCGCGCGAATATTGTCTCAAAGGCGTGCCGCATGCGTGCGCCGAGGTCGTCCCCGACTTGCTCGATCACCTTCACACCCTGCCGTTCTTCCATAATTTTAAAAAACACATGAGTGGAAGATGGCGAACAGGCCAGGTAACGATCGAACGGCACTTTGAGCGCTGTCACCGCGAGTTTGGTTCGCTCCAGGGTGTCGAGGACGAAGCTTCCGTGGAGCGTCGCGGCTTCGTCTGGCGTCAGCGGCGGACAGAGACGCGTCTTCACTTGGCCAGGCGTAGGCGCTTTGGCGAAGATCACCAGAGCGGCCTGGTGAGACGTGAAGCGTGAAGCGTGAAGCGATTTTGGAGAAGAGTTAGTCTTGGTTTCTGATTGCCTATCGGACATTTCTTTCATACCTCCTCACCCTTTACCCCTAACGCTTCACCCATCACCATTTATCTGACAGCCTCGTACCATCGACTCAAGCGTGCCGGGTTGATACCGGCCCAATAGAGGAACCGCAACGTCCACATCAGGAGGATGGTTCTCAGGGGGCCCTGCTGTTCCCACCGTCGGAAGGAGGTGATGACCGTATGGCGAAGTGCCACGGTCGACCCGGCTCGTTTGAGTCTTCGGCTGAATTCAATGTCTTCCATCAGCGGGATGTCCGCAAAGCCTCCAAGTCGTTCGAAAATGCGGCGGCGGACAAAAATCGCCTGATCACCCGTGGCGATACCGCTGGTACGAGAACGCCAGTTCATCAGTGTACTGATGATGGGCCCCCAACCGGAGCCGGTGTCGAATCGGACATCGAATCGCCCCCCCACGATGGCCGGGTCTGTGAGCACCGATTCAATGATCCGAGGAGCATCGTTCGGCATCTGTGTATCGCCATGCAAGAACAGGAACGTGTCCCCGCGGCCGGCCTTCGCTCCCTCGTTCATCTGTCGTGCTCGTCCGGTCGGCGCTCTTACGAGGCGAGCATTGGGCACGTTCGTGCAAAAGTCGTTCGCGATCGCAAGCGTACGATCGGTGCTTCCTCCATCAACCAGGATAATTTCAAGAACGAGAGAGGATGAAAGGCCGGCCAGTGTCTGCCCAAGGGCCTGTTCTTCATTCAGAGTCGGAATGATGACGGAGATCGTCATCGGGCAGAATTCGTTACGCTTACGGCGTCGGCTTCTTAGGCTCGACAAACATGAAATACATCACAATGATGATGGTGGTCCAAAACAGCACTTGCTTGTGCCAAAACAGAACCTCACCGTATTGAAAGAGGCCCAAGGCCAATGCAACGGCCATCGTCATGACGCCATAGCGGATAGCCGGCGTTTCGATAGCGGCATTGGCCCACACCGCGAGGCCGCCGAAATAGATCAGAAACGGCACGATATTGATTTCAAACCCACCGCTGATGGAAAGAAAGATATTGAGAAACCCGATAAACATCAGCGCGGTCCCGACCATCAGTCCGATGACGTGGACTTGGTGCTCGGAACCTCCGCGCGTCTCGTCCGGTTCCGAGGGCGGCGACGAACGCGTGGGCTCATTCTGATGAGAAGGGAAGTCGGATGGTGCCATAGTCAGATCTTGAAATGCTTGCTGAGCGTGAGAGCCTGTCGTTGGTACGATGAGCCTAACCGCGATCCATAGAGTTGCGTCGGGTTGGCCATCATGGTTTCGTACAGCACTTTAAAAAACGTTTGCCCGTCGTGGATCAGGAAAGGCACGTCGTGCGGACGAACCTCCAGGACGACCTGGGTGCCTTTGATCTCGCCCTTTGAGCCGTACCCGAAGCCCGGGTCGAAAAACCCGGCATAGTGTGTTCGCAGTTCGCCGCAGGCCGCTTCGTAGGCCACCATTTCCGCCGCATAGCCCGGCGGCACCCGAATGCGCTCCTTTGATACAAGGATATAAAACTCTTCCGGCTCCAATAGCAAGCTGTCGTGGCGATGGCGGTAGAGCGGCTCCCAGAAGTCAGCTGCAGCATAATGTCCGACTTTCTCGAGATCAATGACATGACTGTTCTTCTTTGCGCGGTACCCAACCACGCGAGACTCTCGCTGATCTCCTCCGGTGAGATCAATGCGAAGGAACAGACCCCGTTCAGCGCGAACGTCTTGACTGCCTATGCGTTTGGTGGGCGCCACGTTGTGATACAGCAAGGGCGTCGCGCGATGGAGGGCATGAAGCGATCGGTCTGAAACCGTGGCCTCACCGCGCACAAACCGGACTTGGTTCAGCGACTGTCCGGTGCGGACTTTGATGGCAAACGAACGCGGAACGACCTCAAGAAATAGTTGCCCCCGATAGCCGGCTCGGATTTCATCAAATCCCGAGGTGAGGTCGGTTACCACGCGGGTGAACACATCCAGGCGGCCGGTGGTGCTTTTCGGGTTCGCCCGCGCACGGATGGTCGCCGGTAGCGCCAATTCTTCCAGCAGCGGCACAAGGTAGACGTGGCCTTTTTCTAGAATGGCGCCATCGGTCAGATTCATTTCATACATCACGAGATCCGACTGGTAGAAATCCATGACATCGAGGCGGGAGGAGATTGCAGACAGTTCCGGCAAAAAACTGCTGATCAAGCGATAAGCTTTGCGGCCAAGGCGAAGGTCGAGACTGGCCGGTTGGATCTGTCGGTCCTCAATGGCCGGAGCGGCACTGATGGCGCCGCCGGCGATCAACCGCCGGATGTCCTGATAGGGGAAAATCCCGGATCGGGGTGAATGAGTCGTCACAGCTCGTCCGCATCTCCCCCGCAGCTGTTTCCCCACATGGCGTACCCGTCTCGATCGGGGTAGCTGTCCCCGCAAGCCGCATAGGCTTCTTCCGCCTCATCGGCAGGGGAACCCACACCGACCATCGGGAGTTCCCGTCGACCGTCCGTCTTTGGCTGCGGGTAGTGGAAGGTCTTGTTCTCATAGTTGCGGAGCACGGCGCCGTCTTCATCGAGATGGACCAGGTAATTGTCGGGAAGCAACGGGATCTTGCCGCCACCGCCCGGCGCATCGATCACAAAATGAGGGACGGCCATGCCGCTGGTATGGCCCTGGAGCGATTTGATGATCTTCAGGCCTGCTTCGACCGTCGTCCGGAAATGGTTTGTTCCCTTGGTTAGGTCTGCTTGATAGAGGTAATAGGGCTTTACCCGCGCAAGGAGGAGCTGATGGACAAGCCGCTTCATGATTTCCGGATCGTCATTCACCCCTTTGAGTAGGACGGTCTGGGCGCCTAAAGGAACACCGGCATCCGCGAGCATGCCGCACGCGACTTTAACTTCTGGAGTGAGTTCGTCCGGGTGGTTAAAATGCAAGTTCATGTAGATTGGGTGGTATTTTTTCACCAGCTCGCAGAGCTTCGGCGTGATGCGTTGCGGTAAGGTCCCCGGGACTCGTGACCCGATGCGGATCAGCTCCAGATGAGGAATGGTCCGCAGGGCCTTGAAGATGCGTTCGAGGAGATGGTCCGGAAGCAGCAGGGGGTCGCCTCCTGAGAGAATCACATCACGCACTTCCTGGTGCTCACGAAGATACTGGATAGCTCGGTCCAACTCGCCCTTTTTTAGGAAGCCAGGTTTGCCCACCAGTCGCTTTCTGGTGCAGAACCGGCAATAGATCGGACATTGATTGGTGACCATGAGCAGTACCCGATCTGGATATCGGTGGACCAGATGGGGCACCGGGCTCATGAGATCTTCTTCGAGCGGATCGTCCTCCGCGTCGATGTCGGTCAACTCCTCGATTTCAGGGACAACCTGCTTCCAGATCGCGTCACCCTTTTCCTTGATCGTTCCGAGCACAGTCGGAGTGATCCGCATCGGATAGGGGCCTACGATCGCTTCTATTTCTTTCTCGTCGACGCCGAACCGTTCAGCGAGATCTCTGGGCTTGACGATGCTTTTGGCTAAGATCTGTTGCCAGTCTTCCATGAAAGGTCCTTGGGTGATCAGGTGATCCGGCAAGAAGGATGCTCGTCGTCCGGGCTTGGTTCGTCCGGTGTGGTACGGGCTTGCGATTGAAACCGGGTGGAGGCTGGAGCGCCCACGCTGCCCGCTTTGGCACGCTCATCCAGATAGGCCAAAATGTCGGCGGTTTCCGTCAGGACGAGATCACCATCCTTCAAGACGGGCACATAGTATTGACCGGAGACGTCGTACACCTGGGTGCGCATCCGTCTGCTGTCCGGCACGATGACGGGGTCATAGGTCAACCCCAGGTCGGCCAACTTGCGTAACACCACAAGGCAGTCCGGGCACCAGTCGACATGAAAAAGGGTCATCGCCATGCTCGTATTAGGCTATCAGGAACAGGAAGAAAGTGAAACGCCAAATTTATGATAGAAAGGGAGGTCTTCATCGCTCGGGACGCACGGCGCAGGGAACCATAATGGCGTCCTTCATTCCGTGAAGAATCTTCTTGTCGGACGGACAGACGGTGGCCAGAATACCGGCGAGTTCGACCGTGCCGTCGGACACGAAATAATAGGGAGATAAGCGCGCGCGGCCAGACATGCGGACGATCGCTTGGGAGGCGTCGTCCATGAAATCCATGTCGAACAATCGTCCCTTATGGAACTCTTGCAGAATGTAGGGTGTCGCCGGGAAGGCGGCGAGTGCGTTACGAAGCGCCTGGCTCCACTCGGCCTGCGATAGATCATGCCCGATCGAGACGCCTCGGCTTCCCCACGCGAGTTCAGAAAAGCCGGACGGCTTGATGACAAAATGGCGTTCCTTTTGGGTGGCCCTTTCGAGAGCCGTCCATTCTGCCACCGCGTGACCGCCCAGAGACAGCTCCGGAATCGTGGCGATGGCCGGAAGCGGAGTCGGGTCGAGCAGCCAGGTCTTGGGCATGACCGCTTGCAGACACCGCAAACAGTCGGGGCCCAGTGATTGTTCCCAGAACGGCCTCAAGATGGGATGATGGAGGAGCGCAAAGGCGGATTTCTCCTCAAGTGCCGGCTTGTAGGGAGGGGTGATGGAGACTCGATCTTTTTTCCCGGCGTATTGGATGAGTTCGGCCTTGGGAATATTCAACAGGTCGAACAGCTCATAAAACCGATAGACGACAGCAATGGGGTGCTCTTTGTCATCGTTACGCAACCGAAGGCCTTCTTCCGTGAAGATCACCTCGCGAGGCTCAATGCACCAGGCAGCGATGTCTTCGTTCCGAAGTTGAGCGGCCAGCCAGGACATTTCCGGGCGATAGTCCTTGGATTCCTCTGAAACGAGGATCGCGATGCATCCCTCGCGCTGCTGGCGAATGGTTTGCAACATGCGGGCAAAGCCACGGACCATCCCGTCCCGTCCTCCGACAAGGCTGGCATGGTTGTTTTCAAGATCACCGTAGGTCTGCGAAAGGCAAGCGGTGAGTCCGATCCCGCCAGGAACGGAATCCAGTTCGGTGATCACCATACCGTCTTCCGTAGGAATGACATCCGGACGAATGACGGCAGGCAGCTCGTCGCGAAAACGCTTCATCCGGCTGTACTGCACGAGGCCGTCTGGCTTTCCTATATCGAGAGAGGCAGCCACCCAGGCCGGCTGTCTCCCTTTGACGCTCTCGCTGTAGAGCCGGTTCAGGGCGCGATAGAATGAAAGCAGCTGTGGCCCTAATGCCGTGAAGAATTGCAGTTCATCCTGAGACACATAGAAGGGGCATGGGCTCACCCGCCAGGTCGTGGTTGCCTGTGGTGTGGGGGCCTGATGAGAACTGGAGTCAGCCGGCGGAGAGCCGAAGAGGTTGGCGTGAGATAGACGTGTTCGAATGGTGACGCAGCGATCACGTGCGGCTTCGGTTGCGAGCTCAGTGCAGGGGGAGGCAGTCGGTACCAAGTGAAGGAGTCCTACTGGGTGACTTTCGAATCAAGTGAGCAGAAGAGATCTTCCCTGCTCCAACGGGCCAGATGCTAACATGCACAACACAGGTCGACAAGTGGCCGGCTTTTCGCTGCCCATGGATATGGTGAAATCGGAGTGGCGTACCGGTCGGATGTGAACGTTCTTGCCACCATCTGATGCTCATCGTATGATGTGTTCTCAGTGGTCCTTCATACAGCGGATTCCAAACGAATGACGAAGACTCTGCCGCAATTCGTGCCGGGGGCGACCTGTTCCCGCTGCGACGTCTGTTGCCGATTCCCGGAAGCCGACAGTTTTCTTCGTCCCTACTTTACGAGGCGCGAAATCACCGAAGCCGTGGCACACGGCGTTTCGCCTTCGTTTTTCCCGGACAAGGCCGGCTCGCAAATTGATCTTGTCAAACACCCACAGGGCGACGGGTACCTCTGTCCCGCGTTTGACGCACAGTCGGGTCGGTGCGGAATTTATGAGCAACGGCCGTTGGACTGTCAGCTGTATCCCTTGGCATTGATGTGGGACCAATCCGGGAAGGAAGTGCTCCTTGGTTGGGATACCAAATGCCCGTTCATGCGAGACGAGCCTTCTCGTTCGATTCGGACCTATGCTGAACAGGTTGAGGCGGTGTTGCGGAGCGACGCCACAATTGAACAACTTGCTGCCTATCCCCGGCTGATCGGGCCGTTCCAGGACGACGTGATTGTGCTCAACGCGCTTCCGCATCTGACGGTTCGGTTGGCTCAGCAGCGAACCGATCCGCGACTCCGTCCGCTCACCGCGTCGGATGCGTCGGCATTTGCCGCTGCATTGGAACGTGCTCATGTGCTCCACCCTGACACCCCGGCGGCCTTTGCCTTCCCCTTTCACTACATGTGGACGTCGGTCCTTTCCTATTGGCGGATGGAATTAGACGGCACCTGGTTCCTGTTTGCGAGATCGCCGGATGGGTGGTTCATGCCTCTTCCACCGCTTGGCCCAGGTTTATTGGAGCAAGCGATGGAGCAGGCCTTTACGCTGATGCGGCAGTGGAACGGTCCCTCGCCGGTGAGTCGCATCGAATCCGTGATGGATGTACAAAAGACGAGGATAACCACTGACGTGATTCAATTCCGTCCGAAAGACGGAGACTATCTGTACTCTGCTGCCGCGCTGGCAGCCTTAGCCGGAGACCCGTACAAGTCTCACAGGGCCCTCTGTAATCGTGCGGCAAGGGAGCATGTGATCACGACCGAGCCCTATCGCGCATCGGATCAGGCCGATTGTGAGATGCTCTATCGACGATGGGCGGAGCAAAAGTGTCAAGACAACCAGGATTGTCTGGGCAAATTGCTGTTGGAGGATGCAGAACCTGCCCACCAGCTGGTGTTTCGAGAACATGATCGGATAGGTGTCTCCGGCAGGGTCATGAGGGTGAACCACGAGGTTGTCGCCTATACCTTCGGGTACTGGCTGACTCCAGAGACGTGGTGTGTTCTCTTGGAGGTTGCGGATCGTTCCGTTCCCGGTCTTGCCCAGTGGGTCTTCCGCGACACCTGTCGCACGGCGCTGGCGCAAGGGGCGGTTTGGATCAATGCCATGGATGATTCCGGGCTTCCGGGGCTGCGTGCGGCGAAAGCGGCCTATCATCCCGCCGCAGTCTTGACGACCTGGATCGCAGCAAGGACGGCCACATGACGCATTCAGAGGAGCGGACACCCTCCACGGCCCGGCGGTATGAGTGGATAACCTTTGTGATGGTACTTCTCACGTTGGCGACCCTTGGGGTGGGGACGTTCATGCTTGCTCGTGTGGAACGGAGTATCGTCGCTGCCGTCTGGCTTCCCCTCTTGGTATTGCTGCTCTGGTCGACCAGTCGACTGCGGGCGGAATATCGGCAAGCTCGGCAGGAAAGCGCGTGGGCGCGTGCCGCGGAAGCGGCGTTGCTGCAGAGCCAGGAACGCAATCGGGCGATCGTCGACACGGCCCTCGACGGCGTGATCACCATCGATGCGGCCGGCCTCGTGACCGAATGGAATGCGCAGGCCACCGCCATCTTCGGCTGGGCGAGGGAAGAGGCGATGGGCAAGCTGTTGTCGGAAACCATTATTCCGGAACGTGATCGGGATGCCCATGCGAGCGGGATCCGGGAGTATCTCAAGACCGGAGTCGGTCCGGTGCTGAATCGGCGGATAGAAATTGCGGCACGGCATCGTGACGGCCATGAGTTTCCGGTGGAGCTCGCCGTCTCACCGGCGCGGATCGGAGAGACCTACATCTTCAGCGCATTTGTGCGCGACATCACGGACCGTCGTCGAGCCGAGCGGCGCTTGGCTTCCCAATATGCGGTGACGCGTGTGCTCTCTGAATCGATCACCCTGGAGCAAGCGGTTCCCAAAATCATCCAAGCGGTCGGTGAGAGTTTGGAATGGGATCTCGGGGTCTTTTGGAGACTGGAGAAACAGTCGGGAACATTGCGGTGCCTTAACTTCTGGCAAGTTGCGGCAGGACCGACCGATGCGTTCATCGCCGAGATGCAGTCTCGAGTCTTTAAACCGGGCGTCGGATTACCGGGGAGGATTTTAGAGAGTGGGTGTCCGCTCTGGATCAGAGATGTGGCGATGGATCCCTCGTTTGTCCGAGCCGACTTGGCCGGCAAGACGGGGGTTCGGAGCGCCTTCGGGTTTCCGATCAGGATCGGGGGGGACATCGAGGGGGTGGTCGAGTTTTTCAGTCATCAGATCCGCGAGTCGGATCAAGAGTTGATCAGCATGATCGCCGATGTTGGATTGAAGATCGGGCAATTCGGTGAACGGACGAGGGCGGAGGAAGCTTTGCGCCAGACGGAGGCGCAACTCCGGCAAGCCCAAAAAATGGAGGCTGTCGGGCGGCTCGCCGGTGGTGTGGCTCATGATTTCAACAATCTGCTGACGGTCATTCGTGGGTATAGCGAGTTGGTTCTGGGGCGCTTGGCGCCCGGCGATCCTGCCCGGCGGGAGATGGACGAGGTGAAGAAGGCTGCGGATCGGGCGGCAGGTCTGACCAGTCAGCTGCTGGCCTTCAGCAGGCGGCAATTCGTGGCGGCCAAGGTCCTGGATTTGAATGCGCTCGTCATGAATATGGACGGGATGCTGCGGCGGCTGTTGGGAGAGGATGTCGTAGAGCTTTCCGCGGAGCTTGATCAGAAGCTCTGGGCCATTAAGGCGGATCCCGGACAGATCGAGCAGGTGATCATGAATCTGGCGGTGAATGCGCGCGATGCCATGCCGACGGGCGGGAAGCTGACGATTCAGACCAGGAATGTCACGATTGGCAAAGGCGCTCGACGTCAGACGGTGATGCTGGAGCCTGGTGCCTACGTGCTGCTCGAGATGAGGGATACGGGCCAGGGCATGAGTGAAGAAACGCAAGCACATCTGTTTGAGCCGTTTTTTACCACGAAAGAAAAGGGGAAGGGGACGGGGCTTGGGTTGTCGACGGTGTACGGGATCGTCAAGCAAAGCGGCGGGACGATCGCGATCGAAAGCAAGATGGGACAGGGAACCGTCTGCAAGATCTTTTTCCCGAAAGTGAACGAAGCCGTTCAAGCGGCTCCGGCCGCCGGTGGATCGATCAGTCGAGCGACCGGGCGGGAGACCATTCTGGTGGTCGAGGATGATCCGTCGGTTCGGGGTCTTGTGCAGGAGACCCTCCGTCTCAGTGGCTATGAGGTGCTGGTCGCACGTCACGGGATTGAAGCACTCCTGACGGGTGCCAAACATTTGGGGCCGATCCATCTGCTCTTGACCGACGTGGCGATGCCGCAGATGAGCGGGCCGGAGGTGGCGGAGAAGTTGACGGTGGTGCGGCCTGAGCTGAAAGTTCTGTATATGTCCGGCTATCCCGACCATCCGGTGTTCGACCAGGGAGGAGTCAAGCGGGAGACCGCCTTTCTCCATAAACCGTTTACGCCGAATGTCCTCACTCAGAAAGTCCGAGACGTGCTCGACGGCAAGAAGGCCGCGTAGCGGCCGGACCCCTCCTCACTTGATCTTGGCGCTTTGTTCCGTTTATCGTGAGAAGTGATTGACCGGCTGTACGTGGCTGATTTCCGGTCGTCATTCAACCTAAGGGTCGTGGAGTCATGCAACAGGTACGCGAAATCGATGTGGCGCAGTATCGGATCCCGCATGAGCCGTTTTATGCCGAGGTCTGTGGCGAAGTTGGGCTGTTCACCATCGCGGCTGAGCGGAAGCTGCCGGTGATGCTTAAGGGGCCGACCGGCTGCGGAAAGACCAGGTTTGTGCAGTACATGGCCTACACGCTCGGTCGGCCGTTGATCACGGTCGCCTGTCATGAAGATCTGACGGCCTCGGACTTGGTCGGTCGGTATCTCCTCAAGGGACAGGAGACGGTCTGGATGGACGGGCCGTTGACGGTCGGAGTGAAACACGGAGCCATCGTGTATCTCGATGAGGTGGTCGAAGCCCGAAAGGATACGACCGTCATCATCCATCCTCTCAGTGATGATCGGCGCGTGCTCCCGATCGAAAAGAAGGGGCAGATCGTGGAGGCTGCCGACGAGTTCATGCTGGTGATCTCCTACAATCCCGGGTATCAAAGTGTGCTCAAAGACTTGAAGCAAAGCACGAAGCAGCGTTTCATGGCGATCGAATTTGATTACCCTGCTCCGGACATCGAATCACGAGTGATTCAACGTGAAGCAGAAGTGGAACCGATGATCGCGGCGAATTTGGTCAAGCTCGGCCAAAAAGTCCGCAATCTCAGAAACCACGGTTTGGAAGAAGGCGTCAGCACCAGACTCTTGATCTATGCCGGGACGTTGATCAAGCAGGGCGTTCCGGCGGCGAGAGCGTGTGATGTGGCCGTTGCCCGTCCGATTACCGATGATGCGGATATGCAGCGGGCGATCCTCGAACTCGTCAAAGCCATCTTCTGAATCCGTTATCTCATGTGGACCTCCTGCCTGTGATTGCACGAGACAGTGAGCGGGGTGTGCTCCTGACCGTGCATATTCAGCCCAACGCGGCACGAACGGAATGTGTCGGAGTACACGGAGATGCGATCAAGATCCGTGTCGCCGCTCGGGCGATCCAGGGCGCCGCCAATGAAGAGCTGATCCGTTTTATCGCCGACCGGTGTGCCCTCACTCGAACGCAGATTCAGATTCAAGGAGGAGCGGAGACTCGACGCAAGCGATTGTGTGTCCGGGGAGTCACCGCGGAGGTATTGGTGGCTCGCTTGCTGCCACAGGCCTCGAAAGGAACGGTGGAACAATGAAGGGGATGACACTGAGTGCCGTCGTCGTCGCGCTGACGATTTCGGCTTGTTCCGGTGCACGTCCGGTGCTGTATCCAAACGCGCATTTGCAATCGGCAGGAAAAGAAACTGCGGAGCAGGATATCGAAGCTTGCAAGGCCATGGCGGAGTCGGCCGGCGCGGAGGAGAGCAGCGGCACGGTCGGGCGTGTGGCGACGAATACGGCCGTTGGTGCCGGCGCTGGCGCGGCAAGCGGGGCTTTGGGCGCAGCGATTTCCGGCGCGTCGGCCGGTCTGGGCTCAATGGTCGGGGCAGCCGGCGGAGCGGTTTGGGGGCTCTTAACCGGCCTCTTCCATGCTTTTGCCGGTCCTTCCCAGCCCAGCCAGGCCTACACTGGCTTCGTCAATCGTTGCTTACAAGAGAAGGGGTATGACGTGACCGGATGGCAGTGAGAGGGAAGGCATAGACCGGACGGGTGAACACTCGTGCTCGCTGTCCGCGCACGATCAGAATGTGCTCGGACAATGCGCGCAGTTGAGTGTTCACCCGTCCGGTCTATGCGGAAAGAAGAGGGAGAGGGGATCGGAAGGAACAATTGCACATAATACTCGCCCAACGCGCGGCCTCAGAAGGCCCTCGTTGGATGCGCGAAATGAAAACAACCTTGGTGCTCAATCTGAGAGGTGAGCCGTAGAAGAAGGAGTATGCTCGGACAACGTGTACAATTTGAAATAATCTCGACATTTCCTGGAAAGGGTGAGAAGTGAAGACAGGGAATCTGAGCACCCGAAGGGATTGTCGTGGCCAATCGATCATCGCAGCGGCTGATCGCCATGCTGCTGCTCCTCGCGGTTTCGGCCTGTACCGGGCCGCAGCCTACCTTACGATCCAATAAGCAACTGCACCTGTACGGCAGGCAGCTAGCGCAACAAGAGATCGACTTCTGTCAGCGGCAAGCGGAACAATCCGGACTCGGGCACGGGACCAATCAAACCACCAATGCAGCAACCGGAGCGGTGCTGGGCCTCACATTGGGGGGCGCAGTCGGGGCATCGGCCGGGGCGTGGGGAGGGTTGGTTGGGGTGGCGATCGGAGCAGCCGCCGGGAGTGCTCTAGGGTTTACGGTCGGACTTCTCGGTGGAACATTCAAACCGTTGGAGCCGGATCCACCCTATGCTGAGGCCGTGACGAAGTGCCTGAAGGACAAGGGTTACGAAGTCAGCGGCTGGGAGTAATAGTCAGCTACGGCAAGGCATTCAGTGTCGCACACGGTCCAGGAACCGTACCGTCGTTTCCACTACTGCTTCTCGGGACTCTGGATTCTTCGTCACCATAATCTGTACAAGCAGATCAATCTGTTCTCCGACCTTGACCATCGGCGCTTTCAAGGCACTCAAATTCTTCCCACAGGCTCCTTGATCGATCACCTCAATCTGCCCGCTGTCGTCTTCAACGGTCAGCACCGTTCGCTCATGAGCTGCTCCACAGATCATCCGATTCGTCACGACTTCCGTCTGCATCGCCGTGATGGTACCGGTCAGCCTGACATCTCTCATCTGGTAGCGATCCGGGTATGCTAGCAGCGTGCTGATGGAAACCTGTTCGTATGAGAAGCGCGGAGTTCCCAATGGTCCAACGCGAGATGATCGGGGGAGATCGTCTGATGCCGTTCCCGGTGGCGGGAAAGGCGACCATGCCATGGCGACAGTGATCGACAAACAAGCCGCTATACGAATAGTTGCCATAACCCTATCCTTGCCAAGCGTAGCAGAGAATCGGTAAATCGGCGCCGACCGTTCGGCACGGTGCCGCTCAGTCGACACTCGGCCGAGAGGGCTCGTTGCTTTCCCTGCGACATCAAGTCCACGAATCTCCACACATTCCAACAAGATAGTGAGTGTCATGCTGGAGCGAGCCGGCTGGAATGCAAGTTGCGAATGGGCAGAGGGGTGATAGTGACGTGATGTGGTTTACACGCTCCGACACCGGTACCATCATGCAGCCGTGAATGTCGGTCATAGTGAGGTTCAAGAAACAAGGGAGGGGCATCATGTTTGTGGTCGTAGGGGCAACAGGCAATACGGGATCCGCGGTGGTGGAAACATTGCTCAATAAGAAGCAGGCAGTGCGGATTGTCGTCCGCTCGGCTGACAAGGGCACAGCGTGGAAGGCGAAAGGGGCCGATGTTGCTGTGGCATCGCTGGACGAAGTCTCGGCCCTTGCACAGGCTTTTGCTGGTGCGACGGGCGTCTATCTCATGGTGCCTCCGAACTATGGGGCGGCGGCCTGGTTGTCGGATCAACAGGCTCGCATGGATCAAGCAGCCGAGGCGGTCAAGAAGAGCGGGGTCAGTCACGTCGTGTATCTCTCCTCCATCGGTGGCCAGTTGGCGAGCGGGACAGGCCCCATCCGAGCGGTTCATTACGGTGAAGGGAAACTGGACAGTGTTGTGCGGCATCTCACCATACTGAGGCCGCCCTACTTCATGGAAAATTGGGCACCGGTCATCGGAGCGGCGAAGGCCCAGGGGGGCCTACCGACGTTCATTGCTCCTCACGCCAAGATTCCGATGATTTCGACAAAAGATATCGGTCGAATTGCAGCGGAGCAGCTCATTGCCGGTGGACGAGGGAAAGAAGTCGTGGAGCTGGCTGGTCCAGCAGAATACAGTCCCGATGATGTGGCCGTCGCGCTGGGTCAGCTGCTGGGCAAGCCGGTCACGGCGCAACAGGCACCTCTGACCGCTGTGGTACCGACGTTCAAATCCTTTGGGTTTTCGGACGAAGCGGCAACGCTTTTTGAAGAAATGTATACCGCTTTCTCGAAGGGCGAGATTGGGTATGAATTCCCGGCGAAGCTTGTGCGGGGTGCGGTTACCTTGTCGGAAGCGGTACGGGGGATGGTGTAGTCAGGGGCATTCATGGTCACGCGTGACGAGATCGCCTGGACAGTGTATTTCGTGAAGCGCGTCGGACAAGGGTTGCAGGTTTCAAGTTTCATGTATCATCTCGTCCGAGAACTTGGAACGTGAAACTTTGAACATGAAACCTTGAACTCAAGATCGAAGGGCACACGGCGAGCGACGAATACGGTCGTGGCGCCGACTCGGTATGTGCGGAAGAAACATTCAGGAGTGATGCGGAGCAAGGAGGGCATCATGACAACCAGTACGCTGGTTCCCAAAGAAGTGCTCGGAGTCTATCGGCCAGGCTCGGCCCATATGGTCGGAGATGGTTTCCCCGTGCGGAATCTGTTTCCAAGCAACGAGCTGGACCAGGCTGTCGATCCGTTTCTCCTCCTGGACTATGCGGGGCCGCAGATCTTTGGGCCGACCGATCATCCTCGTGGTGTCGGTGAGCACCCGCACCGGGGGTTTGAAACGGTGACAATCATGTACCAGGGAGCAGTGGCCCATCGTGATTCCGCCGGCAATGCGGGTGTCATAGGCCCGGGTGATGTCCAATGGATGACGGCAGCGTCGGGGGTCGTGCACGAAGAGCTGCATGAGGCTGATTGGGCGAGGAAGGGCGGGATCTTTCAAGCGATCCAACTCTGGGTGAACCTGCCACGGTCCCGAAAAATGTCGGCGCCGGGTTACCAAACGCTTCTGAACGCCGAGATCCCGAAGGCGGAGCTCGCGGGCGGGGCTGGTCATGTGCGTGTCATTGCCGGTTCATTTCAAGGGCGAAAGGGGCCGGCTCATACCGTTACCCCGGTCGAACTTTATGACCTGGCGGTAGTTGCCGGCCATCGTGCAAAACTGAATTTGCCTGACGGGCACAATACATCTGTCTTCGTGGTGCAGGGCCTGGTTTCCATGAATGGCTCGAGGGACGCCGAGGAAGCGGAATTGATCGTGTGTCGGCGAAACGGGTCGTTGGTGGTCATCGAAGCTCGTGAAGACAGCCGAATTCTGATCTTGAGCGGGCAACCGATCGGGGAGCCGATTGCGCGCTATGGTCCGTTTGTCATGAACACCAAACTTGAACTCGTCCAAGCCGTCGAGGATTACAAGGCGGGCAAGATGGGACATCTGTCATGATATTCGTCGGTCGTGAAACGTATTTCGCGAGGAGATGAAAGGGATGGAGGAAGGTAGGGAGAACGTGGGTGAGAAGAGCTCGGCACTTGAGATCGATGTCTATTCGGATGTGATCTGCCCCTGGTGTTTTGTGGGCAAGAGACGGCTGGAGCGGGCGATCGCGCAATGGGACCGCGCTGTGCCGGTTAAGATTTCCTGGAGGCCGTTTCAGCTGAATCCGACGATGCCGCAACAAGGGATGGGTCGGCGGCAGTACCTTGAAGCGAAGTTCGGTGGTCCTGGGGCTGCTCAAGCCATCTATGACCAAGTGGCGAAAGCCGGTGCCGAAGAGAGCATCCCCTTCGCGTTTGAGCGAATTGCTCGCACGCCCAACACATTTGCCGCCCATCGACTTATCTGGATGGCGGGGCGCCATGGCAAACAGGATGCGATAGTCGAAACGCTCTTTCGCGAGTACTTCTTGGAGGGCAGAGACATCGGCAATCTCGAGATCTTGTCCCGAGCCGCCGCCCGGGCGGGGTTGGAGCGAACAGTCATCGAGCCGTTCCTTGCGGGCGATGAAGGGATGGAAACCGTGAAGGCAGAGGAAGCAGCTGGCCATCGCTTGGGCATTCGCGCGGTTCCCTATTTCGTGATCAATGGAACCCATGCGCTCTCCGGAGCACAACCTCCGGAACGGTTCTTGGCTGCCTTCAGGCAGATCAAAGCCGGCTCGGTGGTCGGAAAGGCAGGTGTGTAATGGCTGTTCAGGTCTATGGTTGTAACCACATCGTGATTGAAGTGACCGATGCCAAGAAGGCGGTGAAGTTCTATGAGGATGTATTCGGCCTGAAGATGTTGCGCGGCGGGGAAGGGGCGGCCTTTTGCAAACTGGGCGAGCATCAGTTCATGGCCATTTTTGAGGTCGAGACATTGCAGCCGGATCGGGCCAAACACTTCGGGCTCATGGTCCGTGATGCGAATCAGATCAAAGAAGTTCGGCAGAAGCTGACGAAGAAATACAAATTGAAGCTCCATCCGGACTTCCGCTGTGACTTCCGCGACCCCTGGGGCAATCGTATTCAAGTCGGCGATCTTCACGACGAATCCTTGGTATGGTTACTGCCCTATCAGGAGGTTCAGCAGGCGGGCCTCACATTTTTCAGAGAGGCGAAGCAGAAGAAACAGGCATTGAACAGGATCAGCTAGGAGCCGGAGCGTAACCGGCTGGTCGACTGTGTTGGTGTGATGACTTTTCTGCGGGGGGAGGCTCGTCGCTCAGCTGAAATAATGGGCAGATCGACTCAGAGCGCTTCTCTTACGATGCGGTGAAACCGTCTGTGGTTGTTGGATGTCAGGGAGAGTATGTCATGCGGGAACAACGAGCGAGAGACCCTTTTCCGGACAAGCTTTTTACCGGACTGCTTCGCTTGCACAAAGCGTTGCTCGATGATGAGCGCGTCGCGTATGAGCGCGTGCACGGACGAATTCCTTCCAATGGTGCGTTCTTGCAGTTGACATTGAATGATGGCTGGTTTGCCTGGTTGCGCCCGCTCTCCCAGGCCATCGCGAGGCTTGATGAACTCAGCGAATCGGATGATGCAGCGTCCCAGGACATGATCCCAGCCCTGGTGGCTTCTGTGCAGCAGCTTCTCACTCCCATAGAAGCGGGTGACGGATTCGGTCGCCACTATCACAATGCCTTGCAGCGAAACCCCGATGTGGTTTTGGAGCATGCGGCCGTGAAGACATTGCTCATACAGGCTGTTCCCAAGAAAGGGCTTACCGGATGAACGCGCACTATCTCGGTCATGTGGTCTTCTACGTGAAGGATCTGGAACGATCGCTCAGCTTCTATCGAGATCTATTGGGGTTTAAGGAAGTGGGGCGGATCTTTAACGGGGTGGCCTCTGCCCTGACGTGTGGTCGGACGCATCATGAGCTGTTGCTGATCCAAGTCGGCGATGCGCCGGGGCCACCGGCTGGCCGCCGTCGAGGGCTCTATCATATCGGGATCAAGGTCGGGGACAGCCTGGATGAGTTGCGGGAGGCTAAGCGCGAGTTGGAGCAGGCGGGGATCGCGATCGACGGGATGAGCGATCACACGGTGAGTCAAAGTCTCTATCTCAAAGATCCCGATGGGAACGAAGTCGAGCTGTACGTGGATGCGGACGAAGCATTGTGGAAGCATAATCCAGCAGCGGTGGTGTCGCCGGTCAAGCCGCTGCATCTATGAGAGTGAGGCGACTGTTCTCCAGCGAGGCTCTTCTGTTGCTTCGGGATTGACTGTAGCCCTGACTAAACAGTTAAGGAGTGTGGAATGGCTGAGAGCCGATGGACCGAAGTGGGCGCAGTTGAGGAACTGAAGCGCAAGCCTTTGCAAGAAGTCATGTGCGGCAAGACGGCGATTGCGCTCTCGTATCGAGACGGAGCATTCGCGGCGATCTCCGGGGTCTGCAATCATGTCGGCGGGCCGCTCGGCGAGGGGCGGCTCGATGGTGATTACGTCGTCTGTCCCTGGCACTACTGGAGGTTTCACTACAAAACAGGGCAAGGCGAACCGGGATACGAGCAGGATCAGGTGCCGGCCTATGAGACAAAGATCGAGAACGGCCGGCTCTACGTCGATTTGGCTTCGGCCACGAAGCGCAAGAAGCAACCGCACGTTCCTCATCCATTGGCTCGCCCCGTCGTCCGACAACCGGGCCCGATTCGTGTCGTGGGGATTTCCACGACGGCGATGACGGCGGATCATCCACGCCTAAGTACCTCCGATATGTTACTGGAGGTGGCACTGAACCATGCACAACAGATCGGGCTAGAGGCTCAATGTATCAGGCTCCGGGATTTGAGCTTCCGTGCCTGCGAAGGGTTCTACTCGAAAGCCGCACAGGCCTGCACCTGGCCCTGCTCGATTACGCAGATGGATCCGAACGATCAGCTTGATCGGGTGTACGAAGCGATCGTCCATTGGGCCGACGTGATCCTGGTCTCGACGCCGATTCGATGGGGCAATGCCAGCAGCCTCTATTTCAAGATGGTCGAGCGGATGAACTGCATCCAAAACCAAGAGACGATCGCGAAGAAGCATCTCCTCAAGAACAAAGTGGCGGCCTTCATCATCATGGGCGGGCAGGACAACGTGCAGGGCGTGGCCGGCCAACTCATGACCTTTTGGGCGGAAGTCGGTTGCCAATTCCCACAATTTCCGTTCATCGCCCATTCACGTGGCTGGAGCGCGGAAGACATGGAACGGAACGTCAGTGAGGTACAGAACAGCCGCGAGCTGCGAGAAGGGGCGCAAGAGCTGGTGACCCGCGCGGCGGAGATGGCCAAACTCATGGTCACCGGACAGATTCCTGATCATCCCCTGGCACCCGGTGGCCGCAAGGCCCATCAGTTGGATAGCGAGCTGATGGGATAGCACTGACAGTGTCTGCGCAGAGGCAACATAGAAGGCCTCAAGATTGAGATAAGGAGGCTCTCCTCACTTTTCCTGTTGTCGAAATTTGGTGACGGTCACCCCGGCGATGCCCCAGTTGTCGGTGTCGATTTCCTCGATTACCACAAAGGTCTGGGCTGGCTTCTTGTTCAGCACCTGCACGAGGAGATCTGTCACTCCTTTGATGAGCGCTTCCTTCTGTTCGAGAGTGACGCCTTCACGCGTGATCTGCACATGGACGTAGGGCATGACGCACTTCCTTTCTGCCGGAGTGTCAGGGCGCTCATAGTAAGCGCCCTGACATCGGGATCGGATCGAAAATCACCACTTGCCGGCATGGGCTCCACCGTCGACGTGCAGCACTTCACCGGTCACGAAGGTGGCTTCGGTGAGATACAGTACGGCGTCGACGATTTCCGACACCTTCCCGATCCGTTGGATGGGATGGAGCGTCTTTAAGAATTCATGGGTCTCCGGCTTGTGCATCGGGGTATCGATGATGCCGGCGCCGATGGCATTGAACCGGATGCCTTCGCCCGCATACTCGATTGCGAGCGCTGCGGTCACGGCATTCAGCCCTCCCTTGGTCAGTACCGGGATGGCAGCCGGCACGCCCGCGATGGGCTGATCGGCCAAGGTCGTGGTGATGTTCACGACATGCCCGACGCCTTGCTTTTTCATCTGACGGACCGCCTCCTGGGTCACATAGAGAAACCCTGACAAATTGGTCGAAACCAGCCGGTCGAAATCTTCCTTCGTGTAGTCCGTAAACGGTTTGGGAATGAAGATGCCCGCATTGTTGACGAGTACGTCTACCGTGCCAAACCGTCGCACCGCTGTTTCGACCAGGTGCCGTGCGGTGTCAGGACTGGCGATATCGCCGTCCACAAGGGCCAAGTCGGTCGAGGGCACCAATGTGCCGGCCTCTGTGATGTGCCGCGAATTCGCCACGACGTGATAGCCGTGCTCCAGCAGGGCGGTTGTCAGGCCTAACCCGATCCCGCTGGAGGCTCCTGTCACGATTGCTGTCTTCTTCGTTCCCATGATGCGACTCCTTTCAGAATGTGATGGTGAAATGAATGAGCTGTCTTCTAGGAGCCAAGGTAAGTCATGGACTGGCATATGGCAATATGCTATCTTTTGGTAAGTACACTTTGAGCTTTCCATTTGGAAAGTAGTCTGCAGTGCTGAAAGAAGGTGAATCATGGCGGTCAAACGACGAAAAACAAAGGTGGCCCCGCCACCAATCGGCTGTCCACTCACGGCCTGCATGCAGTTTCTGAAAGGGGCCTGGACGCCGAATGTGATCTGGTATCTGCGGGAAGAACCAAGACGGTTCAGCGAATTGCTGGCGGACATTCCAGGCGTCTCGCCGAAAGTATTCTCAGCCAGACTGAAGCGGCTTGAACGAGATGGTATTCTCACGCGGCAGGTGATGCCGACTTCTCCCCCCACCGTCGAATATGCGTTAACCGACCTTGGCCGTGAGCTGACCCCGGCTATTGAAGCTATCGTTCAGGTGGGACACAAGCTGAAGAGCCGACGTGCCGTATAGGAAGGTTCGTATCAGAATTGAATGACTCGGCACGGTGGAATGCTCGAGCGTAGGCCTCACTGTAGAAGCGGTGATGAGGATTCGATTAGAGGTGAACGTTTACATCGATAAAGACGACCCTGTGTATTAGTCATGAGCCTTCTGCTCGGTTACCTCGGCTGCCGTTTTGTCTCCATGGACTGCCGGTATTGCTCCACGTAGTCCAGAATTCGGTCCTTCGGTATCCCGAACCAGCTCAGCGAATGTCGGATGAGTGTTGCTGAGGTCTCGACGTCAGGTTGTATCACCTCCGTTACCCCAAGGGCACTGAGTCGTTCCGCCTCCGCTGATCCATGCGCACGGACCAAAATTGGAACTTTGGGACTGAGATCACGCATGCGACCGACTGCGAGTGCCGCGGATTCAATCTCAGGCAACGCGACAATAATCAGAGATGCGTCTGCCGTTCCGGCTTTCACCAGCAGTTCGCGGTGCGAGGCGTCGCCATAGAGGCAGGGCGTGCCCCGACTCTGAAGTCGACGAATGGTGTCCGGGTTTCGGTCGATGACCACATACGGAAGATTGAAGGCTTCCAACGCTCTCCCGAGCGAGTTCCCGACTCGTCCAAATCCACAGACTACGACATGCTGATGGAGCGACTCGCCTTCCGGGGGCCAGGATACTGTGTCGAGCTGGATAGGCGCGATACGCTTCCGCCCGATCCAAGCCGGTACATGGCGAACGAGTGCCGCATTGATCAGAATGGTGATGAGCGAGGCCGCTAGCGTCGCGTTGTACAGTTCGCTGCCGATATGACCTGCCGACCTGGCTGTCTGGATGAGGACAAACGAGAATTCGCCGACTTGTGTGAGCCCGATTCCCACGAGAATGGCTGTCACCCACGAATACCCGGACAGCCGCACGATGCCGGCACGGATCAAGAACTTTCCGGCCACAATCAAGCCGATCATCGCGGCAAGGAGCGCAAGGTTCTCAACGATGATTCGTGGATCGATCAGAATGCCGATCGTGACAAAGAAGAGTGCCACGAACGCGTCACGGAGCGAAAGCAATCGGGCCAATGTTTCGTGCGCATATTCCGAGGCGCTGATGATGAGCCCGGCCAAGAAGGCTCCCAAAGCTAGGGAGAGCCCCACCATCTGTGTGAGAGCGGCGGTTCCCAGACTAATGGCGAGTGTGACAAGGAGGAATAGTTCTTGGTTCTGAGTCCGGGCAACGTGCGTCAGGATGTGTGGAATGACCTTAGCGCCCAGGTAGCCCAGCGGGACTAAGATGAGCACAGCCTTCGCCAACGCCTGACCGATTAACCACAGCCGTCCGGAATCAAACTCGCCGAGAGCCGGCATCAGTACGGTCATAGCCACAACGGCGACGTCTTCAACGAGGACAATGCCGATCATGACTCGCCCATGCAGTGTGCGAAGTTCTCCCCGATCGACAAGAAGGCGGACAAGGACCATGGTGCTCGCGATGGACGTGACGGCTCCGATCACGATGCTTTGCGTGATCGGCCATCCGATCAGAGATCCCATCGCGACGGCCAATCCGATCGACAGCAGAATGCCAAGCAGTCCGCCTGCTAGGGCCACCCATCTCACCCGCGCGAGGTCCTTGACGGAAAATTCGAGCCCGATCGAGAACATCAAGAGAATCACGCCGATATCTGCAAACAACTCGAAGGCGTGAGGTTCTGAGATGGTTGGTCCCGGCGTAAAGGGACCAATAGCGATCCCGCCCAGGACGTAGCCGAGGATGAGCGGTTGCCCGGCCATCCGGGCGAGAGTGCCGCCTGCGACGGCGGCTAGGAATACGATGGCAAGATCCACAAAGAAGACGGGATTGGGTTGCACGGCCCCCCCTCCTACATGCACAGGCGTTTCATAAATGAGATGAGTCAGGGTCGATTTGGAGCAAGGTAAATACCATAAACCGTGGGAACAATGCTGCGTAATGTATCCGAGGGGAGGTTGCAGACTAGGCATCGTTCTAAGAACGATCCAGGGGAGGGAATGCTCGAGCGAAACCGTGAAAGAGGACGTGCGAAGTTAGTCCTGAAACGATATACTCAGCCGCGCAAGCCAGCCTCAACCATTCAGAGGGAGGTGCACTCATGGGAGAACCACGCATTGCCGCGAAAGAGCCTGACGTGCTGACCTTGGAGGCAGGGACCTATTACTGGTGTACCTGTGGACGATCGAGGGACCAACCGTTTTGCGATGGCGCCCATGAAGGCACCGGGTTCGAGCCGCTGGAATTTACCATCGACGAGACCAAAGAAGTGGCGTTGTGTCAGTGTAAGCATACAAAGACGCCGCCGTACTGTGACGGGACGCATCAGAAGTTGTGATGGTCTACAGGTGAAACCTGATAGGCTGAGGTCGAGGTTAAGGCCGAGTGGGAAGTGTTAACTGCTTAACCTGAACCTCAACCTTGACCTCGGTGGATCTCGCGGACTTTTTCAGCATCCTGCTTGAGCCGCCCTGGGGCGATGGTTCATACTGCTCCATCTATGGACCGATCGCCCGTCTCTCCTTGTGAAACACTCGCAGAACGGTATCAAGCTTTGCTGGAAGTCGCGCAGGCCATTTCAGCGCATCGAGACCTCGATGAGCTCTTTCGAGAGATCGCGCAGCGCCTGCCTCGCGTGGTGCGAGTCAATTTCGTCGGACTCTCTCTCTACGATCCCATCAAGAACATGATGCGGTTGCACACCGTGCAGGCAAATGTGCCGGCCGATCTGGTCGGCGGGCATGAGGAGTCGCTAGATGAAACTCCGGCAGGGGTAGTCTGGCAGACTCAACAGTCTGTGCTGGTGCCGGATATCGCCGCTGAAACGCGATGGCCTAAGGTTTTGCGCTGTATGGAGGAAGACCACTCCCGCTCGTTTTGCTTTGTGCCGCTGACCACGGGGGCACGTCGATTGGGGGCGATGGGGTTTGTGAGTTTAGAGAAAGAGGCCTATAGCGAGGCAGACCTGGAATTCCTCCAGCAAGTGGCAAATCCGGTCGCCGTCGCCGTGGAGAATGCACTGGCGTTTCAAGAGATCGCTCAACTCAAGGACAAACTAGCAAAGGAAAAACTGTATCTGGAAGAGGAACTCCGGCTCGAGCATGGGTTTGAGGACATCATCGGGGACAGTGATGCGCTCAAGCAGGTGTTGAAGCAAGTGGAGGTTGTGGCGCCGACCGATTCGACGGTCTTGATTCAAGGGGAAACCGGCACCGGGAAGGAACTCATCGCCAGGGCCATCCATCGCCTCAGTGGCCGCAGCGAACGGACCTTCGTCAAGCTGAACTGTGCCGCTATACCCACGGGCCTGCTGGAAAGTGAACTGTTTGGGCATGAGCGAGGGGCCTTTACCGGGGCCATCATGCAGAAAGCCGGGCGATTTGAACTGGCCGACAAAGGCACGATTTTTCTTGATGAGGTTGGAGAAATTCCACTGGAGCTGCAGTCTAAATTGCTCCGAGTTTTGCAGGAGCAAGAGTTCGAGCGGCTGGGCAGCACCAAGACCATCCGAGTCAACGTGCGCTTGATTGCTGCGACAAACCAGGATTTGAAGGCGATGGTTGAGGCGAAGCAGTTTCGCAGCGACCTGTACTATCGGCTGAATGTTTTTCCGGTCACGATGCCTCCTTTGCGCGATCGACGGGAAGACATTCCTACCCTCGTCCGGTATTTCACGCAGCACTATGCGGGCCGGATGAAAAAGAACATTCAGTCCGTGCCTGGCGGGACGCTAGAGATCCTGTCCCGCTATGCCTGGCCGGGTAATGTCCGGGAACTGGAAAACCTCGTGGAACGGTCCGTTATCCTCACACAAGGGACGCACCTCCAAGTGCCGATCAGTGAGCTGCAGACTACGGGTGACTCAATTACCTCTTCCATGACAGGTCTGGAAGAAGCCGAACGCAACCATATCTTGCGTGCCTTGCAAGAAGCCAAGTGGGTCGTCGGGGGAGCCGCCGGCGCCGCTGCTCGCTTGGGCGTAAAGCGCACCACCCTCCAATCCAAGATGCAGAAATTCGGCATCACTCGGCCGGAGTAGAACCCAGATTCAAGGCCACAGTCCCTATGTTGGTAGTCTCCTCAGGAAGTTCCGTTTTTAGACGATAGCCAGTTCGGAGATTTTCCAAGCGTCTCGCGGGAAGATGCATCAAGTTGACAGTCTTATATGGAAACTGATAGTACGTAAACGGTTTCCAAGGTTCCCATAGTCCTTATGCCGACTCAAAAGCCGAAACAACAAGAATCATCAATCGATCAGGTTGCTGTTCGACGAGTAGTCGCTGTGGCTCGTCGTCAGTTCCTTGCTCATGGATTTCGTTCCGTGAGCATGGATGACTTAGCTGCGGAATTGGGTATGAGTAAGAAGACGCTCTATGTGGCCTTTCCGAGCAAGACCGCTCTGATTGAAGCGGTGCTAAAAGACAAATTCCGAGAGGTTGAACGGGATCTCGAGCAGGTGGCGAAGGGACAAGCTGCTGATGTCGAGGTCGCGCTCCATCAGCTCCTCGACTGCATACAGCGACATACAGCAGAAATTCAGCCGGCCTTTGTGCGCGACATTGGCCGCGAGACGCCGGAACTGTTTCAGTTGGTTGAACAGAAACGCCGTGAGCTGATCCGGCACTACTTCGGCGGGTTATTCGAAGATGGCAAGCAAACAGGCATGATTCGAACGGACATCTCGACTCACCTGATCATCGAAATCTTGTTAGGCGCCGTCCAATCCATCATGAATCCAACCAAACTGGTGGAGCTGGGGCTCACGGTGGAACGGGGTTACTCATCGATCATTCGACTTATTCTGGAAGGCGCACTGCAAAGGCGGTGAGGTGATGAGACAGAGTGGCAAGCTTTCAGGTCGGCTTCTCTCCGGAACACTGGTCTTTCTCATGCTCAGTGTTCTGACCGGCTGCGACAAAGCCCCCTCTGATCTGGTTCAGGGCTATGTCGAAGGGGAGTATGTCTATGTGGCGTCTCCATACGGAGGAGCGTTAGCCACGTTGTCCGTACGGCGTGGTATGCAGGTGACGGCTGGTGATCCGTTGTTCGTCCTTGAGCAAGCCTCCGAGAAGGCAACGCGGGATGAAGCAGAACGGAAGCTCAGCCAGGCACGGGCAAATCTGGAAGACCGACGAAAGGGTAAACGCCCATCTGAAATTGCCTCGCTTCGGGCGCAGCTGCAACAGGCCCAAGCGGCATTACAGCTGTCGCTCCGCGAAGTGGCTCGTCAGGAAGGGCTTGCAGCCGTGCCTGGTGCAGCGGTGGAGGTGGAGGTAGACCGTGCCAGATCAGCGCGTGACCAAAATCAGCAGAGAGTTTCCCAGCTCGAGGCGGAATTGAATACCGCGCTCCTGGGTTCACGGGCGGATCAGATCATGGCGGCTGAAGCGGAGGTTCGAGCGAAGGAAGCGGCACTCACCAAAGCTGAGTGGGACCTTGCCCAAAAACGTCAGGTCGCGCCGAAGACCGGCTTTGTCTTCGATACCTTGTATCGGGAAGGTGAATGGGTGTCGGCAGGACGTCCCGTTGTCGTCTTGTTGCCGCCTGACCACATTAAGGTGCGAGCCTTTGTGTCTCAAGCGAGACTTGGAACGATCAAGCTTGGTGACCCGGTGGATGTCCTGGTCGATGGGGTGCAAGGTTCGACTTCGGGAACGGTCGGCTACATTTCGCCGAAAGCGGAATATACGCCGCCGATGCTCTATAGCCAGGGGAGTCGCGACAAGCTGGTCTTTATGATTGAAGTGTTGTTCGACCAGGCTGCCGCTGGCAATTTGCATCCTGGCCAGCCGGTGGACGTGCGATTCCTTGGTGTTCAATGACTGCCGCAGCCGACGGACAGGACCTGGCCATCAATGTGAGCGGGATGACCAAGCGGTTCGGTATTCGGACGGTGGTCGACCACATTGGATTGCAAGTGCGTCGCGGGGAGATTTACGGATTTCTTGGACCGAACGGCAGCGGTAAGACAACGTTCATCCGCATGCTCTGTGGACTTCTCCGAGCGGACGGAGGCAGCGGAACCTGTTTGGGTTATGACGTCATTCGCCAAAGCGAAGCCATCAAGTCTTCTGTGGGCTATATGACCCAGCGGTTCAGTTTTTATGAGGATCTGAGCATCGCGGAGAATCTGGACTTCGTCGCGCGGATGTTCGGAATTCCTGATCGGCCTGCTGCAGTCGAGCGGAGTCTCGAACGGTTGGGGCTTGCCGGCCGGCGGGAGCAGTTGGCGGGTCAATTGTCAGGCGGCTGGAAACAACGACTCGCGCTGGCCGCCTGCTTGATCCACCAACCGCGATTGCTTCTGCTTGACGAGCCGACGGCGGGGGTCGACCCGAAAGCCAGACGGGAATTCTGGGAACAGATCCACGAGTTGGCAGCTGAGGGGCTGACGTTTCTCATCACGACCCATTACATGGATGAAGCCGAGCGGTGTCATCGGCTTGCTTATATCTCGTACGGCAAGTTGCTTGCTCATGGGACTGTCTCCGATGTGATTCAGCAGGCGCGGCTCACGACCTGGTCGGTCAGTGGTCCGAACCTCCATCAGCTCGCCGTGGAACTTCGTCGACGGCCTGCGGTGCAACAAGCAGTCGCATTTGGAGATCGGCTTCACGTCAGCGGTGCCGATCCGGTGACGCTCGAAGCCGCAGTGGCGGCGTTTCGTGCCGGTCCCTATGAGTGGCAGCGCGTCGACACAGGGCTTGAAGATGTGTTCATCCACCTGATGGAACAGTCGTCGGATAATTTCGCATCATGAAGAGTCATTCCCCATTTGCCTTATCCCGTTTCTGGGCCATTGTCGTGAAGGAATTCATTCAGATGCGTCGTGATCGGGTGACATTCGGCATGATGATCGGCGTGCCGTTGATCCAGCTCGTGCTGTTCGGTTTTGCCATCAACGCAGATCCGAAACACCTGCCGACGGCAGTGTTGCTGGCCGACTACGGTGCCCATGGGCGAACACTCTTACAGGCGATTCGGAACAGCAACTACTTTGAGTTCGTCCGGGAGGTCGCAACTGAGCAGGAAGCTGAAGAGGTCTTGGCACGGGGTGAGGCTCAATTTGTGGTCAACATTCCACCAAACTTTTCGCGCGATGTGCTTCGAGGCGAGCGACCAGCCATCCTGGTCGAAGCCGATGCGACTGACCCGGCTGCGACGAGCAATGCCATCGGTTCGTTGCGAGTCTTGATGACCACGGCGCTCCAGCGGGATCTGAGGGGGCCCTTGGAGTATGTGGCCGGAGGTCGCGACCCGATCGAGCTGCGCGTGCATGCCCGCTATAACCCCGAAGCCATCACGCAATACAACATCGTGCCGGGGCTGATGGGTGTGGTGCTGACCATGACGATGGTGATGATCACCGGTTTGGCCATCACCCGTGAACGGGAGCGGGGGACGATGGAAAATCTGCTCTCGATGCCCACGAGGCCGTTTGAAGTCATGATCGGCAAGGTGTTGCCCTATATTCTGGTCGGCTACATCCAGGTCATTCTCATTCTGATCGCGGCCCATTTTCTATTCGGCGTGCCGGTGGCCGGCAATCTTCCTATGCTGTTCGTCTCGGCGCTCGTGTTCATCGTGGCCAATCTGGCGATGGGGATTACGTTCTCTACCTTGGCACAGAATCAACTGCAAGCCATGCAGCTCTCGTTCTTTTTCTTTTTGCCGTCCCTGCTCTTGTCTGGGTTTATGTTCCCGTTTCGCGGCATGCCGTTATGGGCACAATCGATCGGCGAGATGCTGCCGCTGACGCATTTTCTCCGTATTGTCCGCGGGATCATGCTGAAGGGGAACGGAGTCGAAGAAGTGGTGCTGCAGCTGTGGCAGATCGCGTTATTTGCGGCAGTGGTATTAGCCGTCGGTGTGAAACGATACCGCCGGACGCTGGATTAGCAAGGGGTCAAGGTTGAGGCTTCGGTTCAGCGACGTGAATCTCCACCCAGCCTTGGCCTTGACCTCAGCCTACGCAGTGCCGATGCACCGGCACCGTGCCGTACGATCGGCAGAGATTATCGAGAGGAATGGTTCGTCTATCAAGTTCTGGGAGATGATGCCCATTGTATTCAAGGGGTTTGACGGACTCGTGTCACACAGGTTGCTGGAACAGCAATTGCCATATCTTGATTTCGAGAATGGCCATACCTCATGCGCCAATCTGGTAGGAGAAAAAGGACATGTCGAGCCCACACAACGTGATTACACAACTGGCCACGGCGATGAACGCGCAGGATCTGGAAACGGCCATGGCTCTGTTTGAACCAGGCGCGTCGTTCGTGATCAAGCCTGGTGTCGTGGTTAATGGGACTGCGGGGATTCATCAGGCATTGGAAGGATTCATGGCACTCAAGCCGACATTGACCATCGAGTCCCAGCAGATTGTGCAGGCAGGCGATGTTGCCCAGTTCTGCGCAAAGTGGAGTCTCAAGGGGATTGATCCGACCGGAACAGCCGTGCAACTTGGTGGGCGGTCCTCCAGCATCTTGCGGCGTCAACCTGACGGACGCTGGCTCTTTTTGGTCGATAATCCATGGGGAACGGATATCGTGGCGTAGGTGGCGACTGCCATCGGAGGGCATGGCCGTTGTTCAAGATTACCGAAGAGCAAGATCCGACAGAGCAAGGTTGTTCACTTACCGTTGAGGGGCGTCTGGCCGGTCCCTGGGTTGAGGAGCTCAGGACTTATTGCCGACGCGCATGTGAAAATCGCCAGCGGTGTACACGAATCGATTTGAACGGTGTCAGCTTCATTGATGAGGATGGAAAACTGTTGTTATCTCAGCTCTGGCAACAGGGAGTGGAACTGCGGGCTTCCGGTTGCCTGACCCGATGCCTAGTCGAAGACATTACGAAGGTGGGCCGTACAGAGCCTGCGGATCAGCGGGGCAACGGGATGACTTCATGATATTTTCATGAGGGCTTCACGATATCTTCACGAGGGCTCGATTATGATCGCAATGGCTTGCTTCCTCCACCGTGCTGCCGGTCGGCGCGAAGGCCTATCTGGCTTGGACTTGCCGCTGTTGCAGTGCGCTGAGTACAATGCGTCGTTTGTCTTCCTGAGGAACGTACTTGTTGAAGGTAGCTTAAGGTAGGGACCATGCTGATACTGTGTCGGCTAGTGCAACAACTCTCATTCCCTCTCATTTTCGTCGTTTTGGCCCTATCGATTGGCTGTAAACAGGAAGCTGGCTCCATGCCGGCGCAGCCGGTACCCCAGGTGGAGGTCGTGACGGTTCAGACTCAGATCGTTCCTGATGAACCTGAGTTTCTCGGTCGTGCCGAGGCATCCCGTCCGGTTGAGATCCGGTCCCAAGTCACGGGTATCTTGAAAGCCGTGCTCTACCCAGAAGGCCGAGATGTCAAAAAGGGCGAACGGTTGTATCAAATCGACCCAGTGCCATTTAGGGCAGCGGTTGCCAGTGCTAAGGCCAAGATCGCACAGGCGGAAGCCCGCGTGGTCCAGGCTCATCAGGATCTGGCCCGGGTTAAGCCCTTACTGGCAGAGCAGGCGGTGAGTCAAAAGGATGTCGATGATGCCATCGCGCAAGAATTATCAGCCAAGGCGGCACTGCAAGGGGCGCAGGCTGATCTCATCAAGGCGCAGTTTGATCTCGACAACACGCTGATTACGGCGCCGATCAGCGGCATCATTGAACGCAGCCGGTACTATGAAGGTCGGTTGGTGTCCGCGCAAACCGATTTGCTGACGACGATTCATCGTGTTGATCCGATGTATGTTGTGGTGAATGTGCCGGAGACGTTTATTCTGAAGCGGCGACGAGACATTGAAGCGAAACGCATCGCCCATCCGGGCGACTATCAATTACGAGGGCGGCTCACGCTCATGGATGGGACCGCCTATCCCCACGAAGGCGTCCTTGATCTCTTGGAACCCGGGTTGCGAACGGAAACGAGCACACGCCAAACGCGCATTACATTTCCCAATCCCAACCGGGTCATTCTGCCGGGGCAGTTTGTGAAGGTTCGATTCACGGGCGATACGAAAACAAATGCAGTCCTCATTCCACAGCGATCGGTGTTGCAGGGTCCGCAGGGTCCGTTTGTCTTCGTGGTGAATCGTGAGGAAAAGATCGAGATTCGAGACGTCGTCGCGGCGGATTGGAAGGGCAATCAGTGGCTCATCGATCACGGCCTGAATACCGGCGATCGGGTGGTCGTCAATGGAATCATGCAGATCGGCCCGGGAGCGCCGGTGAATGCGGTACCGTGGGTTGCCGCCAAGGCGGAGTCTGCTCCCGCCCGTTCCCAGTAAGGATCGACGGTGATTTCACATACATTTATTGACCGGCCAATTTTTGCCTCGGTGGTCTCGATCGTGGTGGTCGTGATGGGACTGCTGGCCATGCAGTTTCTGCCGATCGCGCAGTTCCCGGAAATCACTCCGCCGGTGGTCCAGATCGATGCGGACTATCCCGGTGCCAGCGCGGAAGTGGCAGCGGAAGCGGTCGCTCGTCCGATTGAGGTGACGCTTCCCGGCGTGGACAATCTGCTCTACTACGAGTCGACGAGCAGCAACGACGGACATGTGTCGATCAAGCTCACGTTTGAAATCGGAACCAATCCCGATATCGCCCAGGTCCAAACCCAGAATCGAGAAAAACTGGCGGAGCCGCAACTTCCTCCGGAAGTGGTCCGGCAGGGCATTTCGGTCAAGAAGATGTCCCCCGATCTGGTGCTGGTGGTGGCGCTCAAGTCGACCGATCCGCGGCACGATGCGGTCTTTCTCTCCAACTACGCCACGCTGCGGATCGTCGATGATCTGAAGCGAGTCAAGGGTGTCGGAGACGCGCTGGTGTTCGGCCAGCAAAACTACAGCATGCGGATCATCCTCAATCCGCTGCAGATGGCCAAGCTGGATCTCACGCCGAGCGATATTACCGCCATCATCCGCGAGCAAAATCGAGACTATCCGGCTGGAACTATCGGACGGGAACCGGCCCCGAAGGGGACGGAACTGACGATCCCGATTATCACCAAGGGCCGACTGACCGAGGTCAACGAGTTTGAAGAGCTGATTGTGCGGGCCCTTCCTGATGGCTCAACGGTGCGGCTCAAGGACGTGGCCCGTATCGAGCTGGGGGCCCAGTCCTATGGTCTGGAAGGTCGATGGAACAGCAAACCGACGACGTTCATTCTGACGTTCTTGTCTCCCGGCGCGAATGCGCTCGATACCGTGCGGCGCACGCGGGCGCAGATGGATGAACTCGCCAAGAATTTCCCCCCGAGCGTGTCGTATGACACGCCCTATGACACCACGCGGTTTATCGAAGTCTCGATCAAAGAAGTGGTCAAGACGTTGTTGGAAGCGATGGTGCTGGTCGTCTTCGTCGTCTATCTGTTTCTTCAAACGTGGCGAGCGACGATTATTCCCACCGTGGCCGTTCCCGTGTCACTGATCGGCACGTTCGTGGGGCTCTATGCCCTCGGCTTCTCGATCAATACGATCACGCTCTTCGGGATGGTCTTGGCGATCGGGATCGTGGTGGATGACGCGATCGTCGTGGTGGAGAACGTCGAACGGCATATGCGGGAAGGCCGGTTGGCGGCGAAAGAGGCGGCCAAGCGGGCGATGAGCGAAGTGACTGAGCCGATCATTGCGATCGTGTTGGTGCTCGTGTCGGTCTTTGCACCGGTCGGATTTATCGGCGGGATTACCGGGGCCCTCTATAAACAATTCGCCGCAACCATCGCCATTTCCGTGACGGTGTCGGGGTTTGTCGCACTGACGCTGAGTCCTGCGCTCTGTGGCGTGGTGCTGACATCCCATCAAGGGAGGCGGAGTGGGTTTTGGGACTGGTTCGATCGCCTGTTCAGCCGGACACAGCAGGGCTATACCCGCGCGACGGGCGCGCTGCTCGTGAGGCCGATTCGTGTCATGGCGGTCTTCGTCCTCTTGCTGGTGGCTTCGATCGGTCTTTTCGAGAAGTTGCCGAAAAGTTTTCTGCCCGAGGAAGATCAAGGGTACTTCATCGTTATCGCGCAATTGCCGGATGGAGCCTCGAAACAGAGGACGGTTGCGGTGCTTGAACGGGTCGAGCGGTTTTTCCAGGCTATTCCAGCCGTTCATTCGACCGATGCCTTGACCGGGCAGAATTTTGTGTTCGGCACCCGAGGACCCAACTCGGCGACCATGTTCGTCCCGTTACAGCTCTGGGATGAGCGGCCTGAGCCTCAGTACCATGCCAAGGCCCTGGTTGGTGCGGCGTACGGGGAGTTCGCCAAGATTCCGGAAGCCCTGCTTCTGGCGTTCAATGCGCCGGCTATTCGCGGCGTGGGTTCCGTCGGCGGCTTCTCCGCTCAAATCCAAGATCCCAGCAGCGGCGACTTCAAGAAATTCGCCATGGTCGCACAGCAATTCGTCGAACGGGCGCAGAAAGAACCGGCAATCGGGCGCGTCGGGACGAATTTCCGCGTCTCCTCACCAAGACTCTATGCCAATGTGAATCGGGAACGCGCGAAGGCCTTGGGGGTGCCGATTTCGGATATCTTTGATACGCTCCAGGCCTACTTCGGCAATTTTTACATCAATGACTTCGTCAAGTTCGGTCGTGTCTATCATGTGCAAACGGAGGCCGATGCCGAGTTTCGCGCGACTCCGCAGAACCTGTCGAATATCTATGTGAGGGCCGCGAGCGCACGGGGCGTCAATATGATTCCACTCGATACGCTCGTGACGGCGGAGTACCAGAGCGGACCGGATCCGGTGAATCACTTCAACGGATATAATACGGCGTTGCTCTTAGGCGCGGCCGCGCCGGGATTCAGCTCAGGCCAGGCCTTGGAGGCGTTGGAACGAGTGGCAAAAGAAGTGCTGGTCCCTCAAGGGTATGCCATCGATTGGAGCAACATTTCTTTCCAAGAGCGCCGGGTCGGGGGACAATCCAATCAAGTCTTTGTGATCGGTCTGTTGATGGTGTTTCTGGTCCTGGCGGCCCAGTTCGAAAGTTGGGTCGTGCCGTTTGCGGTCATCCTGGCCGTTCCCTTTGGGATCTTCGGTGCGTTGACCGCCGTATGGCTTCGAGGATTCGAGAACGATCTCTACTTTCAGATCGGACTGGTGACGCTGATCGGGCTCTCGGCGAAGAATGCCATCTTGATCGTCGAGTTCGCCAATACCCGGTATGAGGCAGGACGGCCGTTGATTGAGGCGGCGATTGAGGCGGCTCGGTTGCGTTTCCGACCGATTATTATGACCTCGATGGCCTTCATTTTTGGTATGTTTCCACTGGTGATTGCCGGTGGCGCGGGTGCCGCAAGCCGCCAGTCGATCGGGACCGGTGTATTGGGCGGGATGCTGGGAGCGACATTTTTAGCTATCTTTTTTGTGCCGTTGTTCTATGTCTTGATTCGGAAGTGGAGCCAGGGTAGAGCTTATTCAGGTGCCGTGGCGCCCCCGCCTGTTGAGCCACAGTTACCGGAGGGAAAGGCCTAACGTGCGTGTGATCGCGATCATCGGGCTGTCCGTACTGCTCCTCTCCTGTTCGCTGGGGCCGGATTACAAGCGGCTCTCGACCGAGACGGAGGATCGCTTCCGGATGGCAGACGGCGAATCCGGACAATCCTCACTTGCCAATCTCGCCTGGTGGGATCTATTGCGCGACGAGCAACTCCAGCAACTCATTCGGACGGCGCTTGCCGAAAATTACGATCTTCAGCGTGCGGTCGCGACGGTGGAGGAGTTTCGAGCGAGGGCGTTGGTCGCACGATCGGACTATTTCCCTGGTATCTCACTCGGGTCCAGCTTTGCGGCAGGCCGCAAGGCGAACTTTCTCTTTCCGGGGTTTGCCAGCCCGTTCAACTATTATCTCCTGGGCAACCTCGCGTGGGAGGTTGATTTGTGGGGGCGGGTGAGGCGGAGCAATGAGGCCGCACGCGCCGAGCTGCTGTCGAAAGAAGAGAATCGCCGGGCGGTGACGATTCAACTGGTCAGCGCCGTGGCGGAAGCCTACTTCAACCTGCTTCAGTTTGACCTCCAACTTGAGATTGCGAAACGGACCTTGCAGTCGTGGGAAGAGTCGGTGCGGATCGCCCAGGCCCGATTGCGTCAAGGCATGACCTCGAAACTGGATGCCGATCAGTTCGAGGCAGAGCGGGCCAACGCGGCAGCCCGCACGGCGGAACTTCATCGGCAGATGGTCCAAGCAGAAAATCACCTGAGTGTGTTGCTTGGCCGCAAGCCCTTTGCCGTCTCCCGGGGACGCTCGCTGGAAGAGCAAGTCGTTCCTCCGGAGGTACCGGCTGGCCTGCCGTCGGAATTATTACAGCGGCGTCCCGATTTGTTGGCGGCGGAACAGCAGCTGGCGGCCGCCACGGCTCGCATCGGTGCAGCGAAAGCGGACCGGTTTCCCAAAATCACCTTGACTGGGTTGCTGGGTGTCGCGCACCCGACCCTCTCATTGCTCTTTACCGATCCGGGCTCGTTCGGGGTCTTCAGCGCCGCGGTGGCCACTCCCTTATTGAACGCACAGGTCCTCGGTTTTCAGCAGGAGGCGGTTGAGGCTCAAACCAAACAAGCGCTGGCACAGTACCAGCAGACGGTGCTCACGGCCTTTCGCGAAGTCGAGGATGCCCTTATCGCCGTGCGGACGGCGCGGATCCAGAGTGACGCTCAGCAGCAACAGGTAGCTGCGTTGCAGTCCGCCCTGAAGCTGGCGGAACTTCGCTATAAAGGTGGTCTGGCGAACTATCTGGATGTGCTTGTCGCCCGGCGCAATCTGTTCGAGTCGGAGTTGGCACTCACCAGTACGCGGCGGCTCTTGCTCGCGTCGACCGTCCAGCTGTATAAAGCGCTTGGCGGCGGATGGAATCCGGAGAAGCCTGCGGGTGATGGACTAAAAGGATAGCATCGGTGGATCAGCGGCATCCCAATCAACTTCCGATTCATGAGTTGCTGGCCAGTCGGTGGAGTCCCCGTGCCTTCGATGATCGGTCTGTCGACACCGACCTGTTACGGCTCTTGTTTGAGGCTGCTCGATGGGCGCCCTCGTCGAATAATGAACAGCCTTGGCGATTTATCGTGGCCACGAAGGACCAGGAAGCTGATTGGACAAGGCTTTTTGATTGTCTGGTGGAAGGGAATCGTCGCTGGGCGTTTCGTGCGCCGGTCCTCGTCCTTTCCATCGCCAGCATGCAGTTTGAGGACAGTGGGCGGCCGAATCGGCATGCCTTCCACGATACAGGTCTGGCAACGCAGAATCTGGTCCTGCAAGCGGGGGCTCATGGATTGATGGCGCGGCAGATGGCCGGCTTCAATGTGGAAAAAACACGGGCCGATCTGCGGATTCCATCGGGCTATGAGCCGGTCGCGATCATTGCGATCGGCTATCCCGGGGATCCTGCCGTCCTTCCTGAACGGCTGCGTGAGCGGGAGCTTGAACCGCGGAGCCGCCGTCCGATTGAAGAGTGGACATTTTCCGGTCAATGGGGCATCCCCTATTGAGGCCACGTATCCTGCCCGGTGGAAGTTGAACCCAGAGGAGTCGACTGGATGAAATCATTAAGCGGGAAGGTGGCGATTGTGACCGGTGCGTCCAGCGGGATCGGCCGAGCGATCGCGGAACGGTTGGCGGACGAAGGAGCCATCGTCGTCGTGAACTACAACCGGAGCGAGGAGAAGGCACGGGAAGTGGTCACGGTGATTCAAGCCAAGGGGGGAAAAGCGCTCGCGACCCAGGCCGACATGGGCCAAGTTGCCGATGCGCGGCGACTCGTGGTTGAAACGGTGAGGCAATTCAACCGGCTGGATATTCTGGTGAATAACGCGGGAAAGTTCATGCCGAAACCCCTCGATCAGACGACGGAGGAAGATTTTGAGAGCGTGATGGCTTTAAATGCCAAGGGACCGTACTTCGCGATGCAGGAAGCGGCGCGGGTGCTCAAAGACGGCGGGCGGATCGTGAATATCTCTACTTGCGGAACGCATCTGAGCTTTCCCGGGGCGACGGCCTATTTGGGGAGTAAGGCGGCTCTGGAGCAATTCAGCAAAGGGTTTGCACAAGAATTGGCTCCGAAAGGAGTGACCGTCAATACGGTGTCACCTGGGTTTACGGAGACCGGCATGATGACCGACGAGTACCGACAGGTCGGTCTTCAATTGACCCCCCTGAAGCGACTTGGCAGTCCGAACGATATCGCGGATGTGGTGGCGTTCATCGTCAGTGAGGAGGCACGGTGGTTGACGGGGCAGGTGATTCAGGCCGGTGGCGGAATTGTGATGTAAGAGGATTTGGGAGGCGTCATGGCGAGGCAACATGTTTCAGCCGGTGGTCCGTGGGAGAGCAAGATCGGCTATTCACGGGCGGTGCGAGTGGGTGCGCATATCTCGGTGTCCGGATCCACGGCAATGACTCCGTCCGGGCTCGCCGGTAAAGGAGATCCTTATGCGCAGACCATTCAAACGTTGAAGACGATCGACGCGGCGCTTCACCAGGTTGGTGCGTCCTTATCTGATGTGGTCCGAACCAGGATCTATATGGCGAACATCGATCAATGGCAGGAGGTCGGACGGGCCCATGGAGAAGTCTTCGGCGACATCCGGCCAGCGACGACCATGGTCGAAGTGAAGCGGTTGATCGACCCGGAGATGCTCGTCGAAATTGAGGCTGATGCCGTTATCGGGTAGCGATCCCGCTGTCGCGCATCTGGCGGCAGTCGACCCGGTCATGCGCCGGCTGATGGAAGATATCGGCGCCTGTACGTTGAGACCAAACATCCGTCGGTCGCCGTTTGAATCCCTCGTCCGTGCGATCGCCCACCAACAGCTCCATGACAAGGCCGCCGAGAGTATCCTCACGCGATTCGTGGCGCTCTTTCCCGGCCGGAAGTTCCCTCGTCCCGACGACCTTCTCGCGCTGACTATGCGCTCGATGAGAGTCGCCGGGTTCTCCAGGTCGAAGATCTTGGCGTTGCGGGATCTCGCCACCAAGACGCTCGATGGCACGGTGCCGACGAATCGCGTGATCCGGAAACTCGACGACGACGAGATTGTCGAACGATTGATCACGGTGCGAGGGATTGGACGCTGGACCGTCGAGATGCTGCTGATTTTTCAATTGGGCCGACCGGACGTGCTCCCGATTGATGACTTCGGCGTGCGGAACGGATTTCGGATTGCCTACCGACGCCGCTCGATGCCGACCCCCAAACAGGTATTTCAGTATGGCGAACGGTGGAAGCCCTATCGTACAGTAGCCTCCTGGTATCTCTGGCGAGCGGCGGATCGGGATAAGCAGGCAAAGCAGGTCATGTAATGGCGGACCGAAACAAACGGCTGGACTCCAATATACCCGGCAACTTTTATGTCGATGCGACCTGTATCAACTGCGACACCTGTCGACAGCTGGCGCCGGCGAGTTTTGAAGAAATCGGGAGGTATTCAGCCGTCAGTCGTCAGCCGGTCGGTGCCCAGGAGATTCATCAGGCCTATCAAGCTCTGCTCACCTGCCCTGTCGGAGCCATCGGGACTGAGCAAAGCGACAAAGCTTTGGTTCAAACGGCGATGGCCAGTTTTCCGTTGCCAATCGAGGATGGGGTGAGTTATTGCGGCTTCAATTCGGAGAAGTCGTTTGGAGCCAACAGCTTTTTGATCGAACATCCGGATGGAAATTGGTTGATCGACTCTCCTCGCTATCTCAAGCATCTCATTGAAGCCTTTGAACAAAGGGGAGGCATTGCCCATATCTTTCTGACGCACCAAGATGATGTCGCAGACTCGGACAAGTACGCGGCGCATTTCGGCGCCAAACGGGTCATTCATCGGGCGGATGTGGAAGCAGCTCCAATTGCAGAACAGATCATCGATGGAGAAGAGACGAGCCGAATCGGATCAGACTTTCAGATCATTCCCGTTCCGGGCCACACGGCGGGAAGTATGGCGCTGCTCTATCGAGACACGTTTCTCTTTACCGGCGATCATCTCTGGTGGAATCCCTATGCACAATCGCTTGAGGCCCCCACGCGCCTGATTTGGAACAAGGCCGCCTTACTTGATTCTCTCAGCAAGCTCCTTGACCATCGGTTTGAGTGGGTGCTGGCCGGACACGGGGACCGGGTGCATCTGTCCGTTGAGGATATGCACAGGCAGGTGGAGAATCTTGTCACACGTCGTCAACGGCGTGGCAGCTCGTGCTAGCGAGGCGTATGTCAGTCGCGCATTGGATTGATCGCAATATTTTGTCCCTTGGCCGTGACATGCGGCTGTCGTATCTCCCTCCGCTGATGGTCTACGTCGCCTACGGCATCTCAGGTCTCACCGGGATTGTCGGGACCTTCTTCGTGAAGGATTACCTAGGTCTATCCGCCTCATTTCTTGCCGCACTTGGATTTTGGGCGGGGATTCCCTGGGCGCTCAAGATGCCGATCGGCCATACGGTCGATCTGCTCTGGCGGTGGAAGAGCTGGTTGGTCGGGTTGGGGGCAGGACTGCTCACGGTCAGTCTGGGAATTATGGCGCTGTTGATCGGCGACCGCGAGCTGATGACGGCCGTCCTGCCTGCAGAAGTATGGTACGTGATCAGCGTGTTGATGGCTCCCATCGGGTATGTCGTTCAGGATGCGGTGGCTGATGCCATGACAGTCGAGGCCGTTCCTCGGGTCGACGGTCAGGGACGGGCCTTTGATGATCAGACACGCAAGTTGATGCACACGACCATGCAGACGCTTGGCCGTGTCGCGATCGTCGGTGGCGGGATCGCGGTCGCGCTCGTGAATGTGTATGTCTTCAGCGGTACCGAGGGGATGCCACAGGCCGATCTTATTCAGCTCTACAAGCGGATCTACTTGATGGCGATGGTCATTCCTCTGGTCTCGGTGCTTGGCGTGGGGTTGGCCTGGTGGTTGAACCGTCGACAACGACACCGGTTGGTTCAACAAGGATTCTCGCCGGAGCAGGCGGGACAGATGGTGAATGTGCGTGATACGGAGTTGGAACCCACGAAACCCAATTGGTGGATCCTCTGTGGGAGCATGGCTTTCGTGCTGTTCACGTTGACGGTGGGCCTTGGCGGCTTTCCATACCGGGAAGAGATCGTGTTTGCCGGCTCTATGATGATCGTGTTGTTCTTGATGTCGCGGCTCATGCGGGAGCTGGAGCCGGAGAATCGGCTGACGTTGGTCGGTACTGCCGCCGTGGTCTTTTCGTTACGTGCGATTCCGGGGTCTGGTCCTGGCGCCACCTGGTGGATGATCGACGATCTCAAGTTCGATCAACAGTTTCTTTCGGTGCTGTCACTCATCGGCGGCATCGTGGCCTTGCTGGGCATGTTCGTGTTTCGTCGGTTTATGGCCGAACGTTCGATCGCCTATGTAGTCGGGTTTCTGACCATCGTAGGGACGATTCTCGCTCTACCGATTGCCGGAATGTACTATGGATTGCACGAATGGACGGCGAGCCTGACCGGAGGAATCGTCGATGCACGGTTTATTGCCTTGATCGATACTGCCTTAGAATCGCCTTTGGTGCAGATCTCCATGATTCCTATGTTGGCCTGGATCGCTAACTCGGCTCCGGCGAATCTCAAAGCCACGTTTTTTGCGGTGATGGCCTCCTTCACGAACCTGGCACTCTCGTTGGGCCAGCTAGGGACGAAGTATCTCAATGAGATGTTCGTTGTGACGCGGGCAGTCCGTGATCAGGCGACCGGTGCAGTTCAGACTCCAGCCGACTACAGCCAGCTCGGGGAACTCCTTATCGTGCAGCTCTTCCTGGGTTTATTCATCCCGTTCTCAGCCATCCTGTTTGCCAAATTCACGAAGTTCAAGAGCCTGTAGCAGGATCGTGCACCGCACCGCCGACTGAGTGTTTCCTCCGTATTCAACCTGGTGGCAAGGGTGGGGACGTATCCTGGCATATGGCCGATGGTCCAGATAACTATGCGACAGGGCGGATCATCTCTCGACTGCGGCTGTCGCCCACTGGGTCAGGGCTTCCGTGTCTTCAAGAATATCAATCGGGACCTCGTAGAAGGATTTCAGCGTTTGCTTGGCGTTCGGTCGAAACGGCTTCATGCCATGGTCTGTATAGCGAGAGAGCGTGCTTGTGGTGACTTTGAAGTAGAGACGACCTTTATGAATGATGCCGAAAAAAGTGGATCGAGAATAGAGGCCATGGCCACCGAACATGGCTCGGGCTGTCACGTGGGGGAGATCAGCCAGTTGATCCAGGACAAAGTCTTTGAAGCCGTCGTTCTTTGACGACATGCCTTACCCGGGTTTATGTCCGGCAACCATCCGCACAGCAATCGGCAAGGCGATGACGGACCCTTTCAGGTATTGTCCGGCTGTCTGGATGATTCGTTCTCTGGCCTCGGCCTGTTGCGTCGGGCTGAGCGTCGCCCATAGATTTTGAATAGGGGCGGCGATGTCCATCAGACTGGAGAAGTATTCCTCAGCCACTGGAAATTGGACGTCTCCGAGAAATTCTTGCTCGGAGATATCAACGAGTCCAGCTTGCTGCAACATGGCGGCAAGGTCGCCGGGCTTCGCCAAACGGAAAATGCCCGGAGCGGTTGGGTCTGGTAGTGGAATCTCGACGATTTGTTTGATGATGTCGATGGGTATCTTGAGATAAGGATTTCTCTCTGGTGAGGACCAGACCGCCGCCGCAACCCAGGTGTCCGGTTTGAGGACGCGGGCGATCTCGGTTACGGCTTTTTGGATTTCCGGTAGGAACATGAGACAGAAGCGGGTCGTCACGGCATCGAACGAGGCCTGCTCAAACGGCAAGGAGGTGACATCGCCGGTTTGAAACGTCACGTTGGAGAGTTTCAGCGAAGTCGCTTTTCGTCTGGCGGCGTCGAGCATCTGAGCGGCGAGATCAATTCCCATCACCTGCCCCTGTGGTCCAACTGTCTGGGCAGCAAGCAGTGCGGGATAGCCGGTCCCTGATCCGAGGTCAAGCACGCGCATGCCCGACCGTAATCGGACATCGGCGATCAGCCGGTGATTCAAGAAGGCCATCTGTTCGTCGAAGAAGCGATCCCACTTCTCCCAGCCGCCGGCCACCCGGTTCCAATCTTGCCGTTGACTCTCAATGACCTGTTCAGGTGATGGAGACATGGGGACATTACCTCAGTGACCGCAGGGTCTGGCGCATTTCCTGGAGTTCGGATACAAACAGGTCCAAGTGTTGATCTCGTTGCGGTTGCGCATCTTTGAACTTCCAGAGCCGTTTGAAGATCGTGACGAGTTCTTTGTTGTGCGTGACAGCCAAGGCATAGGCCGGATGTTCTCTGGTAGATTTGTCGACGCCGCAGACATTATCGTCGATGGCATGAAACTGATTGTGCAGGTCGTCGAACGGTTGGTCGACTCCCTTGCCGCCCTTTGCCTTCTGGGCGGTCGCTTCCGCCATCGTTGTCAGGTTGATCAGCGTTTCAACGCCGGTCGTACCCTTTGCCTTTGCGGTAAACTCCTTGGCATGAGGGTAAAAGAGATAACTACAGCCGCTCGTGCTTAACAGGAGCAGGCCTATACAAGCGAGTCGCCCGTTCCATCCCATGCGCAGCCCTTTCTCCAGAAGGTGGGTTATAAATGAGGTCCCCCCACCAGCAGGTGAGGCGGGGGGCTCCACTTACACGACGTACGGACTAGACCTTGACGGTCACAGTTTGCACTGCTGCCTGGACCTTTGCAGCCATCTCCGGTGGGATCGATTCCAACTTATGGCACTGTTTTGCGTGAGTGGCAACGAGCTGCATCAGTTCCGCTTCCGTTTCGGCCCGTACTTGGAACCCGCAGCCTCCGGACGGCTGCACATCGAGACATCCAAGCTGTTTGTACTGTTTGTCCGCCATGATTCTCCTCCTCCAGTTTGGGATTGGGTTGGTGATGGCCAGCAGAGGTGGACAGGAAGCCCTCGCACCCTACCGGCACGGCTGTACATTTACCCACTCGGGTTACAGGGAAGCTCTCATCTGACGCTCGTGGGTTAGGATGGTAGTGGATTCGTCCAGGGAGAGCAACTCCTGATGCGGGCTGTTCCAGGCTGCCGATGGATCAGACACTGGGATCTGCGGAGCCTTCCCATAGGGGAGGTGTATGTGTGGTGACGAATGAATAGCTCAAAAGGGAAGGTTGATTGGACTGATGAAAAGAATGATACGAAGCCACACCAGACCGGTACAAACCCTCAGATTGCCTATAGGGGAGGTACAGCCCATTGAGCGCGAAGAGAGCAGGACAAACCACCCCTGTCCAGACAGTTTCTCAAAAAAGAGTAGGAGTCAGACTACGGGTCAGGCGGTTGTGTCGCTGGCATTTGGCCAGAGCGACAATGCGGCTCCAACCACCAGGTAGACGATACCCGCGATGACGGCCCCGAGGTTCAGGTCATACCATGTGTTCATTCCAAGGAATGCTTCGTTCAGCAAAAGCCCCAGGACTAACATCGCAAACCCAATCCAATTAATGAAACTCATACCCATGGGTTGTCTCCTTTCAGTGATGGTATATGCCCTGCTCGTGGGCTCCTCTTGATAATGAACTGTCGCTGTCGACGTTGCACTGCGCTCCAGAATTGTGCCGCTCGAAAGTCATGAGTGATCCAATCGCGTCACGCTTCCTGGTAGGTTGATCCTCCACGCATGGAAAGCCAAATCCCAAGAGCCAGATAAATGATCGCCGGGAATATCGTGGAAAGATTGAAATCGTACCATACGTTGAGGTACACGACCTCATTGAAGAAGAGCGCACTGAACAGCATCACAAATCCGATCACGTTAAACCAGCGAATGGCCACGGGAGCTACCTTTCGTTAGTGTGGTTTGTCAGACTCAGTCGTTCTATCGGTCTCTCTTTGTGTATGCAGCAGCAGGATCGTGAGAAATTGTACGTCAGGTCCATCGCAAAAATCTACGGGGAAACAGCGGGCTGCTTCCGAATACGTTGGTGAAAAGACGGTGCGGATTATCGCTCATTTAGATATGGATGCGTTCTTTGCGGCGATTGAGGAGCGGGATACCCCCGCCCTTCGAGGTATCCCCTTGGTGGTTGGGGCGGACCCGCTGGGTGGAAAAGGACGTGGCGTGGTATCCACGTCGAACTATTTGGCACGTGCCTACGGGATTCATTCCGCTACACCGATTTCCATGGCGTGGCGTTTGTCGGAGGCCGCACGGCGGGCCGGGAGGCCGGCGGTGACCTTTGTCTCGGTCGATATGCCCAAGTACGTCCGTGTTTCTGAAGAAATTATGGACATCGTCAGGCGCTTCATTCCTGTCGTGGAGCAGGCGAGCATCGATGAAACCTATGGCGATCTGAGCTTTACGGGGTGCTATCGAACTGCGGCAGCCCTCGCTCGCGAAGTGAAGGCCACAATCCACGCGGAGTCACGACTGACGGCGTCCGCCGGCATTGGGCCGAACAAACTGATCGCCAAGATTGCATCCGGAATGTCGAAGCCGGACGGGTTGACCGTCGTCTGTGAAGAGGAATCCGAGTCATTTCTCGCTCCGCTTCCATTGCGGGCCATTCCTGGCATCGGCCCCAAGACGGAAGTTCTGCTGTCGCAGCACGGCTGCACGTGTGTTCAGGATATGAAATCACTGACGATATCACAACTTGATGCGCTGCTCGGAAAACGCGGCGTCGATCTGCATGAAAAGATTCGAGGACGCGATAGTACTCCGCTTGAAGAATATGCTGCGATCAAGTCGATCAGTGAACAGCATACGTTTGATGCCGACACACTCGACAGCCGGCGATTGCTCAGTGAATTGGAGCTGCTCGGCAAGGGGGTGCTGGATCGGCTGCAGCAGGAGGGGTTTCAGTCATTCCGGACGGTCGTTCTGACCGTCCGGTTCGCCGACTTTAAAACCATATCACGCGCCCACACGCTGGTGGAACCAGCCGGCGAGATGGCCACGCTGCGTCGAGAGATACTAAGGTTGCTCATGCCGTTCTTGGATCGCCGTGAGAATCCTCGTCATCAGCTGATTCGTCTGCTTGGTGTTCGTGTGGAAAAGCTGATGTGAGCATTCATGCTCTCCAACGTTCGTTGTATAAGTGGTCGAGACAGGGCCGGAGGCCATCCTCGACGGTGAGGGTATCGAATGGCAAACACCGGTGGTTTCAGCAGGACCAGGCATCTAATCATGTACGCTTTTTCATTCACGTGAAATTATCCTATAGAGTCAACTAGATCGACCGACAATCCACCGGATGGTGAATTCATTATCCTTCGTTCCATGGAATCAGCCTCACTCAAAGGAAGCACCGAAAAAATGAGGAATCCCACTGATTCTCAAGTGGAATTACAGCGAGAACTTCATCAAGGCATTACAGGTACGACACTTGCTCAATCTCTACAATCCTGAGGGATGATCGCTACCACTGATGATCGCAGAGGGGGCTTCCAGGAAAGTCGCCTCAGGCCGAGTGATGACCACATGAGACATCTGAGCACTACAGTTGCCCTCAAGAAAATCGGCAAACAATCGGGGCGGGCAAGGTCTAATCGACGGCAAGAGGTACGGGTACATGAGTCCAAAGTGTGCAGGTATAGTCTTTGCGAATCGATTAAGAGTGAGTGGGTTGTGATCGAACAGGGTGAGGTCTACAGTCTTGACCGCAGTGAGCAGGGGATCCTCGTCATGATGGGCAGTCGACCGAGAAATCGGCAACTCCTGGAACTTCATGTTCCTCGGACTCGGTGGGAATATGCCGTGAATCTTTATGAAGTGCAGTGGACCAAGATCCTGCCCGTTGAATCACACGGCAATCTCTTTCTGGTCGGGTGCCGCCTCCTGCTCGGAGCCTCTCGATACCGGGCATTCTACGTCGTATAGCGAGTCGCTGAAACACAATATCGACGCTGTCCGAGCAGACTATAGTCATCCCCATGAGTCGGCCCACTTTTGCAATACGCATCTCCTCATCGACGGAGACAGGTTTCAATGTATCTTCCGATGTTCCAGTTGCCTCCGGATGAGTCTAGGAGGACGGGAGGTGTTGATTTACATTCAGAAAGAGAAGTAGTGTTGTTCATGCCAATGAGCTATGAAAGGGCGTTTCCTGTTTCATTTCGACGGGCAGGATTCTTGTTTCTGATCCTGGTGGTATGTCTCTGCGTGTTCGCTCAAATGCTCGGAACACCGATCACGCTTGCCAGTGTACTCACGGCGGATCAAGACCTGGAATCTGCTTCTGAAGACCTGTTACTTCTTCCGAGCGCACTCAGACCAATCCTAGGCAGCTGCATTATTTTTTCCGCAAAGCACACTCCCTTGCGAGATTGTCAGAACTTCGAAGTCCTGGTTTATCGCCCTCCCCAGCCCTAACCCATAATCAGTAACAAGTGCCACCCAAAGGACGGCGCCGGGCCGTCTGAGCGAACCATCTCGCAAGGATTCTTTGATGCGGATACTTATTAAACGACTGCGAGCATTGTTGAATGCCGAGGAGCGGCGTCTCTCTTATGGACTGCTCGGACTGATCGTGCTTACCGGGTTCATCGATGTGCTGGGCGTGTCATCGATACTGCCGTTCATGGCGGTGGTGGGCAACCCTGAAGTGATCCGGACGAATCCTCGGCTGCACACCATCTTTACCTGGTTGGAGTTTGAATCCACCGACACGTTTCTGATCGGGCTGGGTGCAACAGCGCTTGGGATCATGGTTTTCAGCAATGTCTTGTCTCTCGTCAGCTCGTACGCCATTCTGAAGTTTTCCAATCACCTGGGATATAACATCTCCACGAATATGCTCGCAAAGTACGTGCGGAGGCCCTACGCCTATTTTTTGGAGATGAATAGCTCGGACCTGGTCGTGAATTGTACCGACGATGTGGGGCGCATTATTCAGGGTATTACGGTTCCTCTCTTGCAGATGCTCGCCAAAGTGATCGTCGCCATGAGCATTTTGCTTGTTGTGGTGTGGGTGGACCCGTGGTTGGCGGTCTCTTTCGGGGCCGTGTTAGGAGCCATCTATACCGGCCTGTTCCTGGGTGTTCGAAAGAAAATGGCCGATCTTGGAAGAGTGGCTAAAGACGCGAATAAGGAACGACATCGACTCGCGACGGAGATTTTGAGCGGGATCAAGGAGCTCAAGATCCTCGGGCAAGATCACGCCTATCGGGAGCGGTTCGCCACGTGCGCGGCTGTGTATGCGAAGAATCAATGGATGAGCTCTACGATGAGTCAGGTGCCGCGATACGGGATCGAAAGTATTGCTTTTGGGTCGATGATTGTGCTGGTCATTTATTTGCTGGCGACTCACCATGACTTCAAAGACGCGCTTCCTTTGATGGTCTTGTATGCGCTGACCGGATATCGCCTGATTCCGGCATTCCAGCAGATTTTTGCGAGCGCCACGGCGATACGATACAACATGCCATCGCTGGAGGCCGTTGAAAAGAGGCTGGAGACGTTTGCCGGAGCGCAAGCTGCCGACGGTACGGCGGAGCTTCCGGCGAACGACAAAATCGGGCCGTTGCGACAAGAGATTGCATTGAGCAATCTGACATTCCAATACGCCACCGCCGATAGTCCACTCATCCGCAACTTGAATCTCACCATCCAAGCGAATTCGACCGTGGCCATCGTCGGGAGTTCCGGGGGGGGGAAGACCACGCTCGTCGATATTATTTTGGGGTTACTTGAGCCGCAAGTCGGCACCTTGTCCGTGGACGGGATGCCGATTACGACACGCCATGTGAAATCCTGGCAGAAACACCTGGGATATGTTCCGCAACATATCTATTTGTCCGATGATACCCTGGCGGCGAATATCGCGTTCGGGGTGGCGTCCAAAGACCTAAACATGGGTCGCGTGGAGGAAGCCGCCAAGATCGCCAACCTGCATGAGTTTGTCCTTGGAGAGTTGCCCGACGGGTATCACACGATGGTCGGTGAGCGCGGTGTGAGGCTCAGCGGCGGGCAGAGGCAACGCATCGGAATTGCCCGGGCCCTGTATAGCAACCCGGACGTCCTGATTCTCGACGAAGCGACGAGCGCGTTGGATAGTCTCACTGAAGAGGCAGTGACGGACGCGATCAAAACACTCTTTCACAAAAAAACGGTCATCATCATCGCTCATCGTCTGAAGACGGTTCAAGCGGCCGACGTCATCTATCTGCTGGAGAATGGAGTCATCGTAGATCAGGGGACCTACGGGGAACTTCTTGCAAGGAACGAAATGTTCAATAGAATGGCGAATGGGGCAATCCAAAACCCCTCATAGTCAGGGTTCGCGATTGAGATTTGCTCGGTCCGACGGGCTTCTTCCGATTCCTCGCTCCCCGGTCCTTTAGGAATGATTCATGTCTGGGCTTGGAGCAACCAGGCTGTTCGAACGGTTCGTCGGCTTCTTGATTATCGATTGATTGCAGACCGAGATAGCCGTATTCTTCGCGCGTGGTCCTCTGGTTCGTCATCCTCTATCTCCTTCTTTCTGTCGCCATCGGGCTGTTTGCCGCGACGCGCGTGCGGAACTCCAAGGACTTTGCCGTGGCCGGGAGGAGCCTTCCCTTGCCGGTGGTGATCGCCACTGTGTTTGCGACCTGGTTCGGCGCGGAAGCGGTCCTCGGAATTTCCGCGACGTTCGTCAAAGAAGGGCTTCGCGGCGTCGTGGCCGATCCATTTGGATCCAGCCTGTGCTTGATACTGGCCGGGCTCTTTTTCGCTCCGCGGCTGTATCGTCTCAATATGCTGACCGTCGGGGATTACTACCGATATCGATACAACCGCACGGTCGAAGTCCTCTGCACGCTCTGCATCGTTGCCTCGTACGTGGGGTGGGTGGCGGCCCAATTCAAGGTGCTGGGGCTGGTCCTGAACGTAGTCACGGGAGGCGGGGTCAGTCAATCGGCTGGGATCATCATCGGCGCGGTCATCGTGCTGACCTATACGACCTTTGGCGGGATGTTTTCGGTCGCTATCCTCGATTTTGTCCAAATTTCAGTGATCATGGGAGGGCTCCTCTATATCGCCACGATCGTCGGGGATCTGGCGGGGGGGGTATTTGTGGTGATCACCCATGCAGCGGAGGCCGGCAAGCTGAACCTGTTTCCCGAGGCTACGCTCGCGGAGTGGATTCCATTTCTTGGCGCGGGGATGACCATGATGCTCGGATCGATCCCACAGCAGGATGTCTTCCAGCGGATCACCTCGGCCAGGAACGAGCAGACTGCCGTGCGGGGGGCGTTATTGGGGGCCGGCCTGTACTTTGTGTTCTGCTTTATTCCGATGTTTCTTGCGTACTCGGCCACGCTCGTGGACCCTGCCAAGTTTGGAGCCTTGCTGGAGCAGGATTCCCAGCTGGTCCTGCCGACCTTGATTCTGCAACATACGCCGGCGGCCGCGCAGGTGATTTTTTTCGGAGCCCTGCTGTCGGCGGTGATGAGCTGTTCAAGTGCAACGTTATTGGCGCCGTCGGTGGCGCTCAGTGAGAATGTGCTCAGACCGCTGTTTCACCGGGTGAATGACTCGGAGTTTTTGCGCCTGATGCGCGTTGTCTTAATTGCGTTTGCTTTGCTGGTGCTGGTGATTGCCCTTTGGTCCGATGCGACCATCTACAAACTTGTAGTCAGTACGTATAAGGTGACGCTGGTGGCGGCTTTTATCCCGCTGCTTGCGGGATTGTATTGGAAACGCGCCACGGCGCAAGGAGCCTGCTGCGCCATCATCGCCGGGCTTGCGAGTTGGCTGCTCATGGAACTGGTGAGTCAACCGACCGATATATGGCCGCCGCAACTGGTGGGGTTTTTGGTGGCGGCTGTCGGGATGGTGATCGGATCACTGGTACCGTCGCTGACCGTTCGACTCGGGAGGTAGGAGGGGAAAGCGGAGGACGGGTTTACGGTCGGGCAATGTCCTCGCAAGTACTCTTCCCTTTCCCGCGATATCGGTTCTGCTAGTGGTTTAGTGTAAACTGCACGGCGTAGAGGAGTTCCGCCGGTGAAAATGGCTTTTCGAGTACCCTCCTGGCGCCGAAGAGTTTCGCCACATTCAAAAAGTTTTGATTGCCGGTTGCGCCGGTCATGGCAATGACCCTGGCATCCAGGAATTCACGGGTCAATGCCAGGGTAACGTCCATTCCGTCCCGTTCCGGCATCAAGATGTCGGTGATGACAAGATCGGCAGGTTTCTCGCGATAGAGCGTGAGCCCAACCTGTCCGTTTGTCGCTTCCCGGATCTGATGTCCATCTTCCTCGAGGATATGGCGCAAGAACGCTCTCAGTGAATCGTCATCGTCGACCAGCAATATTGAAGCCATATCGCCCTCTACGCGACCAGATGGATAAGAGCGCGTGCCGATGCCAAGGTCTTGCCGTCGGCCACGGTCATGCCGCTTGCCTCATGTCGGAATGCATATCCGAATCGAGTTCGTCTTCAGCCTGGTCAAATGCATCGGTTGAGACGATCCGCACCGGTTCCGGTCGAACCCTCCGGTGTTGCTCGATGACCGGATCATGAACATTGCCGCAATTCATGCACCGGTAGCCGCTGGCCCACATATGTCCGAGGGTGCCGTCGAAGTCCAAGAAGTGTTCCCTCACCATCAGTCCCTGACAACGTGAACAGCTCATGGTTACTCTCCGGTTAAAGGGTTCTAGGAGCCGTCGCTTGTTAGGAGAAGCGTAGCCAAGCATCTGAGGGACGGATAGACACCAAGGGAGTACCCCGGAAGCGGGGATAGGCTTGGGGAGTGGAACTATGTTCAAGAAGTTCCCTCCCCCCGTGTGCCAGCTCTATATGGTAAGGGCCGAGTGAGGAGGGGCTATTCTATGGAGTGGCAGTAAAAGTGTGTTTGTCTCCGATTGTCGTGAATTGTTACCGGTTACTCCTTATCTAGCCATGGTTTAAGCCCATTCCATTCAGTTCGATCAAGTTCCTCGTAGGTTGAACCGATATCGTCACTGGAAAATCATTACGTGTGGGGGTGGGGATCCATAAATAGGTGGAGTCACTATGCCCCGGGGTGCGCTTGACATGATGCGTTGTACGACAATCCGGGCTGTACTTCCTTCGGTGCTTCTTCTCTCGCTAAGCGGTTGTTTGATCAAACCGCGTCCGATGGACACGGGAGAGATCCAGGCTCGGGCGGTGAAAGACTTTCTTGCCCTCTCCGCTGTCGAAGAGCCGGTGATGGGGCCGATCGGTCTGTATGAGGCGATGGCACGGGCGGTCAAGTACAACTTGGATGCGAAGGTCAAGGCGATTCAAGTTCAGCTCGCGCATCAGCAGTTGAACGTGGCGCACTACTCGTTGCTGCCCCAAGTCGCCGCCAATGCCGGCTTCGATGGGCGAAATAATTTCGCCGGCGGAGTCGGGCAATCTATTCTCACGGGGCGCCCGGCGGTCGAGCCGTTCACGTCATCCGAAAAAAACGTCATGTCCGGCAACCTGGCCTTAAGTTGGGATGTGTTGGACTTTGGATTGTCGCTCGTCCGGGCGCTGCAGGCGGCGGATAACGTCATGATTGCGGAGGAGGAAAAACGGCGCATCGCGGTTCGGCTGGTTCAGGATGTCAGAAGTGCCTACTGGAGGGCCGTGAGTGCGGAACGGGTCCTGCCGCGGATCCGGTTTCTGGATGAATCGGTGACCAAGGCCCTGGAGCATACCCAAAAGATCGTCGATCAGAAACTGCAGGCGCCGCTGACGCCGCTCAACTATCAGCGGGATCTCCTCAATATTCAGCGGGAGGTTCGACGGTTGTATCGAGAGCTGAGCATCGCAAAAGCCCAGTTGGCGTCCATGATGGGGCTGCCGCCCGGGACGTCGTTCGAGATTGTCGTGCCGGAGAGGACCACGGCGGTCCCGATTGTCAACCTGGACAGTCAAAAAATGGAAGAGCAAGCGTTGCTGCTGCGGCCGGAACTGCGGGCCATCGATTATCGGAAGCGGATCAACGCCAAGGAGGCCAAAGCCGTCTTTCTGGAGTTATTCCCGAGTCTCAAGGTCTCGTTCGGCGGGTATTACAACAGCAATAGTTTTCTTCTCCACCAGAACTGGCTCACCTATGCTGCGCAGGCGAGCTACAACCTCTTGTCTGTTTTCCGAACACCGGCCAAACTCAAGGCCATCGAAGCCAATGGGCACATGTTGGATGTCCAGAGCCTGGCGCTCAGCCTGTCAGTCCTGACGGAGGTCTATGTCGGCGCGACGCAGTTCGTGCTGGCGAAGCAGGAATATCAAGACGCGAAAAACTATCACCAGACGCAAGCCGCTATTCTGGAGCAGACTCAGAATTTGTGGATGACGCAGCGCGCGAACGATCTCACGCTGATTCGGGAGCGAGCCAACGATGTCGCCGCCGATGTCCGTTTGGACACGGCGCGAGCGGGATTGGAAACGGCCTATGCCACCTTGATGGCCTCCGTGGGGGAAGAAGCGGTTCCCGCCAGCATGGATGGGCAGAGTGTGGCGCAACTGGCGGAATCAATCAGGGACTATTGGGAATCCGGTGGGTTCACCATGTCGGGAGTAGAAAGGAGAACGGAACCTCATGCGATACCGGTGGCGCACTAGTTCGGTGGCAGTCGTGCTTCTGATCGCGACGACGGCGGGTGCTCCCGCGACGGGATGGTCGAAAGGAGACCGGTTCATCCAAGGAACCAAGCAGGAATCGGGGGTGGCTCGGGGAATTGTCAAGGCGGTCTCACAGGCTGTCCTGTATACCCAGATCCAGGGGCGCGTCAACCAAGTTCCGTACAAAGAAGGCCAGCGATTCGTCAAAGGGGCGACGCTGGTTCAGTTGGAGTGCGACAAGTATCAAGCCGAATTGGCGGCGGCGGCGGCGGAGTATGACGGCAAGAACAAAACGCTTCAGAACAATAAGGAGCTTGCCAAACTGAAGGCGGTCAGTACGCTTGATCTGGAAGTGTCGGAGGCGGACACCAAGAAAGCCGAAGCCGCGAGGCGGATCGCGGAGATCAACGTGCGCGGGTGCAACTTGGCCGCTCCGTTCGCCGGCCGCATCGTCGACGTCATGGTGCACGAGCACGAGAACGTATTCCCCAACGACAAACTGCTGAGCGTATTGGACGATACGAGCCTGGAGATCGAACTGGTGCTGCCGTCCATGGCGTTGACGTGGCTCAAGAGACAGGCCCACTTCACATTCATTGTGGATGAGACGGGCCGAGGCTATTCGGCACGGATTAAAGAAATCGGCGCCGCAGTCGATGCCGCGAGCCAGACCGTGAAGGTGACCGGCGTGTTCGACACGCTTCCCAAGGACGTTCTGAGCGGGATGAGCGGGTCCGCGCAATTTGTGGAGCAACCCTGACGATGGCGACGACAGCCGAACCGACCGCACAACAAATCCCAACACTGATCCATCTGGCGGCGCTTACGCATCTGGAGGGGCAGATCCGTGCGGCGAAGACGGTGCAGGAACTACAGTTTTTGTCCGTCAACGAAACTCGACGGTTGATTCCATACGATCATGCTTTTCTCCTGAGTCCCTCGGGTTCCGACAAGGAACCTTGCCAAGTGCTCAACGCCTCCAGTGTCGCCGTGGTCGATCGGCATGCGCCGATGATCGTCTGGCTGGAGCAGGCGGTGCACGCGCTCTTCCAAGCGGAAGAGAGCAAGAAACAGCCTGTGGTGATCACGGAAGAGCTGCTCCCGGAGGAGCTTCGGAGCGGCTGGCGGGAGTTTGTGAAGGGGCAGGTATTCTGGTGCCCGTTGCAGCATCCGGATGAAACAGTGCTCGGCGCCTGGTGGTTCGAGCGGGATTTCGCCTGGCAGGAAAATGATATTGCGATTGTTCATCGCCTGGCCGGGAGCTATGCCTACGCCTGGAAGGCCCTCTCAAAAAAGGAGCGCAGCTGGTCGAAGAAAATCAAGACGCCGACCTGGTGGCTGGTGCCCGTTGCCATCGGTGCCGCGTTGTGTTTCCCGATCAGGATTTCGGCCGTGGCCCCGGTCAAAGTCATGGCGAAAGATCCGGTTGTCGTGAGCGCGCCGATCGACGGTGTGATCGCCGATGTGCTGGTGCATCCAAACCAAACCGTGCAAGCAGGGACGGCGCTGTTCCGGTACGAAGACACGAACCTCCGCAATCAATTCCTTGTCGCCGAAAAGCAGTTGACCGTAGCACGGGCAGAGCAGAGTCAGTCGGTTCAAGCGGGGTTCGGTGATCCCCAGCGGAAGGCCGAGGTACCGTTAAAAGAGGCGGAGGTCGATCTTCGGCATACCGAGTTGCAGTATGCGAAAGAAATGCTCAATCAGGTCGAGGTCGCCGCCCCGCAGGCGGGATTGCTGCTGTATTCCGACAAGTCCGATTGGATCGGGCGACCGGTCACCGTCGGCGAGCGGATCATGGAGATCGCCGATCCGAAGCGCATCGAGCTGCGCATCGATCTGCCGGTGGCGGATGCCATCGTGCTCAAAGAGGGAGCCGAGGCCCTTGTCTTTCTCAACGCACTCGCCTTGGAGTCGTTTCCCGCGACCGTGGTCCATGCCAGTTATCATGCCGAGGTCCTGCCGGGCGATGTCCTGGCCTACCGGGTCACCGCGCAGCTGACGACTCAGGATCCGCGCATCCGGATCGGGTGGCAAGGGACGGCCAAGGTTTACGGAGAACAGGGACCATTGGCCTATCTGTTGCTGCGCCGCCCGTTGACCGCCCTCCGGCAATGGGTGGGGTGGTGAATCATGGTGACTTCCGGCTCACCAGGCGCCAAGCCGCAAGAACGGAAACTGCCGACACTCCGACCTAATCTAGAGTTCAACCGCGGGACTCCCACGCCTGACGGGGTGCCCACCTGGACGATCATCGATCCTGTTCGCACCCGCTATTTTCAAATCGAGTGGCCGGTCTATCAGATGATCCAGCGGTGGAACGCCGGAACCATCGAAAAACTGCATGCCGCGATGACGAAGGACACGACGTGTCGAACGACCATGGCGGACGTGGAAGACTTGGTGAAGTTTCTCTATGCGAACAATCTGACGGAGCAGTCGGCCAGCGGCAAGCATACGGATTACCAGGGGCAGGCTCAAGCCGGTGAACATCATTGGCTGATGTGGCTGGTCCACCACTATCTGTTCATCAAGATTCCATTGGTGCATCCGCACAACTTTCTCACGGCGACGCTCCCCTTCATTGAGCCGCTGTACACGAGAGTCGCCGGTTGGACCTTTGGCGTCTTCGGGCTGTTTGGGCTGATTCTCGTCGGACGTCAGTGGGATACATTTGTCTCGACCTTCCTCTATTTTTTCAGTTGGCGCGGGGCCATTCTCTACAGCCTGTCGCTCGGCGCGGTGAAGGTCGTGCATGAACTCGGCCATGCCTACACCGCGACCAGGTTCGGCTGCCGGGTGCCGACCATGGGTGTGGCCTTTATGGTGATGATGCCGGTCATGTATTCGGACGTGACCGATTCGTACCGCCTGACATCCAAACGGAAACGACTCCTCATCGCCGGAGGCGGGGTGATTGCCGAGCTCGGATTGGCGGCGCTGGCGCTCGTGTCGTGGGGGTTTCTCCCCGAAGGGACGCTGCGGAGCATCGCCTTTATCGTGGCCACGACAAGTCTAGCGATGAGTCTTGTCGTCAACCTGAACCCGCTGATGCGGTTCGACGGCTACTATGTGCTGGCGGATGGCCTCGGTCTGCCGAATCTTCAAGACCGGGCCTTTGCCTTTGGACAATGGCGATTGCGGAGCCTGCTATTCGGCCGTCATAGTCCACCTCCGGAAGTCGTATCCGCGCGGGTCCAGCACACCATGGTGGTCTATGCGTGGGTGATTTGGTTGTATCGCCTCATCTTGTTCACCGGTATCGCCGTGATGGTCTATCACTACTTTTTCAAGGCCCTGGGCGTCATGCTCTTTCTGGTCGAGATTGTCTGGTTCATTGCCATGCCGATCTATCGGGAGCTGACTGTCTGGTGGAACAGCCGAACCCTGTTTGCCGCCTCGCCACGGGCTTGGCTCAGCGCTGCATGTGTGGTGGCCCTGTTTGCGATGACATTGATTCCAATGCACACGAGCATCTCGATCCCGGCTGTCCTGCAGGCCTCGTCCTACGCGACCATTTTTGCGCCGACCCCGGGTCGCCTCCAGGAGGTGTTGGTACGTGACGGACAGGTCGTTCAGGCTGGGGATGCGCTGGTGGTGCTGGAGAATCCGGCGTTGGACAAAGAAGTCCGATTGGCCACGACCAAAGTGGCGATGTGGGACTACCGGCTTGGCCGATTGGCGGGATACGGACGGGATCGCGATCAGCGACAGGTTATCGGGGAATCACTGCGAGCAGGACTCGCCGAGCTGACGGGGCTCGAGGCCAAACGAGCCAACTTGATTCTGAAAGCCCCTATCGGCGGCATCGTGCGAGATCGAGCGGATTCACTCGCTCCGGGACGATGGATTGACCAGAACGTGCCCATTGCGTATCTGGTGGGCGATCATCAGGTGGAGATCGAAAGTTTCGTTTCTGTCGGTGAACTGGCCTATGTCGAAGTCGGCCAGCCGGCTCGATTTATTCCGCTCGATCTCACGAGGCCGTCGGTTGGGGCCCATGTTACGCAGATTGCCGAGATCGATGAGCGCGAGTTCACGGTACCGTATCTCGCCTCCGTGTACGGGGGAGATGTGCCCGTCAGAAAGGACGACAAGGGTCGGCTCAAACCGGAGGTCTCCGTCTACCGTGTCCGCCTGAGTTTGGACGACACGATGACTTCTCCCGACCAGATCCTTCCCGGCCATGTCCAGATTGAAGGACAACCGTCGAGTGTGGCCCAACGGGCGTGGGATCAGGTGGCGGCCACCTTGGTCAGGGAGAGTGGGTTCTAACGTACGTACGTGAAGCGTCCCTCGTGAAGTGCATCGTGCAAGGGTTTGAAGTTTCAAGTCTCATGTTTCAGGGTTTGGCTAACGTGAAACGTTGAACTTGAAACCTGAAACTCAGAATCGAATGGCGAAATACGCTTCACGCATCACGTTTTCCTACGCTGCTTTGTCGACCATAGCTTGGTGAAGCTGCTCCGTCACACAGAGCCGGAAAAACTGTCCGGCCTCCAGTTCAATGCGATCCAGCGGCGAGGTATGTTCTCTCCATCCGAGTTGCAGGTCATGAAATAGTCTTAATCAAGTTAGCAGGCTGGTTTTCCGATCCGATCGGTCTGTTTCGAGGCTCGGGACTGGACGGGTCCATTGATCTCCTTCTTGGTCATTGCGGTACATTTCGATGCACTTCGTGACCGGATTTCGTTCCGTTAAAAGCTGTTCTAGTAGATTCATGCCTGTTTGTGGATATTCGTCGATAGTTGAGCTGGACTAAGACCTGCTAGGTCTCTCCTTGATCTCCAGCCAGACGCGCCACGAGCCGATGAAGCTGTAACACGGTGTTGCCGTAGAGGATTTAGCGCACGATGTTTCAACGAAAGAAACGGAATCCCTCCCGGAAACACAAGAAGCCGGCGCCGGCATCAAAAGCTTCAGGGGCACCCCCTTCGAAGTCACTCATCCTCTCACTCGAGTCCCGTCTCATGTTTGATGCTGCGGCGGCAGCGACAGCTTCTGACGTGGCGTCAGCGCAAGTTGCCCAAGAACAGGCAGAGGCGGCTGTGTCCGGTGATGCCTCCCATGAAGTGGCCGGCGAGGAGCGGGCGAGGGGAGATGATGTAGTACACGCATTGGCGACCTATCTACCTGGGGAGTACCTAGATCTAAATCTTGGTGGTTCCACCGTCTCGAACAACCTTGAAACGGTTGACGTGCAGCCCGGTTCGACCGAGCCCCCTCTCGTTGTGGGTGAGAGTGACCAGATGAACTGGACCGGGATTCTGGGAGGTGACTATTTTGGTGAAGGCTCAGATGCTACTAGTCCCGATACCGAGTTAGACCGGTATGGCTACGTGGGTGACGAGCCGACAGCGGTGGGCGAGGATCTCTTACCGGCCCTGACGAGTGATATGCCGGCGGAGCAGCCGGTGGCAGTCGCGTTCGTCGATCCCACTGTGCCCAATTATCAGGAACTCTTGAGCAGCATGGATCCGAAGATCGAGGTGATCCTCCTCGACGGGGCTCGAGATGGAGTGGAGCAGATGGCCAGTGCCTTGGCGGGACGCAGCGGCATTGATGCTATTCACATCATCTCTCACGGGGACGCCGGGACGCTCCAGCTGGGGACCGGCACGCTGAACGCCGACACCATGGCGAGCCAGTACGCCGACGAGCTTGCAACGATCAAGCAAGCGCTGTCGGCACAGGCCGATCTCCTCGTCTACGGTTGTGAATTTGCGGAAGGAGATGCAGGTCTGGAAGCGGTGAGTCAACTGGCGGCCCTCACCGGCGCCGATGTCGCGGCGTCCGACGATCTGACGGGTGCCGCCGATCTGGGCGGGGATTGGGTGTTGGAGCGGCAGGTGGGGATGGTGGAGACGACGGTTTTGGTGTTTGATTTGTATCGGGGCGTGCTGAGTCAAGAACATAGCGGCACATGGGCTGTCACCGGCACCACAGCGAGCAGCACCGGTACGGCGTCAGCCAGCACGACCGTCGGGGGGGTGACGACGACGGTATCGTTCAGCAACTTCTCCAATGCCACGACGTCAGTGAACAGCTTTGCTACGACGGGGACGTCAGCAACGTTGAACAACCTTGGGGTATTTACTCCCGCAGTCCAGAATACGACCAGTTTGGGTATGACGTTCTCGTGGGATACCACCCCGGAAGGTGCCACGGCCCAAGCCGCAGCTGATGCCGGCACAGCCAGAATGACGATCACATTCAGCCAGGCGGTGAAGGATCCTATCCTCCATCTCGATAGGCTCGGCGCCCTCCAGTCTAATTTGCAACATAACGGCATGAGTCTTACGCTGCTGGATGCCGGCGTGAGTTTGACCCGTCTCTCCGGAACTGCGCACTTCGGAGTCAGCGGCAATGTCATCACCAATACTCAAATTGGTGTGGCCAACGGTGCGTCAGTGACGGCATCTGAATCCAGTACCACGATCACCCAGGGGACGGCAGCAGGGAGTGTCCGTGTGAACGGGACGGTCACCAGCGTGACCTTTCTCCTGCAAGCTGCAGTCGCTGCGAGCAATGTTGAAGGCGCTGGAGGTGACGCGATCGAGCTGAAACTCACCTTCGATGCGCCTCCGGACGCAAAAAACGATACCTTCACGGCCAACGAAGACACGACGCTCAGCGGTAATCTGTTTACCAACAACGGTGCCGGTGCGGACAGCGATCCAACCGGTGATGCGTTCACCATCACCAGGATCAATGGCGCGTCGTTCACGGTGGGGACCCCAATCTCCCTGGCTACGGGGACCCTGACGATCACGAATGCTGCGACCGGTGCTTTCTCCTTTGTGCCCAATGCCGACTATTCCGGCCCAGCCTCCTTCACCTACACGATTGCTGATGCCAATGGCGGTACGGATACCGCCACAGCCAATGTGACCGTGACGGCGGTCAACGATGCGCCGGTGTTGGCGGACACGGGTTTGACCTTGAGTGTGGCGGAGGATGCGGGGGCGCCGAGTGGGGCCGTAGGCTCCACGCTCAGTGCGTTCACCGGCGGGATTACGGATGTGGACAGCGCGACGAAGGGGCTGGCGATCACGGGGAGCAACGAAACGAATGGGACCTGGTACTACACGACGAACGGGGGGACGACGTGGACGGCAG
>CAADGK010000051.1 GCA_900696515.1 uncultured Nitrosospira sp. | reverse complement strand
GGGGACGCAATGGCATTTTTCATCATAGATTAGAGGTCTACTCTTAGAGGGATACTCCGTCAAGCAAAAAGGTGCACACGATAGTATTGGTATCCGGGATGGCACCCTTCTCGGATGCCTTGATCTTTCGGAGGGAAGCGGGTAGGGTGGCGGCGGGTGGGGAGAGACCCGGGAAATTGGGCCGGGAAGAAACCTTCTCATGGTATTCGTGGCAGACCCTGCTGCCCGAAGGGACGCGCTGCGAGCTCTGCACGCTCCGCCTACATCTACCATTTATAGAAAAGTGCCGGGCCGGACGGGGGATCCAGGGACCGCGTCGTCTGAAATAGTTCTCCATTTATATACAGAGAGACAGACACCGGAGAGACGGAAGGGAGAGACCCATGGAGCTGGTACCGTTGACTCCTGAGCACGCGCCGCCGGATCGGAGTCCATCCACGGCGTTGGTCCCCTTAGCCACGACCGGGCTTCGACGAGCGGGTGGAGAACCGTCGCCGCTCTGTTTGGCGCTGTCGTCCTCCACGCTCATTGGGCTCCGTGTCTACCTCGATGAGTTCGCCCGACAGCTCACTCAACAAAAGCCAGAGTCGTCGACGGCCAAGACGTACTGGAAACGCGGCCGCTTTTTCATCGCGTGGCTGGAGCAGGGGAGGGACCCACAGCTGCGTCGCCTCGATCGCGCCTGTCTGGAGGCGTATCGCGAGTGGCTCGATCGACGGTTTCCGAATCTCCGCACCAAGAACGGCTATCTCACGGCGGTGCGGCAGTTCCTCGCCTGGCTCGTGCCGCTCCATCCGGGCTTGGTGAATCCCGCCGACTTTGTCCACGGTTGGACGTGCAGTCGGCAACACACACGGCGGCATTTACCCGTGGAAGATGCGAAGGTGTTACTCGCAACTCTGGAGGCTGATCCGCGAAAGTCAGCGGTGCAGCGTGCGCGCAACGTCGCGATGGCGTATCTCATGCTGAAGACGGGATTGCGGACGATTGAAGTCAGTCGAGCCTGTATCGAGCATCTACAAGAACATGTGCCGGGGGAGAAGTGGAAGTTGTGGGTGCATGGGAAGGGCAGAGCGTCGGCCGATGAATCGGTGCAGGTGTTGCGGGAGGTTTATGACAAGATCCAAGCCTATCTGCGGCTTCGACCGGAACCCCTGCAGGGGAGTAATCCGCTGTTTGCCACGACGGCCTGTCATGATCGGGGAGGGGATGTCGTGACGGCAGCTGGAAAGCCCCTGTCGACGCGAGCGATACACCGAATCATTACAGAAGGGCTGCTCTTAGCTGGCGTCAAGAAGCCCGGAATTGTGGTCCATAGTCTTCGGCATTCGACACCGACTTTTGCCTTGCTTAATGATGCCAATCCGACGCGGGTGCAGAAGATGATGCGGCATCAGCACTATGCCACCACGGAGATTTATGTCGAAGAGGTCCAGCGGCTGCTCGAGGGAGCGGAAGATGCGGTGACGCAGATTTAACCCTGAACGATCCTCCCCTGGTTTGAGATGGACTCTCCAGAAGGTTCGCTAAACAAACTGGCGGGGGCGTCTACCGCGAAAGGATTCCGAGGATCTCATCCAGCGGGCGGATAGTACCCAACAGCAATGGATCGCCAAACCGCTTATTGTGATGGTTCTCCTCGACCTTCAATAAGCCGGTCACAAGATTGTTGAAGTCATCAAGTCTCGCCGTCTCAAAATACGTGATGAATCCAGATCGTCCAAGCCAATGTCTTACAGAAGCAGATAGAGCAGGCTGAACCACGAAGAAATGAATTGACCGTCAGCGAGACACGGTTCCATACGCTCGTGGAACGCTCTCCCTTTGGTATCTATGTGGTCGATTCACATCTTCGCATCCTCCTCATGAACGAGACGAGCCAACGTGGCGCCTTTCGCAACGTCCATCCGATCCTGGGACGGGATCTCGGCGAAGCCATGCGGATTCTGTGGCCCGGAATCGATGGCCGCAGAGATTATGGCTATTGTTCGGCACACCTTGGAGACAGGTGAGCCCTATTACTCCAACAAATTCCTTCATGCACGGGCTGATGTTCATCAGATGGAGGCCTATGAATGGCAACTTCATCGTGTGACCATGCCGGACGGACGAGATGGGGCATCTGTTACTTCTTTGATTCGACAAAACTGAGACATACCGAGGAGGCGCTACGCGAGGCACAAGTGCAACTGCAACGGTGGAACGTTGAGCTGGAAGAGGCGGTGCACGCAAAAACCGTTGAGGTACTTGAGTCTCAAGAGCAATTGTGCCGGCTGGCGACGGAACTGAATCTGGCCGAGCAGCGCAAGCGGAAACGCTTCGCCACCGAGCTACATGATCATTTGCATGCAACAGATGTTGGTTGTGGGAAAGCTGAGAATCGGCCAGGGCAGGTCCGTGGGGATCGGTCTGCCGGAATGTGAGCAGGCCCTCCAGAACGTTGATGACATCTTGTCCGATGCACTGACATACAGCCGGACGCTCGTGGCAGAGCTGAGCCCGTCGGTGCTGCACGAGTTTGGGCTATCTGCCGCCCTGCGTTGCGAGAGCAGATGAAACGGTTCGCTCTCACCGCCACGGTTCAGATTGAGACCCCAGAGGAGTTACAACTCATCGAGGATCGTGCCACTGATGTCGGGCTTGGCCCTCGAACTCCGGATCTATGCGCCATGCTTGGACTGGCCGGAACGGTTCGGTGGATTTCTCCAAGAGGTTGAGCAGGCGTAGGCCCCACTCACCTTTGCACAATTGGTCGACGGAGCCTGTGTATCGCGGACACGCTGGATGAGCCGCTGAACCATCAGCACTGAATGGGATGTGGGCCGAGCGGACTCACACAAGAACGTGCGTCGGTGTTCCACTTCTCACCTCTGTCGTGCGGGCGCTGCTGTGCAAAAGCTGTCCCATAACTTATCCCTCCGGAGCCAGCTGTAAAGTACACCAGCCCACCGTCGGACTAAACATCTCGTACCCCTGTTACTGTTTCTTCCGGGCTATAGTTCATCAAGCGTAGCTGCTCGGTGTTTGCAAATCGATTCTCAGAATGTCCACCGAGCCCCGGCTTGCCAGAGCGCCGGAAGGCCTGGATAGATACCTCGGGTACGGTCCATAATGACATCTTGCCCGAGCATATTCTTCCCCGTGAAGAAAAAGGTCGTGTTGATCTTCTTCACGTGTTGATTGACCGAGGCGTTCAGCATGCACCAGCCCCGCACGATCCCGCGCTGTCCGCTCGGCGTGGGAATCACCGTGTTGCGGTCGTCTGAGAATTGATCGCTGACGCACTGGGTTTCCACCCTCGCGTTAAATGGGCCGAGGTTGAAGGCTCGGTTGGCATAGCCGATCCCCGCTGAAATCAAATGTTCCGGAGAGTAGGGAAGGCGATTGCCGCTGGTGTTGAAAATCGCTGGCTCACCGGGTAACAGAGCTGCACCGGTGATGGAACTATTACGGGCTCCTCGGAAATCTGCTTGCGCAACCCAGGTATAGTTGAAATCAAGAGTGACATCTTCATCGTCATTCCGTCCGGTCACGGCGTCTAAGATGTCCATCTGCGCGGCAACCTCAGCTCCGCGATGTTGCGTTTTGCCCGCACTGGTCAAGGTCGCACCGATACCGCCCGCCACTGATTGAGAGATGATCTGATTGGAGAAATCAATCTGGTAGCCGGTAATGGAATACCCAAACCATGGAGCGAGGTTCCCCCTCACGCCTAACTCGTAGGTCCAATTCAATTCCGGGCCAAGATCGACAACTTGTCCGGTGCCGGTGATGGCGTCGGAAATCTGCGGCGGCGCCATGCCACGATGGGCGCCGAAAAAGAACGTGTTGTTCTTGAAGGGGGAATAGGTCACTCCTACACCCGGTAATACTTCGGTGAAGTTGGTTTTGCCGTAGACTCCTTGCCCGTTGTTGGCCAACCGATTTGTTTGATCGTAGCTGATGTGTTCGACGCGGAATCCGGGTGTCACCGTAAATGGGCCAAAGAACAACCGCTCTTGAGCAAAAAAAGCATAGGCGTTGGTCGTGCGAAGATTATTCTCTCCCAGGCATGTGTTTGTGGTCCCGATGGTGCCTACGCAGCTGGAAAATGCACCAGTACCCGAGAGGAGGTTTCGAAGCTGTTTTCGGTCCGACTGTTCGAACATATACCGCGCCCCAAAATCTGCCTCGCCTTTGATCCCCAACAGGGAGTGGAGATAATGAAAGCGGGGCTCGACCCCCCACACCCAATACTCCCGCTCGTTTGTGAAGCGTTGGTTGGCCGGGATGACGCTAAAGGCGGTCGCGGGTAGAGTATTACCGAGTTGCACACCGCCGACAGGGGCACCATTTGCGTCCACACCCTGTTGGGCCTGTCGTGACCAGTCTCGCTGAATGTAATGACCGAAGAGGTTGATGGTCGAGGTCAGGTTGGCCGTGAACATATGGTTCACCGCCACGTGATACCCGAGCCGCAGAAACTCGAAACGATCGTTGGTGAAGAGGGTCTGCCGATCTTCACCTCGGATCGCCCAATCCGCTTGCGTCAGGCCCTGGTAGCCGATTCCCGAATTTTCGCGATAGTAGTTGAACTTCGCCAGAATCTGCGTCCGATCGCTCAATTCCTGAACGGTCTTGAACGTCAGGTCGTCCACCCTGGCGCGGATGTTGGTGAAGCGGGGCGTGTCGGTCTGATAGTGAGTGTAATCGACCAGATAACCGCCTTTCCCCCAGGTGCCTCCATAGTCGAAGTGGGTATTCAGGTAGTTCAGGTTGCCGCCCCACACCTGGAAATGTCCTTCCGGCGTCGTCGGTGGCATGCGGGTTATCAGATTGATGACGCCTCCGATCGTTTGGGGGCCGTAGAGGAGTTGGCCGCTGCCTTTCAATACTTCGATTCGGTCGAATCGGAAGATCGGCGGAAAATAATATGACGACGGATCCGCGTAAGGCATCAGCATGATCGGAACGCCATCCTCCATGATGTGGACTTTTCTGCTGCGGGTCGGGTCCAAGCCACGGATGCCGATATTCGGCCTGATCCCTAAGCCATCCTCGTCCCGCACATGAACACCAGGGACCTCTCGCAGCGCTTCATTGATCGTGAATCGATGGTTGTTCTGGATGGACTCAGAGGTGATGACCTTCCCCGATCCGGGGATATGGTCGAGAGCCGTCGGAGAGGTCCCGATAATCTCAGTTAAGGGAATCTTCAGCGGCTTGGAATCGGCCGACGTTTGCTCAACCGAGCTCTCCTCTGTGGTCGTCGTCGAAGGCGTATCCTGAACCTCGTTCTCTGTGGAAGGTTTCTGGGATGGCGCTTTCTCTGTCGTAGTGGTCTGCTGTGGAGACGGTTCTTCAGCACTCACGGGAAGGGGGCTTGTGAAAGCGACCATCAGCGAAAGGCCGAAGATAATAATGTTAGTTCTTATTCTCAATTTCAAAAACGACCTGTTCACGCACGTCCTCCTTGCGCGATGGGCTCTTCATGGCCTCTAGGGGTGAATAATACTGAAGCTTCCGCTATAGAAAAGCGAAAAGCATAGAATGTTGAACGGTCACGTTTCCACGAATAAGACAGTCGAGTCGACTCGCATTTTCATTCACGTTAAAACGCCACCTACCGAAGTGAATAACTGATCGGCATAAGGATCGCGACTTGTGGTTTCCCTAAAGGCTGATCCAATTTAATCGGTGAGGCCTTTTTGAGGGTTTCCATTGCATCGTTATCCAGAATGGACCGGCCGGAGCTTTCTTGTACATCAACCATCAACACTTGACCGTCGTCTTTGATGACGGCTCTGAGCACCACCTTGCCTTCCCAACGATTCATCCGTGCCATGACGGGGTAGTTCTTCAGCTCATCGATTCGCCCGAGCAACGCTCTCATGAGCCATCCGTAGTCTGCCTTGGCTGCTGGTGCTGTTTTGAGGGGGGCTGCTGAAGCCACGATCTGTTCGGCGCTGGGTTGCTGCGTTGGTGACTCCTGGGCGAGAGGTTGCGGGGGGACCGGTTCCGCGACTGGCGTGGCGGTTTCGTTTGAGACTTCCTCCTTCGTCGGTGGAGGCACTTCCTCCACGACTCTATCCTGCGTCACGACCGGAACCATCGTCTGGATGACTTCTTGAGGTGGGACGGCTTGTGCGATGACGGTCGAAGCTGTTTGATTGACCGGGGTCGTTTCCGTAAAGTCTGGGCGTGAGGAAGTCTCCTGCTGAACAGGTTTCGCTGCCACTTCGCGGGGTATAGACCGAGGCTTCACAGATTGCGGTTTCGAGGGCAGCTCGGGTTTACTTTCAGGAAGAGCATCTGTTGTCGGGTGGGAAACTGGTGATTCAACCAATGCCACGTTCCACTGATAGGAGTCTGGCTCAACCGATAGCGTTAGCCCTGACATCAGAACCACAGCACAGGCACCCATCATCGCATGGAACAATACGGAATAGACCCACCCCTGACGATGCAGGTAAGTGTGACCAGGATAGTTGTCGAAAATAGGGGTCATGATTTTACCACTTCAAGGCTGACCTGTCCGAAGCCCAGGCTTTTCAACTCATCAACCACCTGGACGAACCGTTCCAGGATCGTGACTTTGTCGGCGCGGACGACAACCAATGATTCTCTCGGTTGCCGCTCGAGCACGATTCGCAATCCATGTTCAGGAACAGCGGAATCGTTCAGGTACATCTCCCCTTGCGAGGTTAGCGTAATCACGACCGGCACGTCTTTCCTATCTGCAGCTTCGGTTGCTTTGGCCAAGTCGACTGGAATTTGACCGGTACTGATGAACGTCGCCGTCGTCAAAACGATCACTAATAACACGAGCATGACGTCAACCAAGGGGATGACGTTGATTTGATTCAATTCATCATCCATGTTGATGGTGCGCTTGATAAAGGGTGATGAGTTCAGCGACGCGTCTTCGGAGGGCGTTGTTCATCACGACGCAGGGGATAGCTACCAACAGCCCTACGGCAGTGGCTTTGAGAGCAAGGCTCAACCCGACCATGATGGAGCTGACGGCGATGGTCTTGGAAGTCCCCATGGTATGGAAAGTCAGCATAATTCCGAGGACGGTTCCCAAGAGCCCGATGTAGGGAGCATTAGCCGCCACCGTCCCGATAATGACCAACCGTTTGGTGAGGGCGATTTCGAAGAGCTGCTGATTAGGGTAGTGGGAAAGATCAATTCGTCGGTAAAACTGCCATCGCTCGAAGGCCACGGCCATGGCCCACACGCTTAAGACGAACAACAGGCCAATAATTCCATAATCGACGATTTCTTTTAGGGCATCCATGACGGCATTCCTTGAGGTCAATCATTCTTGATAATGCTTCTCAATACCAT
>CAADGK010000050.1 GCA_900696515.1 uncultured Nitrosospira sp. | reverse complement strand
GGCACATCAAAAGGGAGAGATGCGGGCGGGGTCTAGGATTCAGCCGTCGTAGAGCTCGATGCTCTACAACGAGCACTCGTGTCGCATCGTTCTCTGTCGTATTTGGTACCTTTGTTGGAATTTAACCTATGAGGTCCATTGGCTCCCTCCCCTGCCCGTCTCCACCCCCGACCAGGCATCTTCTCTGTTGAAGAACGCGACGTATGTCGATCAATTGGATGAGCATGATTTGAAGGAGTATCGTCGTTTGGATTGCCTCCTTCCTATGACTGAGCGACGACAAATGCAGAATGAGATTGGAGAAGAGCTCCATCAGCTCGGCATTCCCTGGAACTACGACCTGATTAAAAAGTTGGTGATCTGGAGATTTTTGACCAAGTCTCCCTACCGACGGGAACTCATGAAGAAGCATCCGAAGTGGTTTGGCCCTGTCAATCCATCGATCTAGTTCTGTATTTACCTGTGTTGGGAAAGAACAACCTATCAAATATTCTCCATCTTCCAATCTCTGAAAGTCCGAAACTTTCCTTCGGCAGAGATTATCTCGGCCATCAATACGATCCAAGTTTCCACGTTTCATGATTTATTCAGTGTTCACCATGATCGAAGTTCGACATCGAACTTGATACGTATTGGCTTATCTGAAAAGTTAGAGCCGTGTCGCACTGCTTATTCGGTTAACTATTGTCTACTGCCAACTATGATAGGGTTCCGTGACATATGCGCTCTGCGAAAAACTCTTCCATTCTGACGTGCTTTCCTGCGCAACATTTTCATAATTCATTGAATTGTCACTCAAATTATTCGAAGTTGCGTTGACGCAACTCTGAAATGTTGGAGGTCTATAATAGCAAGAGAGAAACTATTCATCATTTGTGTTTTTAGCGAATAGGCAGTGGGATTATTTCTAGGTTTTCAACCGTCGCCGTCGTAGATGTTTAAAACGCTTATGGTCATCAACTGATAGGTGTCCTGACACTCGGAAATGTTTCTGAGTTGCGTCAACGCAACTTCGAAAGGTTTGTGTCTGTTTGGTCTGGGTAGCAGTGTATGGATGGTGTGATACCCCCGGATCATTGGGGAATATATGTGGGTCGTAGCATCAGAACTAGTCTATGGATAGTCATGCTCCTGGATGGAATTGTGATCAAGTAATAGTGGGTAGTTGTCGTTGTTCTCATGGATTTTGGGGTGTGTCGCTTGACAACTTGATCAAATTGGGCTAATGGCTAGCATCTTCCTTGCGCATTTCATCATAAGTAGGGGGCTTTATGCAGCCGATAATCGTCGCAATCGCTACTCATAAGGGGGGAGTGGGTAAGACCACAACGGCCGCGAACCTGGCGGCAGGGATCGCACGATCTGGAAAGACCCGGGTATTGGTGGTTGATGCTGATCCACAAGCAAATCTGACTGCGACACTCTTTCCACACGAACGGCGCGATTATAAAGGACAAACGACGCTCGCACAGGTGATGGCAGATAAGGCCTTATTGGATGAAGCGATCGTGGAGACGACGACCAAGCATCTCGATTTGATTCCGTCACACATCGATCTGTTTGAGCAAGAAGGGTATATCCAAAATACTCCGCGGGCGTTGCTGGGATTTGATGCGGCATTTAAGAAATCGGCCTTACTGAGCGGATATGACATCGTTCTGATCGATTGTCCGCCGAACTTAGGCACGTTCATGTCCAATTCCTTATATGCCGCCAATTATGTGATTGTCCCAGTGGCAGCCGGTGATAAATATGCGCTCGATGGTCTTCGTTCGCTCCAAAATAAGATTACGCAAGTCAATGTGGTGAAAACGGAGCCGGGGAAAAAGACCGAGTTACTCGGCTATCTGCTGACACGGTGCGATATGCGGACGAATGTCGCTAAAACCATCGTTAAATCCTTGCGAGATACCTTTGGCCCTTCTGTGTTCAAGACGGTGATTCGGGAGAATACCGAGTTCGGAAAAGCCATTATGTTCAATAAGACGATTTTTCAGCAGGAATTGCGCGCGTCCGGTGCGGAGGATTATGGGAGCTTAGCGGCAGAAGTCCTCACGCGGATCGCGAATATGAGTAAGAAGGTGGCTGCGAGTGAGGTGGAGCCAGTGGTGGGAGAGGCGCAACCGGTGGCGGCATTGGAGGTGCGCTGATGGCAGCAAAAGGTCGTTCATCGAAAGAGCAAGATGCCTTATTGGAGAGCACTCGGCAGGCATTATCGGGCCTAGGAGTGACAAGTCAGCAGGCCGTGGAGGCGATTATGGCCGAAACCCTTGGCGTGCCTGCCTCGAAGCCGGATGAACGCTCGTCCCCGACCGTTGTGGTATCTGCGCCATCTGTTCAAGGGTCAACACCAATGGGCTCGGTCGATGGCGAACGGGTGTATGAGTTGTCCTTAGATCTGTTAGATCCCAGTCCGGATCAGCCACGCTTGAATGTCGAACCTGATCCTGAGCTCTTAGAAAATATCCGTCTAAAGGGTGTGCGGACTCCGATTCATGTCCGTCCAGCGGGTGAGGGTCGCTATCATATTGTGTCGGGTGAGCGGCGATGGCGCGCGTCGCAGATCTTAGGCAAGCGGACTATTCCGGTTTTGATCCGAGAGGATAGTTCCGCTGCCGCGGCAGCAGAAGCGTTGCTCGATAACCTGCTGCGGAAAGAGCTGACGGGGTACGAAGAAGCGAAGGGCTATCAGAAGCTGATCGAGCAACATCAATACCAAAAAAGTGAATTGGCGCAGCGGTTGGGGTGTGACAAAGGCCGTATTACGCGAGCGCTTCAGGTCTTGGAGTTGCCTCCATCGATATTAGAATTGACCTTGGGTCCCGGCTCGCCGATGACGTTAACGCACGTACAGGAATTACTCCCGCTCCGGTCGAACCTGGTCAAGCTCCAACGGGTTGCCAAGCAAGCCATTGACGAAGGCTGGTCAGCGCATCGGATACGACAGGAAGTGACCCGGGTGCCGAGGATCAATCAAGGCGCTCAGTCCGTGCGTTTTTCATCCAAGGGAGGCAATGGTCCCTTTACCCTGATTATTAAATTTCATCCGAATCGCGCGAAGGACATTGTCGAGATTGAGGAGCGGATTGCTGAGGTGCAAGCCCGTCTGAATCGCTTTAAGCAGCAACTCTAGTGCGTACTAGATCTCTCGATGAGGCGGTCTCGGTCTTGTTTCAACCCTCCCACCTGGCATCGCTACTTCGCCTTTCGGCTGCTTGTTTCTCTTGTACTCTGAACATTAGCTGGATAGACAAGTTTTGGACGACTGTATGGAAACATTGGAAATCCATGGTATTCCCTCTGCCAGGGGTGGGGTTCCCTCTGCCATACCTGTGATAGAGCAGAACCGAAGTTATCCACAGGCCGCTAGGGGGTGGGAGGTTTGGAACAAGGAAATCGGGGTAGAGTGAGAGGGATGGAACAAAAGCGGGAGGTTTGACACAAGCCTGAGGCGAGAGGGATGGAACAACATGGCGAGAGGCTTCAGACAAGGTGAGAGGGTACAGACAAGACTATGACTTTATAAATACTTGAAATAATAATGGGTTATGACAGTAGGTTCTGTGGAGACTTCTGTTCCTACGTAAAGAATTACGTTTAAAGAGAAGAATACGTTACGGCAACGATGATGACTCACTCAATTCTGAAATCGGACCAAGCAATCGGACGGCGTGATGGGTTGATTCACTCCGAAGTATCGATTTCAGAAATTCCCATGTGGCAATTACCAGGGAAAGGAAAAGTGAGTGCGGAACAGCCATCCAAAGTCGTGTTTCGAACTCTAAAGGGAAAGCAGGGACAGATCAAAGTTCCGATCGAGATTATTCCGAGTGCGAAATGGGGATTTCCAACGGTTTTAGACCTGGAATACTTTCGTGCGTTTGAACGTGCGTTGACGATTGTCTGGGAACGAGAAGGGATTGTTCCCGATGTATTGCAGATCAGTGGACGTGAATTGATTCGGTTGACGGGACGTGAGCCGAATGGGGATCGCCAGCGCGAAGTGCGCGAGTTCTTAGATCGGCTGAGTGGGTTGGTGTTACAGGAGTTTCGGCAAGACAAAAAGGGGCGGCGCTCGGAATCCGGTGTGCATATTTTTGAGCGCATCGACCGGCACGAATTGCAGGATACGGAACAATGGGCGCATCAAATTCGTTTAGCCGATTGGTATTGGGCGAATCTGAATAATTTTCATTGCCATGTGCAGGATCAGCGGTTGTTTTGGTCGTTACGCCGGGATTTGACCAAATTGTTGTATCAGCATTTACATAGTTTGTTTCGCATTGGTCGAGGGGCTGCGAGTGAGTCGTATTCTGAACTGACTACGCATGTGAGTTTGAAACGTCTCCGGGCGATATCTGAAGTCCGTCGACAGCTCCAGCCCGCCCATGACGAATTAGAGACCCTCGGCTTTTTAGGGAAGTGGTGGATAGAGCGGGCGACGAATGAAACAAAAGACTATCTCATTTTTTGGGAAGCCGGGCCGGCGTGGTACGAGGTGTATCAGATTGAGCAGGCTCGAGTGCAGGCCATTGAGCAGGGGCCAGTGCGTGAGGTGTTGACGCATGAATCTGGAGAGGTGCCCGCGTCTTATGATGAGATCGAGCAAGCGGACGCCTTAAAGGAAATTTACGATTTTGTGGGGCGAAATGATCAGGCCTATGAGCCGTTTTGGAAGAAGGTCATTGAGAGTTTTACGCGCACGATTCGGCATCGCGTGATAGCGGAAGTGCGTGAACTGGCCGTCAGTCGCAGAATTAGGACGACGCGCGCCCGGGCGTTAGTATCTGCGTTTCAACGAGAAGGGAAACGGCAGGGAGTGCCGGGGTGGACCGGTCGATCGCGTCAGATAACATCGTAGTGTCTGAAGGTCGATAGGCTAAAGAAAGCAGACTTTCGAAATCCGATCTTGTGATTCAGGAAGTGACTTCGGTACACTAGGGATTCGTGTCCCAATGTGAGGTGATTATGGCCCCTCTCTGCCTCGACGATTTTACCCACCGGGAAGCCATTCTGCTGCTGCAGATTATCGAGCAGAGTAAGCAACTCCAAGACCGGGCCGGGTTTCAGTCGCTCTTTAATGGACTTCGTAAGTTCGTCCCTTTTACTTATGGAGCCTGCGGCATCGTCACCTTGCAATCTCTGCATTTCGAGGTCACTCATCATAATTATCCGATCGAGTTCGCTCACCTCTATGCTACCCAGGGAATGGTCACGGAGCCGGCGCTGTATGAACTCAGTCATACGCATGAATGGATGACGACGAGTGAGGATGTCACGGGGTTGGATCGACAGGCGATTGATGCAGCGAAAGCGGCCTTCGGGATTCAGAACTGTCTGTCCGTTGCCGTGCGCGGTCAGCTGGGATTTTGTTTCTATTTAGCCGTGAGCAATTTCCCCGAACAGAAGAAGGGCAAACTGTTACGGGGATTACAACTGATTGCGCCGACCTATCATCCCTGCTGTTTGCATGTGACCATTCCGATGGAAGTAGAACAGGCTCAAGCCCAGGCAATTGCGCAGCGATTGACGGAACGGGAAAAGGAAGTGTTGATGTTGATGATGGCTGGTAGGACGAATCGTGAAATCGGCGCGACGTTGAAAATCACTGAGCGGACGGTCCGGTTTCATTTAGAATCGCTGCATAAGAAATATGCTGGGAATCCGCGTGATTTGCAGCCGAAAGCCCGGGTGATTGTGGCGGAGACGCTCAAACTGAGGGGCTTTGATGAGATTGAAAGCCGCGGGGTCGAGGGCCTGTCGGCTCAGTCTTCTCAGCCACGTGCGGCTGATGTTCCCTGCGAGTCAGGAGTGGCCTGAACGCGAGTCTGTCCCTCTTCTCTTCGGATCTCCTCAGTTCATATCTCCTAAGTCAATCTGTATGGTGGTAGCCGGCGCGCTTTGATGAGGCCGCACATGGAAAACCGTGGCGATGCTGCTGGGGTTACGCTGGATTGCGAGCGCGGCGCGCGCCGCTGCTTCCGGGTTTTCCGCATCGATCTCGATGTCCCAGGACACATGATAGGTGTGGAGTGATGTGAGCGGATCGTTGTGCGTCATGCGTTGACTTAGAGTGAGAGGGTTGGGGTTGATGGGGTCTGTGTTACCGGGTGAGCAATATCACGCCGAGCGATTCGATAGCGTGTTCCAGATGATCGACCGATTAAGGGGGAGAGCTGTTCGATGATGACGGTGGTCGGCGTGATCCCTGGTCTGAGTTGAACGACTTGGCCGATCTTCAGCCGTTGGTTGTTGCGAGCGTGGTAGGCTCGGACACTCTGGCGCCATCCTGTACGAGCTTCGCTGGCTGGTTCTGGAACAAGTGAAAGATATTTCAATGGACAGGTCACTTCGTAGGTGTCGGCTCCAAATAAACTTGCCACCTCACACCCTTGATTAACAACTACTTATACCATGTCACTGATATCACTTTTGGCACTGCAATCCAAGATTTATTGGCTCTGCCTGAATTTCCTCTAAAAATTCTTGGCACTGCCTGCAAGCTCTCAGATCCCCAATAAATGGCCTCGAATCTATCCAGTGACGGTGCTAATCTTTCATATATGTTCAGGTAAGAATGGATTAGACACCTCACTGTTCCTAGACTGCCCTGTCGCTTTTTAAGAAGGGATCTCCTCAATGTCGCTGGGTATGATGCAGGGGTATCGTCAAGCAATTCAAAAGTTTAGTGGCATTAAGAAACTCACTGACAAGGCCATGAAAGATTGGCTCGAAATCACCTTGCCAAAACTGCCGCCACGCACACAGCAGATGTTCGTCGATGAGGTGTTCTTTCTAACAACAGGGTTGCCGCCCATGTACGCGGACAGTGAGCCCCTTCAGCCGCCGAAAAGCGCCAGAGCCCCGCGTGACAAAGCCACAAAAACGAGGATCAACCCGCAAGCGACACAGGATGCCTTTGATATACAGCAATGGGTTAGTGAAGTATTGGGGAGCGAAGATGCCGCGACCGCATGGCTTACTCGTAAACATCGTGCGCTCAAGAACAAAACTCCACTATCCATTCTTGGAACCACGGCCGGAAACACTCGCGTGGAGAGGATGCTGAAGAAGGTCAAGCGATCTCCACTTCCCGTAGAGACATCACTCAAGAAGATGAAAAGTTTTACGGGCCGCAAGGCGCGCTTCGTGGCCACGATCAGAAAAGCGACAGATTGAGGCTGGGTGTTTGTAGCCTCTGAAGTACAGTCATTAGGAACATCTCAAGTCGGTCGCTGAATCCCACTGAGCCAGGTGACAGAGATTTTCATCCCACAGGCAGGAACGCTCGTTCAGATGAGTGGACAAGTCGATAGCCCCATCAGCATTACTCCGGCCATTATTCATGTTCGTCTTTCCTCTGAGCCGCTTTCGCCCGAGAAACAAGCGAAGATGCGTCAGGAAGTCCGGGGGCTCTTGAAGCGCCGCCAAGACTCTGTAGACGTGGCTCGGGGGCAACTCCGCTTTGATTATTGAGTAGGCGAGTGCGTTACGGCAACCCGTGGGGCTTCTTTGTCTCCACGAACGCAATGGCTTCCAGGGAGGGCACTGAGCCTGGAGTGATCTCAGCTGAGATGAACTCGGCACTGATCTGATCAATCGCTGTCGCGCCAACTTGCTCCAGTACCGCGAGAATCTCCTGGAATGTGTGGCTAGCTCGTGGTTCAAGAACCACGTGGATCCGAGAGGGAGACTCTATTCCTCTGGTAAATTTGCTCATGAGGGAAATCATACCAAAACAGTGCATTCGGAGGAGTCGAAAAGAGACAGCCCTCGCAGGATAGTGAAGACAGGGGGTGTGGTGGAGCGATAGCGGTCGACGGGGTTCAGAGGATAGGCATGAGCTAGGATCGAAAAGTGGACGCTTTCAACCTATGATCTGAGGCCTAGAGGTGTGAGATGGAACGGGTACCGCGACAGCATGCGGGAGCAAGCCGTGCGGCTGGTGCCAGAGCAGGCGTTGACCATTCCGAAGGTGGCCCGACGCCTGGCCATGTCAGCGAAGACCCTCGCAAACTGGGTGTTTCGGGCGCGACAGGGGCAACTTGCAGGGCTGAACAAGACCCGGCGACCGGTCACGGAACTAGAGGCCGAGGTGTCTCAGCTGAAGCGCGACATCGCAGAGGCGCGGATGGAGCGTGACATCCTAAGAAAACCACCGCGTACTTTGCGAAGACGCAGCCAGCCTTGCCGATAGCCGAGAATATCGCGGTTCAAACATTTGTCGCCACACGACCGAACAAGATCTGGGTCACGGACATCACCTACGTGCCCACGGCGGATGGGTGGTTGTATCTGGCGGGGATCAAAGACCTTTATACCTGTGAGGTGGTCGGCTATGCGATGAGCGCGCAGATGACGACGGAGTTGGTGCGGCAGGCGCTATGGCACGCGGGATCAGACCTAGCGAGAAATCTCGGCGTACATCGAGCTCTTCTATAACCGCCAGCGGCGGCATTCCCAGCTCGGGAACCTCTCCCCCCTGGCGTTTGCCCAACAGCAGGCCCATCAACAGCTGGCGGCGTGAGGCTGCAACCGATTCCACTATTGACAACCGGGGTCAGTCCCATAGATCGCCGTTCTTGCCGCCCCCAGACCCAATGCCGCTCGACCCCAGTCTGTTGCACCGTCGCCCACAGCGCGGGCGATAAGAGGATATAGTCGCAATCCATGGTTTCTAAAGGAGTGCCTACTAGTTATTCATATCATCGTTGGTCTTGGATTTGGGAGGATGGATCCTCCTCACTCCACGTTCCTCTCTGAACTGTAAGCCGCCTCACAGATTGCCATGAGGTATTGCTCTAGGATTACCCCATGGCTCGTCTTGATATTCTTGTTCACCGGGGGTGTCTATCCGAACAATCGGCTCGGACTTTAGCCCAAGAAATTCAGGAAGAACTTCCGGATTGGCATATCGATATTCGTGCGGCCAGCAAAGAAGACTGTGATGCACTTGGGATTCTGGTGTTTCCGGCCTTTCTCCTAGATGGACGAATCCTTGCCACGGGTATTCCACGCAAGGAATGGCTGCTGGCGAGACTCAAGGAATGGGAAAGGGGCAACTCGTGATGAGGCCGGTTGCCGGCCGGGAGAGCGACTCTAGGGTGAAGACCCTGTCAGTAACGGATATTCAGCCGGAGAGCATCAGTTCTGACCTCTCACGGATCACCGCCACCCAGACCGTCTTTCTGGATATCACCAAGACTCTCGGTGTCTCATTTGTGCCGGATCTGTTTCTGGGGATGAGCGATCGACCGGCCTATCTGGAAACGGCCTGGGAACTGTTCAAAGAAGAGCTTGATCTCGAACATCTGGATCACAGCACCAAGCATATTATCGCGTTGGCCATTACCGCTAATGATGCAGGAATGTATTTCGCCACGGTTTTGCCCCACGCGTTCCAATTGAACGCGCTCGATCAGGCGACATACCGCAAGCTCGTGTCGACCATCCGATTTTTTAAGGCGTTTGACCGATACCTTTCCGGAGTCATGCCCTCGAACATCCCGGACACTCCGCCGTTTCTGAGCGCGTGTTTGCGTGACGAATACGAAGATTTCAAGGAGACAATCCCGGCACCTATTGCGCCGTCGGGGGAACACTTCCGATTCACCGATATGCGGCTCGTTGGCCTGCTGCTGATCATGCTGCTGCTACTCCCGGTTGCCATAACAATCTATCTGCTCACCACATGAACCAGGACGGTCCATCGCTCACGCCTGCGGCCAAGACCAGCACAACCTTCTGGCCTGATATGGCTCCACCCCGACGGCGATTGCTGTTCCTGGTCGGCATCGGCGCCGTGCTGATTTACGCGGCATGGCTGGGATTTGGAAAGCCCCCGACGACCTCGTTCGATCTGACCAAACACAGCGTACCGCTCGACCAGATTGTCGATGGCGGTCCCGGGAAAGACGGGATTCCCGCCTTACTCACCCCACGGTTCGTCTCTGCGGCGGAGGCGACGTTCCTCCAGGATACGGATCGTGTCTTGGGACTTACACAGGGAGCCGAAGCCAAGGCTTATCCGATCAAGATTCTTAACTGGCACGAAATCGTGAACGATGTGGTCGGCGGCAAGCCGGTTGTTGTCACCTACTGTCCCCTCTGTGGAACCGGAATTGCCTTCGATGCGGAGGGACAAGGGAATCGGCGTACATTCGGCGTATCCGGCCTGCTCTATCAGAGCGATTTGCTGATGTATGACCATCAAACGGAAAGCCTCTGGTCGCAGGTTGGAATGCATGCAGTGGCCGGCCCAATGACCGGAACAACGCTTGCGCCCATCTTCCTCGAACATACGACCTGGTCAGAATGGCGGACGGCCCATCCGTCAACCCTTGTCCTCTCCACGACAACAGGGTCTTTCAGACACTACGATCGAGACCCCTACTCAGGTTATGCCGAGGAGAGAGAACTGTATTTCGACACCCTGCATTTCGATCCACGCTACCATCCCAAAGAATGGGTCGTCGGGGTGGAGATCAACGGTATCGCCAAGGCCTATCCTATTTCAGAGCTGAAGAATGTCCACCCTCCCGTCAGCGATCAGGTGGGAGGTCGTTCCATTACCATACAGTTCAACGAGCGATCACGCAGCGCCGTAGTCTTCGATGCCGACGGGACGCTCCTCCCTTCACTCATGGCGTTCTGGTTTGCCTGGTATGCCTTCCATCCCGACACACAAGTATTCAAAGGAGGAAACTAAAAATCCTGTGACCGACTGACTCGTCGAACAGCGGCTTCGTGTGGTTGAGAATGGGCCCGGAGAATCTCGCTCGCCTATCTGCGCGGCATATTCCACATCTCGCTCTGCACTTTCTTCAGTTGATGAAAGCCCTGCTCCTAGCACAGCTTCGATGTGCCCTTCCGCTTGAGGCCAACCATGTGGCGCGAGGCCATCTTTAACCGCTACGGTGACGTCAGTATCGTCGAATTCTCCATGGCCCTCGCCTTAACCCGCCAGTTTTCGCCGTCTCGTATGCCATGGGCTATGCGCTGCCTGGGTACCCGGCAACACGCAGTTCGGTGCGTTGGACCGCGACTAGTCAGGCGAGAACCGGCTCGACAATCTCCGCCATCCCATTTTTCACGCAACCGAAGATCCCATTTTCACCCGACCGTCTCTGCCGGAAATTTGTTCAGTCGTTTGTAAGATGTGCCACAGATCCACGCCATGATCATGACGTAGCATGGCATCATCCAATCATGGATGACACAGGTGAGGGCGCAGCCCATGCGAACGATGGAAACGAGCCTCAGCGATACCAGCAATTACGCGGCAATCGTTCAGGCGCTTTGGGGGGCGACAAGTTCTTGAAAAGGTTCGGCAAAGAAAAGCGATATGACCAGGGACCTGCCGACCAAGGTGGACACTCTCACGATTCGCGCGCGTGTTTCATAGCCCGGATCTCGATTGGAGAAACATACGCGATAGGGTGCCGAGGGAAAGGAGAATGTTATGACACAGGAGATGCGGTGGAAATGTTTGTCTGGAGGGAATGCAGGAATCTTCATTAAATTCTCAGCGATCATGCTGGTCGTCGGCTTAGGGATGGACCTTTATCTCCTGATCGCACATGGAGCAGATACGCTCGGGGGATATATTCGGCTTCTCTTTTTCGCGTTCTGGAGTAGCGTTGTTGGAATCGCGAGTTTCGCACTGGCGACCGTGTGGTTGCTGACGCGGGCCATGACGACGTGCCGCTGAGGCGGCATCAATGGTGCGAACGCCCATAGAGTGCTTCTCCGTTGCAATGATCAGTGAGTGATGAAGGGAGCGATATGACGTACCTGTCTGCTTGGAGTGCCGCAGTGGTGCTCACGATGACGTTTGGGTGCGCCGGTTCTCACGCAGAGGCATCTTTCGAGGTGGCTTCAGAACCGACTATTCGTGCCGCACAGGATGAGTCCCTCCTTCATATTGACGCCGGAGGGCGGTTGTTCGAGCAAAGAGACCTGGAGGGTGCGGCCCGGGAGTTTCGTGAAGCGATCCGGCTCAGTCCTCTCAATCCCATGCCCCATAACAACCTTGGCATGATTCTCCATCTCCAAGGGCAGCCCGAAGCCGCGCTCGTAGAGTTCCGAGAATCCGTTGCGCTCAATCCCGGCTCTGCGCCGGCCTGGAGCAATCTTGGTTTTGCTTTCTTTGAGTTGGAGCAGCTCGTCTCTGCAATGAAGGCCTGGCGGATTGCCGTGGACCTCAACCAGCAGATGGCCGGCACCTGGGCCGGTTTGGCGCTCGGCCTGTTCGCCGGTGGTCACGGGGACCAGGCAAGCGAGAGCTATCGGAAGGCGATTCACCTGGATCCGCACTACGCGGACCTCGCCTATCTTCAAACGGTTCGACATTGGAGCGTCCGGGCTCTCAACCACGCCGACATGATTCTGAGAGTGCTTGCAACCCGGCAGCAAGCGTCCCTTCCGGATTCGTTGATATGAGGATGTCGCACCCATTGATTGTCCTGGCAGCCAGTTGGATGCTTATCATGGCCGAAAACGTATTCGCTGTTCCGCAACCGGATGGAGTATTCGACGCCGATCACGACGCCGCGCATCACGCGCCGTCGCAGAAGGCTCATATTCGGACAGGTTCTTAAAATCACGGCGCCCTGTTTATGAAGATGGTTCTTCGGCTTGCAGGAGTCTCTGTGAAGACCTGAGGAGAAGAGTTCGGCTGTCCCTGCCAGATGAAAAACCAGCCATCATAATTATGGCGGCCGCGCCAGTTGATAATTAAAAGACGAACGGTTGCTGAATATGGATACGAGAACGTGTGGCTGGACGTCTTCTGAACCAGGTGTGAGTCGCGTCCGATTCAGTCGCACTGGTGAGCCCTTCGGTCCGCATGCCGTCTGTGCCAGCGCTCTTACACGGGAGGAACCAACGGACTCCGGCGAGAAAGGAGCGTGACGGTGTTCTATCGCGCTCGCCTCCTCGTGAATCTTGTGCGATGCACGGCCGTGCTGGCTGGAGTGCTCCTCCAGTCCACGCTTGTCTCGGCTCAATGGTCAGGCGAGATCCAGAACAACCTTTTTTACACCGATGATGTCGGTCTTTTCTCCGCCACACGGAGACTGTCCTTGCAGAATGACCCCACTCAGCCGGTCGTGGATCGAACCGGTCAGGGGAGCGACATGGTCTATGAGCCGTCTATCGACGTCCGGCGGACTTTCGACTCACGCTGGGGACGCACTGAATTGTCGGCGCAGGCGCAAGGCTTCATTTTTGCCGAGAATCCTGTCTTCAACCACGGGTCCTACCGTCTGCGTCTGACACAAGACGTTGCGTCTGACACGGCAATACGGCTGTACTATTTCTACGGGCCCAACTTGTTCGTCGGCAAAAATGATGAGCGCCGTTCCGGGAAAGAACTGCTGGTCGATGAACGCGTGACGACTCAATTTTGGAGCACCCACCTGGAACGCCGCGTGGCCTCGAACGTCACGGTGCGGCTCCTCGGGCGCTATGGCCTGCGGCAATACAATGAAGCCTTCAGCGAACGTGACACCAGCTTCTGGACGGTCGGCCCCCACGTCGAATGGAGCATCACTCCGCGGGTTCAATTGCTGGTGGGGTACCATTACGAGCGAGGACTGGCCGACGGACGAAACCAACCACAGATTCACGATGACATCTCTTATGTCAATCACTATGCCTCGGCCGAACTGGTGGTGCAGGCAATGGAGCGTGTGAGTGTCATTTTCGGTCTAGACTACGAGCGCAATAATTTTACGAGCGGCCTCGCGGACGATATGCATCGCGGCGCCCACGAGAATGTTTATCAAGGCGACCTGGAGTTTCAGTATCGTTTCACCGACGCGATGACGCTGAAGTTCGGCTGTCAACATGGCAGTCGGAAGTTTAGCTTCGAACCTACTTCGGTCAGCAATACAAACCTGTGGCTCGGCGGTGATTTCAAGTTTTGACCGATGTATGGCACGCGATGGTGCTGAGCCTGGCAACTTCTTTCCCTAGACTTCTACAATATTCCAAGTCCTGTAAGTTGTATGACAGTTACCAACGCCGAGATCGTGCAGGATGCGTCTTAATGCCCCCGAGAGACTTGAAGCATGCCAGTTTGAGCTCGACGCCCTGCGAAGGCAGGCTAATTATGCCGATTTCACTCATGCTATAGAATTGTGACATGCCGTACTGAGGAGATCTCCATGTCCCGTCCGGATTTACTCTCCGCTCGCACCCGACTGCGGAAACGGCTGCCGCCCCGTGCGCTCCTCAAAGGGGCCGCCTTTCTCCTGCTCATCCTCGGCGGGTACGGACTCAGCTTCTGGTTCGATTTCAGCGAACTCCTGCATCCGGAACGGATTACCGGCTGGCTTCAGCAAGCGGGGCCATGGGCGCCTCCAATCTTTATGGCGCTGATGGCGACGAGCGTCGTGATCAGTCCGATCCCGAGCCTGCCCTTAGACATCGCCGCCGGCGCCACCTTCGGCCCGATGCTGGGCACTGCCTATGCCGTATTCGGCGCGGAGATCGGCGCGATCGCGAGTTTTCTCATCGGGCGCATGTTGGGGCGGGACGTCCTGGCCAAACTGCTGCGCACCAACGTTGCGTTCTGCGAGCGATGCTCGGACCGGCATCTGGCGATCTTTGTTCTGCTGGCCCGGCTGGTCCCGCTCTTCTCGTTCGACGTGATCAGTTACGGCGCCGGCCTGACCAATATGTCACTCCGGACCTTCGCTTTCGTCACGTTTGTCGGGATGATTCCGCCGACCTTCGCGCTGACCTACGCGGGCAGCCAAGTCGCCTCGGGCGCGTGGCTGATGATAGTGTCCGGTCTGGCCATGGTGGCCGTAATGCTGCTTCTTCCGAAATTGGTCGTTCGATACCCGACGGCTCGTTGGGTTCAGTTCATTCGGGGCGGCATGCCAGTCGCCCTGGCGCCGAATGATATGGGGGCCGCGGCCAAGACTCCCTGTTCCTCCTGTGGAGGGCCGCCAGTTTAAGATGCAGAGAGTCACTGTGGCTCGGGGAAACGAGAGGAGGATACCATGCCGAAGAAACCTCGCAGCTCCCGCAAGGCTTCACCCGCCGGGCCGGAACATTCCAGACCGAAACAAGTGAGAGAGGAGATTCGGTCCCTTGCCTATGAGCTCTACTGTCAGTGTGGCCATGAGGATGGCCATGACCTCGACCATTGGATGGAGGCCGAACGGCGGGTGCTAGAACATCAAGCCCAACCCAAGAGCCGTGGGTAGTGTCTATCAAGTTTCATAGGCCAGCGGTGGCCCGCCGGGGGAGTAACGGCGCTACTGCTTAGCGGGAGATCATAACTCATGACACGAGCTGCGACAGCGCGCTCGGCTTGAGGATGGTAATCGTCCGGCCGTCCATTTGAATGAGGCCGTCGTCTCGAAATTGCCCCATGATGGTACTCACGGTTTCACGGCTGCACCCGATGAGGTTGGCCATTTCCTGATGGGTCAGCTTCACGTTCAGTCGAATTCCTTGTTTCTCTGCAACCCCCTCGGTCTTGCCCAACTCTGAGAGCAAGTGAGCCAGGCGGGCCGGCACCTCGCGAAAGACGAGATCTTCGACACGGCTTTGGATTTTCTTGAGCCGCAGGCCGATCAACTTGGTCAGTTTGTACATCACGCTGGGATGCATGGCCAAATACTGATCGAAATCCTTCCGGGGAATTACGCAGATGAGCGCGTCATCGAGGGTCTCGGCCGACGTCGATCGAGGAGCATCTTCCAGCACATCGAGTTCTCCGAAAATGTCCCCCGCCTCCAGGATATCGAAGGTGACTTCCTTCCCGCTGGGCGCTGTGTTGGCGATCTTCACGCGCCCTCGTTTGAGGAAATACACACTGCTGCTCGGATCTCCAGGCAGATATAACGGCTGCCGCTTCTTGACCTCCTCCATGCGAGTGATCTTCTCCATCTCCTGCATTTCAGAAGGAGAAATCCCGTCAAACAAGCGAATGTGTTTGAGGTACCAGAGTTTGTTCGGGACGGTTTGCGAAAGGTCCATGGAGTTGGCTCACGCGGAATATCCGAAGACTACTCGGTTCGCCTCTTCAAGGCAAGAAGGGTAGTTCGATTACCGGAGATTCACCTTTTTAATTTCCCGCAGGACATCACTGTAAGTCTATGCTAGGGGAAGTCGCAAAACTGTAAGGCCGCTTACAGTTTCCATGCCTTACGAGGCCAAGGGATGGACTCGCTAGGCGGGAATACTCAGTAAGGAAGGCCTGCACGAGCATTGCGCATACACATCATACAGTACGCCCCTCGCGGTAAGGCCATGGGGCCTGGAACCCTGCGCCGTCACAAACTATGACCGTCATCGCTCCCTCTTGTGCCGTGCTGTGAACTGGCTCACAGATCCCAGTTCGGAAATGAGTTACCGTGCAGGCATGACGGGAGGACATTCCAATCACACAAATCGACCTCAGCCGAAACAGAGGCTCGGCGTCAATCAGCCAATCGAAGGGAGCATCCTGATGAAAACACCTTGCGCAGCCTGCCATTCGGACGTAGGGGCAACTGGACATTCAAAACAAGCAGCCCTCCAAGACTCGTTGCCATTTGAATCGACGACCGGGCCGCGTTCAGGCAAATTCATCATCGCCGCAGTGATCGGACTCGCCGTCGGCGTATTTTTCTGGTTTGACCTGGATGCCTACCTCACGCTGGAGACGGTAAAGGCCAACCGCGACCGGCTGCTGACTTTCGCCGATGAACACCGCGCCGCGGCGGCGGCGAGTTTTATCGCCGTCTACAGCCTGGTGACCGGCTTGTCACTTCCCGGCGCCACGATTCTGACTCTTGTCGGAGGGTTTCTGTTCGGGAGTGTCACGGGAACCTTCTTCGTCAATCTCGGGGCGACCAGCGGGGCCACACTGGCGTTCTTGACAGCACGCTATCTCCTACGCGGGTGGGTTGAACAGAAGTTCGGAGAGAAACTGAGACCGATTCAAGAGGGGTTTGCGAAGAACGCGTTCAGCTACCTCGTGACGCTCCGGCTCGTTCCGTTGTTTCCCTTCTTCCTGGTCAATCTGGTGTCGGGCCTGACCCGGGTCCGCCTCGGCTCTTACGTCGCCGCAACAGCGCTGGGGATCATTCCGGGCAGCTTTGTCTATGCCTATGCCGGGCGTCAGTTGGGCACGATCAATTCGCTCAAAGAAATCGCCTCGCCCAATGTGATCCTTGCGTTCACCTTGTTGGGACTGCTCGCGCTGGTACCGATCGCATACAAAAGATACACCGGCAAGCCGGCTCAACCAGGGCTTCGTACCGAGGTTCCCTTTCACCCATGAGCGAGATTCGATGCCTCCTCATCAACCGAAAGGACCACGCCCATGAGCGCGCCTGAGAAGACTATTCCTTCCAACGTGATATTACCCGATGACGAACATAATCAACGCCTGATCAATCATGTCCATCCACCACAATGGGTGAACCCGACCCCGACCGGTCAATATAACCTGGTGGTTCTCGGTGGTGGAACGGCCGGGCTCGTGACGGCGGCTATCGCCGCCGGTCTGGGAGCGAAAGTCGCGCTGATCGAACGGCATCTTATGGGGGGCGACTGTTTGAACGTCGGCTGTGTGCCCTCCAAAGCGTTGATCCGGGCCTCGCGCGCCTGGGCCGATGTCCGGCGAGGTGCGGAGTTTGGTCTCCACCTCTCCGGCGAAGCGAAGGAGGATTTCCCCGCCGTCATGACGCGCATGCGGGCCCTGCGGGCGCAACTCAGCCGGACCGATTCAGCGCAACGGTTTACCGGCTTGGGTGTGGATGTGTACTTGGGACAGGCGCAATTCACCGGTGCGCAGATGGTGCAGGTGGGCGGCACCACCTTGGACTTTGCCAAGGCCGTGATCTGCACTGGCGCACGCGCCGCTGCGCCTCCCATCCCAGGACTGCAAGATACGGGTTATCTGACCAACGAAACCATCTTCTCATTAACCGAACTTCCGGCGAAGCTAGCCATCATTGGTGCAGGCCCCATCGGCTGTGAACTGGCGCAGGCCTTTGCCCGGTTCGGCAGTCAGGTCTATCTCATCGAGGCATTGCACGGGATCATGCCGAATGAAGATCGCGATGCGGCAGAGCTCGTCGAGCAGGCGATGATTCGCGACGGTGTGACCTTGTTCTGCTGCGGCAAGGAGTTGACCATCCAGAAGACGGAGGCCGGCAAGCGGCTGACGGGCGGATCGCATGGCCGGGCCTACGATATCACGGTCGACGACATTCTAGTGGGCGCCGGGCGCAAGCCGAATGTCGACGGTCTCGGGTTAGAGGCCGCCGGGGTCGGCTATGACAAGACCGGCGTCACGGTCGACGACCAGCTCCGTACGACCAATCCGAATATCTATGCGGCCGGCGATATTTGCTCCCGCTACAAATTCACCCATGCGGCAGACGCCATGGCCCAGATCGTCATTCAGAACGCGCTCTTTCCCCATCCCTTCGGACTGGGCACCGCACGGGTCAGTTCGCTGGTCATCCCCTGGGCGACCTATACCGATCCGGAGATCGCCCATGTGGGACTGTACGAAGCTGAGGCGAAGGAGAAGGGGCACAAGGTGGAGACGTTCACGCATCGCCTAGACGAGGTAGACCGGGCGGTGCTTGACGGTGAAGCGGAGGGCTTTGCGAAAGTCCATGTGGAAGCGGGGACGGATCGCATTTTTGGAGCCACGATTGTTGCAGCCCATGCCGGCGATCTAATCAATGAATTCACGCTTGCCATGAAAGCGGGACTGGGCTTGAAGACCCTGGCGTCGACAATCCATCCCTATCCCACGCAAGGTGAGGTCGTGAAGAAGGTCGCCAATGCCTGGCGGAAGACCACCTTCACAGCACGACAAAAAAGCATCCTTAGTAAGTGGTTTTCGTGGACGAGAAAATAGAAGCGGGGGCTATTCCTGGGCTTCTCACACCGTTGGACTAGAGGAAACAACAGATGACACTCCGTATTTCGATCTCAATGGTCAGCATGTTTCTGGTTGTCGTGGGGATGACGCTCAGTGAACCGAATTGGCTGCAAGCTGAATCTCCAGCAAGAATAGAGATCGGGACGTTTTCTGCGGCAGCGCCCGACGGCCCCTGGCCAGACGGCTGGAAGCCGCTCACCTTTCCGAAGATTCCCCAACACACGACGTACCGCCTGGTCAAAGACGGCGACCGCGTCGCTGTCAAAGCTGCCAGTCAAGCTTCTTCTTCTGGGCTAACGAAAGAAGTCCTGATCGATCCGAAGGAATATCCGATCATTCAATGGCAGTGGAAGGTTGCGAATATCTTGAAAGCCGGTGATGTGACCAAGAAGGCGGGTGACGATTATCCTGCCCGCATCTACGTCACCTTTCAATACGACAGCACGAAGGTCGGGCTGTTCGGCAAGGCGAAATACGAAGCGGCCAAGCTGATCTATGGCCGGTATCCGCCACTGGGCGCCATCAACTACATCTGGGAGAGTCGGGCTCCGGTAGGAACGACCGTGCCGAATCCCTACACCGACCAAGTTCATATGATCGTCGTGGAAAGCGGCCCGGGCAAGCTCGACAGTTGGGTCACCGAAGAGCGAAACGTCTACGAGGATTACAAACAGGCCTTTGGCGAAGAACCGCCGATGATCTCCGGCGTGGCCATCATGACGGATACGGATAATACCGGGGAGTCGGCCGAGGCGTATTACGGAGATATCGCGCTGAAGAAGAGATCCTGAATGATGTGATATGGAGCCATCTCGCTCTCACGAAGTGTCTTGGAGATACGTGCACCGTGGTTCGAATACTTTTTCCTCACACGATCTATCTGTTGCTGACGGCGGCATGGCTGTGTTTCGCCGCGCCCGCTGGGGCAGAGAATGTGGCGCCCGGCGCCCACTGGGGGGCCATCGACTTCCCCGACCGGGACCGCACACTCGCGATGGGCTATACCGTCAACCGGTTTACGGAGTTTAATGCCAGCCGTGTGCGCTTCAATGCCATTGACGAAACCGCCGGATTTAATTTCGCCACCGTCAGTTGGACGGACCGGATCAAGGCGCTTCCCGGCTGGTCCGGCAATCTGACGATCGGGGCCGGACCGACGTCAGAGACTCCCTCGCACTATCTGCAAAATGGATTTTTCCATCGCACAACCGGCCAAAACCCGATCCCGGTCGATCGCGCGCGTGAAGGCGGGGATGTGATGGTGGGCGGATCTCTGACGAGATGGAGCTCGCTGTTCTCATCACGTGACACAGGGTTTGCCGGTCTGGGAGTTGCCGGAGGCTCGCTCTATCAAGAGCTCTACGGGCGGATCGGAGTTCGCCAACTCTCACTCGCAGAATTAGCTGCCTGGATTTTCCCGCATTCAGATCTTGAAGTGTTGAACAGCCTCTCCCGGTTTGTCCGGTTGTCTGCCATGGGCCGGTATAGCCGGCTCTACGGGGGATCGGCCTATTCAGGCGACGTCCTTGCCAATCAAGCGTACCTAGGCCAGGCCTCGGTCTCGTTTGCAGACTATGACAACGTCAAAGGCAACAAGCCTCGATGGGAATTGGAAGTCGCGCTGACCTATGACTCAGGTCTGTTTGCGTCCCCCAACGGACGATGGATCACCCGCCGATTCGGGTCGGTAGCGCTGCATTTTCCCTACGGGACGTTCGAGACCTGGAATGATATTGTGGGATCCACGGACTCTGGTCCCACCTTTGGCTTCAGCCTTATGCTGAACATATTGGAACTGTATCCGGGCATGTTTGGAAGAAGTTAATCGCGTGTAGAGACACCATCAGTGAGATGGCAAGGCCCGGATCTGCTACTACTCCCTTTGCATCGATTTCGACAGATCCGGGCGCGGATCTGAAACGAATCCATTCCGATTCGGCATCCGTGCATGTGGCAATGTATTGGCATCTATGGTGGATTCAGCTGAAATAATCCCGTTCGTATGGAGCAGCCAGGCAACCACTGCGTAGACTTCGTCTGACGTGAGGGACTGCGGTTCGGTCAACGGCATGGCGCGATAGATGTAGTCGTACAGGGTGGTGGCATAGGGCCAGAAGCTGCCGATAGTTTTGACCGGTTTGTCTGTGGCCAATGAGCCCTGGCCTCCGACAAGCCGTGTCTGCGGCCCTTCAATCCCCGTCGCTCCATGACAGGAAGCGCATTTGGCAGCATAGACCGCGGCGCCCTTCGTCACGGTTCCCCGACCAGACGGCAACCCTGTCCCATCCGGCGCAATATCGATGTTCCATGCGTTGATTTCAGCTTCCGTGGCTGGTCTTCCGAACCCGTACCGAGGCGGTTCCTCGGCGAGGGCCAATCCGCAGCAGAGCAGCGCGAAGCTCGTCAGCGAGACCGCCACTTTAGACCTGCACATTCGTCACCTGCCCGTCCGGGCTGACCTGCCAAGTCTGAATGGCATTGTAGTGGTACGACGAATTGACGCCTCGTGCGGCCACGAGCGCGGCTCTGGCCGGCTGCACATAGCCGGTCTCATCGGTACAGCGGCTTTGCAGGATTGCTTCCGTCCCGTTCCAGCGCCAATCGAAGCGGAAACGCGTGTGACACCGCGGGAACACTGGCTCTTGTAGCCGTGCCTGATCCCACGTCCGCCCTCCGTCTGTACTGACCTCAACCCCTGTTACCGCACCGCGTCCGCTCCAGGCGAGCCCGCGAATCTCGACGAAACCTGGTTCGATCTGCTGGCCTCCCGATGGACTTGTAATCACCGATTTAGCCTCCATGGCAAAGCTAAATTGCCGGGCGGTGCCGTCCGGCATCAGATCGGTATAGCGGGATGTTTCCTCACGGGTCATGAAGGGCATTGCGCCGAGCTTGAGGCGCCTGAGCCACTTGATGCAGGTGTTCCCTTCCCAGCCGGGGATCACCAGGCGCAGCGGGTAGCCTTGTTCCGGCCTGAGCGCCTCGCCATTTTGTCCATAGCAGAGGAGTGCCTCCTTTAATACTTCCGCCAGCGGCAGGCTGCGAGTCATCGCGGCGGCATCGCTGCCTTCGGCCAGGACCCAGGCGGCATCCGGCTTGATGCCGGCCTCAGCCAAGACCGTCGAGAGCGGCACGCCAGTCCACTCGCTCGTGCTCATGAGCCCATGTGTCTCCTGAACCATTTTCCCTGTCGGGCCTTTCCATTCTTTCCCGGAGTTGCCGGAACATTCGATGAACAGCATGCGTGTCACGGAGGGAAAGCGCGTGAGATCCGCCATCGAAAAAACCAGCGGCCGTTCGACCAATCCATGGATCAACAGCCGGTGGCGATCGGGATGGATGGCCGGCACGCCGTTGTGATGGCGCTCGAAGTGCAGCGCGGAGGGGGTGACGATGCCGTGCAAGGATTGGTGCGGCGTCAGTGAATGGGTGGCCGTAGTCAAGCGCCGGGCGGTTTCCGCCGATGCGCGAGCGCCATAGGGACTGGGCATGCGGCCCGGGACTCTCGTGGGATCGGTGTCGCTCTGTTCTGCTGCCGGCAACAGCGACGGGGCGATCACGCTGGCGGCAGTGGCTCCAATTGTCGCAACGGCGCTAATCAGCCATGCTCGGCGACCAACAGGGTTATTACCATCTAGCTCCGACGAGACCACTTTTCCCTCATTCTGCTGGCTCATGGGGCTTCCCTTGTCGATTGCTCCGAGGACCGGCATCGGCACGCTCTTTAGTGCGCCCTGCGACGCGCTATCCCCCCATCTCCCTCATCGATAGATGGGAAAATCTGCGTACCCGCGAGGATTCGGCATGTACCAGACGTCCATCGGCGCATCGGGCGCCAGGGGCCAGCCCTGCGCAATGCGTTCGACCAGATCCGGGTTGCTGATGTAGGGACGCCCGAAGGCGATGAGATCGGCCGATCCTTCTCGAATCGCCGCCTCAGCGGTCGCAGGCGTATATCCGCCGTTCCCGATGAGCGGTCCGTGAAACACGCGGCGAAACTCCGTCAAGGTCATCGGTTCGCCAAGCCTGTGAAATCCGAACGCCAGCCCGTCCACAAGATGCAGATAGGCTAAGCCGTAGCGATCCAGTTGTTGGGCGGCGAAGGTAAAGGTCTCGCGAAAATCCGGCGACCCCATATCGTTGAAGACGCCGTTAGGCGAGAGTCGAACGCCGACGCGGGCGGCGGGCATTTCCGACGTCACGGCCTGCACGATGTCGTCCAGGAATCGGTATCGGTTTTCTATGCTGCCTCCGTAACGGTCCATGCGGCGGTTAGTTCTGGATTGCAAGAATTGATCGATCAGATAGCCGTTGGCGCCGTGGATTTCCACGCCGTCGAAGCCGGCCTGCAGGGCTCGTTTGGCGGCGTGCCGGTAGGCGTCTGCCACTTGCAGAACTTCTTCGGTCTCCAACGCTCTGGGAACTTCGTACGGCTGATGGCCTACTGGAGTCTGAATTCCGTCGCCCTGGATGGCGATCGGGGAGGGCGCGACCGGCGCGCCGTCTTCGAGGTGAAACGTGCTATGTGAGGCGCGCCCGCAATGCCAGAGCTGGAGCAGCATGACTCCGCCGGCTCGATGGACGGAGGTCACGACTCGCTTCCATCCCTCCGTCTGCGCATCGGAGTAGATGCCGGGGGAATCGACCCAGCCGATGCCTTGCGTGGACACCACGGTGGCTTCGGAGATCATCAATCCGGCGGACGCGCGCTGCCGGTAATATTCCGCCATCAGCCCGTTGGGTATACGGTGCCGGCCGGCGCGCGCGCGCGTCATCGGCGCCAGTGCGATGCGGTTGTTCGCGCGAAGCGCGGCATTGAGCGTGAATGGCGTCAGAAGCCGGTTGTCTGCCTGGTCTCGATTCATGTCTCCCTCCGCGAGAATAGATGTTCGCCGGACTGCCTTCCATTTACTGTTCCTGAAGCAGGTAATTTACTGCGATCTCAAATTGGGGATCCTCGAGCAATCCTCCGCCTCGATGAACCACGACGATGGCTCCTTTCTTATTCAGCAGAAAGAAGGTCGGTGTACTGCGCACTCCCAGTTGCGATGCCAGCTGGTTGCCGACGTCATAGAGCACCGGAAAAGTGAACGGGGGCGCCTGAGACTCCACATAGTTGCGGATATTGGCTCCGGTATCCGCAAAGCCGACGGTAAGAATGTGAAACGGCGTTCGCTTCAACCGGTCATACAGGGCTTGCATCTTGGGAAGCTCGCCCTGGCAGACATGGCACCACGAGGCCCAAAACATGAGCAGCGCCGGCTGGCCGATGAGCTGGCGGTCGGTATAGGCTGTGCCGTCCAGCGCGCGCAACTCGAAGGACGCCATCTTCTGTCCGCCCGCCTCCGACACGCTCCCTCCAAGAAAACCGATGGCCAGGATACAGATCGGAATTGCAAGCAACTGTTTCATGCTCGGCTCCTTTCGTAAAACGACGCGCGTGAAGGCCTCAGGCGCGCGGCTCGCCGACTCAGGCCCCAGAGGAAGCGGTTTGAGGCGAGGCTACGCGGCCGGTCGCACTTGTAGTTTGCCTTCGTCGATAGGCGCGATCCAGCAGGGCGTCCACAGAGATCAGCCCCGGTCCGTGCAGAACAAAATAGAGAAAGAGAATGCCCCAATAAAACGCCTCTTGCAGCGCGGCTTCAGACAGCTGCCCATACGAGAGTGCGGCGACGATATTGAGTCCGAAGAGCGAGTGGGCGGCCCATCGTCCGGCCAAGCCGATTGCCAGCAGAAACGAGCCGCCGAGTTCAACAGCCGTCGACAGATAGGCCGCGACTTCTGGCGGCAGTACTGGCACATCGTACACCATGGTAAACAGCATCACCGTGGACATCCAACTGGAGAGCTTGACCATCCCGCCTTTCCAGAAGATGTTCGCGAGGTACAGACGCACAGACAAGTCGAACAAGGGAGTCAGCGCTTCGACTCCACGGATTATCCGCAGATAGGCAGGCGCTCCATGATCGATCACGCGATTCAGGAAACCGGCGGGGTGCGTCACAAGCCCTCCTTCATGGAAATTCCAGCCATCACCTGCAAGTTCAGCAGTGTGGTCATCAGCCGGGTGAAATCAAAGCCGGACTCGGCCTCTCGTGCCAGTCGTTCGATCGATGCGACGGTCGCTCCCTGAGACAGAGCTTCTAGCAGGCGGTAATCCAACCAGTTCAACGGGGTGACCCGCACCTGGCCCTCGCGGCGTGTCACAATGATGCCGGTCTCCTCTTCAGGAAGCGGCAAGTCGATCACCTCGTCCGGCGATGCGTCCGGTTGGAGCGCCTGCCAGACGCGATGGACCGGAACGGGAAAGGACAGGAACCGCGCGGTCTGATGGAACCGGATGGTGACGAGCGAGGGATCCGCCGAGACCATGGCCTGAAGCTGGTCATGGGACAACGGCGATGAATCTGCCGCCTGATACATCTCGTGACAGGCCCATTCCAGCCTAGCTAGTTCGCCAAGGAGCGGGGGCGCCTCGATGTGTTGCAGCCAGGCCGGGAGGTGGCGGCCATAGGGAAACAGATCGCCGCTGGTCGAGGGATAGTGTTTGATGTATCCGTGTGCGAGCACACTGAAAAAACCACCGCCGACCAGTCGATGCAACACCGGATAGGTGATCCTGAGCACCTGCACAAAGTTATTCCTGATCAATCGGCGGTAGAGCGCCATGCTGCGCAGGGCCGATCCGTCCGCCGCCATCGCGGCCGTGACCGCAGTGTGCTTCCCTTCGACGATGGCCTCGGCAAAAGCCTGTTGCAGGTCACAGAGCCGCGACATGGCAGCCTCCAAGAATGACGTCAGCCTGTGCGGCTTGCTCGACCAGCACCGACAGCGGCGGGAGGTTGGTGTCCCATTCAATCAACGTCGGGCGCGGCCCGAAGTGGCGGATCGCCCACTCATACAAACCCCAGACCTCGGGATAGACGGGCTGGCCATGGGTATCGATCAGCAGGCGTCCGAAGCGATCGAAGCCCGCCAGGTGGATTTCCTGCACGGCCTGGCCAGGAAGCGCATGGAGAAATTCCAGCGGGTCCAGGCCGAAGTTCACGGCATTGACGTAGACATTGTTCAGATCGAGGAGAATCCCGCAACCGGTTCTCTTGACCGTCTCGGCCATGAAAGAGCTTTCCGGAATCGGAGAATCCTGCCACGTCAGATATCGGGTAATATTTTCGATGAGCATCGGGCGCTTCAAGATTGTCTGGACTTCGTCGATCCTGGCGCAGACATGGTCTAAACTCTCTTTGGTGTAGGGCAGCGGCAAGAGATCGTTGAAGAAGCGGCTGCCGACGGAACTCCAGGACAGATGCTCCGACACGAAAGCCGGTTCAAATCGATCGAACAGGGCTTTCAGCTTATGGAGATGGGCACGGTCCATCGGGTCGGTGGAGCCGAGCGACAGGCCGACGCCGTGAAAGCTCAATGGGTACTGAGTCCTGATCCGCTCAAGAATGCGGAGTGGCGCGCCGCCCTCGCCGAAATAATTCTCCGGATGAGTTTCCATCCAGGCCACCGGCGGTGGGCTGTCCAGGATCTCGCGAAAATGATGCGCCCGCAGTCCGATCCCGGCTTGCGCCGGGATCGGGGCGGGATGTTGAACAGACATCGCTGGTCGTCCTACATCTTTTTCATCATCATCTCTTTCATCTTCGCCAGATCGTCTTTCGTAATGGGCAACACGGTGCCCTTGGCGATTTTGGTGCACAAGCCCTTCGGCAGGAACACATACTAGTCGGCCTCATTGTCGGTCTTGGACTGGCCCACACAGGAATGGAGGCTGGTCTTGACCGCACAGTCGTTCATTCCCGCCTTGGCGACGCCACCACAGGCTTCCCAACCGGCCGGCATTTCCGCCATCTTTGGAGCCGCACTCGCAGCTTGGGCGCCTGCAAAGCTCAACGCTACTAACAATGCGGAGTGGATCATGGTGTGCTTCTTCGTCGTTGCGTTCATCGGAATCTCCTTTGTTAGGGTTAGCGAAGTTGGGAAAGACGCTCTATACCGAACATCAGCGCATCGGGACAGATTCAGGACTCGCTCATGAGGGGTCCTCCTTTCCAGGGTGTGGGCCATATCGGTGGCTTCTCTCGTCGTGTTTCCAAGACCGGAGTGTTGCGTGGATCATATGGCCTTTACGGCCTAGCTGCTGTGAGGCAGCTTACAGTTCGAAGGAAACATCAAACGATGATGACGGCTAGTGACTCAAGCCTGAATCCATTCAGCGTTTCCTGCCTCTGACTCTCAGGAACAGGAGTATGATCGCGTTGTCAGCTGCATAGAATTGGGAGGAGGTCGGTCAATGGAGGCTGTCGATCTCATTCGGATTGGATCGTATGTATCCGTCCTTGGGGTAATGGCGACGTGGGAACTCTTGGCGCCTCGGCGGAAACTGACGGCATCAAAACTCTGTCGTTGGGGTGGTAATCTGACGATTGTGGCCTTGAACACCGTCCTCGCCCGGCTGCTGTTCATGGGCAGCGTAGTGGCGACAGCGGCTATGACGCAGAACCATCGCTGGGGACTCTTGAACTGGGTCGAAGGGCCGGTCTGGATTGAACTCGCTTTGGCTGTTCTCGCACTCGATTTCATCATCTATTGGCAGCATCAAGTCTTTCATTACGTGCCGATCTTGTGGCGCTTTCATATGATGCACCACTCCGACCTGGACCTGGATGTGACCAGCGGGGTGCGTTTTCACCCGGTCGAGATCATCCTCTCAACAGGAGTGAAGGCCCTGTCGGTCCTCGTGCTGGGCATGGCTCCGCTGGCGGTCGTGATCTTTGAGGTCGTCTTGAACAGTGCGGCCCTCTTCAACCACAGGGTTAAATTCCAACAAAGGTACCAAATGCGACATAGGGTCTGACATCACCCATGTCAGACCTTACGATTTTGTCCTTCGGAGCACTCCCAACCTGGCATCGCATTCAGGTCATCATTTTGGGGAGC
>CAADGK010000049.1 GCA_900696515.1 uncultured Nitrosospira sp. | reverse complement strand
GTGGATTATGATGCGGTGCAGTCGGTCAAGCGGGAGATTCTTGAACTGGCTTATCGGGCGTTTGTACGCGACAATTTCGGCGGGGTCGAACCGGAGTTGTATCCGACGACCGATCGAGGGAGAAGCTTTCAGGACTTCACGGAGCGAGAGGGTGAGTCGCTCGTACGGTATGCGCTGTTTCAAGCGTTGGAAGAAGCGCATCGGTCTTCTCAGTCTCCCTCGGTTGTTTGGGAGGACTGGCCCGAGCCCTATCGCACACCGGCGTCGGAAGAGGTGGAAGCGTTTCGCCGTCACCATATGCCGCGGGTCAGGTTTTTTCAATACCTGCAATGGCTGGCAGCGGAGCAATTGCGCGCCTTGGTCACGCGGACACATGAGGCGGGGATGCCGATCGGTCTGTATCATGATTTTGCCTTGGGCAGCGATCGCTATGGTGTCGATGGGTGGCTGAATCAGGAGGTCTTGGCGTTCCACGCCGATTGTGGGGCTCCGCCTGATGCCTTCGCGCCCGAAGGACAAAACTGGGGATTTTCCCCGCTCGACCCCTTACGACTGCGTGCGACCGGGTACCGGTATTTTAGTGCGTTGCTCCGTAACAATCTTCGCTATGGAGGTGCGATACGGATCGACCATGTCATGGCGCTGTTTCGACTGTTTTGGATTCCCCGTGGACTTCCGCCTGCAATGGGAACGTATGTGTACTATCGTGACGACGAATTGCTGGCGATTCTGGCGTTGGAGAGCGTACGGGCTCAGGCACTCGTAATCGGTGAAGATCTGGGCACCGTTCCCGATTGGGTGCGTGAACGACTCGGACCCGCCGGAGTCTTATCCTACCGAGTCTTCTATTTCGAGCGAGAACATTGGGGAGGATGGAAGCCTCCGGCTCATTATCCTGCGCAATCGCTTGCGGTGGCCACGACACACGATCTCCCGACCCTGGTTGGATATTGGGAAGGTGCGGATATCGATACACGATCCGCGCTGGGCTTGTTTCCGTCGGAGGAGGCGCGTCAAGCGATGTGGGCGGAACGGCAGTGCGAGAAGAGCGGGATCCTCGCGGCCTTGAAGTCGGACGGGCTTCTACCGTCATGGGTTTCCGATGATCCGGTCCATACTCCGACCATGACGCCAGAATTAGTGGACTGTATTCATCAGTATCTGGCCAGGAGCCCTGCCTGGATGGTCTTGGCCAATCTCGAAGATATGATCGGTACCCGCCTCCAGACCAATCTTCCCGGGACGGTGGACCAGCATCCGAACTGGTGTCGGAAGTTGAGTGCGACGGTGGAGGATTTGACTCAAGACTCTCGTCCTGAACGGCTGGCAGCCCTGTTGCGTTTGACCCGCCCTCTTGTGTAAGTAGTACCGACAAGGAATCCTCACGGTCGAGATGCGGTCAATGCAGAGACGGTGATCCTGTCAGACAGAGCAAAGCAATGGCAGCCATGACGCATCGGGACCGCTTCGTACTGGCCATCGCCGCAGCCTGTTTTCTGATCATTCTGATCATCGAGCAGTTTGCTCCGGCCAATGTCGTCGTAGCATACGGGTACGTGGTCCCGATTTTGCTGGTTGCGACCTTTCGGAATCGCACGATGATGCTGGTCACTGTCCTGGCCTGTGTGGTCGCGACTTATTCAGGTCTGCTCCAACCCACCAAGCCTGGTCGATTCCAAGCGGCGCTGATCAATCGAAGCGTGGTCGTCAGTGTCTTGTTGCTGGTCGCGTATCTCGGCATGAGTTGGGAAGAGCGAAAGGCGCGAGAAGAGGCGGCGCGAGCAGCGTTGGCCAATGAAACGGAGAGTCTGCTCAAGGCCAATACGCAACTGGTGCAGGCGAAGGATCAACTGAATCGGTCGGAACGACTGGCGGCGGTCGGACAGCTGGTGGCCTCCGTAGCCCATGAGGTCGGTACGCCGCTTCACTCGATTGCCTGGCATGTGCAGGCCTTGGCTGAAGAGCCGGGCGTGACCCCTGACATGAAGAAGCGGGTGGCTGTCATTGATGAGCAGCTGGCGCGAGTCGTGCGTATCATCCAGGACTTGCTGTCTTCCACCCGTCCCCGTCAGCCGGAACCCGAATGGCTTTCCGTCGAGGAGGTGGTGAGCCCATCAGCGGTGTTGATGGAACCGGCGTTTCATGAGAAAGGCCTCACGCTGACCGTTGAGATTCCCAAGGAGCTTCCGTTCGTATGGGCGGACAAGGAAAAAATCCATCAAGCCCTTGTGAATGTGCTGGCGAACGCGCTTGCCGCAACTCCCGCGGAAGGAACGGTCACTATTACGGCCGGATGTCGCGAGGCGTCAAACGACGAGCTGGAGCGCGGCCGACTGATGGCAGACGGCATGTCCGCGATGGTGATCACCATCGCGGTACAGGACACGGGATGCGGGATGCCGACAGCCGACCTGGAAAAAGCATTTGAACCGTTTTTCACGACGAAGGCGGTTGGCAAGGGGACCGGCTTGGGACTATTCTTAAGCCGCGAATCGGTTATGGCGCATGGCGGAAGCCTGGTGCTCAGCAGTGAGATCGGTCGGGGGACGACCGTGACGATGACGTTACCGGCGCTGCGACGTGATCTCGGTGCCGTGAAGGAGGAGCTGTAATGCACGCTGCGACGATTTTGGTGGCCGATGACGATGCCGTCGCCCGTGAGCTGCTGGCTGAGGCACTCAGGAAAGAAGGCTATCAGGTCGAGGCGTTTGCGAGCGGGGAAGAGGTGATCGCCAGGGGCCGTGAGGGGCGGGTCGATCTGGTCTTGACCGATATCCGCATGGGGGCCGTGGATGGGCTTACCGTCTTGCGGGAATTCAAGCGGCTGAGTCCGAATACCGCTGTGGTGGTGTTGACGGCGTTCGGCTCGCTGGAAGGAGCGATTGAGGCCATCAAACAAGGGGCCTACGATTATCTTGCGAAGCCGTTTAAGCGGGAAGACATCAAGCTGGTCGTCAAGCGGGGACTGGATCACTGCCGGTTGCTTCGCGAGAATGCGCGGTTTCGGGAGGAGTTGAAGAGCAAGGGCGAGTGGTCCCCGCTGGTCGGCAGCAGTACGGCGATGTTGGAGGTCTATAAACTGGTTGCGCGGGTGGCCGAAAGCAAGAGCACCGTGTTGCTGCAGGGAGAAAGCGGGACCGGCAAAGAACTGATTGCCCGGGCAATTCATACGAATGGTCCTCGCCGGGATAAGCCCTTCATCCCGGTCAATTGCGGCGCACTCCCGGATACGTTGCTGGAGTCGGAAATGTTCGGATACGAGAAGGGTGCGTTCACCGGGGCTGTGGGGACGAAGGTCGGGCTCTTCGAGTCGGCCAACGGGGGGACGTTATTTCTTGATGAAATCGGTGAGCTCGGACAAGCGTTGCAAGTGAAGTTGTTGCGAGTGATGCAGGATCAAGAAGTGCGGCGAGTCGGCAGCACGACCTCCACCAAAGTCGATGTCCGGATCATTGCCGCGACCAATCGCGATCTGGAACAGCTGGTCAAAGAAGGAAAGTTTCGGGACGATCTGTTCTACCGCCTGAAGGTCGTACCGATCACCTTGCCGTCGCTCGTAGACCGGCGCGAGGATATCCCGATGCTGGTCCACCACTTTCTTCAGAAGTGCGCGGCGGGGACCGGCCATGCCGTTCGGGGCGTCCTGCCGGACACGATGGCGCTCTTGACCCAGTACCGCTGGCCGGGCAACGTGCGCGAACTGGAGAACGCGATTGAACGCGCAGTGTCCCTCAGTCATGGTCCGCTGTTGACGCCAGAGGATCTCCCTGAAGTGATTCGATTAGGAGCGTCCGCCGAGGCAGAGACGAGTGTGGCTTCAGGCGATCCACTCGCTGATGTCTACCTGACGCTCGAGGAAGTCGAGAAACGACATCTGATTCGCGTACTCAAGGAAACAAAGGGCAATAAAGTGAAGGCTGCAAGGATTTTGGGCATTGACCGGCGGACTCTCTATCGGATGGCCGAACGTTTTGGTTTGGACCTCGGAGAAGAATTGGAGGGAGCAGAGAAAGAACCGATTGGGCCGAGTGGAACTTCCTGAGAGAGGAGTCGGTGCGCGTGACGAAACCGCACAGAAGAGAAAAAAGAAACGCCACGACCGTCAGGCCGTGGCGTTTTTCAATGAAAGCGGCGAGGGGCTGTTATTTTGCGCCGTAAAACGTATCCGTTGTGTAAGTGGTCTGGACGATTTTCAACTCGTTCTTGATCAAGCGCAGTTTATTTTGTGCGCTCTGTGGGACTTGGGGGGTAGTCGGACCCCAGCTATCAAACATCGTTTGCTTGCCTTCAGACGAGACTTGCAGACGGAGTCGAGAGCTCTGATTCGTTTCCTCGGTCACAGACGCTTCAGCCTGACTTCTGACAACCCCAAGCCGTCCTCGCACGAGCCAATCCCAGATGCTCGGTTGCTCACCCCTGTAGCTTGTTTTCAGCTGCGACCCATCCCAGTCCACGCAGCAGTAATCATCTTCTGCAAGTACCTTTGTCACAGCGGCCTTCACACGGTCCGCCGAAGCAGGTAGTGTGACCTCAACGACGTCAGGCTGGACTGGATGTTGAACACCCGAGCATCCAAAGGCAACTAGGCTGAGAGCGATGATGGCAAAACAGTCCTTTCGGATCATTTTGTTCTGGCCTCCTTCAGGCGGTAAACAAGGTGAGTATCAGTCTGCGTCACTCCTTCGATACTATGGATCCGACTCAGCACAAGCTGAGTCAACGCGTCTTGATCTTGGATATTGGCGATTGCAATGATATCCGGATTTCCCCAACAAGGATCGATCGTTTTGATCTCTTTAATTTCCCCCAGTGCTTGCACGACCGAAGACGTCATCCCAGGCATAACATTGATCAGAACGTATGCCCGGTCTGATGCACCGTAATCCCCCGGTTCAGGTCCGTGGATTGTATACGCAACTGAACCGGAAGAGGGCTGCTTTATAGCAAAGCCTGGTTGCCCTGTCAATACAGGCTTGCGGGGCGAGGTCTTGGAAGAAGAGGGGGAAGCCGGGATGGATTTGAGGTTTGGTTTTGCCATGGTCTCACTTTGGCGCAACAAGCACCTCGATCCGGCAGTGCTCGCTAACGCTGGTTAAGGTGGTTTCGAGCCGTTTGGGGCTTCCGATACGGCCTTCCGGATCGTACACAAAGCAAAAGAGGGTGGAGCAACGACCTTGGGTCCGATAATGTGCCGCATCCGCCAGGACCTGATCCGTCAGTTCCTTTGTGGTCAAGCCTGGTCCGGTTTTCTTCGCGACAATGGCGATTTGATCGCGATCCACCAACAGCGTGGTCCGGGAGGCGCCTCCCGTGTAGGGCGGTATCCACTCGTCGGTTGCCACCTCATCGAACTCCACTTTCAACAGCGCGCATAATAAGTCCTGCAAATCGTACTCGTCGTCGACCTCGATCGTTGGCCGATAGTCTTTTCGAAGACGGAGCTGACGAACGACGGCGTGGAAACGTTGACAGACTTTCCGGATGAGGTGGAGCGGGTCTTGCTCGCATACCGGTTCGACGACCTTGTTAAGGCTCAGACCGATTGCGGATCTGTCCGGCGGGAGGTCATGCGAAGCGGAGAGCATGCGAGAAGACGCCTCTGATGGCGTCGAGGGCACGCTTGTCGCTGGAGGAGAAGTCGTGAGAGGCGGTTGGGTTCGCACGGAAGAAGGTGGAGCACCTGCCGCGGGTGAGAACGGCGCTGCCATTGTCTCAGCCGGCCTATCCATGGCGGATGGCGGCGCTTGTGGAATGGACGTAGCCGAAATCTGTACGGGGGGCTGGGGTATTTGTGGGGGGGCCACTGGGGGAACGGACGGTTCCATTGGCGCAAGTGGAGGCGAGGGATTGATCGTGGGAGCCCGGAGAGGCGGTGAGGGTGGCACGGGCGGTGCCGGCGCTACTGATATGGGTACTGGAGTCGGCGGCGGCAGTGGATCGGCCGGCACCGGGGCAACGGCGGTCTGGGCCGGTGAGGGCCCCAGCGCAGCTGTCTGTGTCTGCACTTCAGGCGCCGGTGCAGGTGGCTGTTGGTGAGAGAGAGGCGGCGGAGAGAGACGTGAGGGGCCGACGTGTGTCGTTACGGGTATCGCCACGGTCATAAGGCCCGCCGTGGGTGTTGTGGCGTTCGTTGTCGCGGTTGGTGAGACAAGCACCAGGCGCGCGGTATTGTGATGGGAAGGTTCCGGTGGGGGCTCGGGTTTGGGTGGCGGTTTGAGCCCCTGCAGTTCCAGTTTCCGGTCTTCTAAAGCATGAATCAGTCCTTTGATGACGGCAAGGCTCTTGGCTGTGTCCGCCTTGTCCCCTGTACGTATCTTGAAATTCCGGTGCGTTTGGAATTCTGGGGACCGTTCGCCGAACGTCTGGCGCAGACATTCACGGAATTGCAACTCGGCTTTGCTTTGCGCCGCATCGCGGTAGGGGAAACCCTCTTGACTGAAGTCGTTGATCGCCGTCAGGACTTCCTGAAACCGGTTGATGCCGCGTGTGAGTTCTTCGAGCAGGGCGGCTTTTGGTCGCGGTCGTTGCTGCTCTCCTGCGCGTGCTCGTGCCATGGTCGTACAAAAAGTCTAACTGAGGGGTACGAACCGAGCAAGAAAACAACGGGTTTGCGCCCGAGGCCTTGATCAGGCGCGCGGGTCTGCGGGATTTCCCATTCATGAGGGTTCGTGGCCAAACCGCTTGGATTGCGTATTCGTGAAACGGTCACGGGTGAAAGCCTGCGGTCGAAAGTTGGAGGCAGAAATCTCACGCTTCAAACCACAGACCTCCACCTCCCCAACGCATGACGTTTGACGAAATACGCTTCACGAGCGACGGGTATGGTCGCAGCGGCGCACCGGCGAACGTTGATCTCCTACCGGGGATTGACCGCGAGAAAGTCGTCGACGAAGTCTTTGATCAGCGGTTCGACCGCGTCCGCGATGATTTGGCTGACGTTCTCTTGACGCACCATTCCGATCACACTGGTCGACCAGGTCGTCCCCCAGGTTTTCTTGTTCTTCATCGAGAGCAAGCCGACGAATTGTTTGAGATCCACCGTGACCGAGTAGGCATACAGTCCGAGCTCTTCCTTGAGGGTATTGACGCTGACGTAGAGATACGGTGATGAACCCGAACGTGTTCGTTCAGTGAGGAGTCGGATGCCCTTTGCGCGAAGGGCTTGCTCGACTGCCGAGCGGATCGCCTCTTGTGAAAGTCCGTCCGCCGAGACATCGGGACTTACTTCTTCAATGACCAGTCCCAGACCGAACATCCCCCGTAGCGATTCCCGGCTTCCGGAATCAATCGCATTTGCAATCCCTGTGTTCCCCAAAAGGAAGACGACGATGAACAACTGCAGCACGTACCGCATAGAACCTCCAGATGGCTGATGATGGGGCATTTTACTCGAATTTGTTCGCGATTCCCACCGTGGCAGGGGCAGTCCGCAAGCGAATGCGCCCCTAATCTGCACAAGACGGCGATCGGAACGGAGAGGAGACGCCAAACGGCGTGTTCCACGCGACGAGATGTCCGCATTTGAATGTGTGAAGTCCGCTGGTGTAGCTTGGGTCGACCGGGTTCCTGGTCGGCAAGAGGACGGGTGGACCGAGGCCCGCTCGAAGTCGACGCGATCGGCCGGAACGAATGAAGATGGATTGAACCGACGAGGTCATCATGCAGGCAGAAGTGCAGCACGTCCAGGTCAGTGATCTTGATGAGGCGGTCGAGCAAAGCAGTCAGGCGCAAGCCGCCCAACGAGTCTATTCGCAGTGTGAGAAGCCGATGGGGGTAGGAGGGAGAATCGCCGGATGGCTCATGGCACATCGTCGGTCCGACAAAGAACGAAATAGGTGGGCCGTATCGTTACTGGATCTGCAGCCCACGGATCGTGTGCTGGAAATCGGTTGTGGACCGGGTGTCGCCGTTGCGCTCATGACCACGGTGGTGACCAGCGGGCACGTAGTGGGTATTGATCATTCGGAGGAGATGCTGCGGCAAGCGACGAAACGCAATGCCTCAGCGATCGGGCAGGGACGAGTCCGGTTGCTGTTGGCCTCAGTCTCCGATCTCATGGCCGGTTATGACCGGTATGATAAGTGTCTCATGGTCAATGTGGTCCACTGTTTGGACAATCCGGACGATGTGTTTAGACGAGTGCAGCGCCAGATGAATCCCGGGGGGAAGCTCGTCGTGACGTTTCAGCCCGCCGTACAGGATCCCACGGGCGAGGATATCCTGAAAGCCGGTCATGCCATGGTGGAGAGGCTGAAGGCCGCCGGTTTTCCCAGGGCCCATCTCGAAATTATGTCGATGGCGTCTGATTCTGTTGCCTGCGCGGTGGGGATGAAGGAGGGGTAAGGCCTGTCGGAGACGGAGCTCCCAAGCACCGCTGCGCGTGATCCTGAGAGAGAACTTTGTGGAGCTACCTCCGGAGTCGAGCCCTGCAAGAGCTCAACTCCGGGGAGCATGAAGCTCGAACAGTCGGGTCGCCATATCCGAGAGAGCTCTGCCGGACGATCGTGACGATGGACGTCTCATGCCGCGCTGTGTATCGCCATTCGGTCGCAGGATTCCGCACAGTGACGACACAGTTCGGCGCACTGTTTCAGCAGCTGATCGCTTCCGGCGAGTTGGGCGCAGCTTTCCGCGCAGCGCCGGCAGGCCTCAGCGCAGAGGGTGCAGGTGCGATCATGCAATGCCGAGGCTCGGGCCATGAAATCGGCGGTAACCGTGCACAGCTGTGCGCAGTCCATCAAGAGTCGGATATGGGCCGGGGCGACATGGCGCCCTCCGAGCGTGACGCAATGGTCCAGCAGTTCGATGCAGCGTGCGTGACAGTCCCGGCAGAGCCGGATGCAGCGCTGCATGTCCTCGTCCATCTGAGGGGGATCCATTGCAGTTTCAGCAGCTCCGCTTCCGGAACGATGGGAAGGCTCATGCTGCGTGGCTGCTTCCGCGCCTCGTACCAGCATCCACGATGCACTGGTCGCCAAAATCGATGCGCCCGTCGCCACAAATGTTCGTCGGTTCATAGCTGACATATATCCTCCTTCACCGCTCATACCCCGGGCCGATTGCACAGAGCTTGAGGGGCAAGATAATAAGAGACGGTCGATGACTTCTGGGCCTTGACGAGCCGGGACCGGCATCAAATGCGCAAAACCGTGATGGGAATCGACGGATGAATGGAGTGATCGGGACTTCGTGGTGGATTGGGGACATGCACAAACGGAACATAGGTTTCGGGAAGAAGATGAGCGGCCATGCTCCAGTCACTGTGGACCGGTGGGGCTGAGTGGCTCGACATCGAGGACGGCTGTGGACCGAGTTCGAGGAAGGCATCACAGGTCCCACGAACCGGTTCTTCTGTTCCAGACGAGCAGTCCATCTCAGTCGGCTGTGGGACAGGCAGGATGCAGGCATAGGCATTAAATGTGAGGATCACGAGTAAGCTGGCTAGGAGGGTAGCGATCCGTACCATGGGGTGAATGCTACGCCGAGCTGGTCATGCTGTCAATTTGGATATGGAGACGCTTCTTGTAGAAACTGTTCGACAATGATCCTCATTGTATGGAAGCGTCCATCCTCGGTCTTGGCTGGAGGCGGATCTTCGTATTGATCGGCGGGGCTGCGATCACCTCCGTCTGTCCATTGGGGTAGTGAATCACCGCACGCACCACCTGCTGGCGATCGCCTAACCCAAAACTCAGTTCGGGTGTCTGGTCCGTCAGCATCCCGACCGTGCCGATCACCGCACGCGTATCGCTTTCCCCTTTGTCCGTTTCAAGAGTGACGCGGGTGCCGATGGCGGTGACTCTGTCGGGAACGGTGATCGTGAGATAGTTGGCCCGAGTCCTATTCAGAAATGCCCGTGCAGGCCCGTTGATATTGAGCCAGAGGAGATCCTGCTTGCCGTCTCCATCGAGATCCACAATCACCGGCGCTTGACCAAAGTAGGGATTCTCCAGCCCGAGCAATGGAGTATGGTGAAAGACCGGCTTGCCATGCTCGGTGGATTGCAGAGCGGTGCGGCCACAAAGTTTGAGGTACTGATGCACCGGCCACTTGATATAGTTCTGTGCCACTAACAGATCCAGCGTGCCGTCCAGGTTGAGATCCTCAAAAACGGCGCCCTAAGCGAACCCTTCGCCCGACAGGCCATAGGCCTCCGTGACATCGGTGAAGTGAAAGTTTCCGTCATTGCGTAGGAGCATCCAGTCATGTGTGTGGCGCTGGTCCTTACGGAGATCTCCCGTGGTCAAGAACAGTGGAATTGATGTTCCGACGTTCGTGAAGAAGAGATCCTGGTCGCCGTCCTTGTCGATATCGCCGACGGCCGTACCCATCCAAAACCCAAAGACCGAGCTGACCGTGATCGGCTGGAACGTCCGATCCTTCATGTTGCGGAAGATCTCAACCGCGCCGGTGTTCTGGGACACCACGAGGTCTTGCCATCCGTCGGAGTCCAGGTCGACAAAGACGGATAGGAAGGTGTTTTGTTTGCTCGCCGTACCGGACGAGGCCGTAATATCCGTAAACGTGAGGTCGCCGTTATTCAAGAGCAGGCGATTCGGCTTGGCATGGGTGGGATCGTTGAAGGTTGCGCTGCGAAAGGTGTTCGCGTTCACGAACACACTGATGTACAGATCGCCGTCGCCGTCGTGATCGATATCCGAGACGGCGACGGCGAACGGCACCGAGTCAACCGGCAGATCCACGGGGATTCGTCGTTCCTGGAACCGTCCTCTGTCATTGAGGTAGAGATAGACGCCGTCTTCCCGCGCCACGAGTAAGTCCGTATCGCCATCCGCATCCAGATCAATCGCCGTGCTGCCGTAGGTGGCACTATTTTTCGAGAGCCCCGTGCCCGGTTCGATATTCACGAGGCGACCATCGCGGTAGCTCAGCAAGGCATCACGTTGTCCTTCACCGCCGCCGACAAAGACCTCGAATGTCCCATCTCCCTCGATGTCGATCACGGCGGCTCCGGTAAACGGATGGGCGCCTTCGGCCCAGGTATGGGTAAAGTCCACCGGCACCGGGGTAAACGGCGTCGGTGGCGGGAGAGTCATGGACCGGGATACACAGCCACTGGAGAGAAACAGGCCCACCGCCACGCTGAGCGTCGTCATGATGGGAGATATGTGAGAGCGTCGATGTTGTCGCATGTCATGCACTCCTTGCCGCGGCCGGTGTATCCGGTCTCGAATCGGTTGAACGGTTATTGAAAGGTGATCCAACGCCAAAACTCGACGTACCAGGGTGTTCCGCCATCCTCCACAATGGTTTCCACCACGAACGGCATGCGATGCCCTTCGGAGTCGCCGACATCCACCCGCAGCACATTGCCCCGGCTATCGGCCAGGATGAAGTTGTCCTTGGTCACCGTCGGGGCGACCATCGCGTAGACATCCCCGTTCGGTGCGACGAGCGCCTTCGGCGCCAGATGTTCCGTTTTTTGTAATCTCATCGAGGTAGTCGCCTGCTTCTGCAAGTCCTCCGAAGAAATCACGGTGCCGCCCAGTTCGGCATGCAACGGGTCGGGATTTCCCGTGGTGGCCAGCGTGACCAAGGCGTCGGAGGCCTTTCCGGAAAGGGCAGCAGGAAGTTGAGCGGCAGAGCTGGGTCCGGCGAAGGCGAGGACAAGGGCACAGGTGCTGGCTACCGTGAGCATTTTGTTGATCGGTCCTGCGATCGGGTTGGCCGTGTGATTCGTCATGATTCTTTTCCTCCTGTGATGGACTGCTGGTTAGTGTGACGTTTGTCTGCCCGCGGCAACCTGGCGGGAGACCATGTTTCAATCTCGCCTGGTTGCCTGATGACCTTGATTATTCGATCCTCTGGGCTGTAGTCGAGGCCTGTGCGAAAACCTTACAGAGGCCGCATGTGAAGAGAGCGGCACCAGGGGAGGGATGGTGAGCCGGTGAGTTGCGCATGCGGTGATGAAAGTCGACCGGTGTGTGTCCGGCTGCGTCCACAACGAACGTTCCATCGGATGAGGCGGTGGCAGAAGCGAGCTCATATCGGGCGAGGATGCGGCAAGATTGATCGGGTTTTCCCAATATCGACAATGACGAAATGAAGAAGAGTTTTGGCCGGTCAGTGGTGGCAGTAGGCCTTTCGCACCTCCTTCTCTAGTGCTTCAAGCTCAGGACTTCTAGCGCAGTGGACCTTGGGAGGGAAATCGGCAGGATTTCTCGTTGTTTGTTGTGATCGGTATGATAAGGTCGATCTCACCAATCAATCGTACGTATGTCTTCCGGAGAGAGTCGACGAGGGAGGACGTGATGATCACAATGAAGAGCCTGTTCGTTCAACAGACGTTGGTGACGATGGTGCTCTTTGCAGCCATCGGTGCTCTCTCGGTGGTCTGGCCCGCCATCCTTGCCGTCGCATTCAGTGTATTCCTGCTCTTCCATTCGCTCGGCGCCGGACAGGAGATCGTCCTCCTGTCAGGGACCGAGGTCACGCAGATGTCGATCGTCTTCACTTCGCTTCAGCGCCCCGGTTTTCTGGCGATTTTCTCATAACGAGTTCGAGCGGCCTGTTCGTCAGCCCAGTGCTTTCCGTCTGGAACGGGAGCGCGTCGCGCTGCGCATGAGCGCCGATGCGGAGGCGTGACTTGTATGAGATCCTTATCCCGGGGTGAGACAATCACGACTGTCAGAAGCCGGTTGCGGGAAGAAAGAGGTCTGGCCCCCATGGTCTTTGCAGGTTCCCGGAGCCAGGAGCTGTTCCGATAGGGATGGGGCAGGCGAGTCGGATATGGGCAACCTTAATTTAAAAAGAAACCCGACCCTTTTTATATAGCCCCTTAGTCTCAGGCAACGGTCTGGGATGCAGGGGGTGCCAGGCTCTTTCGGCGATTGTTGGAAATGGTGCGGTCGATAAGGGCTCCGCAGTTGAAACATTTCCATGAAAAAAAGACAAGAAAGAAGTCCGAGAATCGCTCCAACGTCATCGTCCCCTTACACTTCGGACACTCCATCGATCCCTCCTAGGTGATTGCAACCAGTGCTGCCGGTCATGTGAAGCAAGAGCCGCGCCAGACCGGCAGAGATCAGTACTTCAGGTATTTCTAAGTTACGTATTTAGACTGATGCTATTAGAGCGTCAAACTTGACGGTATGAGGAGAGAAATTGGTCAAGGTATTGGCGGGCGGTTATTTAAAATGGTCGTTTAAAAGGGGTCGGGAGTATTTAGTAGCGGTTCACACGCGAATTCAAGTCTGAAACGCAGCATTAAGGAGGGCCGAGCACTCCGGCCGGTATTTGAGAGGTAAGGTGTTTCCGTGGTTTCTTATTCAGGAACTGGATGACTTTCGTAAGGGGTGTGGGACGGATGCTCGAAAATTCAGTGTGTTTAGGGAAAGAGTCAGGTGCAACCCATTGGGATCCTCGTTAATCTGCCTTCCTGGGCCGTGATAGGGTGCCGTGAGAGACAGGCGCAATGGCAAGACGCGACGTAGCTCTTGGAAGACCTCCGGTCACTTCCAGTGCAGACTGTCGATGTTTTCCGGGGTCGTGGGGGGATGGATTGGAATGTACGGTAGGTCACCTGAGGTACGGTGGCGCTGTGCCTCGCAGCATGCATAGAACGCAACTCTTTCACTCGACACGGGGTGCGCGAGCGGACTCGCGTGGACCGTGCAGAACTTATCAGCTTCCAGAGGAAGACTCATTGAACGGATAGTCATTCCTTCTCTGAGGGAGCGGTCAGCGTGATATGGGCATCCACGTACGCATGTGAGAGATCAGGTGGAAAGGCAGGTAATGGGCCGGCACTGAGCACCGCTTGTTTCCCCGCCGCGTCATAGGAGTCATTGCCGGACGACTGCTCGATTGTCACCAGGCTGACCGAGCCATTGTTATGAAGCCGAAACTTGACGACAGTCGCATAGGTGCGATTCGTAAAATCCAGCGCCGGGGCCTTCCAGACATGACGGATCCGCTGTTGCACGAGCGCCAGATACGCCTTCGCTCCAGGTGTTGTCCCGTCGGCCATCCCCTTTTGAGTGGTCTGAGTCTGTACTGGCGCTTGTTCGGCTCCGACGCGGGTTCCTTTGTGCGAGCAGCTCGCTAACAGGATACAGAGCGCAAGCAGTACCCATTTGATACCCCATTGCCCTTCAACTGTTTGACAGTCGTTGCTCATCGTTTCTTGATCCATTCTTGAGTGTATGTGCCGTGTGGCACTTGCATCTGGAGCAGAACAGAAATAACGGGATAAATTCTGGATCACGCATCGCCTGTCATGAGGAGCCGGATACGCCTCACATAACAAGATATGCGGTAGCCCGCTCGGTTTTGACGACCTGACAGTAAAGTAGAAAAGTTTGGTGCCCCCGATACGAATTGAACGTACGACCCGCGGTTTAGGAAACCGCTGCTCTATCCAACTGAGCTACGGGGGCGTAGGCCGAATCTACAAGATTTTGGAGGTGATTGGAAGAGGGAGACAAGACTCGCACCGATGCACCTGGCGCGACTGTGCCCAAACCGTACACGTGAAGTTTTTAAGATGTCTCACGCAGATCGGCCTCATTCACGATGGTGATCCACCTGCTATCGGGAATCGGTTAAGGAGTAGGCTGACACGTATCCTTGTAGGGAGTTCAAGTAAGCCTCAATTGAGTGTCCAAGGAAATCGTGGGGCAGAGGACGATAGCGGCCACTATTGACGGCCGAGGCTAATTCGATCAACAAATGTGTTTACTTCTGTCTTCTCACGGCCGCTGATGAGACGAGGGTCGAATCGGATGGTTTGATCCGTGGGTGATCCACGCAACCGCTTGAGCAAAGCTTCGCGTACGACCGTCTCGCCCGCAAATTCTTCAACCGTGCTGAGGAATTGTCATGAGAAGATTTCGATGAATGAAGTGTTCACGAGCACTGCGACACCCCACCCAACAACGAGAATGACAATGATGATGAGGAAGATCTCCTTATTGGTTAAGGGTTCCGGGATGTCCTTCATGGGGTATCCTCCATATGAGTAGTTGAGCGAGTAGAGCGTTCGGTGCTCGGATACATGAGCAAGGAACGCTGAACGGCCTCAAGACCGTCCTTCTAAATAGAGGGGCGTATTGTAGGGGAGATCGCTGTTGGTGTGCAAGGCGGTTTGGAGTAATTCCCCTTGCGGTAAACTAGTTAGGAATGAAATCTAATTTTTTCACGAATAGTTTTACATGCAAACCAGACAGAGTCAGGCAATCATATGAGAGTGATCGCTGTTTTTTAACATTTTGGCAGCCTCATCGCATGCCGAGAATCCGGGCAACGTGTGGTAGGTGGATTTTGCCAATGGCCTCGTGCTCCCTGTCTTTAAGACCAACGACCTTAGTATCGGGTGTGTCCGTGGTGGTATGAGTCAGGACCAGTATTGAGTACTCGATTCTACCCGACCTCATACTACCAACCAGCAAGACCAACGAAAACCCTTTGTAACCATCCATGATCACATGAGGCCATAATTGTCCGGTTTGTTAGGAAGCCACTGCTCTATCCAACTGAGCGACGGGGGCGTAGGTCGAACTGTAGCGCACTGGCAGGCAGATTAGAAGGGGAGAGATAGACTTCTTGCCCTTCCGTCAGCCGCAGCATCCGCCGGTGAAGACTTGCCGCTGTCTGTGGGCGTTCCAACAAGCGGGGCAAAGTTGAATAGTGGAATGGGTAAAGCCATCGACCGATTCGATTCTCTGCTCCACGACTATCCCGCAATCTGAACAGGGTCCGGTTGCAATGAACTGTGAGCTATGCTCGTGGACTTGCATACGGCACCACCTTTGTATTTGGGCGCACGCGTCGATTACACACGGCCGACATGAGGGCCTGTTTTGGTTTGGGTGCCATCAGGCCCCATAGGCGTTCAGTGAGCGAGTGGCCTTTCGCTTGCTGCAAGCCACATTGGATCATCTGGACACGGTGATCCAATGTGACGATGGTCTTTTCCAAATCGATCAATCGGTCGTTGGGTACTGAGGTGTGTCGCATCATGATCGGTAGGCCCTCCTTCCGTTCATTTAGACTGCGCAATGCCGAATGACGCCGATAACAAGCCCTTCGATCTGAAACTCGTCGGATGGGTGAACCATGATCGGCTGCATCGTGTCGTTGGCTGGACGCAGCTCGATGTGGCGCTCTTTCTTATAGTAGACCTTGATCGTCGCTTCTTGATTGACCAAGGCCACGACGGTTTGTCCGTTCTTCGCGGTGTCTTGTTTTCGGACGATGACCAAGTCGCCGGGGAGAATGCCCTCGTCTTTCATCGATTCGCCCTTGACCTTCAAGGCGAAGGTGTTTCCGTCCCGGAACATGCTCGGTGGGACATCGACCAGTTCCGACTGAGGAACTGGTTCGATCGGAGTTCCGGCGGCAACAAGGCCGGCCATAGGAATCTCCGTCTTTTGTCGCAATTGATTCAATACGACGGAGACGATGCCGGGAATCTTCCTCATCCCGGCTTCATACCGTGCGACGGATACGCGAGTCGTGTGCAGGGCATCAGCCAGCTGTTGCTGCGTGAAACCCAATTCTTCTCGAAGGCGTCTGATGTCTTGTGGTTTCATAATGTATCCATTGGTAACACATCGTACCGCTCCCGTCAAGCGGATCACCGTAGAGAGAGAGTTTCAGGCCGGAGATAATGGAGCATGTTGAAAATAGGGATGAAAAATGGCCTTTGCCGAATGTGCGGGAATATACGGTCGTGACGATGACCAAAAACTAGGCAAGCAGCTCGATATGAGCACATAGCAGGTGTTCGGCAACAGTGGGGATACTTAACCACAGATTTATCCACAGAAACTGGGGAGAGGGGCGCTATTCCACGAACTCTTCGTTCAACGCGACGGTTTTGATATGGGCAAACACGAGCTGGCCTGGTTTCAAGCCTAACAACATCAGCGATTTTCTCGTGAT
>CAADGK010000048.1 GCA_900696515.1 uncultured Nitrosospira sp. | reverse complement strand
CGTGGCGGCCGCCCTCAATGCCAGGCCTCGTAAAACGCTGAATTGGAAAACGCCTGCAGAGGTGCTTGACCACTTGCTCTGATAGGCCAACAAAGAATATGTTGCAACGACCACTTGAATCCGCCCAATATGCAGCCACGAGCTATCAGCGCGTACTCAAGGCGCACGGCCTCATCCCCAGCATGAGCCGCAAAGGCAACTGCTGGGATAACGCCTGTGTCGAAAGCTTCTTCGGGACGCTCAAACGCGAACTCGTATACCATCGGCACTACGCGACCCGTGACGAGGCGACTCGGGACATCTTTGAATACATCGAGGTGTTTTATAATCGGATGCGTCGGCATTCCGCTCTCGGCTATGACTCCCCAGCCGAGTTTGAAGCAAGGGCAGTAGTCGCTTAACCAGGTGTCCACGGAATTGGGGAAAGGTCACTGTTTCTATGGATGGCAGACTGGTGGCTATAAAAAATCCCCTTGGTCCAGACGTGGTTGAGGTGTCAGTGAAGGATTCTCTTACCCCTAGCCTCGATGAGAGATTGGTAAGGTACGGCACTCCTGCACAAAGTGTTCGTGTGGCTGACAGTCGTGGCATTTCGTCTACTGTGGACATTGCCGAGGACGGCACCTATAGACAAACTGCTTCATGCGATAGTAGGGACGTCCCTCAGAATGAAGACGGAGCCATGGATGCTTGTCGATATTATATTGAGAAGTTGAACGAGGGGAGTACGCCTAAAGGCATTTGGAACCTCGCTAAATTGACCCAGTCTGATCAGGATAGCGATGTGGATTTCGCAGTGCCCCTAATGGATAACCCAAGCTCAAAATTGAGCATGCAGGTGACTAGAGCCTTTCCGACCATAGAATTCTATAGGACATTGCGAACGTACCAAAGTCATAGCATTGAGGGGCATAAAACGCGCGAACTCGCAAGTTCCTTAAAGCAAGCAATCGAGAAAAAATCAAAGAAGCTACCTCCGCTACAGAGGGCAAATATTGTTTTATTAGTAGATGTAGGGAATACACCTATCTTGTCCCTGTCTCCGGTAGTCGACGCCTTCGTGCAGCTTCATCAAATCTGGCTTGCAGGATTAGGCTTCATGGCTGTATGGGCAGTCGGTCCAGCGTCGGGCTTGGTAAAAAGACTAGATGATAGTCGAGGCCAGTCTTCAGCGGATTAGTCCCTGTCCATGCAATTGTCCGTAGAAGATATAGCCACCAATGCCCTAGCAAATCTGGTATCGAGCGTTGTCTTGCTTGTAGTCGGCTTCGTCATTGGAAAAACCTGGGATTTGACAACACACGTCCGTGCGTTCCGAAATGTTTTCGGTAGAAGTGCTGGCAAAAAAACACCGCTGTACGTCGTGCTCGACACATTGCGCGATACTCGTGTTATGTCGTCTAATGAACAACGGCAACTCAACATCCAAAGTCCTCCCCCGACACCCCCCGGTGCGCATTACTACAAGACATTCCCAGATGGTCATTACACTCACCTGCCAGGCCCCACCGAAGGTCTTGTCCCAGAGTGCTCTGCGCGGGGGTCTGCATACCTGATTGAGGCGCTACGCGGAATAAGAGGCATTACTACTCAAGCGGTTTCGGACAGATCCGTTGCAGATCGTTGGAATGGCAGCTTTATTACTCTCGGAAGCTCCTACTCAAACATAAAGTCGGATGACATCAAGTTGTTACCTGAAAATCCATGGTTGTTGGATGATGCGGGCCAATTCAAGCTAAAAGATAAGACCGCTATCGCTATGGATAGGCGCAGTGACAAGGGAATCATACTGAAACTAAGAAATACCCGCTTTGAAGGGCATGCGCTCTTTGTGTGTGCTGGTCTTGGTGAATGGGGCACGTCTGGATCTGCTTGGTTCCTAGCGCACAAATGGAGGCAATTAAGTAAGCGCTTTGGGAAACATCCATTTATGCTTGTAGTTAGTGTGACTCCTGGTGCAGACGAGTCCGCCCGCGAGATTCTCGCGCGCGGAGACGAAGAATTTCTGTGGCGGCTCCGAAAGTGGATTCGCCAATCGGTGGGATACACAACTCACCCTCCCTCTGAATTTTGAAACTTTAGGTAATCGAGCCACGGCTTGAGATATTGCACGGATAAAGAAAGTTTTTGTGAAGCGGGCTTCCCGCCATAAGGACTTGCCTAAGACAGGGCCAGCCGGCTCAAACTCCGCTCCCAAGAGCATGCCACTAACTTTCGCGAGTGGTGCCCCGGACTGGAGGGCGATCGAGACAACCCATGCCAATGCGTCGTAAGACGCGATGGTTTCTTCAACTGTTTGGTAGAGGACGGGGATACTGCCGAAGGGGAAGTGATTCAAGAACGAGCCGAAGGTCAAATTTACTGTGCCCAAAAAACGCGTGATCCAGCAATATGCTGAACGTTTGACGCCCGCAATGGCAGCTTCCGGCATTGAGACGGCGATGAGCAATGCACGTTCATTGTTATCCGATGCAATTTTACTTCTTGAGAATGGACGCTGGGCCAGAGCCGCGTCATTGGCAATATTAGCTATTGAAGAGATCGGTAAACCTTCCATTCTTAGAGGAATCCTTTTAGCCAGAAATGAGAAGGAATTGCGAGATGAATGGAGAAACTACCGCAATCATTGCAAAAAGAACCTTATGTGGATTATTGGCGACCTCGCAAATAGAGGAGCCAAGCATCTAGAGGATCTGCGACCCATCTTTGATGAAGGAAGCGATCATGGGGCAACTTTAGATGCGATGAAGCAATTATGCTGTTATTCGGATGCATACGGGCGGTGCAATTGGTCATTGCCCGATAAAGCCATTGATGAAAAGCTAGCCAGGTCGCTGGTCCAAATTGCCAAGATTTTAGCGCCAGAGGAAGGGTCGGGTGCCCTCACAAGTGAGGCAGAGTTGGAGCTGTGGGTCAAACATATGAGCCCTGTTTGGAAAGGAGAGATGGCCACAATGAAAGCGGCTCTGTTGGCATGCTATGCGGAAGCAACTGAACTAAACATTCTGCGAGGAAGTGCGTCTCCCCGTGACATGGCAAGGTTTGTTCTCTAAGTGTCCTCGCACCGGCGTTCCAACTATTTGGCCTGGAAATACTCTCGGTAGACCGTATAGGCGGCGCCGACTCTACTGGGGGGCGCAATGGCCAATCGGTCATGGGAAAACTCCGCACAAAAAGTTCTCCATCTCCAAGTATGGGGAGCGAGGCGTGTACCTGCGTGCGCTGAAAGTCAGACGGCAGGCCTTCAGGGCGTTGGCACAGGGGTCATTTCGTATCGCATCCACTAAGGCCTGAATCGTGGGGGGCGCATTGCCTTCCGTCAAACTTCGACGAATAAAATGCCCTATTAGCGATATCCTTTCTCAATTTATAGGCTTTGAGCATCCCAAGTTGCGAACAACAGGTTCTCAAGCTCTCCGCGTGTCACCGGATTTGCTGCTAACATCTTCGCTAGGCATTCTCCATCTACCAATTCTACGTGGTTCAGGTTGGCCTGGGATCGCGCTATGCTATTAAAGCATTGATTAGTGGTGGCCACCAATGAAAACCTCACACCAGGGTGACGCGCGAGATAGCCGGCAGCTCCTGCCACAACGTCCTTAATGGCTTCCCAACCGAGTTCCTGCCCTTGCCGAGAGGAGCTTTTGCACTGTATCAGTACGCCTGTCTTCCCCTGTATGGCCACGACATCGATGCCGCCGTCGCCACTTCTTGGGGTGCGGTACACCTTGGCGTAACCATGCTTTCCCCAAAGGAGCGCACAAAAGGCCTCGAACCCATCTGGATCCATCGTAGGAATATCATCAGCCCTTAAGGGCTCGCTGCAGAAAGCCCTGCCTCCACCGATGTCCTCCAAGTCTCCGAAATCGGCTAGTCTGATGTCTCCTGCCCCGTTAAGCATATTCTTGGATAGTGCCCGTCTCCATTCGAGGAGCTTGTCGAGTTTGGCATCGAATGTTATGAAGTCATCGGCTACTACCACCGGACAGTAGACATAGACGTCCTTGGTCTGTCCGATTCGATAGGCGCGATCGGTAGCCTGATCTTCCTTGGCTGGATTCCATGTGCGGCTGAAATGAATGACGTGGTTAGCGGCCTGAATGTTTAACCCAAAGCCCACTGCCAACGGGGAAAGGATTATAGTGCCAAACCCTTGCGTTTGCTGGAAAGCCTTGATCCGTTTCTGCCGATTGTTGGCATTCGTGGATGCGGCAGTCGTGTCGCCATTGATCACGTCAGGAGTGATACCAAAACGCCCGCCGATGGCTCGCTGGAGCGTCCTCTGCAAATCCCGAAACTCGCAAAAGACAATAGCCTTCTCACCCTTGTGTTTAATCGACTCTAATTCGCGCAGAAGCCAATTCATTTTAGGTGAATGCGCCTCAATTTCGGCCAAAGGCTCTCTGTCGGACGAAAGTTGGCCAGGCGGCCTTGGATCGGAGCATAGCCTGCGCAAGTATTGGAGCAACCCCAAATGACTTTGCAGGCCTGTCCCGCGTTCTCCCTCGGCTCTTCGCCGGAATGTGCTGATTGCATTGGCGTAATACGCCCTTTGACGATCCGAGATCGGCAGCTTCCGGCACGCCTCAACCTCAATTCTCTGCGGCAGATCCTTGGCTACCTCAGCTTTTGTTCTGCGTAGCTTCTGTGGGTCAATCAGGGCCTGAAGCTCCTCAATCCGGGCCTTTTCTTCCTCTGTTTCTGCTTCAATAGGCTTGCGGTAATGAACGCCGAAATCATTGAGAGCGCCGAGGATCCCAGGTTGGATGAAATCAAAGAGAGACCACAGGTCTGTTAAGCTATTTTCAACCGGTGTCCCCGTACAAGCGATCTTCAACCGTGCATTTTGCTTCTTGGCAGCGCGCGTAACCAGAGCGTTGGGGTTCTTGATCTTTTGGGCCTCATCGCAAATCATTACCGACCACTTTTTCAATGCAAAAGAAAATTCTAAGTCTCGTAGAGTCTCATACGTCGTCAGAACAACTTTGGCATTCCCCAACCAATTGCGCGCAAGGAGCTTCGCTACACCCGACTTGGACAGCTCCTCCTCAATGGCGTCACGCGACAAACGCTTGGCAGTGAGTGCGGGCCCATAGAGGGTCAATACAGGTATTGCACCCCCGTCAAAAAACTTATCAATTTCTTCCTTCCAGTTTTCCAACAATGAAACGGGGGCGATTACGAGAAAGGGATCCATCGAGGGATCCTCTTCCAAGCATCTGGCGATGAAGGTCAACAGTTGAACTGTCTTGCCCAGGCCCATGTCATCTGCCAGGAGTGCACCACGGCAATCAGTCGGAGAACGCGACCATAGATGCTGCAGCCAGGTCACGCCATGAAGTTGGTGCTCCTTCAGAGTGATCTCGCGCCTAAGAGATTTAGGCAAACGAGGCTTGGCCCCTCCTGGCAAAGCTAGGACCCCTCGCCGTTCCTCATGATCAAGCGTGGCAATGTTGGGTTTAACCACTAAGCCCTTGCGCTCGGGTGTTTGGCGCTCAGCCTGTCGTCTCTTGGGATCGAAGGTTCCTTTGGATACATCCATAGCGGCATCCTTGAAGATGGCGAGCATCTCCTCGGCTTGGCCGACTTCAATGGGCTTGGGACATCCCTGGAAGGAAAAACTCGTGCGCTGCTCTTCCTTGGCACGCCGCACCTCTTCTTGAAACTGCCCGAGCGTCTCATCGGATAGTGCCAGCCCAATCGATTCTTCAGAGCCTTCTGCACTGTACACAAGGCCGAAAACCACGTTGTCGGGAAACCACCCACTCTCTTCGTTCTTGCGGGCGATAAAAGGAGAGTAATAGGGTTTTTCGGAGCCGAACCCATATACACGATCGGAATATCGCGAGAGATCAAAGATTTCCGATGCAGTAAAGCCTTCTGGCCGACGCCAATCCCGCAAAGCCTCTCGTAAGAGCGCCAGCTGATCGGGTGTGTCGCCAAGAATCTCAAGGTCAAAGCCTTCCCAGGCACAACACTGAGCCTGGCTAGCAATACGACCTTCAAGTTTGAGGATAAAGCATTCCAATGTATCCGTATTTTCGAAGCGAAAAACTTCACCGCGAATCTCGCCTCCCAGTGCTTCTTCAATCAATAGAGACACTTCGAAGGGGAAGCCCAATTTATCGCGCAAGATACGGCTGGAAAAGCGTGCAAAAAAGATTCCGGCTTCCTCCCGTGCTTGTTCGAACTGCTGGGGGTCGATAACTTCCCCTGCATCGGGCCCTAGAGCAGCGAATGGGTTTCGGATAAAGGCCTCGGCACGTTCTCCTGCGATCCTGCGACCCGGCATGCGCTTAATCTCGCGCAGGACGGTCTTGGCTTCAGGTGAAATCATGACGTGCGTGAGGCCTTCTCCGTCGGGGATCTCATACCGATCCAGGACCTGACCGAATCGGTCAAAGATCTCTAGCCAGCGGGGAGGCTCCCCCTCAAATCCTGGCATGATTTCGAGTAACTTGCTCTGACCAAAGTCCTCTTTGCGCAACCCAATCTTCAATCGCTCAGGAGTCAGGACAATGGTGGCCGCTAGGAAGTTGGAAAGGTTGGCCTGCGCAACCAAAGCATGCCGACGAACCTTGGCCCAGGCGCGCCGATTTGAATCGGCCCCACATTCCGCTGGAACACGGCTATTGAATTCTGCAAGTGCCTTAACCGTTTCCCACGTCTCTCGTGGAAGCAATGCAACCTGACCCTTCGCAACCAAAACAGCACCTTCGAGTTGGGCATTTCCGGCCAACGGCTTCCCTCCTGGATCAATCCAACCAGAGAGCGCAATGGAGAAATCTGCATCAGTCAGGGAGTTTTGGCTGTCTAAGATTGGTCGCCAGGGAACGACTGGCGGCAAACCCAATAACGAAAAGCTCTCCTGATGGGGGTTGGAGCTCATAAGGCGATAGACTTCATCCCAAGGCAGCAGCACATGATTGCCAACATTTTGAGCAAAACCTTCATCCTCAAGCTGAGCCAAAAGCGAGGCAAGTTCTGCTTGCGCCCCATGTGCCAGCGAATCGTAGAGCCAATCAGGGCAGGATAAGGAAGACTGATAGATCGCCCCTTCTGGTGACAACATTAACTCGATGTGGGGCGGTGTAACTGGCCCTGTCGGAACAACATCGTTCGTTTGAGAGCTGAACGGTATCCACACCATCGGCTATTCCTTCCACCAGCCTTTGCCTGGCTTATAGCGGAAACCCCAGTTCTTTAGAGGATCCGCAATTTCGGCAAGTATGTCCGCTGCTCGTACCCACAAAGCGCCGCCTTTCAAGCGACGATCTTCTATTTGCAAGCGGTGGCGCGCGATGAACTTCTCGAACTCGGGCCAATTGAACTGCTCTTCCTGCATCGGCGTACGATTCCCCCGACTCACGGAGGAATTCCATGGTGGTGCATGGGCGGGCTTCGAATATCCCAGACGCCGCGGGCCTTCTTGTGGGTGGCTGCCGATCAAGGGACAGATAACCGCATCGAACTTCTGCTCCCAGCTCAACGCGGAACTTGGCTGATCACGATGAATTAACCGGTCCTGGTTCTCGGACGACTTGAGGCTGTGGATGCTGACAAAAGCTCTTTCCTTGCCTGAGGTAAGCACTTGGGTCAACACTGGCGGTAGGCGATCCCATCGAAAAAGAAAGAAGGCATGGTTCGTAACGCCAAACTCCACCGCAAGATACTCACCGATGCGCATGACGAAGGCATTGTTGTCTGACGTCGTCTGGTCCAGACCGAGAAGTCGCCCTCGTGCGCGATGCCGGAAATCGTTAAAACTCTCGCCGCGTCTGTCCCTGGCGTTCGCGCCCAAGGCGAACCACATGTCGTCGATCACGGGCTCAAATCGCAGCCAGTAATCGAGTCTACGCGTGTCTCCAGTGCCATCTGCGCTGAGTAACTCAAAGAAATCTCGAATAAGGCGGCGCTTTAACCAACCATTGATCATCTCCCGCGCCGCATGGTTAGGCCTTCCTTTATCATCTCGCACATGGGCATCCCATGACGTGCGCCTCAACCATGGATTCCCGATGACCGAGATTGCAGCGTCGCGCAAACCCATATGCTCTGGCGTTGATGCACAGCGAGCATAGCGGGTAACGAGAAGAGAGACGCAACGTGTTGCGAGCGGCTTTGAAACATCCACCCCTGCTTTGCCTTGAGCGAGAGCCACCATCTGCGGCAAAGCGTCATTGAAGTCCGCATCCCCCAGCGTACTGGCCGCTTTTATCTGAGCGAGGATGGCCTCCTCCATTACCCATGACTCGGTAGGAATAGCCAGCTCCTTTATGGCTCGGTCCAGCTCGGTACCATCGCCGCGCAAGAGAGCGGGGCCATATCGGTCGCACGGATTGTCATCGAGCAAGTTCAAATGCCGGCTGATAACTATGAACCATTCTGGCTTGGTCGCAATTGCGTCGAGACTCTTTTGCTGCTTAGCAAGCCATGCACGAAGAACGATCCATCCGTCGCGGGCCTCCACTTGGAGGTCGGAGCTATTGAGGGGGAAAGACCAATAACTACGCAGGAGGCTCTGAAAACACTTCATCTGACGGCGCGGCTCATCAGTCTCTTTGCATAAGGCCAGGAGCTTATCTCGTAAGCTTCTCTCGGCAAGCAGGCATTGGCCATTCTTGTCAATAGATGCCGCCCCTAGGCATACATACTTCAAGTCCCTAAAAGTGGACAACTGGCCGGTTTTCATAAAATCGGCCACCGCCATGGCGATAGTGCGCTCGTTTATGCATTCGGCGGGGCTATCATGGCGCTGGCGAATCTCCTTCAAAGCCCTGGACATGGCCTGCGACTCACCCCAATGCTCACGGGAGTGGAGTGCCCGGCTGAACATCACATCGAGCTGGGAGCGGAGAAAATCGAGGTCGGCCATCATGTCTTGTCGATTGGACAAAAAAAGCCACTATCAAGAGACACATCCCGCGAGGCTGCTCTACTCTCGCCGGGATTAAGAAATTCAAGTTTGAGTTCGACCCGCTGACTATCGAAATCGTTCTCCTTTAACGCGTTAAAGGATGAACCGCCGACAAGGAAAAGCGCACGAACCGCCTTACGGTCTGCTTCACTCAACGGATTAATAGCTTTTTCGGACGAGTCCAAGAGAACGCATAAAACCCGTTCGGCCCGTTGTAGACTTAAGTTAAGATTGTGCATGTAGGTGCCTGACCGACTTGCAAACCCTTCAACAATCACCCGTTTAAACCACTTGTCACAACTTGGATGCTTAGCTACCTCCAGCACTCTGGGAACAAAATTCCTGAGCGTTATTCCTGCCTTGTCCCCGAGCATGTGGCTGTTGGTAGCGAATAATGCATGGGTGCCGAAATCAATTGAGTAGCCTTGCACCGTGACGCCCGGGAACAGCTTTGTAATTGCTGTTACATCACTCATGCACACTTCGATCTCAGCTTTACGCTGCTCTTCGAGCGACGCAATCTTACGGACGCTTTGGGTCACGGCTACCAGCGCAACGGCCATTGCTACCAAAAAAAGCACCATAAGCGCCGTCATCAAATCGGAAAACGAAATCCAGAATGGCTTCTCTGCCTCGTCCCTGGCGACACTCCTTGTTGGTAGCCTCAAGCCTAGCATCACGCGTTATTTCTTTGGTGGCAAGTCGTCGAGCATGTCGCCCAGATTTTTAATGGAGCCCGAGAGAAGTCCCACGGCCTGCGAAAGTTCCTGGTGGAACTGACCATTTCCCTGCCGCAGAGTACGTTCGACGTTCTCGGCGAAAGACTGATGAGCCTTAGCCAGGACTTCGCTGATTCCCTTGAGGTACTCCTCAGATTGCTTTTGCGCAGTCCCAAGTTGCGCTGAAGCTGCCTGAAATTGGGCGACGATATCAGCAGTCATTGAGGCTTCTTTTTTGGCGGTTTCAATCGTTGATTTGAGCTCGGAGACCATCAGGGCAAAGACATCCCTCGTTTTGCCGTAATCTTGGAGCATTTGTTGGGTCGCGATGTTTGCCGTTGATAGTGTCTGGCTCGCAGCATGTATTTGTTCGACCGCCGCGCTCGACACTTTCATGGTTTCGGCCACACCTTGCCCCGCTTTAGCAAAGTCGGAAGCAGCGACATATAGCGTTTCGGCTCCTGAGTTCAACCCCGCAATGGCCTCATTAGTCGATTTCGAGAGACCGGCGACGCTCACTTGCAAGCTTCGGCTTGTTTCGAGAGATTGAGCTATGAGATTTTCCACTTGTCCCGACAGGCTTGCAACAGCATCCCCCGCTTGCTTGGAGATGCGGTCAGATTGCACTTGATGACTGGCCGCCGTGGCCTGCGCTTGCGCTTCGAGTTGGCCCACAACGCCCGCTACTTGGTCGCCCAGTTTCGAGAGAGTTTCCTGCAGTTTTTGGCTAGCCTGGGTTTGGGATTCCGCGACCATGGCACGTATCTGTTCGACAAATTCACCCATCTGCTTGTTGAGCATTTGCTGCCTCGTCTCCATTGAAGCGATCGCCTCATTCAGTCGCTCACCCATCGACGCCACTGCGCTCTTCCCTGCCGAGTCCATATTCACAGCCAATTGCTCGAACTTGGCGGCAGTCGACATCATTGCTTGTGAGGTCTGCTGTAGCAATTCGCTCATTCCTCGCATCTGCCCCCCGAACATCTCCTGCATCTGCGAAGAAAAACTGGCCAATACATCAGTAAGCATCTTGTTGACTGCATCCCCCTGATTGGCGCTCACACGATCAACGGCATTGGAGATTTTCTCCATCGGTGCACCGAGGCTCTCGACAATAGCTTTCCCAACATCGACCGAAATTTGGCCCGTGTGCCTCGCTGATGCTTCCATTTGTTGAGTGGTGAGATCAGACAGGATTTGCTTCATATCGGCTACCAGCGCATCTTTAATCTGTGCAGCCTGAGTTGCGGATGTTTCTGATGCCTTGACCAAACGCTCGAGATATTCTTCACTCGCGCCCGTGTGGAAAAAACCGTCGATGAGTTGGCGTAGATCCTCCACCTGCTTACAGCGAGCAGTCACAAGCGATTTCTCAATCCAAGTGAAGACCATCGCCAAAGCGATCGCAATCGCGGAAACGATAAAGGCATGCCCCACGGAATTGATCAATTCCCTAAGCTGCTTTTGCGCCTCGGCCGGATCTAACGAGACATTAAAGTGGGTTAAACCGAGAATGAGCCCGGAGAATGTTCCGATAATTCCCAAACCCGTTAAGATGCCGGGCAAATGCTTGTAGAACTCTGTCTTAAGTGGAGTATCGACAAGAACCTGTGAAGTGAAAAACGATTCGGCGAGAGCTGTCGCTCGCCAACGGACAATCTTGATTTGGCCTAGAGCGTCCTTTTCTTTCTGAGCATGAAGCGTCTCTGCATATTCTGCCCACAGATGAGCGAGACGGTCAGATACCATCGCTTCGTGGGCAATCTCATCCAACTCGACCACCGCTCCACTGGAACGGGTGTTGATTTGTCTTAGAGCCACCAAAGCACTTTGAAGCTCTCGACGCAGGCGCCAGGCGGGAAAGACAAACTCGGCGATAAAGCTTATCGATAGAGCGACTAGAAATCCGCCGATGATCGATATGTGCCAATACGCTCTAACAAAATTGACGATCTCATCGCTCATGAAATGGCCTTCGTCTATTGAGTGAGATTTCCATATGCTTCTGTCACCTCATTGCCGTAATTAATTTAGTTACATCAACTCATGCACTCGTATCTTTGTGTCTCGTAGACTTCGGATCTCCACGGATCGTCACAACCGACAAGGCCTGGGGTGCACGAGCACTCATACCAAGTTTGAATCTACATCGAATGCCCGGATAATAAGGCACGACGATATGCGAATCTACTGCTGCAAGGCGGAAGGCGAATGTCAATCACACGGAAATGGGGGTTGTCGAAACGGGTTGTCAGCCCTGGAACAGATCAACGGGGCACATACGACGGGACAGGTTTCCCCGGTTGAAGTTCGACAACCGCTCGCTGTTAACCCACAGATTAGTGCTGTCTAAACTGTGGATTTCATAAGCGATACGCTGGTGAGTTGGCGGGGTCATCCTAAGGAATATCCATCGTGATTCTCAGTTCACACAGAGATCGCCATCTCACCACGCTGCTGTACCCGGTGGGAGACATGACGGATCATGAAGGAGTCGCTTCTCGTTGACCTTGTTTCCTTACGTGAGGAGGACTCCTCACGGTCTCTTTTGGATCTTTGTTTCGGCAAGACAAGAAACTGAGATCGAACTATCTGAAGTCACAAGGGTTAATTGCAATATTCTTCAGCCATAGATGGTGTTCGCCGAAATTTCGTCTGTGCTCTCAAGGCTGCAAACTTCGTGGCATCTGATTATGCGGCCGCCGTATTCCTTTAAACGGGATTTCCCAAGCAGTGGATAGCTGCTGGCAAATTCTATTCATTCCCGTTGGGGACACCACACAAGGGGTGGCAAGCTGACTCGGTAAGAGTCGCAGGTAAGATCCTCTTCCAGTCACTTTGTAGCCTTTTCGTCCGTTCTCCTCGAATGCCTCACACATCAACGGTTCTTCGAGAAGTTTCCTTAACATCTGACGAGCTTGGGCCGGATGGCGACCAAGAAGATTCTTTGTATCTTTCACACGATCTTGGAGGTCTCGTTTTATTCGCACTGCATCAATCTCCACAATCCCTGCGGGCCTCATGAGATGAGACAGTTCTTCAATCAATTGTTTTTTTCGTTTTTCTTCTGCCCTCAGTTTAGCCAGAAGGGGGTCCATATTCTCTCCTCTGGCTATCGCATCCACCAAGTTGCTTTCATACGCCTCAATCAGCGATAGCTCGCGCTCGACCAGAGACTTTCGACTAAGTCGAGTCTCGTCCCCCGCACGAATGCGAGCGAGCGCCTTTTCAATCGCGACTTCGATCAATCGTTCATCTAGAGCCTCACTCATTGCCTGCAGAAGGATGGTATCCAAGGCATCTTGTTCGATCCTCAGGGCATTCTTGCAGATTGATGCGCCTCGTTTTCGATGGTAAGCACAGCCGTAAGTCCGGCGCTTTCCCCCACTGTCCCTGCCACTAGCATCGATCGGACCACCACAACTGCGGCAACGAGCCAAACCACTCAGCAAGTATGGTGAGTCGAAATCCCGCATCGCGGGACGACCCAGGAGTTGACCCTTCGCATCTGCCGATGACCTTCGCACAAATACGTTCTGAACCTGCTTAAGCCGAGCGGTCACCCGCTGCCACAGCTCGTCAGAGATAATGCGAAGATCAGGGGCATCAAGTTTTATTAATTCACCACTTTCTCTACGGCGTCGTCGTTTGGTCCCGCCGCGCTCGATCTTCTGATACTCGTTCCAGACGATTTCGCCTCTGTAGAGTGGCCGATAGAGCATCTCTCGAATCGCGGAAGGCGCCCAGCCTGCCTTGCCCCTCGGAGACGGTACGCCTTCAGCATTGAGTGTCTTCGCAATACGGGTCAGGCCAATCTTAGAGGCATACAATTCAAACACCCGACGAATCGTGGCCGCTTGCTCCTGATTAATGACTCGAACCACATGCAGTCGCTGGCCGTCCGCTGTAACTATTTCGCGATTGTCATAACCATAGACACGGCCGCCTGTGACATGCCCTGCTTTGGCCTTGCGAAGAAGGGCGTCATAGGTACGCTGTTTCGCACGCTCTCTCTCCACTTCTGCAGCAAAGTTGGTCAGTGAGAGCATGACTTTTTCCAGCGCGCTGTCCAATGTGCGCTCACGGTCTTCTAAATAGAAAAACACTCGAACTCCAGCATCGGTAATCTGCTTGAGCGCGTAGGCTGTCTCGATCTGCTCACGGCCAAGGCGAGACTCTTCAGACATGATAAGAACATCGAATGCTGGCTTAGGTTTAAGCGCATTCATCAGGCGCAGGAAGCCCGGCCGTTTTACAAACTCAGCACCGGAAATACCATCATCTACGAAGATGTATTCCTCTGCGACCTTCCAGCCCTTGCGCTCGGCATAAACCTTCGCGTGGTCAATCTGCCGTGTGACGGATTTCTCTTCCTCAATCACTCCAGTTTGTTCAGTGGACTTTCGTGCGTAGATGGCGGTTATCACAGAGCTACTCCTTTGTGTCCTGCACGTCTTCGTTCTTTTCGAATTCCCGAGAGCGTAACTCCAATCGTGCAAGCGTCATAGCGCTCTGGTGGTTATCCGTCAATGGCCATTTATGGCCAAATCCAGGAGGGGTTTTGGCCGTAAACTCGCTATGTAATTGAAGATCCGCGAGAAGTACCTCTGCAAGGATTGAAGAAATTTCATCGTGGAGGTGAGTAGGGAGTGTAAATTCCTCCATTTCTGGATGGCGTTTCCCCTCCTTTCTTTTGGGGTGCAGTTTCGGTTCCGCCCGTTCCATCTGAATATTTCCTCCTGAACTGACCCAACCGGGGGAGTCTCACGACACCCCCATCCCCCCAACTGAAGCGCCCGCCGTTCCGCCGGCTTAGGACGAAGATTGAGCCCCCAATGGGTACGACTCGGGGCCGGGGAGCAGCGGAGCAGGCCTTCCCGGTCCCCTCCGTACCGGTCTCCGCCCCTCCAGGCCTGCCCGCTGCGAGAGCCCCGTGCCGCCTCCTTCGTTACGCCCCACCCTTGGTTTGTGAAGGGTGGGGCTAGAACATAATTTCAGAAGGAGGCGGACATGTCCGTT
>CAADGK010000047.1 GCA_900696515.1 uncultured Nitrosospira sp. | reverse complement strand
GATCGCAAGCGAGTTCAGCTCAATTCCCAAACCGTCAACATCTAACGAGTTCACTTTCATCAGGAGGAGGTTCTGCTATGGGTACCGCTGAGAAGGAAAAGAAGAATATCGCCAAGGGCTTCCAGCCATTGGGCGAGCGTGTGTTTGTCACCTACACCGAAGAGTTGGAACGGACCGCCGGTGGCATTTATGTGCCGGATTCAGCAAAAGAGAAGCCTCAACGGGGTGTCGTGCAAGCAGTCGGCAAGAAGGTGGAAAACGTCAAGGTCGGCGATCATGTCCTGTTCGACAAGTATTCGGGCAGCAAGCTTCGCATTGAGGACGAAGAGTGCTTGATCCTCAAGGAAGAAGACATCCTTGGGATCTTTACGGCCTAGAATCGGGGAAAAGTCGGCAAGTCTGAAAGTGACGAGATGCACGTTCTGACTTTATAAACTTTACAAACATTCGCAACGTTTAGACTAACAAACGGAGGAACGATAATGGCAAAGCAACTTTTGTACGGCGATACAGCGCGCGCCTCCATCCTGAAAGGGGTGAACCAGCTCGCAGACGCCGTGAAGGCGACCCTCGGCCCGAAGGGCCGGAATGCGATTCTCGACAAGAAGTTCGGCGCCCCGACCATCACCAAGGACGGCGTGACGGTCGCCAAGGAAGTCGAACTGAAGAACCCCTACGAAAACATGGGCGCCCAGCTGGTTCGCGAAGTAGCCAGCAAGACCAGCGACACGGCTGGTGACGGCACCACCACCGCCACCGTGTTGGCCCAAGCCATCTTCCGGGAAGGCGCGAAGAACATCACCGCCGGCGCCAATCCCATGGAAATCAAGCGGGGCATCGACAAGGCCGTCGAGGCCATCACCGCCGAGCTCAAGAAGCTCAGCAAGCCGTGCCAAAACAAGACTGAGATCTCCCAAGTGGGCACGATCTCGGCCAACAATGACAAGACCATCGGTGACTTGATCGCGGAAGCCATGGAAAAGGTCGGCAAGGACGGCGTCATCACCGTGGAAGAAGCCAAGTCCATGACCACCTCGCTGGACGTGGTCGAGGGCATGCAGTTCGATCGCGGCTACATTTCTCCGTACTTCGTCACGAATGCCGAACGGATGGAATGTTCCGTGGAAGAGCCGCTCATCCTGATCAACGAAAAGAAGATCAGCAGCATGAAGGACCTGCTGCCGTTGCTCGAGCAAGTGGCCAAGATGGGCAAGCCGCTCGTCATCCTGGCGGAAGAAGTCGAAGGTGAAGCACTGGCCACCCTCGTGGTGAACAAGTTGCGCGGCACCTTGAATGTCGTAGCCGTCAAAGCTCCGGGCTTCGGTGATCGCCGCAAGGCCATGCTGGAGGATATCGCAATCCTCACCGGCGGCCAGGTAATTTCTGAAGACATCGGCATCAAGCTCGAGAACGTGAAGCTGACCGATCTCGGCCGCGCCAAACGCGTCACGATCGACAAGGACAACACCACGATCGTGGAAGGTTACGGCGATGCCAAGAAGATCGAAGGGCGCGTCAAGCAGATCAAGGCCCAGATCGACGAAACCACATCGGACTACGATCGCGAAAAGCTGCAAGAGCGGCTGGCGAAGATCGTGGGCGGCGTGGCCGTCATCAATGTCGGCGCCGCGACCGAGACCGAGATGAAGGAGAAGAAGGCCCGCGTCGAGGACGCGCTGCATGCCACCAAGGCGGCAGTGGAAGAGGGCATCGTCCCTGGAGGTGGTACGGCTTACCTCCGCTGCATCAAGGCACTCGATGCCATCAAGGATGTCCCGGCGGAGCAAAAGGTCGGACTCGACATCGTCCGCCGTTCGCTCGAAGAGCCCCTCCGACAGATCGCCTCGAATGCCGGGGCAGAAGCCTCGGTCGTCGTCGGCAAGGTTCGGGAGGACAAGAATGCCAACGGAGGCTACAACGCCGCCACGGACGAATATGTCGACATGATCAAGGCCGGTATCATCGATCCGACCAAGGTCTCGCGCTGCGCGTTGCAGAACGCGGCCAGTGTGGCGGGATTGATGCTCACGACCGAAGTCATGATCACCGAACTTCCTGAAGAGAAGAAGGAAGCAGCCGCCGGCGGTGGCCATGGCCACAACCACGGGATGGAGGGGATGTACTAATTAGCTGACGGCTGATAGCTGACAGCTCCGAAGGGCTCGGTGGGCAACCGCCGGGCCCTTTGTGTTTCCTGTCCGCTCTCACTACGACGACCTTACACCTATTGTTTTGAGCGTAGCCTTGAGGACCGAGGAGGTCTTCGACTCGACAAAGAACGACTGGAAGGTCCGGTGCACTATTTCCGTATGCCGTTGATGGTCGGCCTGAAAGGACGTAACAGCCTTCTTCCGATCCTCGATCCCATACCCCATCCGAATGGCACAGCGCTCCAATTCATCGGTCTCAGCGGGGAGAGAATGCGTCTGAAGGTCATGCACCATCTGAAGTTTGTGTTCGACATCACGGAGAAACAGATAGGCTGCCGTCAACGCGTCACGTTCCTTGACCGACAACAATTTCTTACGAGCCAGCCGATCCAATGATCCAAGCGTGCTTCGATCGAGCAAGACCGGCACCTTGCGCCCGGCCAAGACCTGAATGGTCTGCACGAAAAATTCGATCTCCCGAATGCCCCCGGTTCCCAACTTCACATTCCGCTGTCCGTGCCCACGGTCGGTCATTTTGGCATCGATCATGTCTTTCACGGCGCGCACATCTTGTACGATTGCCAACGCCTGATCGTGATCTGGTTTTCCTCCCGCCCCCAAGACAAACGGCCTGACCATCTTCAGGAACGCCTGCCCGACCACTTGTGATCCCGCAACCGGCGCAGCTTTCAGCAGAGCCAGCCGTTCCCAGACCTGCCCACGGACGGCATAATACCGCCGGTACTCGTCGAGTGATCGAGCGAGCTGCCCGATGGACCCCTCCGCGCGTAACCGCAAATCGACTCGAAAGATGTGACCTTCCCTCGTCGGTTCAGACAAGACCCGAGTTAACTCCCGGGCAAGAATCTCAAAGTACTCTTCATTGGAAATGCCGACGCCAGGGGGAACGGCAGCACGTCCGCCTTTCAGGGCTCTTGTTTCACCGCCATGCACCTCATAGAGGTAGATCAGATCGACATCAGAACTGTAGTTCAGCTCATGTCCGCCGAGCTTGCCCATCCCAATGACGGTGAATCCGGTCTCCACCCATCGCCCTTTTCTAGCCTGATGCATCGGCACGCCATATTGCTGGCGAAGATCAGCATCAATGATTTCGTACGCTGTATGGATCAGCACACAGGCCAGATCTGACAACGAGGCCGTCGTCTCCGGCACCGTGGCAAGCTTGAGCAGATCCCGAACGCCGATGTGCAACATCTCCCGCCTGCGAAAACGACGGAGAGCATCCAGTTTTGTTTCCTTCGCCGTCAGGTGCCCGATGCTCTCTCGAAGCGCCCGCTCAAGTCCTTTCCGTGTCGGCGCGCGCGAGAGCACATCTTCTTCGGCCAGCCAATAGACCAACATGGGATCTCGAATGAGCGTAAAGGCCAAGGCATCGCTGTTGCCGAAAATCGCACACAGCAAATCGAGCATGCGCGGCCACGTTCTCAGGTAGTCGAGCAATGACGCACGCGAGACACTCCCGAACAGCCTCTCCCAATGATTCAATGCCTGGTCCGGATCGGCTGTCCATGAGATGGATTCCAGCATCATTGGGAGAATCTCGGCCAGCCGATTGCGCTGCAATGGATCACCGGCCATCGCGTCGAGATTACGGTCCGCTAGATCAACATCTCGAATCCCATAGGCGGATAGGATAGCTCGTACCTGCTCGCCATTCCGCTTGGGCGCAAGCAAAACCGGCCTTGGATCCGGTCCTCCAGATCCTCTCCCTCGAACCGATACTCGTGGCATGTCGCTCTTTTCAGACTGCCGTTTCACGCTTCACGCCTCACACTTTACGACCTCCGCGCATAGCGCGGCATTATACTGACAGGTTTCTCTACGCACAATGAAACCGTTCGGGTATACTGACGTTCATGCCAGATCGCGTCGCACTACTCAACACCATCCGTCCGCTGTGCCCTGATGTGCCACCCGATCTTCTGCAGGATTTCTTCGCCCGTCTGGACCAGGAATACTTCCAACGGTTCACGCCCCCAACGATTGCCGAACACGTCCGATTGACGGCCCGACTGACACCGGAACACCTGTGCGAAGTGGCCTTCGCCGACCAGCCGGATCACCGCTGCGTGATCACGATCGTCGCCTACGACTACTTCTCTGAATTCGCGATGATTTGCGGACTCCTATCAGCTTTCGGATTGAACATTGAGGAAGGCGATATCTATACATTCGCGGAGACAACCGCTCCATTATCCGCTCGAACCAACCGGAACGAGTACGGCCCGCGCCTCCGCCCTAAAGCCACTCCGGGGTTGGCTCAAAAAAAGATCGTCGATGTGTTCCGCGTACATCCGGTCCCAGGGGTGGAGTTAGGAAGAGAAGACCAAGCTCAGCTGGCTGATGCGCTCTCCTCAATGATGATCCTGCTGGACAAGGGGCAGTTCGAGGAAGCGCGCTTCGCCGTCAACCGCCGCCTGGTCGAACAGCTCGGCAAGCGCCGTGCATCGTTTGGCGGCCTGCTCCATCCCGTGCAGATCACGTTCGATAACAGCCAATCCTCCCTCGATACGGTCATGGAAATCCGGTCGGACGATACACCGGCCTTCTTGTACGCTTTTGCCAACGCCCTCGCGATGCGGAACGTGTACATCTCCAAAGCGCAGTTTGATGTTGAGAACGGGAAAATTCATGACCGCTTCTATGTCCGCAACCGCCACGGCCAGAAACTCACCGATACGACCGATCAGCAGCAGCTGCGTCTCACGGCCGTCCTCATCAAACAATTTACCCATGCCCTGACCTGGGCTCCGGATCCGACCAAGGCGTTAGAAGCCTTCGACCAATTCCTTGACCTGACGGTCCAGCAAACGAAAGGAAAGGCTCAGCAGGAAGCCTTGGCCTTTCTCAGCGACAAGAAGACCTTTCCCCTCCTTGCCCGCTTGCTCGGCGCCAGCGATTTCCTCTGGGAGGACTTCCTCCGTCGCCAACACAATAATCTTTTGCCCCTTCTGCAAGACTACCGCGATGCCCCCCTCATTACCCCGAGAGCCACGCTGCGCAAGGAACTTGATCGGCTGGTCAGCCATGCCAAAACCGATGAAGATCGAAAAGCCGCGCTGAATAACTTCAAGGACCGCGAGATGTTTCGTATCGACATGAAACACATTGTCGAGCCGGACACAGCCCTGCCTGATTTCTCCGCCGCCCTGACACAACTGGCAGAAGCCATTCTCGATCGAAGCTTAAAGGACTGCCAAGCCAAGCTGAACAAACTGTATGGCCCGCCGCGTTTGGCCAATAAGAAGCCCTGCCCGTTCACTGTTCTCGGCTTAGGGAAATTCGGAGGAAGAGAGCTGGGCTATGCGTCTGACATCGAGGTCTTATTCGTCTACGGCGATGCCGGACGGACAGGCGGAAAGAAGGCGATCGACAACAGCGAATACTTTGAGCGGCTGGGGTACGAGCTCCTTCAATGGATCGAAGCGAAACAAGAAGGCATCTTCCATGTGGATGTCCGCCTTCGGCCTCATGGCGGGAAAGGCTCGCTCACGAACCCCTTCGATGAAATCGCCAAGTACTATAGCGACCTAGGGCTGGCCGCACCGTTTGAACGCCAGTCGCTGATCAAACTGCGCCATGTCGCCGGTGATCCGGGGCTCGGGAAGCGAGTCGAAACCCACCGTGACCACTATGTCTACGGCAGCAAGCCACTGGATCCGACCATCGTCCTCGATGCACGCCGTCAACAGTTGAAGCAACTTGTAGAACGCGGCACGGTAAATTTGAAGCACAGCCAAGGCGGTATCGTTGACATTGAGTACGCCATCCAATACCTCCAGATTAAACACGGACATCGTCTCCCCATCTTACGGACCCCCAACACGATGCAGGCGCTGGCAGCCCTTGTCGATTCTGGATTAGTGACCAGACAGGAGGGTGAGGTTCTGCGCAAAGCCTATTTCTTCATCCGGATGCTCATTGACGGCCTCCGCATGGTCCGTGGCAACGCCAAGGATCGTGTCCTTCCTCCCATTGACTCGGACGAGTTTATCTTCCTGGCGCGCCGCGTCGGGTACACCACCGACGACTGGCAAGCCGGCGCCCGCCACCTGCAGACCGATATCGCCCAGCACATGACCCTCACCAAAGAATTCTTTGAACGGACATTCGGGCGGCTCTAACCGGCAAAGCCCCCCTCCCATGAGTTATAAGAAACTCCTCTATAACTCACGATTGGCGCTCACCGTGACTTCTCTATAGAAAACCAGTCCCTTTCGGCAGTACTTGATCTTGTGGAGTAGAGGACACAGGTCCAAACCCATTTTTATTTGTACAGGTTCATGAGCCGATTATTGTTCATATTCGGCTCTACTTTAAAGCTTTTCATGAGCCGATTATTTGCTATAATTGGCTCATGTCGTACAACTGGCAACAACCAGAATGGCCTCAATTCCGGTTTGACCTATCTGCCATCGAGGAGATCTTCCTCACCTTTGCAGAGAAAACCGGGCAGGTCACAGGCCTGGTAAAAGGCTTGTCGCCGGATGCCCAGATCGAAGCTGCGGTCGAGCTGATGGTGACAGAAGCCCTCAAGACATCAGCCATTGAAGGAGAGCTCCTAAATCGCCGGGATGTGCTTTCGTCCATCCGTAAAAACCTCGGCATCGAGAAAGAGGCCCAGGCCGGTGATAAAAGAGCGATCGGCATCGCAACCCTGATGACCGATGTCCGCCAGAGCTTTGCGGCGCCACTTTCCCAGGAACAGTTGTTTGAATGGCATCGGATGATCATGGCGGGACACCGACGCATCCAACCCGGCCAGTGGAGAACCCATGCAGAACCAATGCAGGTCATCTCTGGACCTGTCGGCCATGAGATCGTTCACTTCGAAGCGCCACCGTCCTCAATCGTACCCCTCGAGATGGCGCGTTTCATCGAATGGTTCAATGACACAGGTCCTGACGGAACAAGACCGATCAAGAAGGCCGCCGTCCGGTCTGCCGTCGCCCATCTGTATTTTGAGTCGATTCATCCCTTTGAAGACGGCAATGGTCGTATCGGGCGTGCCTTGTCCGAGAAGGCCCTGTCTCAGGGTCTCGGACGGCCTGCATTGCTGAGCTTGTCTCAAGCGATTGAGGCCAAAAGAAATGACTACTACGACGCCTTGCAGCAAGCACAGCAGACCAACGAGATCACCCCTTGGATCACCTGGTTCGTAGCAATCGCGCTTGAAGCCCAAGTTCAAGCCGAAGAACACATCAACTTTACGCTGCGAAAAACTATGCTATTCGACCGCTTCAAAGACCAACTCAACGAGCGTCAGATGCAGATTCTTCGCCGGATGCTGGAAGAGGGTCCCAAGGGGTTCGAGGGAGGCATGAGTGCAAAAAAATATATGTCCATGGCGGACACATCGAAAGCCACTGCCACACGTGACTTACAGGACTTAGCGGAGAAGGGTATTTTCGTACCAACCGGCGGCGGCCGGAGTACGCATTACCGGATTGACCTCTAACACGACGAGTTACCTGAATAGCTGGAACATTTCACTCTACTGCTGAACGTTCAAGGCAATCCCGCACTACGAAGAGGAATGGAGTGCTTCTGCGCATCGGCCATCGCGGGGCAGGCGGTCACGCACCGGGAAACACCCTTGCCGCCATTGAGCGTGGCATTGCACTCCACGCACATATCAGAAATATTCTTCAGAAATCGACCTGTCAGCCATTCCATAGCACCATACCGAATCCGCCTCGGAAGCGGCACGCTTCTCTGATCAGGCTGTACCGGGAATAATGGTTAGAGATACGAACCCATATAGAGGTCAGTGTTCTCCACAGGTCTTTCCTTCCATGGACCGCTTCAGTACAATGCCGCCCCGTCAAGACGGAGACGTCATCATCTCTGGAAAGTTGGATTCCTGCGCCGCACTCTCACCCCAGAATGATGCTGGCATCCGCATTTGTGGGAAGCCTGACCGATAGGTCGGAGCCTATTGATCAACACGAAAGTAAAGCAGAGGCTCCGCACCATAGATGCTCGTTACATATCTGAATCGTTACACGGCTGCCCGCTGGCTGATCATCCTGCTGTTGGGAACCAGCACCGCCACAGCCGCTACGGAGGTACCGAACCCTTCTGACAGTGAGTTGGACATCCCCCCGGTGATCGTCCGTGGGGAGATGGCTACACCCGCACCGGCTGCCTCCACACAGAGCCTCACCCGCCAGCCATCCAGCGCTGTCCGTATCTCTTCCGAAGACATCCAACAGTCGCGAGGCTATAACCTGGAGGATGTCCTTCGACTGGCCCCTGGTGTCGTGTTTCAGTCACGCGGCGGAGGCACAGACGGCAAACTGAATATCCGTGGCACCAACCTCTCCTCAAACTTCAATACCTGGGGTATCACGCTCTTGGTCAATGGATTGCCCTTCAATACCGCCGATGGCTTTGCGCAATTGAACACGATCGATTTGCAGACGGTTGATCATATTGAAATCTACAAAGGCGCCCAGGCCGTCAAGTTCGGCGCGAATTCCTTAGGAGGGGCGGTCAACTTTATCCTCAAAACCGGTGTCAACCAGGCCAGGGTCCAAGTCAGGGGTGAGGGTGGTAGCTTCGGGTTCTACAATTCCCAATTGGCGTCGGGACACACCACCAGGCCCTTCTCACTATTCGGTGAGACCGCAAAGGGGGATTACTATGTGAGCCTGACAGGTAGCGGACAGGATGGCTACCGGATGAATTCCCAAGAGCATGCCGTCCGATTTACTGCAAATATCGGCGTGACGGTGGGAGAACGCCATCACGCCAGAGTAACCATCCAGAATGCCAATGTGAATTCCCAGCTGCCTGGCCCCCTCTCGCGCACCCAATTTGAGACCAATCCGAGGCAGGCCGGGGCTCAACTCGATGTGGGCGGTAATCCCCTGGTCTGTGAACTGGCGCTACCCTGTCACTACACCAATGACAATCTACTGAATCGAATCGGTGTGGCCTACCAGTATCATGGAGATACCTGGGGCACCCTCACGGTGGCGCCTTTCTACCAATATTGGAAATGGAAGTCGAACTTCACACAAGTATTTGATCACCTCACCCAAGATACCGGGGCGGAGGTACGGTATACACAGACCACCAAAGTCCTAGGCCTGACGCACCGGTGGGTGATCGGGGCCTCGCCCTGGTATGGCGTGAGTCGATTCAACCTCTTCAAAAATGACTTCGGGACGCGAGGGGACATTCTGCAGAATCGGCATGTCCAGACGCTGAATTTGGGGGCCTATGTCGAGGACGAAATCCAGGTCGTGCCGAATGTGGCCCTGATCCTCGGAGGACGATTGGACTATTCTTCCCGCAAGGCGACGGTCACGGACTTTGCCCCGCCCGGCGCACTCGCGGGTGACCGGACCGGGGACCGGGTCTATAGCGCGGTGAATCCTCGAGTAGGCCTGGTCATCCACACGAGTGCCACGACACAACTCTACGGCAATATCAGTCGTGGGTATGAAGCGCCCATCAATATCCACCTCATGCAACCGATCAGTGCGCAAGGCCTGTTGCCGACCGGCGCCTTTCTCGACGTGGATGCGCAGCGGGCCTGGCAAT
>CAADGK010000046.1 GCA_900696515.1 uncultured Nitrosospira sp. | reverse complement strand
GGGTACACGCAGTCTATCAGGCGCGTGGTTATGTGCAGGAAGACACGGTGGACCACACGTCTCAGGCAGGCGCAGCCGCGTCAGGGCGCAGGAACTCCACATAATTTGAAACGTCACATAACATAACCATCCGTCCGGAGATCCCACGCCCAGTCCTGAGGATCGGACGCTCACCACACGACTGCGCGAAGCTGGAGACTTACTGGGCATCAGACTGCTCGACCATCTCATTCTCGGTGACGACAATCGCCTCTATAGCTTCGCCGATCAGGGCTGGCCGCTGTGAGGTGATAGTAAAAGTCCTGTCGCAACTCCCCGTGATTATCCCGTTTAAGGTGGTCATGCGTGTTGATACATTCGGAAGATCCCAGATCCCTACCACAAGGGTTGGTCTGTTTCGGAGCCTGCGGACGCCTAAAAAATAGGCAACATGTTGAAAGGACCATGCTGAGCGGTGACGCTTGCGCATTGCTCGACTTGCTCACAAAGTTATCCCAAGGAGATGGGGACGAAGGACTGGGTGGTAGGCCTGGCCTTTGTGCTGCAGCATTCTTGGTGAGGCTAATGGCAGATCGGTGTTCGCGGTCGGGAATAGGATGGCTATATCCAAGGAGTATCTGTGGCCGGACTCTACCGCAATTTATAGGGGATTGGGCTGGATGTACTCAATGGGCGTTTACCAACCTTTGATGAGGGCGCCGAAGGTGAGACGGGTTAGATTGCCCAAGTGGGCCGGAGCCAACGCGATGGCGAGGCGTGTTCCATCACTCAGTCTTGGTCAGGTAGATGTGGCAGGTCCATGCTAGGCTCTACCCGCTCGGTCGGAAATCTTCGTTCCCGCCATGCATCAAGTCCTCCTTCAAGAGGACGGACACGTTGAACTCCCTGTCTTTTCAGCTTCAGCGCCGTACGGGCACTGGAAATGTCGTTGGGACAGGTGCAGTAGAGCACAATTTCTTGGTTCTTCGGCAATTCGTCATGGCGGTGTTCAATCTCTTCGAACAACAGATGTATGGCTCCTGGGATGGCTTCGGGATCCGTCTCCCGTGAGAGAGAATTTCTTACGTCAACAACAATTACCTGTTGACCGCCATCCATCATGTCCTTTAACTCATCGGCCGAGATCTTGGCCATGCGGTGCTCTCGCAGGACTTGTTGCCTGCGATAAAATTTGTATGCCACAAAACCGGCAATGCCGATCAGCGCGATCAGGAGCACCCATCCGCCAACTCGATCAAAGACAGCCATCACGGATTCCAGCTGGTTGCTAAAGAGCGCCCCGACTCCCTCGGAGACCATGATCAAGAGGAAAGCACCGGCTGTATCGTAGATTAGGAATGCCGGAAGCGTCATACCGGTGATGCCAGCCAGGGGAGGGGCAATGGTGCTCAGGCCGGGGACGAATTTTGCGATCAGCAGGGTGCTCTTCCCGTGCCGGCGGAACAGATCCTCTGAACTTCGCACACACGAATCAGGTTCGAGAGAAATCTTGCAGAGCAGCCCCAGTACCCGGCCGCCCTTCACGCGCCCCAAGTAATACCAGAAGAGGTCGGGAAGAATAGTGGCGACGAGAGGCGCCAACACCGCAGCACCCACATTCATCTTGTCGGCCCCAACCAATGCGCCTGCCGCTACTAAGAGGGGGAGTGCGGGAAGAGGAAGCCCTGCCTGCTCTAGAAACACAACAGCAAAGAGGACCCATGCTCCGTAGTCCACTAAAAACTGCAACGAGTTCATATTCTGTTCCTGTGCATCATGTGTGTGAACATCAGGGCTTTTCTCATATTAATATCGTGCGTATCAACGAGACGAGGCAGCGACCCCACCCCCTCGAATGCTCGAGGCGATGCCCTGACTGACGACCATCAATGCACGACTATGCGCGGCGACCAAGGCATCGTAGGTTTCGCCAGCCACCGACTCTTGTACGTGCGTGCTATCGGTCCGTTGCATCCCATCCGCCCATTGTACGGTCCAGATGGCGTCGATCGTTGCAGTTTTCCCGAGGACCGACTCAAACCGTTGAACATCAACCGATACCTTCACCTCGGCGCGTTCGGCCCCACGCTGGGGATAGAAGGAAATTGATTGGGTGCCCAGGAGATAGGCAAGATTATCGGTTAGGACACGCGCGATTTCTGCCTTAAGCGGTCCAGCCCAGCGATGTGTCTCAGTGAAGACCACCCGATGCTCACTTGTGCGTAGGACGAGCTGCGGGCGATCAACCATATCCGGCAGCGTGATTGGTCCCAGGCCGATCGACTGCGAAAATGCTTTAGGTTGGGGGTCGTCAACGCTTTGGATAGCCTGGCTGTGCAGAGTATAGTGGTTGAGAGTGATGGAGGGTGTGCAACTAGCTGTCAATACAAGACCCGTGAGCCCGGCAACGGCGAGTCTAGGCAAGTAGCTGATCATGGTCTCTCCTCTGTTCTCCCACGAATGAGGGATTCTGGGTGGCGTTCAAGAAACTCCGCCAGTTCGTGAAGGGATTGAGATGCCCGCCCTAGCTGACGTAACGCGTCTCGAGCCTCTTGCTGAAGAGGCGCATCGGTCGCCAGAAGACGTTCTGCGGCGAGTAGTGTACGCCGCAGCTCTTGCAATGCTTCCTCAGCCTTCGGCGCAACCTGTTTGTCCAGTTGCTGCGCCAACGCATCAGTACTCCGCAGCATCGCCTGCAGAGAGCCGAGGGTTCGACGAACATCTACGATGAGTTCCTCCACCGGCAGCTTGTCCAGCCTCTGGGCAAAGTGGGACAAGGTATGCTGGAGGCTCGCAAGGCTACTCGGAATCGTCGGCAGCTCGGGAGGAACTTTTTCCCAGTTGACCGAGGCTTTGGTCGCGTCATGAAAAAAGTCGAGCGCCACGAAAAGCTGTCCGGTGAGAAGGCTGCCTGTGCTGAGTTGTGCACGTAGTCCACGGGCGATGAGCGCATCAAATTTCTGCCTGATGGGAGCTTCTGTGTGGGCCACGTGCATATCGTCGTGGTGCAGATGTCTCGCCAATTGGTCAGGATAGAGTGCAAGCTCAACTGGGAACCGATAGGTTCTCGTCTTTTCGTCGTAGTCCATTTCGATACCGACTACTTCGCCGACTGGGAACCCGTGCAACTCAACTGGAGCTCCAAGGGTCAAACCTCGCAAGGATTCCGTGAAATAGGTGGTAAAGCGGAGCGTCCCCTGCGTGGATCGCCTCATCGCCGTGTCTTGATCTGGGTACATCACAAAACTCGTGTTCTCAGCAGCCTGCGGTGCGACTGAGGCGTTCGGAGGGGTCTCAAAGGCTATGCCACCAACTAAGATCGAGATCAGAGATTGTGTGCGCATCTTTAGCCCGGCAGAGTCTACGGTCACGTCTACACCGCTTGCGTTCCAGAACCTTGTGTTGGTGGTCACGTATCGATCATGGGGCGCCGCGACAAAAATTCGTGTCACCACAGCGGCTCCATTCGTATCAAGCTCAGTGGATAACACCTTTCCTACAGGCACTCGGCGAAAGTAGATGGGGGTGCCGGTATCGAGCGATCCTTGGCTAGTTCCTCGAAGGATAAACTGCCTCCCTGCGACATCTCCGGTGATAATCGGAGGGACCTCAAGCCCCTCAAAGTCCCTCTTCGACACGAGGGATTTCCCAACCTCCAGGCCAATGTACGATCCGGAGAAGAGTGTGCCGAGTTCCGTCACTTGTCCACCCGTCACCCGTGTGCGGACGACCCAGAATTTCGTGTCCTCGACGAGATGTGCCGAGAAGTTGTTGACCATGTCAGCGGTCACAACGACGTGAGAGAGGTCTTCGCTGATGGTAATCTGCTTCACTTCGCCTACATCGACATTCTTGTATTTAATTTTCGTCTTGCCGGGCTCCAACCCTTCCGCAGCTTTGAAAGTAATGGTAATCGTTGGCCCATGTTCGAGCACAGCTTTGATCGCAATCCATCCACCAATTAGCACGGAGACGATTGGCACTAACCATACAAGATGAAGCGACCAGTTCCCTTTTGGTGCAGCTACGGCCTGTGCCACATCTAAGGACTCACTTGTGTGTTTGTCATGCATGGGTTGAAGACTCCTTGTGAGCCGGATCCCAGATCAGTCGGGGATCAAAGGCCATAGCGGAGAGCATACTGAGTATTACCACGGCTCCAAAGTACACAGCGCCACTGCGAGGTGTCACTGTTGCGAGCGGATGAAATTGTACCAACGCAGCCAAAACCGCGACGACATAGACGTCGAGCATGGACCAGCGTCCGACCAGTTCGACGAGTCGATACAGTTTCGCCCGTTCGAGCGGCCGCCAGGCAGATTGGTAATGGGCGGTAATCAGGAGAAGGGTCATTGCCAGGAGTTTCAACACAGGCACGACGATACTGGCAATGAACACAACGAGAGCCAGCACCCACGAACCAGCATGCCAGAGATAGGCGATTCCACTCACGATCGTGTTTTCCTCTCTGCCGAACACGGAATGAGTTTCCATGATCGGGAGCACGTTGGCAGGGATATAGAGAATATAGGCGGCTATTAGGTAGGCGGTCGCACGTTCGATACTCCTCGATTTACGGGAACGGAGTACAGTGCCGCACCGACTACACGACGATGGTCCCTCTCGGACTGGTCGCGAAACAAGGCCACAGGTATGGCAGGCGTAGAGTCCAAGTGATTTCGCCGTGTGCAGGGAGGGGGTCATTGCGGGGACACCTGTTCCCATAAATGCCGGAGATTGAACGACCGACTTGCAGCAATCAGTAAGAGCATCATGCCCCCCAATGACCACAGAGCAATCCCGGCCACGATATCGGCCATGTGTGCCAACTTGACGAGAGCCACGAGTACCCCCATGAAAAAGATTTCGGTCATGCCCCACGGACGCACAAGTGTCAGCAGGCGTAGCAGCTTGGGAACCCACGCAGACGCACGTCGTATTCGCAATACAAACAACACCGAGAGCATGACTGTCAGTTCAAGGGTCGGTAGTATCATGGTTGTGGCTGCGACGAGCACCGCAAATATCTGCTGGTCCTGATTCCAGAGTTGTTGCACCGCCGCATACAGGCTCGAAGAGACCATGTGCCCTTGTATTTCTAACTCCATGATCGGAGATGTAACCCCGATGGAGAACAGCACCACAGCGCCAAGCGAGAATGCGAGTGCGCGGTCGAGGCTGCCGGGTGTATATCGATAGAGGGGGCCGTTACACCCTAGACAGAGCGCCCATCCACCGGCGGGAAGGGCGATCGGGCGTTGGAGGAGGTCGCACTCCTCGCAGGCGATTAGGCTAGTCGTCGAGCAATATTCTGCAGGTTCCATTAATGATGCCCTCGCCTGCGTCTGGTACTCTTCGGCTGACCCTTATAGTGATCCAAGCCCCAGGTAAAAGTAAGACTGTGTACGGAACAATCGTTTATCACGGACATCTGCAACACCTTTAGATTCCGTGGACCTTTCATGCAAATGTCAGAAAAACAACTCATTGCTTTGGAAACACACGAGGTGCAACCGCCTGTTGCCATCCCTCGCCAGACAGATTATTGAGAAAGACTTCCAAGTCTTCTCGCTCGTCGTCACTTAAAAACAGTGGTCGCATAATAGAATCCTGATGCGGATTGCTCACCCCTCCGTGGTTGTAAAAATTGATCACTTCTCTGAGTGTCTTAAATCGACCATCATGCATGTATGGAGCAGTCCGAGCAATTTCACGCAGCGTCGGCGTCTTGAACGCGCCGATATCTTCCGGCTGGCGGGTCACGGAATAGCGGCCGAGATCGACGTGAGGGGACTCCCAACCCACGCCGAGATTGTGGTATTGCTCGTCGGTATAGTTGGGGCCAACGTGGCATCGCACACAGCCACCCTTGCCTCGAAATACGAGGAACCCACGTTGTGCGGCGGCAGGGAGGGCGGTCGCATCCCCCCGATAATCGAAGCGGTCTACGGGACTGTTACCGGAGAGGATGGTCCATTGGAAATGGGTCAGGGCGGTCGCAATGCCATCCTCGGTCACATCCGTACCGAATGCCTCGCGAAACAGGCGGCGGTAACCTGGAATTGACCTGATCATGGAGAGGAGGTCACGCTGAGAGAGCCCGTGTTCAGCCGGACTGAGAAACGGTTCAAGTGTCTGTTCTGGAAGCGTGTGCGCTCGTCCATCCCAAAAGAATGATCGACCGTACAGGCGATTCACAATGGTGGGGGCGTTCCGATGGCCACGCTGGCCTTTGATGCCGGTTGGAACCGTGTTCCCATCGGTAAACGCCCGGGACGGCAGGTGGCATGAACTACAAGCGATTGTGCCATCTCCTGAGAGCCGTTTGTCGAAAAACAGAAACCGGCCGAGCTCAACGGACCGTGTGGTGAGACGACTCTCAAACGAGAGAAACTCTTTCGGGTCACCCAATCCGAGGAGATAAGGAATTTCTTTGTCCGCTGAGCGAAGAGGATCGAGCGCCAGCGCGTCCGCGCTGAGAAGGAACAACCCACAACCAATGAAAGCCCTCGTGAGCGCAAACGCGAAGGACAGGGGGCGCCCTGAAAGGTTTGGTACGAGTCGTCGGATACCCATGAGCATCGAGAACGCGTTCTGAATCATTGCTCATCTAGACCCAAGATATTTTGAGACTCGAGAGATCGGTAGACATATCGCCCCGTCATTTCTGAATGGTAATCGCTGGAGTTGGGACTTTGCCCAAATCCGTGACAGTCATCTGAAAGAGATGGGATAGCACGGCGAAGGCTTCTTGATTCCAATTGGACTCCGTCCTCTGTTCGACTGGGTACCTTTTTATCGAATAATACTTCCCCTCAAAGTAGACGGCGAATTCGATCTCGTCAGGCTTACTGGCCGATTCGACAACTTCCAGCGTGTGTGTTGGATTGCGCACGGGTGTAATGGTTCTTGGATCAGGCGTAACGGCAAATTCGCGGTCCTCCTCGAAATTCTGGCCGACAAATCCAACGATGGCATTGATGCTTCTCAGAAGTAACGTGCCATGAAGCGGATAATCACCACCAGGAAAACCAGGCCGAATATCGACCAATATCTGGTTTTCAGGATATTGGAGCGCCTCCAAATGTAATTGCCTCCGTTCCTCGTTCGACAGGCGTCTCGAGTCATAGTTAGAGATCAAGAGTCGTCCGATTGTCGGGCGCCATACGGTATGGACTCCGGACTTAGTGTCCGTCTCCCAGCGATATCCTTTCTCTGTCGCCTCGACGATCTCACGGGGGTCCGGGGGGCGAACGTACATAGTTTGGGTGTCGTTGAATAGCACAGGTTCGATATAGAGTTGTCTGCTCTTCTCGAGGCCAGCTAGATGCAGCACCCGACGGCGAAATTCGATGAAACCCTCTTCCTCAGAAGGGCGGTTAATCAATAAATGCTGACCATCACGGTCTTCGACCGAGAGTCCTCTCGCCATCAGACGCAACAGCATGTTGAGTTCATAGCCTTGGTACATCAAGGCTCTCAAGGTGTTTTCACTGAGGGGGTGAAGAATTCGTTTCGTAAACTCCTCGCCAGTGATAGGGATGATGGTGATCGTCGGGTTCTCCGCAACACTCACCCCATATTCAAGGCCAAGCGGGTATTCTGACGGGTCGACAGCATGCCCAATCCCTCCACGAATTCCTGCATCTGTTCGAAAATCGAACGTCGCGGCGACGCTTGACACCGCCGTGAAATGCACGGGTCTATGGTATCGTGCGCGTGCGATGTTGAGCAGTAAGAGGTCTGCTTCGACGTAACTGACGGTCCGGTCGTACTCCAACACGGCGCGATGGGTTGCGAGAGGAGAAAGACATCCACTTACGCCAAGGGCAAACACAAGACATAGACACAGTGACACAAACTTGAATGACAACCTCATACGTACGCTTTAAGTAAAAAGTGGCTGACCTCGGTAGCCAATGACGCGTGGTCATCGGCTACCGAGTCAAGCGGGCGGCTACTTTTTCATGGGATTAGCCGCGCGCAGTACGGGGTAATACTGCGAGAACACAAAGTCCACGGCATTCGTCTCATGACACTTATTGCACTCGTCGATTTTGTTCGGCTTTGACACGTCTTTGAGCGGGTACGAATGGCCAAAGCTGAAGAAACCCCAGCTGCCGGGATCCTTCGGGAAAAGCTTGGAATCCTTAACGGAAACTTCAAGCCCGATAAATTCCCCTTGGAAATACCCCGAGCCGCTGGCCGCTTCTTTTGTACCAACGCTGACCAATTCCTTCACGATAGCGGTGCCGTCTCGATATTTACCGTTCTTCTCATAGTAGGCAAAACTCTCTGGATCCATGTAGACGTTATGAAACTCTGGGAAATTCGCCTTCCCATCGTTCATATCGTTCGGAGTCAGAGGAGTTCCAATATATACCCAATGCCGGAAGGCAGAAAATGGCGGCCTTTTCATTTTGCCCTCAGGGGTGTACTCAATCGCGCCAGGTATTGTGGACGGGGGAGCGCCGGGGGGAGCACCAGCTGTTGCAGTGCTGAGGCTACCGACGGTCGACCAGGCCATCGCTCCAAGCGCGATGGTTGCTGCTAAGACGATACGTACTGTGCGACTGCCACTTGTTAAATACATACAGACCTCCTTAAAATTAGGCTGCCAATGTCACGTGCCCATAGATGACACATTCGTCGGACGAAGAACCGTCATCTAGATGACAAAACGAAATAAAACCGTACAATAACCTGGTAGGAGAGCGAACGCGCTTCACATGAAGATTCCAGCATCACTCGCAACGGATTTTCTGCTGGTTGCGGCACATCTCAAAACTGCTCGGCGGAGTGTGTTCAAAGACAAAGCCTTGGTCTATGGCTCATTTGAGCCGGAGAAAGTGTATGTCGTCGAGCATGGGTATGTGCGTCTAGGAGCGACGCAAGCAGATGGTCGCCTGACTACTCGGGCATTGCTGGGAAAGGCTTCGATCTTTGGAGACCTTCCATTCTGTCCTGCCACGTCCGAACAAAACGGAGTTGCTGTTGCGAGCGGAGAAACCTACGTGCTCGAACTGAAACGTCACGCTTTAGAGGCAGCTGTGCAACAGGATGAGGCTTTGCGCCAGCTACTGCTGGAAATTTACGGTCTTCAGTTTCGGTTTCTTGATCGTCGACTGCAGTGGCAGTTTGTCATGCCGCTAGAGAGGCGCATTGCGACGGTGCTGTTGGACTTGATATGTTTTGGAGGGAAGCCGTGCCCCCACCATCCTGGGTACGTTCTCGATATCCGGCTGACGCATCAAGAGCTCTCCGAGCTCGTCCTGGCGGCCCGATCAAACGTGACTCCTATTCTGAACACATTCCGTGCTCAGAACGTCATTTCCTACTCACGGGCCTATATCTGTGTTCGGACGCTCGATGCGTTGGCAAAGATCGTCGGAGGTGTTGCCATGCGAAATAGCGCCAGCTTGGGATCGCGTCCAGCACACTACCCACCTCTGTACGCCAGAACAACATAGCGCATCCTATCGCGCGTGCCTTTTCTCTCTACCGTGACACAATTCTACACACGAGTCCTTCAAAGTGCGTGAGAGTGTCGGCTTACCATTGCAAAGACATTCGAGGCGCTAATGGTCATGTCCACTATCCTGATCTAAAGATCAGGAGCACATTAGGAATGAAACTCACTGACCATCGTGTCTCAGAACATGTAGATAGTCCCGCTATTCTTGCGACCAGGTTCATTGCAAATACCTGGAGCGTGAATCCCGGTGTGATCTGCCCCAATGACCTCTATCCTATCGATTGACCGTGGCAATGCCCTGCGGCCGGGATCGAAAGTGCACCCCGTCCTGGCCGAGATGGCGTGCGTGCGCGACTGATGGGATTCCCTCACCATTGAGCCGCAGGCTGTGCAGGATATTACCCTCTTCGCTTTTGTTCTCATCTGTTTGGTTGATCCGCTGACAGATCACATAGAGAAACGTCTCCTCTGGATTTAGCGCACATTGGAATGCGGTACTCCCAGGCTGACTGAACATGCGATTGTTGATAAACCACTCTCCAGGGTGGGGAAGCTGGAGTCGGCTGATTTCAACTGGTTTCACCGCACGCGCGCCGGAGATGTCATAGGTGCTCACTGTGGCGGCTTTATCATCCTTATCAGACCGTGGAAGATTGTTCACCGTATAGAGCCGAGTTCCCTTCTTGTTGGTGAGCAGCCAGCAGATATCTTGACCACTATTTGCGACCGAACCCATAAATGTCATCTCGCGGTCTCGATCGAAGGAGAATACGCCGAGCTCATTGCGGGTAACGAAACCGACGTACAGTAGAGGTTCGACTGGATGTGCCCAGATGCCAAGTGGCATTGATGGCACGCCGTCCATCCCCTTGTACTTGTACCCAGCATTGGTCTCAGGCAACTGCACAAGGCGGTGCTCGGTTAACCGTCCGTCTCTTGCAACCTGGAAGGCGTGAAGCTGCCCTTGTACACTCGGTTTGGTGCCGGCTAGGAATGACCGCGTACCCTCGCCGTCAAAATCCACATCGACCTGGAAATCATTGCCAAACGCAAATTCCGGCCAGGCAGGCGGACTATACACCTGTGTGGGTTTTTGCGAGTTTTCCACGTCGATTTTTGAGACAAACCGCAACGCGCCGTTGTGTTCGATGGCGAATGAGACGTAGCTGGCCTTCGCGGCTCCACGTAACGCCTCGATCTGATGGTAATCTTCATTTCTATTTGAAAGGAGCAGGGTCGTCCCGCTCAACGAGAGACTGTTCGGCGCGACACCGTGCGACGAAAACGGCGACCCTTTCACATGCCGCAAGGACCCATCCGGCTGGATGTCGAAGACCGCCACGGTATTGCTATGTGTGTTGACGGTAAAGAGACGTTTCCCATCTGGGCTGATGATGAGCGGCGTGTCATTGTCGTGTGGACCGAGTTTGCCGTGCGTGTCATTGTTGATGCCTGTGCCCCCTGTATAGAACGGATTTCCGGGCAATGGTTCCAGCGTGCCATCGTCTTTTCGGTTATAACCCAACACCGCATTTTGCCCCTCACGGATGTCGTTCGTTTGAATGTACAAAAACTGGTTATGACGAGTTGTCATGTTCAGACCTCCTTTAATTACAGGATCCTGTTTGTGTTTGCGCAGCCGTCGAAAAAAACATCATTCTTCTTGTGTGCCAACCTATAGTCACTATGGCCGTCATCCTGATGTCCGCTGACTCTCAACATTTTCGGACATCAACGGATACCTCCATCTATCCACCCACCGCCACTGGTATCGGATCACGACTGGTCTTTTCGACGAGGTTCGCCACATCCCCTATGCTCTCCGCCTAGACACCAATCGCAGATAAGTTGAGTCGCCCCTGGCTCATTGGGGGACACCAGTAGAAGCTCCCTGTCATTGGGCGTGTGAACGTGAACAGTGCGTCAGCGATCCCGTCGTCCGCTCCAACCATGCGTTTCAGTTGCGCTTCAAACGGGTCAAGTGAGGCTCCAAAGGCCACAAAATACAATCCGCTTTCACGACTATTGACCCATGGCATCGAGCGTCTAAGCAGAAAGGCGGCCGGCTGAAAACTCTCCTGTGCTGTACGCTTCACGTGCGCCGAGGTCGGTGCGGCAGACAACTCTTTATTGTCCCGACGCCGCCGACCGATCATGGCATCTTGCTGCTGTCCCGATACCTCGTTGAACCGTTTCCAATCATGGACCCATCGTTGAACGGCGACGTAACTTGACCCATCGAGCATGGCCCCTTGGCCCCGCACAATGGCAGCCTTTTCCGCAAGCTTCCCTTTGGGGTTTTCCGTACCATCCTCATAATCGGTCAAATCCCGCCCCGTCCCGTACAGAAAACCTTCCGTGGACTCACAGACTGTGAACACCGGCGTCATCTGTTCAACCAGACGACGCTCGACATGAAAGAGTTCTCCACGGTCTTCTGCTCGAAGCCAACACCACAGCGCCGCCTGGGTCGAGGGCACGACCCGCCCACTGCCAAATTGTGTCGGAAACACCCGTAATCCAGGAATGTCCTTCCCGAGCGCCCGGAGAAGCGGCACTCCCATTCCAACCACCGCTCGCTCGCCATCAACAAGAGTCTGCAGGGTCTTGATAACGCGAGGGAGGCCGGTGATATCGTGAATGGCGAACTCTACGTACCACGCTGCTTTGGGGAGGGGAGCAATAATCCCTGGTTGCATGATCACCATGTCCTCTTCGCGTGTGTGGACACATTTCCTAATCTGCTACGAGAGTCGGCCTCGTTCACGCACAGGAATTTTGTGCAGGGAGACGGCATTGATGCAAAACCGCAACCCTGACGGCTCTGGTCCATCGGGGAACACATGGCCGAGGTGCGCATCGCACACATTGCAGGTCACCTCGATTCGGTGCGTGCCGTGGCTAGTATCC
>CAADGK010000045.1 GCA_900696515.1 uncultured Nitrosospira sp. | reverse complement strand
TTACGCCCCACCCTTGGTTGGTGAAGGGTGGGGCTAGAACATAATTTCAGAAGGAGGCGGACATGTCCGTTGATAGCTCTCTCGGTTCCTCGAACGGTGGACGGCCACTGAGCCCGGTTCGGAAATATGGCATCCCTCGATATCGCGTCACGCTGGTCCGTGAGGGACGAGCCCTTCCGGCGGCGGAATCGGTCCATACGTCGGAGGGTGCGGTCGCCATCCTCCGGCCGTTGTTTGCTGGTCTGGACCGGGAACAATTCCTCATCTGTGGCCTGGACGCCAAACACAAGCTCATCGGCATCAATGTCGTCTCGACTGGCTCTCTCAACTTGACCATTGTTCATCCTCGCGAGGTCTTCAAGCCGCTGATCCTGATGAATGCCGGCGCCTGGCTCTGCGCTCATAATCACCCCTCTGGCGATAGCACGCCCAGCCCGGAAGATCGTGTGCTGACCAAACGACTGCGCGAGGCCGGTGAACTGTTCGGCATTACCCTCCTCGATCATCTGATTCTGGCCGAAGAGCGCTACTACAGCTTCGCCGACCGGGGCTGGCCCGGCGCTTAGCGCAGGAGCCGCAACACCCAGGCGGCGCCAGCCGCCACCAGCGCAAGTCCGATCGCGGCCGTGCCCCAGGCGACGAGGTTGACCGCCAGCGAATTGCCGATGGTTTGAATTTGTGACGCCGTCATGCTCCCTCTCCTTCGTCATATCCATCACGTGTTCTATTCTTTGGATGAAAAAAGGAGGCAGGCTGCTGCCAGCCTGCCTCGATGGGCTACTGCTCAGCCCACAATCGCGCGCACGCGCTTAAAGGCGTAGATCGCCAAGGCCACGCCAATCAAGGCCGTGGCCCACAAGAGCAGATCGGCCCGCACCGTGGCCACATCTGCCGACACCGGAAACAACTGCGCCTGCGACAGCGCCGGGACACTCAAGGCGAACACGAACGCCATGAGCAGTCCCCCCAGCCCTTTCACCCAACCCCATCCCTTCATACGGCACCTCCTTGTGCTGGTGGTGGTTCCGTCCACCGACGCCGCCGGATGACTCGCCGGCGGTCGAGCGCCTCAGTGGCTTTGAGGCAGAATCAACTTAATGATCAGGCCGACCGCAAAACCGCCGAGCCAGAAAATGGCTGTGAAATAGGTCATCGCCTCAATCGCCGGCAGGTCCATAGAACACTCCTTCGCCAATCAGCCGCATCGATCCCTCTTCATAGACCTCTGAGACCATGAGGCCATAGCGTCCCGTAATCTGCGCCGCTGTCAGGATTTCGCCACTGTCCAGGAGATACCGCCACCCTTGGCGATTCTGGCTCATTCCGGCACCACCGAGGATTCGAACCGGTCGCTTTGGTACAGGCGGAGGAGTTGACGCCGGAGGAGACATGCCCAAGGGGCTCAACAGACTGGCCGGACCGGCGACTGGTGTGTCGATGGTGGTGGTTGGAACAGCCGTTGATCCGGCAGTGATTGGCTTGCTCGCACTCAGTGAGGACCAAGGCCGCCAGACCATGAGGCCGATCGCAAAGAGGCCTGCGGCAATGCCGATCGCGACCCGCGCGGACTTGAAGACGGTATGGCTCCGTTTCTCTTCACGGATTGCCGCCGAGGCGTAACTGGAATAGTAAGCGTAGATCGCCGGCGAATAGGTGCCCACAAAGGCTCGGATCACTTCGTGATCTTCGGGATTCCCCCGGACCTTGCCTTGGTACTTCTTGGACAAGCCCACAAACGCGAGCTTCCGAAACTTCACGGTGGCTTCAATCAATCGGGTGACGCCTTGGGACATCTGTCGGAAGTCTTGGCTCATCAGCAGAATATCCACACCGTAATGGCGATGGGTTTCGAGCCAACGCAGGAGGCCTGGTTCGACCTTTTGCATGGACCGAAAGACCGTCTGGGCCTCATCGATGATCACGGCTGAGCCCGGCTCGACATGTGGAAAGGCCTGGAGGACCTCGACGGAGTCCTTCCAGATCGTGATCTGTTGTTCGAGAGCGGCCAGCTCGATGCCCGTGAACAACGCCAGCCGGTCGAGATAAATGCCATCAACCGCGATATAGAGCCTGCGGCCTTGTTTGACCCAGGGCAGAAACTTCTCGCAGATCGCGTGATAGGACTTGCCCGACCCCGGCACCCCTTCATACAGTTCGATCATCGGAGACTCCTGAGATAGACCCAGATCCAGAGCGCGAGGATCACCGTCCAGGCATAGGCCCACCCCATCACGAGCTGGTTCATGAGCCCCACCGGACAAAGGGAATGGTTTGCAAAATAAACCGGGTCCCCATGGCGCTACCCACGATGGCCAGCGCCTGGCTCATGCCGGTCGCGCCCAGCACCCACGCATACTGATCGGGAATGACCGGCAGGGTGAGCCCTGCCGTCCCTATGGTGGCGAGCGTGCTGTCCGCCACGGAGAGCAAAGAATCCCAGATGCCAAGTCCCCAATCCGTGAGCGAAAAGAAGAACTCCTGCAGCCAGCAATAAATGAGCGTCAAAATCGCCGTCATGTGGTTTGGCCTCCACCGACAAAGATGATGCGGTAGGCGGCAATGGACGCTGTGGCGATGACCAATGTTCGCAGCACGGTAAAGAACCAGGCCCATTGATTGAAATCGACCTGCTGACTGCCAAAGAAGGCGGACGGCAGCGCAATCACCGGCAGGGTCGAGGGCCACGTGAGTGACTTCAGGAGATTGAGCGTGCCGAGCAAACCACTCGTGCCCCAAATCGTCTGATGCGCTTGCAAGACCGTCCCGAAGGTGCGGGCTTCGTGTGAGCCCACGGCACAGGATGTGGTCGCCTGCGTCTCCTCGTGCTGCGTTGTCGAGCCGTCAGGATTCTGCGTCGTCGTGGTGGTTGTGGTTGTCGTTTGCTGCTGCGTGTTCTGTTGCGGCGTGCTGGTTGGAGGCGGAACCGTGTCGACCACGACGATATCGCCGGCAGGCACCGGCTTTGGTTTGACGGTGGTGGGCATCTCGGTTGGGGTCACCGCCTGGGAGATCGTCGTATCCGCCGGCTGCGTGGTGCCATTGGTGCCGACGGGATTCGTATGGGCTTCGACAGACTTCGGATCGCTGGCCGGGAGCCCACCGACAAAGTTGGCCACTTGCTGCTGCGTCGGGGGAATCAAACCCTCTTGAATCGGTGAGGTGGAGCCGGGAATCCCCTTCCGATGGCAAACATACAAGGTGTATCCGCCGACTGCAGGACCATTCACAAAGAAGTTGCCGGTGAAGAAGACGGCGGTACTCAGGCTTTGAAACGGCCCGACGACCCAATCATGCTGATACTCGGTATCGACCGCACAGAGCGGAACATTCGTCGCGCTGAACTGAATCGTCGCATTGGGATAGGCCGGATTGCCTGGTGTATTGGTCCCAAAACCGGGGAATGCCTGGACGCCCGCATTGGTGCTCGCGACTTGCCAGCCGCCCGGCGTCGAGGCGGCTGTTTTCACCGCTGAAAGATCGGCCTGCGAGTAATACATCTGAGCCAGGACCAAACCCGCACTGACCCCGAGGGCAGCCCATCCAACTGGACCCGCCACCATTCGAACGGCCATCGAGGCGGCGGAAGGTGCCAGCGCGGCCGTCGCGACTTGGGAAGCCAGCGCCGAGCGTTGAGCCGCCAGATAGGCAATGCGTTCGGCCTGCGCCACGACCCGCGAATACTGCGTTGCGGTCTGGGCTAAGGATTCTCCTGGTGCCAAACAGAACGAGACCAAGAGGCCCCAGATAAGCGAGAGATAACTGGTGAGTGAGAGCAGTTTCACAATCGTCCGACTCCCAAGCCGGTGAGGAAGGCCAGTAACAGGACCGCCACGAGAATAATGGTGAGATCCACCGGCCTTCCTCCCTGTAGCCGTTACTTCACGACCTCAAGGCCGGTCAGATCGAAAAACGTTCGACCGGTCTGTTCAAACTTGCGGACTTCGATCGACGCCTTGGCCTGCTTGCCCTCAGCCTGCTTACAGACTTCGATCAGCGACATCTGATCGTCCGGAATGCCCAATCGCAGCACGCCTGGGTCCTTGCCCTTCACATAAAAGTCCACCGATCTGTAGACCTTGCCTTCCCGGCTCCTCCGTTCCACATACCCCTGTACCGCCCCCTCTGCTTTGACTTGCATCGTTCACCCCTCCTTGTTGTGAAAAGACTTTCGGGTCAGCTCTGCGCCTGACCCACACGCCCCGGCCCGCAAGCCGGACTTTTGGCAGCAATTCATATTCGAAGCGACAGGCCTGGCACCGCACAAACAACTTCCCCTTTCGAAACTCCCCACAAGCTCCGGCGGCGTGGCACTCTGGACCTGGACAGGTCCGGATGTACACGACGTTAGGTCCGAGGTTTAAGATGAAGCACATAGGGCGTTCCCTTCCTCCGTTGCTTCAGCAGGGCATAGTGCTTCTGCGTCCATCGCTTCGTGCCCGCATAGATCATCTCCATCAAAAACTGATCGCCGCGACAGGCCACCACCACCGCGAGCATGGGACTGATCGCATTCGCCAGCCAGGCGGCCACGTCATCCAATCGCTGCTGAATCCGTTCGACGACGAGCCGACATCGCATAAAGCCTTCAGTCAACGCTTTCCACCAACTCACTAACGGCGCTCGATACTTCTCGTAGGATTCCGCCTCTCGCGTCGTCTCCCGAAAATCGACATAGGAACGCAACACGCCAACCAAAAACGCCCGCCAATCTTCTGGATCGAGGGTGAGGAGGGCTTTGGCACAGGCTTGGGCCCGATCCTGTTTGAATTCCAGCTCCCATCGGACGCCGTATAAGGCCGCGTCTTCCCGGCCTTTGGCTTGAAGTTCCAGCCGTTTGTCGTAGACCCGCAGCATGGTTTGACTCTCTCGGCTCCCGAAATAGAGCGTCTCTCCGGTCCGGACACCTTCCCGATGATTCGAGGCTTGGATGACTTTGAACTGCTTGGACCGGCTGACCACCTGTCCGGCCTCCACGGCCAGCCGGACGGTCTCCACTGCGACAGAGGCCTCCCGGTCGTCCAGCGCCACATCGATGCGCGTGACATGTCCTTTTTGCGAAAAAATCCAGGCCAAGACGTTCTTGAGCTTGGCTTCATCCCACTGGGAGACAATCCCAGCAGAGAGGTCCACATGCACTTCCTTGGGATTGCGAGGAGCACCCGTCCCCAACTTCCCAACTCCGGTCTTCCCCTGCGTCATGAGTTGCGCCACGGGATAGCCGCGAAAGCCGCTCTCACTCTGAAACCAGTCGCCACCAATCAGGGCAATCACGTCCGCAACTTCAGCCTTTGGCAGCGTGAAGGCGAGCCAATCGATGGTCTGAGTGAATCCTCCAACACCGGTCATTTCTTCCTCCTTGGTGCCTGTGCGATAGACGCCCCCGTCTTACCCAGTCGGGGGCGGGGCCGCTGCGCGCGCCGCCGGCTGGCGCCGCCTTGCGCGCTGCGCGGTCCCCCCTCCCTCTTGGCTTCCAAAAAGGACGGCCAATGCCCATTGGCCTGCAGAGCTTCCTTGACCCGTTCCAGGTCGAAGCGTACAAACCGACAAAATCGATCCACGGGAATCTCGCCCTTGCGGTAGGCACGGCGAATCGACTTCACACTAACTCCCAGCTTTGCGGCCAATTGATCGGCGGTGATCCATAACCTTCTCATGGCATCTCCTCTCTCAGGTTCATGTCGCGTGGCATGGTGCTGACCTTACGCATGTGGACCGTGGCGGTGAAAGATCCCTTGAGGGGACACGAGGGGACAGCAGGGGACACTGGGGGACAGAAATAACGAACGTTGGACGGACCGAGTTACATCTCACTCACGAGCTATTCATCATGCTTAGCCTATGCTTTAGTTCCGACGGGTACATCCGGGATCCCTCCACACCCGCTCCAGTCGAGATGAATCGCAGATTGCACCGTCTAGGCCGTACGGTTTCAATGATCTGCCTCGTTCTACGTATAAAAACGTGGTGATCTGGTTTGAGAACCGCCAGACGCTATATTTTTATAGAAAAAGCGCGACAGGGCCAAAAAACGCTCGGATAGGGACAAATGGCCCTGTAATGGGTCGGAAACGCGCGAGCCGTATGGTGCAAATAAGGTGCGAGTGTCAGTGAAGTTGCACTGGAATGAAATGAACACTAACTGAGAATGGGAGGAGCGCTACAGCAGGAGCCAGAGCGAAAAGTGGTCGGTAGGGAGCAAAAAAGGGCTCGTTTGGGAGCCTCGATCATAATAAGTTGTCTACATCATTTTAAATCGAGTGCTTTGTACTAATCATTGGCCAGCCTTCCAAGTGACAGGAATAGAGAGTGAACTCATTTAAGTAATCCTCGCGTTAGTCCAAAAAATCTCTGAGACATACCCAAAAGGTATGTGACACACAAGGTGATACTTATAGTCCGTGGACTTATTGTCATCATTTGTACACATTTCGGCTCATGGATAAAGGCCGGCAGTGCAAAATTCGAAGGGAGTTTGGTCAGCGGCTCAAGGAGCTCAGGTTAAACAAGAAGATGTCACAGGAGGCGCTAGGATTGGCCAGCAATCTCGATCGCACATACATAGGAGGAGTCGAACGGGGAGAGCGAAACATCAGTCTCGTGAACATCTATAAGATCGCTGAAGCTCTAAATATCCCGTCGTCGGAGCTATTCAGGTGAGTGAACAACACGGATACCTTAAAGGCCTGCTTGCGAACCTCCGTAAAGTGCGCGAAACGGCCGCCATATCTACAGAAAAACTAGAGGAACAACTGATTTTAGGTCCAGGATGGATTAAGCGCTTCGAAGAGGGCAAGAGCATCCCCAGCATTGATATGCTTCTGGCGATTCTGCACAAATGTGGGAGCAGTATAGGGAAACTGATCGAGGGCCTTGATGCACCTGATGCAGCCGAAGTGGAAAGATATATTTTTGCCGAACAGAAAAACGACAATATTCTCATCCATTTTCGTTATGACAATTTTGATGCATCTTATGAATTGACCAACGCTCATCTACACCAATTTGAATCGGTTCTCAAACGATTGCGTGACGGTTTGTCGCTTCTTACTCATACAAAAGGTGAACTGAGCCAATCTCTTAAAGCAGATGCAGTAGCACAAGCTTTTCTCGAAGCCGTACGGGTCTGGCCACATGCAAATCCTTCAGACCTTTGGTGGTTCATCGTATATCGCGCCTATTGCGACCCATACAATCATCCCGCAAGTTGGGCAAGGCTCAATTTAGATCAGAGCTGGAAAAGAACCGGAGGATGGGCGCTAGAAAAGGTGCTAGTTAGCCATTATGGTAACTTTCTGCAGCAACACGGCATTAAAGTTCTTATCGTGGATTCGGCGACCAAGCGCCGTATCATCAAGGATATTAAAGTGCGCGAACGTTTGGAAGCGGATAAGATCGATGTTGTCCTTCTTGGGGGAGAAGAAGAACGCTTTTTTGGTGTAGTTCACGTCAAGGCAAGTTTCGCTGAACGCCGAACGGATGATGTGCCCATGAGCGCAGCCCTTTCTCGTGCAGGATACACATCCCCACTATGGACCATGGACTGTAAGAGCACCCCGAGAGAGAATCCGTTCAATAAGGGGGAGCTAGGTATAAACTCCGGTCCAATAAGTGCTAAGCGAAGAGATATTGAGGAAGAAGGCTACTTCACTGGGTGCTTCTCCTACAACGGTAACACTATTGAAAGCAACCCGCATTTGCCCGCAGAACGCCGAGTATATGTCTGCGACTTCAAAAATCCAGATGATAGTTTTTCACAGTTCCTTGTAAGGCGCTGGCAGATTTTTCGTCAGCGCGCCTCACCGAAGAAGCGCTGATTCCTTCGAGAGTGAGAAGCCTCTCGTTTGAAGCTCCAACCTGTTCACTGTCTATCTCCATTCCAATATATGAGCAGTCCGACTTTAGGGCAGCTATACCGGTTGTTCCTGAACCAGAAAAGGGATCAAAGACAACTACATCACGCCCTGTTTGCCCATAAGCCTCGATGCATCTCTTCGGCAGTTCCTCCGGGTAACGGGAGAAGTGTGCCAGACCGTCTATTTTCTCGTTAGAGAATTCCCAAACACTTCCGACAGGTGGAACCACCCGAAAATTGTGTGCTTCGTCTTTTGCCAGAAGGTAAATCGATTCATGCTGCCTGTGTACACGTCGGCAGCGGCCCTCCGGCATTGCATTACGCTTCTTCCAGATTATTTCACCTCTGTAAAGATATCCGACGTCACACAAGCCAAGTACCAACCTGTTTGGCAGGGCCAGTAGGTTTCCATACCGTAACCATTTAACCTGCCGGTCGATGAATGCCTTACGCTGTGAACGCGGTTTAATATAGGCGGAGTTATGTGGCGACAGCCCATCCTTGTCGGCCCCAAGCGAACTATACTTTCGGTCATCGAGTCTCCAATTTACAGGCGTATTGTAGGCATCACCGATGTTGAGCCAGATTATTCCCTTGGGTTTAAGCTTCGGCAGGAATAGAGTGAAAACCTGATGGAGAAATTTCAAATAATCGCGTGGGTCCTTTTCGGTGCCTGTCCCTAATGAAAGGCGTTGCCCCCAATAGGGGGGGCTGGTGATTAGTATGTCGACACTTTCGTCGGGCAACTTAGGAATAAGTTCAATGCAGTTGCCCCGAGCCACTCTGTTGAGGGGGAAAATGCCTAATCTTTTCTTCATTACCTGCTCCTGACGCCTAGATTGATGATACATATAGTCATCATGTTGCTGCAATGTCAAGGTAGCAAATTTACACTACCCCCTCCAATTACAGTGTCTTGATTTTATACGTAGACCATCGTAAATATAGATCCCTGAGAGGAGGTGTACGTGTTCAACATTGATGACTATATTGCTACGCCCGCGAGTACCGTTCGCTATCAAAGAAGGCTGGAGGAGTTAAAGTCTGTTGGTAGACATACTAGCTGCATAGAGAAGACCGTCGATGCGGCCGCTCTAAATCTTCGTACGGAAATGAGTCGGTCGTTTGTAATTTATGGTGAGCCGCAAAGCGGCAAAACAGAAATGATGATCGCCCTTACGGCAAGATTGCTTGATGAAGGGCACAAACTTATTATCGTTCTCCTTAATGACAGCGTCCAGCTACTTACCCAAAATCTGGAACGATTTAGAAGATCCGGAATCGACCCGGCACCGAAGAACTTTAGCGAAATCTTAGACCCTGGAATAGAGATTGGCGACAATGAATGGATAATTTTTTGCAAAAAAAATGCTAAAGACTTGCAAAAGCTTATAGCCAAGCTGGAACGAAGAAAGGAGAAGGTAATAATTGATGACGAAGCGGATTATGCTACCCCGAACTCAAAGATCAACACTGGAGAAAAAACTAAAATTAACGAACTTGTAGGAAAGCTGTTAGGTAATAAAGGCATATATATTGGAGTGACCGCTACTCCAGCTAGACTGGATCTCAATAACACATTTGAAAATGACAATGATCGTTGGATAGATTTCCCTCCCCATCCAGACTACAAGGGCCAGATTACATTCTTTCCGGTGTCACTAAAGGACACGCGAACTCTCGGATACAAATTAAATTTGCTGCCTGACGCAGGGGATGACCCTAAACATCTTAGGGAAGCCTTATTTAGATTTTTGGTGAACGTTGCATATCTCAACCTCAAAATTAATGTGAAAGAGGTTAATTATTCCATTCTCATACATACAAGTGGAAAGACCGAAGACCATACAGAAGACTATCGACAGGTTGTTAAAATCTTCAATGCTCTCAATAGCCCCGTCGATAAAAAATTCGGGGCGTACATTCGTCGCATTTGGGACATCGCAAAAGAAAGGTATCCAGGGGAAGAAGATTTAATAACACATTACATTAGAAGAAATTGCAATCGTAACACTGTGGTGGTGATGAACAGCGATATCGACAAGAAAATGGGCGATTATCTCAGCGCAACATCACCATCAACTCTATTTACTATAGCAATAGGAGGGAACATCGTTTCGCGCGGAGTCACATTTGATAACCTATTATCGATGTTCTTTACGCGAGACGTTAAACACCGCATTCAGCAGGATACTTATATTCAAAGGGCTCGCATGTTTGGCTCTCGGGGTTCATATCTCAATTTCTTCGAACTTTCTATTCCTGAACGGCTGTATCTCGATTGGCATAAATGTTTCATCTTCCATTCCCTGGCTATTGCAGTCATACGCTCAGGAAACGGATCACCTGTCTGGCTCGAAGATAACCGTATCAGTGCAGTTTCCCCCGCCAGCATAGACAGGACCACAGTAGCAATGGATACAGGAGAAATGAGTTTTGAGCTATTCGATTACCATAACGACATTGAGCAAATAATCACCTCCGATATTTCGAGTTTTAAGAAATTAGAACTCATTTCTGAGAAACTTGGGAGCCAACGTCTTCCAGATTTCCTCATAGCATACATCAAGAATTTCAGCCCTGATGGTGAAGATTCTTTAGCTGTTCACAATTCTCGGCCTATCATGGGGTTTAAGGATGCGAATCAAGATACCATTCAGCGTGCGAGAGGATTCATTGGTACGGCTGAACTTGAACTCAAAAAGAATCCATTGGCGATTCATCATGTAAGAATTCTATTTAATGCAAAGAATAAAGCTCGTGTCTTTTATAAGTATCATGGCAACATTAAGTTTCTGAAGAACTTAAGAGATGCTATTGCATGATTCGAGAGTATGAGTTCTTCCATGGGGCAGTGTTGGTAAGTCTCCTTCATTCTTATTCCACTAAGATTACATCGGGCACGTATCTAGGATTCAGCAACTCTGCCTATGTGGTAAACGACAGGGTGGGCCTCTATATTAAGTATTCCTCTAAAAGGATGTCGCCTTGGAGATTTTCGTTTGCGAAAGAGCACCAGGATGAAATTCAGAAACTTCGAGATGAGCTCAGCGATGTGTATGTGGTTTTCGTATGCAATGACGATGGCTTTGCGAGCTTGAGTTTTTCTGAATTGAGACAGATTCTGGATGCTGTTCACAAGGATGTAGAGTGGGTCAGTATTTCGAGAAATCCACGCGAAATGTATTCAGTCAAAGGGAGTGACGGTGCATTGGCTTTCAAGGTTGGCGTCAGCGACCTTTGGAAAAAACTCGCTGAACTCATAGTGCCTTGAAGCCGACGAAGTAGTTCGCATGGTTGAGTGGTCGCTACGATGATACACAATGCGTCGGGCTTGGCCTATATAGGACAAGGATTCTGTAACTCATTGTAAATCCTTGTCACTCATTGGACGCCTCACCTCTATCAACTTGTTGTTTTTCCTCACTTTCACCGGCCCTTTTAAGGCGAGCTGGGTTCGAATCCCCGCCGACTCACCATCTAAACTCAACGGCTTAAGCGACATTCAAATCTCGAAAGTCTTCCAAAGCGGCCCCTTCAAGACGAACACATGCTGCCGTTCTATTATGCGGCCTCGTTGACGGATGAGAACGCCGTGGAAATAAGCCAATCACTGCGACTTCCCTAAATTACTGGAGTCTAGGGGAGGAAAAAGCTTCGCCATTTCCACCTCCAATTTATTGTAACGATCAGCAGTGTCGGCCTTGCTCACGCCGCGATCGCGAAGATCGCGCCTAAGTGCACGAAGCGATGTGCAATAGATTGCATGCCATGAGGAGCGTGCTGAATACTTGAACGTCTTATCAACGACAATGACGATCCCTGGAATAGTAGCGAAGACGGCACCTGCCCAGTTCGGCATTGCCATTACACCGGCCGCCTGCAATGCTGATACTGCGGAGGTTATAATCCCCATCCACATCAACGCCTGGGCCACAATAAAATCGTGAGATTGCCACCTAGCGTGTTTTTTGAGATCCTTTTCAATTTCCAATTCTAAGTCGTCAGCCATTCATTGCTCCTGTGCTTATTGTGGCAGTTATGAAGTACAAGGTTCTGAGATATGAATGATAAAGTCAGATTCTTTCAAACGTGCATTTGTTACCGAAATCCTATAACCGTCCTTACTACCAACCGCCCATCCCTATCCAATGCTCAGGCCTGAAGTGGTTTATTTGGTTTAAATGTAACTGCTAAAGCGAAACATTGCGAACTCACTTGGGCTCAGGTGCCCAAGCGAGCTGTGAGGCCGACGCTGATTGTAGTCCACGCGCAAGGCTTCGAGGATAGCTTGGGGCTCGGCGAGCGACGCGAACTGATGCACGTTCAAACACTCGTCACGCAGCCGCCCGTTAAATGATCCAATAAACGCATTTTCCACCGGTTTTCCCGGTCGAATGAAGTCCAGTTGGACGCCTCGCCGATAGGCCCAATTCTCCAAGGCGCGTGATTGGAATTCCGTCCCATGATCCACCGTGATCGAGCGGGGCACCGCTGGGGTGTCCACGACACGATCGAGCACCTGAGCGACTGTCTCCCCCGTCATCCGAAACCCTGCCTCTAGTAGGGGACTGTGCCGACTCCAATTATCCACGACCGTTAAGATCCGAAACGATCGCCCGTCTGCGAGGGTATCATGCACAAAGTCCATGCTCCAGCGCTCGGTCGGGCCCACCGGGACGGGAGCCGGGCAGCGGTGCAACGCGATATGCTTCCGTCGTCGCACTCGCATCCGCAGCTGGAGCCCATCGAGCCGATACAAGCGGCGAACGCGCTTGCGATTGATGAGCCACCCCTCACGCCGCAGCAAGACCCAAATCCGCATGTAGCCAAACCGAGGCCGCGCATGAGCCAAATCACGAATGCGCAGCCGAAGCGCCGACTGATCTTTCGCGCGGCTGCGTCGATACCACGAGGCTCGACCAAACTGTGCTAAGCGACAGGCCCGCGCACA
>CAADGK010000044.1 GCA_900696515.1 uncultured Nitrosospira sp. | reverse complement strand
TATCGACATCCGTCAAATTTACTACGGCATCGCCGGCTGATAAGCTCGCGATGACGCTCCCGCCGGCGGTCTCGTAGGAGGCCGTATCGTCGCCGTCGCCGCCGTTGAGGATATCGTCCCCTGCGCCGCCGTCGAGCCGGTCATCGCCAACGCCGCCGTTGAGGGTGTCCACGCCCGCGCCGCCGTCGAGCCGGTCATCGCCAACGCCGCCCGAGAGGATATTGTTCGCGGCATTGCCGGATAAGCGATCGTTAAAGTTGCTGCCGGTGAGATTCTCAATACTCCTGAGGGTATCGAATCCCGAGCCTTTGGTGTTCTACCGTCCGCTGACAGACAAGTTCACCTTGACGCCCGTGCCGGCGTTCGCGTAGGACACGTGATCATTCGTGTCGGCTGCAGTGCCGGTAAAGGTCTCATTGGCTCCTGTGGCAATAAAATCCGCCATGGTCATTCATCTCCTTATGATGGGTAGGGCTTAGCCGGATCATCCCGGCTAATGAAAGAGAGTAGGCCGGGCATCTCGCTTCCGCGGAGATGCCCCTGCCCTGGATGCTGCCGCTCGTCCTACCTCCGGTCTATCGGCGGACCGCCTCATCCCAGCACGAGAGCGCTGACACGCACGGCCTCACCCCGCCGGGCGCCCCATAAATAGGACGCCCGGCGGAGAGTCGCGATGCTTACAGGATGATGTCGTCAGGGACCGTGAGCGCGGCACCGAGCAGATCAATCTCGAAATCCGCCACCGCATCCCCATCGACGTCGCCCTGCAGAATCCCGAGGTCATACCGGAGCTCTCCTTCCACCCCTGAAAAGGCTGTGGCGCCGATATAGGTGAAGACATCGTCGATGCCCGTCGAGGTATCGGCATCGATACCGGACAGGTCAATTACGTCGCCTGCCGAAGCCCCATTCCCGGCAAATCCCACGATGACATCCCGGAAATCGGCACCGGGTTCGCTCTCGGTGATCGCATTGAAGTCGAAGGTGTCGTTCCCGGTCCCGCCGACCAGGCGATCGCTTCCCTCGCCACCGGTCAGGACGTCATCACCTGCACCGCCGGCGAGATCGTCATCTCCATTGCCACCGTTCAGGATGTCATTGCCTGCGCCACCGGCGAGTTCATCATCCCCTCCATCACCGTTCAGCGTATCAGTGCCCCCATCGCCGGCGAGCTCGTCATTGTCCGCCCCGCCGTGGAGTTCGTCATTGCCTGCCCCCCCCTCGAGCCCATCGTCGCCCGCGAGGCCTCTTAGTACGTCGTTGCCATTGCCGCCCTCCAAGCCGTTATTATCGGCATCACCCCTGAGCACATCGTTAAAACGGCTGCCCACCAGATTCTCAATGTTAGTGAGCCAATCACTCCCTGCACCCAGGGTATTTTGTGATACGCCTTGGTCTTCTAAGGATACCCTCACTCGCGCTGTCGCGGTCTCGTAGGAGGCCGTATCGTTGCCAAAGCCGCCGTCAAGCTCGTCATCGCCGGCCCCGCCCTCAAGCTCGTCATCGCCGGTGCCACCGAAGAGTATGTCGCGGCCCAGGCCCCCATCCAACCGGTCATCGCCATCGCCACCACTCAGCGTGTCATTCCCGGCAAAGCCTTCAAGGCGATTATCCGCACCATTGCCGGTGAAGGTGTCGTCAAAACGACTGCCCCGGAGATTCTCAATGCTGAAGAATGAATCGAGCCCCGAGTTTCCGGTGTTTTGCGCGCCGGGCACAGTCAAGTCCACCGTGATGGGTCCGGTTGCGCTCTCGTAGGACACCCGGTCCACTTGTTGAGGGGTCCCGTTAAAGGTATTGTTGCCTGACGTCGCCGTGAAATTTGCCATTGTCTACACACTCCTTGTGGTTGTGGTCGAATCCTTTCGACCAGGTCTCAGTCACGCGGGCAGGGCCGCCGTACCCTGATCACCCTCCCGCCTGGGTTGAGATCCTGTGCACGGGATCTCATCTGCATACCTCGCCGATTCGCGGAACGAGACATTCCTTGTAGAGCCGATGGACCCATGCTCGTGGCCCGTCCCGCCGGGCGCCCCCAGTTATGGGGCGCCCGGCGGGGAATCTCCTGTCCCTTACAGCACGATGTCGCTGACGTGGAGCGCCGGAGTACCAGAGAGGGAAATCTCGAAGTCCGCCCCCGAAGTGCCGGTGGTGTTGCCCTGCAGCACCCCGCCGCTATACCGGACCTGACCCTCCGCCGTAAAGGCAGAGGTGCCGATAAAGGTAAAGGCCTGGTTGCCGCTGGTCCCCGCCTTGGCATCCATCCCGGACAGGTCGATCCGGTCGCCGGCCGACGCACCGTTGCCGACAAAATCGAGGATGACATCCCGAGTCAACCCACCGGGCGCACTTTCAATGGCCCGATCGTAATCGAAGGTATCGTTGCCGGCGTCGCCGTCCAGGACATCGCGATCCAGCCCACCATGCAGGAGGTCATCTCCCGTGCCGCCGTTGAGCGTGTCTTTGCCTTCGCTGCCGACGACGATGTCATTGTTGGCGCCGCCGTCCATGATGTCGTTGCCGGTGCCGCCGAACATCGTGTCGTTGCCCGCGCCGCCGTCCATGATGTCGATACCGGCATCACCGTTCAGCGCATCATTGCCGGCATCGCCGTCGATCGTGTCGTTGCCGCTGCCGCCATCGATCCGATTCGCACCGGCATCCCCCGTGAGGGTATCGCTGCGGCTGCTGCCCACGAGATTTTCAATGTTGTCGAGGATATCGATCCCGGCGCCCCCGGTGTCCTGGGCGAAGCCCACGATCCTAAGGTCGACCTCCACTCCCGTAGTGGCGGTCTCGTAAGAGGCCGTATCAATGTCGCCCGCATTATCCGGTCTCTCCTCACCACCATCGATCACATCATTGCCCGCGCCGCCAATGAGCCGATCACTGCCATCCTCACCGAGGAGCTCATCGTCGCCCGTGCCGCCGTTGAGTACATCGACCCCCGTGCCGCCGAAGAGCAGATCTCCGCCGGAGCCACCATCGAGGGTGTCATTATGGAGGCCGCCGTCCAGCGTGTCATCGCCGAGCCCGCCATTCAGCGTATCGTTGCCAGCGTCGCCGAGAAGCAGGTCATCGTTATCACCGCCGTTGAGGATGTCATTGCCGAAACCGCCGTGAAGCTCATCGTTGCCGCCCTCGCCGTTGAGGATGTCGGCCCCGCCGAGGGGATCGGAGTCATCGAGGTCGTCGCCGTGGAGCTCATCGCCGTCGGCCCCGCCGTTGAGGGTGTCGTTGCCCAACCCGCCAATGAGCAGGTCTTGGCCCTCGTCGCCATTGAGCTCGTCGTTGCCCTCCCCACCATCGAGTTCGTCATCGCCGGATAGGCCTGAAAGTAGGTCGTCTCCTTCGAAGCCGAAAATCTGATCATCCTCTAGTAGGGCGTTACCAATGAGAGCAGGAAAATCCACACCGTTATCATTAAATTCTGTTCCTTCAATCAGAGCCATACTCGCCTCCTTACATTACCGAATGGTTGTGACTGGCCGGATCGGCCAGGTTCTGGTCATTACGAGGGTCGCCATCAGTGCTGCGCCCCTCCCCTCTCCCTCTTTGTTGAACTGCCATGTTCTCTCTGCTTCTGCTGCTTATGCTACTCCTGCTCTTCCGCTGTACTTACAAGAGGATGTCGCTGCCGGCATTCCCCGCCAGCACGAAGAGCGACGGACTGCCCGTCAGGGCAATCTCGAACTCCGCCGCCGTATCGGCGTCGGTGCTGCCCCGTAGGATGCCCCCGCTGTACCGGAGCTGGCCCGCCGCATTCGTCGTACTAAAGGCCGCGCTGCCGATGTAGGTAAAGGCTTGGTTGTTGGCCACCAACACATTGGCATCGATGTCGCTCAGGTCGATCTGGTCGCGGATGGCGATGCCGGCGACGAAATCGTTGATGATATCCCGAGCCGTCGACCCGGGCCCGCTTTCGCCGGCCTGGTTGAAATCGAAGATATTGGATCCGCCGCCGCCGGTCAGGCGATCGCTGCCGCCGCCGCCGCGCAGCAGGTCGTTGCCAAGCCCGCCGTTGAGCACATCGTTGCTGCTGCCGCCGTCGAGCTGATCGTTGCCGCTGTCCCCGTTGAGTGTATCGGCCCCGCTGTCGCCCTTGAGCACATCGTCCTCGGTGCCGCCGTTGAGCTGATCGTTACCGAGACCGCCGTTGAGCGTATCGTTGTGCTCGTTGCCGTTGAGCACATCGTTGCCGCTGTCGCCGTTGAGCACATCGTTGTCAAACCCGCCGTTGAGCTGATCATTGCCGCTGCCCCCGAACAGCGTATCGAGCCCGGCCTCGCCGTTGAGCACATCGTTGCCGAGGCCGCCCGAGAGACGATTCTTGACCTCGTTGCCGGTGAGGATGTCGCCCGCGGCGCCGCCCACGAGATTCTCAATGCTCTCGAGCGTATCCCATCCCGCGCCGACGGTGTCTTGCGCGTCGGTCACATTCAAGTCCACCACGACGCCCGTCGTGGCGGCGGCGTAGGAGGCCGTGTCCGTATCGAGTCCGCCGTCGAGCAGGTCATCGCCGGAACCGCCGACGAGCGTATCATCGCCGTCGTCGCCATGGAGAAAATCATTACCGGTGCCGCCATCGAGCGTATCGTTGCCGAGTTCGCCGTTGAGGGTATCGTCCCCGCCACCGCCGTTCAGCTTATCGTTGCCCTCCCCGCCGTCGAGAGTATTGTTCTCGCTATCGCCGGTCAGGATATCGGCAAACGCGCTGCCGATAATGTTCTCGATATTCACAAGGGTATCCATCCCCGCGTTCACCGTATCTTGCTGCCCTGTCTCAGACAGATCCACCGTGACGCCATCAGCGGCGCTCGCGTAAGAAGCCGTGTCGTTGTCGGCACCCCCATCAAGAAAATCATCGCCGTCGCCACCGTCAAGGAGGTCGTCGCCGTCGGCACCCCCGAGGCTATTGTTGCCGCCATCACCGGTCAAGGTATCGGCAAACGCGCTGCCGATGAGATTCTCGATATCCACAAGGGTATCCAGCCCTGCGTTCACCGTGTCTTGCTGTCCTGTGTTAGACAGATCCACAGTGACACCATCGGCGGCGTTCGCGTAGGAGGCCGTGTCGTTGTCGGCACCCCCATCAAGCAGGTCATCGCCGTCGCCGCCCTCGAGGCTATTGTTGCCGCTATCACCGGTCAAGGTATCGGCAAACTCACTGCCAATGAGATTTTCAATACTGATGAATTCATCCAACCCCGATCCTCCGGTGTCTTGCGGCCCCGTGACAGACAAGTCCACGGTAACACCGGTCCCAGTTGTCGTCCCTCCGGTGTAGTCCACCGTATCATTCTCGGGGGCCGTGCCATTAAACTGGTCATCTCCCGTTGTGACCTGTCCTCCAAGAACATCAAATGTAGCCATAGTTACTCATCTCCTTTGTTCATGCATCCCACCGGAGACATTGTCTCCTCCGGGCCTGATTGACCAAGAGAGAAGGACTCCGGTGGGAGCCCGTCTCCCTGATCGTGGCTTTCTACGTCATCCGTTCATTCCTTGAACCCGTGCCTATTCATCAGCTATGGCACAGTCGGCAAGGGCGACATGCCGCAAGCGGTATTCAGAGCGTGCTGCTCAGGCGTTGCACCTCCCCTAATCGTTGGATTCAGCATCTCCTCAAACGTCAGAATGTCTTTATTTATGTGCCCTGCAGCCCCGACGGCCGGAAGGTCAACGAGTATCGTTGACCCATCCGAGTTATGGCCGTGCGGCAGGCAGAGTTGCGGATGATCGAACGGCCCCACTTCCTGCGCGACCCGAGAATCGGTCAATGCCTTCAGGAAGGCGATCACGTCATTGCGCTCCTCAGGCCTGATGGCGCCCGCCTCGATATCCGCATCGAAATCGACTTGGCCCTTCCGGCAGGTGAGGCTGTTGGCCGCGCAGTTGTCCGGATTGAAGTCCAGATTGAAATGGCCGCCGGCATTGTAGAAGTCGATGACCTCTTCAATGGATTTCTTGGACCCATTGTGGAAATAGGGTCCGGTGAGCGTGAGGTTCCGCAGGCCCGGCGTCTTGAAGGAGCCGCGCACGGCGACGCGCTCCGTGGCCAGGAACGGGGGACAGGTCCTCCCATCGACGATCCCGAGCGCGCGTCCCGGTCTTCCCGGATCGCAGCCGACCGTAATGGCAAAGGGCAGCGGAGCCAGATTGGTCGGCGAGGTGGGCAGACGGAGCGTGCCGCTCAGCAGCAGGCTGTTGACCGCCGCCACGTTGGGATTCCCGCTCCGGATTTCCTTCGCCAACATCGTAAAGGAGAAGGGGATCTGTCCGAATCGATTGAAGAGGGACAGGTCGTCGGCCGTCGGGCGGACGCCGATATTGTAGAAGCCGGAATCATAGGCGCTGATGGATCCATCGCCCATCGGCATGCGTTCGGCGAGCGCAACATCAGGAATCGCGGCTCCCGCTTCCACTTCGGCGTCGGGATTGCCGAAGCCGCTCAACGTGCTGACACTGGCCGCGGTGGTTTCCGCGCCGATATGGCAGCCTTCGCACCCGGCCCGTCCCGACATGAAGACGGCCAATCCCCGTTCCACCGGATCTAGCGATGTTGGATTCGGCAGGTTCCCGTTGAGGCCCGTCAGGAGCGCATCGACCGGTGTCTGATCTGGAATCAACGTCGCCTCATAGGCCTGCACCGCCAGGCCAAAGAACAGGGCAAAGTTCAGTCTCATGACGGTCAGATCCGTCTCGGCGGAATTGGCCTTCCAGAATTTGTCCTGGAAGATCTCCTTGATGAAATCGATATAGGACTTATTCAAGCCACGGCCGGTAACGATGTCGACGTATGGATTCAGCACGCTATCGCCACCACCGAGTGACACATTCCCGATCTGCTGACGATTGAGCGGTCGAAACTGCGCGGTTGTCGGTGTGGCCCCCGGTAGCGGCAGCGGGCGCAAGACCTTCTCGGCGATGCGCTGGAAGGTCCGATTCTCGTGCGACATCTCAAAAGGGTTGCCGGGCGGTCCGACGGCTTGCGAGGCCAGGGAGCTGAACGGAATCATCACGCGGATCCGGCTCCTGGCAAAGGTCGAGTTGGTGATGGTCACCCGTGCATTCGTATCCAGCATGCCGAAGGGATTCACCCCGTTAAAAAACAGGTTGGCGCGTCCGTCCCAGAAGTTGCGCAGATTAAACACCGCGCCGATGGCGGAGGGCGTGTTTCTCGGCGGCACCCGGCGGACGGTGACGCCCCCGTCGTTGAACCCATTCGTATCAAACAAGTGAAAGGTGCCGTTATCGATCCGATTGCCGCTGAGGCTGCTGAAGGTGCCGCCACGCACACCCTGCGAGCTGGCAACGTCATTGTTTCCGAAGGGCGGGGCGGTCGTATCCACGGCGAAGGGGAAATGTGCCGCCGTCAAGGTGCCGTTCGCGCCGGGCCCTGTGAAGTTCGTATCAGCGTTGGCTGTGAGTTGAGAGGGGTTGATGGCATTGCGAATTTTAATTTGGGTACCGGACACGCGATTCAGTCCGGGGTTCAGCTGATTGGTGATGCGATTGTCCGCGCCCGCGTGGAAGTGACAGGAGGCGCAGGCCTGCACACCGTCGCTGCCGATCTGCATATCCCAGAACAGAGCCTTGCCGAGCGCGATCAGCTTTTGCTGTTGCCCAGGCTTGGTGATGGGAAAGCCCCCGTACTGGGCTCCACAGGTGGTCGGGCTCAGGCCCGGTCCGGTACAATCGAGCAAGCCCAGCTGATTGACGTCGGGTGCGACGACCCGATTCAGCGGCGGCGGGCTTTTGGTATCCGGAGGTACCTGTGCGTCCGCCAGGCCCGCCGTGAAAGCAAGAACGGCCATGCCGGCGAGCAATCCGCGCCGACATAGCCTCTTCAAAAGAACACCAACTGAGTTCATCATGGACCTCCTTGTCCGTTGAGTGTGACAGCCCGAACGTCCCTGTTCGGACATGCCTAAGAATTTTCTCGTGGCGCTCTCGCCTACGCTTCCGTATCTTCCTCCTTACTCTCCAGAACCGTCGCACTGATACGATGGTCTTGCTTGGTGTGCGACGGATACCACCGAACCCTGTTTTGCTTTTGGCTCTTCGCGCGGAGTCCCGAACAGCAAGCGGCCTGTGTGGGCGGGCTCTCCCGCAATGTGGCAGCCATGGCTCATTTACCGGATGGGCTTGTACACGTTTCCATACGGGTATTCAACCCTTCTCCCCGAAATCTGCGTATATTGCTGTACGCACAACTTACATAATTCGGTCGCGCCATAGGTTACATAAGTACAACTTACATATGGAGAAACCGACAGATCCGGCCGGACCAAAAATTTATTTTTCAGACCCCATGGTTTTCCGGCTCAAACAGTGCATCCTTTTGGATACTGTATCTAAGTGGATTCAGTCTTGGTCGCCGACGATCGCGCCCTGCCGATCGGACAGGCAGGACCTACGGCAGGAAGCCGGACATCGGACGGCCGGGAAGGCGAGGGCCCGACGAGAGATGCGGCCGAACCGCCTGAATATACCATCATTTCATCGCGCACACGCGCACGATCGCGCCGCAACGTGCGAGACGGACGATTCCGTGAGTCGCGTCGCTCCCCGCTCCAGGCGGCGAGATCCGTCGCTTGCCGCCGTCTTCCCGAATGTGGTTTACTAAAGCCCGTCACGAGCGGCGCATAGTTGTGGCTCTCCATCACATTCCACGCTCGTGAGGACATCCGGACGACCGCTCGCACGATGCCGGCGGACGAGTGGAATTTCGTGATCATGACGACGGGAACTCCGGTCTCTCAGCTGTTCTATGCGGAGAGCAGGCGATTGGGCCTTGTGGCTGCCGCGTGCGCCCTGTTGACCGGGCCGGTCGCCTGCGGATCATCCGCCTCCGATTCCACCCCGGCGCACAAGACAGGGACGACCGCACCGCCCGGCGCAGTCGCCAATCTGCCATGGGCCGGTCAGGCCCAGGAGCGTCGTGTAAGTTTGGAAGGATTTCGCTTCAGCTTCGGCGACCGGCTCCCGCAAGACCAGCCGGCTCAGGTGGCGAGAGAATCAGCGGGACGTATGCCCGTGCCGGTTGCCACCGGTCCGAGTGTGACTCCCGAGCCACGCACCGGCCCGGAGGCGCGCGTCGCAGATCAACCGGTGGACGGAGGAGCGGCCACGGCCGGTGCGGCACCGATCGAATCGGCCCTCACCGACACGGGTGAAGAGGATCCCTCCCTGCAGGAACCGACCGCCGTGACGCTCGACCCCTTCTGGACCGAGCGGGAAGACGTCGACTAACCACGGGCGGCGCGAATCCGCGTGGTTCAGACCATCCGCGCCATGCCCGACGCTCATCCCGCGTCGCCGGCGACTCGGCGTCTGGTCACGGCACAGACGGCCTGCGGGCGTGAGCGGCCGCCCCCCGCCGTCACCGCGAATGGTCGGTGCCAGGGTTCACGATGATCGGCACAGTCGACTTTTCCGGCACGATGATCGTCTTCGTGTTCGGATTCTCGTACAACTTGAATTTCAGGTACTCCGGCGTGAGTGTCCTGGTGATAATCTCCTGCGCTTGCGATTGCCCCTTCGCGCGGATACGCACGCTCTCGCTTTCGCCTTCGGCGCGGATTTGCAGGGCATCGCCTTCGCCTTTGGCTTGAATTCTGGCGATCTCGGCATTGCGTTGCGCGATCACCAGCTCGAACTCCTTTTGTTCTTTTTCCTGCTCCTTGGCCTGTTTTTGCTCAATGGCTTTCAAGACCATCTGGGGAAATTCGATCTCGGACAACGCCACGCTGTACACATCCAAATGCCGCCCCTTGAGCGATTCGACCATCACGGCTTCGATCTTGTTCCCGATTTCGCTGCTCCGTTCCGGCAAGGTGACCATCGTGTACTGCGCCACCACTCCCCGAACGGCCGAGAGAAACTGCGGCCTGACGAGCTGGTGATACCAATTGTGTCCCACCTCCTGCGCGAGGAAATAGATTTCCTCCGCCATCGGACGCATCGTGATCGCGGCATGCAACGTCACCGACAGGTCGTCGGCGGTCAGGGCGTCGACCTTCTCCGTGAAGCTCTGATACCGCACATCATATTTCACCACATCATTCCATGGCGCGCGGAAGTAGAATCCTTCCTTGAGGGACTCTTTCATGAGTCCGCCCGATAAGGGATTCCAGCGAAGCCCGCGCTTCCCTTGGTCGACGGTCGTCCCGCAACCGGACAGCACGAGTACGGCCGCGAACGCCGCCACAACTGCATGGGAATGAGTTGAACGCTTCATTGGTCCTCCTCCGTGTGTCGTGATCAATTTCCCGTCCACTTCATGCGTATTGCTGCTCACCGGCCCTGTTGCCCCTTCATTCCCGCCGCCTGGTCGTAGGCTTCGGCCCGCCGTTCCAGATCCTGAGCCGCGACGGCATAGTAGTGCGACAGCTGCTGCGCGCCGCTGACCCAGTCCGACCGGGGGCCAAAGAGACGTTCGTACCGGACCGCACTTTCGGCAATCATGGCGGCCTTTTCCCTGAGCGTGGCCGCTTCGTCCCGGTAATAGCCGGCAAGCGTCCGCCGATCCTGTGATGGCTCAAACGAGACCGGCTCGCTCTTCTCAGCAGGCAATGCGCACCCGGCGACTCCCGAGAGGGAGAGCAGGATCAGAACAATCGCGTTCACGGCGCCGGAGCCTCCTCCATGCCGAATGCTCTTCATCCATCCTCCCTAGCCTGCCTCGATGGTCTCCGAAACCATCGCACCAGCCGCCGGAACCTGTTTCGCCGCTCCCTTACACGCTACACGACCGTTTGCAAATTTAGTAGAGGGGCCACACACCGCTCCCACCGCCGCTTTCCCGGCATCGGATGGGCGCGTTCATGTCCCGCGTTCCTGTTCGCGGGGTTGATCGTTGTTCGAGTCAATGGCGGGAGGATGGGAGAGGAGCACGTATCCGTTGACTGAATTACCCTTGGCGCAGCTTCGCCACCGTCACGCCATCGCCGCCTTCGGCCCGGTCGCCGGGACGGAATTGCTCCACATAGGGTGATGATTTCAAATAGTCTCGGAGGGCGGACTTGAGCCGGCCGGTGCCGTGGCCATGAATGACGCGAAGGAACGGCGCGCCATCGAGCGTCGCTCGATCCAAGGCCGCCACGACCTGATCCAGCGCCTCATCCACGGCTTGACCTCGCACATCCACGACCGTCTGCTCGTCCAACCCTAGCCCCGTGCTTGTCGTACTCCGGCGAAGGGGCGATGCGGCGGCAGTCGGTTGCGGCAGTCCCTCGTGTGGTTCACCCGCGATCCCGACAAGGTTCGAAACCGTTGCCAGGATCTCTCCTTCTCCCACTTTGACGCGAACGCGTTTCTTCCCTTGCGGAAGTTCCAATAGCGTCCCCGTCATGCCCAGCCCAGAAATTTCCACGGTATCGCCGACGGCAAGCCGTTCCATCGGGATCGGCTCACTCGGTGGTGTCAGCTCCTGTCTAGTCTTCGTTTCCAACTCACGCAACCGCTCTTTGGTCTCCTTCGCCTTGATGAGTTTTTGTTCGCGTTTGAGTGAATCGACCGTCGCTTGCACCTCGGCGCGAGCCCGTTGAAACTGCTCGCCGAGTTTCTTCTTCAGCCCCCGTCGCGCTTCCTGCTCGGCCGCTTCCAGTCGCATCCGGAGCGCCTGGGCTTCGCGAGCCGCTTGCTCAGCTTCTTGCCTGGCTCGCTGGGTCTGTTCCCGATCCTCGGCAAGCTGGCGCTGCTTGCGCTGCAAGTCGGCCATCAATTCGTCAAGCCGTTGGTTCTGGCGATGGAGGCGATTTCTCGCCTCATTCACGAGGCGCGCATCCATGCCCAGGCGCACGGCGATCTCCAAGGCCGACGACCCACCTGGAATGCCCATGAACAACCGGTAGGTCGGCGCCAGCTGTTCGACGTCGAATTCCACGCTGGCATTCCCGAATCCAGCAGTCGTTTGCGCCAGCTCTTTCAGCGCCCCGTAATGCGTGGTGACCACGACTTTCATGTTGAGGTCCGCCAAGCGACAGAGCAGCGCTTCCGCCAAGGCGGCGCCTTCTTGGGGATCCGTCGACGTCACCGGCTCATCGAGCAGCACCAGCGACCGCGGTGAAACAAGGGCGTCGGCCGCCGAAGGCGCAGCCCGCTCGGCAAGGAGCCGGATCATCTGCGTCATATGCGCGGAAAAGCTGGAGAGGTCGCGACTCAGGTCCTGGGCGTCACCGATATCGGCATAGAGATCGGTGAAGAGCGCCATCTCAGACTCCGGCGCGCAGGGCAGATGCAGTCCCGCGCGGACCATGAGGGCAAAGAGCCCGACGATCTTGAGCGTCACGGTCTTCCCGCCCGTATTCGGCCCGGAGATCACCAGCACCCGAACCGTTTCGTCCAGCTCGATATCATTCGCAACGACCTGATCCTTTGCCAGCAGCAGGAGCGGATGCCGGGCCTGTTTCAGAATAACGCGGCCGGACTCATTCACGGCGACAGGATGACACGTCAGCCGCCGACTCATCTCGGCCCTCGCCTGGATGACATCGCATCGGGTCAACACCTCCATGCCCTGACGGACCAGATCCCCCTTCGATGCGAGCATGGCACTCAGTTCCCGCAAGATCCGCTGCACCTCCCGTTCCACTTCCAAATCCGCCACCTTGATGGAGTTGTTCAACTCGACCAACTCCCGCGGTTCGAGAAACACGGTCGCTCCGCTCGCGGACACATCGTGAACGATCCCGGGAATTCGCCCCCTCATGTCCGCCTTCACCGGTATGACATAGCGCCCTTCCCGCTGAGCAAAGTAGGTCTCCTGCAGCACCTCTTCATATCGCCGTGAATGGAGGATCCGCTCAAGGTGGTCGCGCATGTCCTGTTTCAAGCCCTGTGCATGATGAGTCATGCGGCGCAACTCCGCCGAGGCCGTCTCTTTCATCGCCCCATCGGGTTGGATGGCTTCCTCAATCGCCCGTAACACTCCTTGCAGGACCTTCGTGGTCCGAAGCGGCTCCAGAACCTGCGCCAGCCGGTGCGTCTCGCCCTTGTGAGACTCGGCATAGCGTTCCAGCTCGGCCATCATGGCCAGCACAACGGCGCAATCCCGCAACTCACCGGCCTCGAGGACCCCGCCTTTCGACGCGCGACTCAATGAGTCACGAATGTCCGGGAAGCCCAACGCCGGAACCGGATCGCTCCCTTCGAGCCATGCGACCATCTCGCTCGTCTCTTGTTGGCGGTGACGAACATCCGTCAGGTCTCGTGCCAGCGACAGGGACCGGCAGTGCTCGCGTCCGATTGCCGACTGCGCCTGCTGGGCCAGAAATTCCAGGACACGCGGCCACTCCAACGCGTGCATCGCTTGCTCAAACAATGCGTGGTTCATCGGTCGGATATCCTACGGTTCGACATACCGCGGAACTCTAGCCTTCCGGAAGAACCGGAAGCAACTCCCGGAGCACCGACAAGACTTCGAAACCCGCATATTGTCACATCGTTTTCGCGGGACACACCCCGTCCTCCTATCTTGACAACAAGCAGAACGCATCGATAGTATCCGTTTCCGTACTGTGCCGCCTGTCTGTGCTCAATCAACACATTTGCCTGTAGAGGAACACACCATGGCCATTCGCATCGGAATCAATGGATTTGGACGCATCGGGCGCAACGTCATGCGCGCTTCAATGGGGGACAAGGACCTACAGATCGTCGCGATCAACGATCTCACGGACGCCAAAACGCTCGCCTATCTTCTCAAGTACGATTCGGTCCATGGCACGTTGCCGGCTACGGTCGACGCCAAAGATGATCAGATCCTCGTCGACGGCAACCCGATCAAAGTGCTGGCCGTCAAAGACCCCAAAGAACTGCCCTGGAAAGCGCTGGACATCGACGTGGTGATCGAATCGACCGGCCGGTTCACCGACCGTGAAGCCGCGGGTCAACACCTGTCCGCCGGTGCGAAGCATGTCATTATTTCAGCCCCGTCCAAAGATCCCGACGTGACGATCGTCCTTGGGGTGAACGACGAAAAGTTCGATCCGAAGTCGCATCATATCGTCTCCAATGCCTCCTGCACGACCAATTGCCTGGCCCCGGTCGCCAAAGTCTTGTTGGAAAATTTCGGGATCAAGCACGGTATCATGACCACCATCCACTCCTACACCAACGACCAGCAACTCTTGGATCTGCCGCACAAGGATCTTCGTCGAGCCCGCGCAGCCGGCATGTCGATGATCCCGACCAGCACCGGAGCCGCCAAGGCGCTCCACCTCGTCATCCCGGAACTGAAGGGCAAGTTGGACGGGCTGGCCATTCGAGTCCCGACGCCGAATGTCTCGCTGGTCGACCTCACGGTGGAAACCAACAAGGATTGCGATATCGCCTCGGTGAACGCCGCGTTCAAAAAGGCCGCGGACGGCCCCCTCAAGGGTATTCTCAAGTATTCGGAAGATCCGATCGTCTCCATCGACCAGAAAGGTGATTCTCATTCCGCGACCGTCGATGCCCCATTGACCAATGTCGTGGACAAGCGCCTGGTCAAGGTCACGGCCTGGTACGACAACGAATGGGGGTATTCCTGCCGCGTCCGTGACCTCGTCAAGGTCCTGGCTGGAAAATCCGCGACGAAGTAACCGACTGCGCCCGGGATGGTCGAGCCGGCTCCATCGCTCATCTCGTCCCGTTTTTTTGACTGTTGAGTGAACCTACACCAAGGAGCGTTCCGTGAACTTGCACAAGAAGACGATCGATGATGTGCAACTTCGTGGCAAACGGGTCATTATTCGGGCGGATTTCAACGTCCCCCTGGACGAGTCGTTGCAGATTACCGACGACACCCGCATTCGTTCGACGTTGCCCACGATCAATCGCGTCGTTGATGAGGGCGCCAAAGTCATTCTCTGTTCACACCTCGGCAGACCGAAGGGAGCGTTCGAACCAAAATACAGCCTCGCCCCTGTCGCCAAACGTTTGGGGCGATTGCTCGGGAAAGAAGTTCTCTTCGCGCCGGATTGCATGGGACCGGCCATCGAGAAGCTGGTCGCCAAGATGAAAGACGGAGATGTGCTCTTACTTGAAAACCTCCGGTTTCATACCGGCGAAGAGAAAAACGACGACGGCTTCGCGAAGGCCCTGGCTTCGCTGGGAGACGTGTTCATCAACGATGCGTTCGGAGCAGCCCATCGGGCCCACGCGTCGACCGTCGGGATCACGAAATACATTAAAGATGCCGCGGCGGGAGCCTTGCTCAAGAAGGAGATCGAGTATCTCGAGGGAGCCGTCGCCAATCCCGTGCGACCATTTGCCGCCATTCTGGGCGGAGCCAAAGTGTCCGGGAAAATCGGAGTCATTGAGAATCTCGGCAAAAAAGTCGACAAGGTCATCATCGGCGGCGGCATGGCGTTCACCTTCTTGAAGGCCAAAGGCATGGAGATCGGCAACTCGCTCTGCGAAATGGACATGCTGGATTTTGCGCGAGGTATCGAAGACCATGCCCTCTCACGCGGAGTCAAATTCTATCTCCCCGTCGACTGCGTGGTCGCAGCCAGCCGAGACGTCGGTGCGGAAACCAAGATTGTCCCCGTCCAGGAGATTCCGAAAGGATGGTATGCCCTGGATATTGGGCCGGCTTCCGTCAAGCTCTTCAATGAGGCGGTCCAAAACGCCAAGACCATTCTATGGAACGGACCGATGGGTGTCTTTGAAATCGACGCTTATGCAAGGGGGACCTTGGCCATGGCCCACGCCATCGCCGATGCCTACGCCCTGACGATCGTCGGCGGCGGTGAAACGGCTCTCGCCGTTCATCGAGCCGGCGTGTCGGAGAATATGTCCTTCATCTCGACCGGTGGTGGCGCCGCGCTGGAACTGCTTGAAGGCAAAACGTTACCCGGCCTGGCTGCCTTGCCTGATCGCCAGGACTGACGACGGTTTCTCAGGACCATCTCACTCTCAGGACATTCTGTGCGTACACGGCTCATTGTCGGCAATTGGAAGATGAACAAGACCGCATCCGAAGCGGCCACGTTTGTCGGCGAACTCAGCCGGCAGCTGGTGAAGGTTCCCGCGGGCATGGAGCTGGTCGTTGCTCCCCCGTTTACGGCATTGGAATCGGTCGGCAGGGTCTTGGGTTCAGGATCTTTGATCCAGCTCGGGGCGCAAAATCTGTTTTGGGAGCCGAAAGGAGCCTACACCGGAGAGATCTCCGCCCCCATGCTGAGAGACCTCGGGTGCCGCCATGTGATTCTTGGCCATTCTGAACGGCGAACGCTCTTTGGTGAACGGGGTGACGGAATTCGCAAGAAACTTCAGGCGGCTTTCGCACATGGGCTCCGCCCGATCCTCTGTATCGGTGAATCACTCGCGCAGCGAGAAGCCGGTTCAACCGACGAGGTGCTCGCTCAGCAACTCCACGAGAGCCTGGACGGGTTTGCAACCGAGACCCTGGACAGTCTCACGGTCGCTTATGAGCCGATATGGGCGATCGGTACCGGCCGATCGGCAACCACTGAACAGGCCGTTGCAGCGCACCGGACGATCCGAGCCGTTCTTTCCGCCACCGCCTCCCCCGTCATCGCTGAACGGACGAGGATTCTGTATGGCGGCAGCGTGACCACGCAAAACATCACCTCTCTCTTGTCGTCGGACCAGGTGGATGGCGCGCTTATCGGAGGCGCTTGTCTCGAGGTGAGCTCCTTTGCTACAATCATCAACCTTGCTTCTACTACTCGATCCATCGGAGTCTGAACGTTCATGTTATACACGCTAATCGTGATCGTCCACGTGTTCATCTGTTTTCTTATGATCGGAGCGATTCTCCTCCAATCGGGAAAAGGAGCGGAGATCGGTGCCTCGTTTGGCGGATCCAGCCAGACGGTGTTCGGAAGCCGCGGCCCGGCTAATTTTCTGAGTAAGCTGACCGTATTCGTTGCGGCCATTTTCATGCTGACGTCGCTCAGTCTGGCCATCTTGGCAAAGCAACGCACCTTCTCCTCGACCGTCATCGACCTCGAACACAAGAGCGAATCGGCGGCTCCGACGGCTGCACCGCCCGCTCAACCGGCTGGTGAGTCTCACTCCGCCCCAGCTGATTCTCCCTCAACTGGCCACTGATCGATCACGGAAACGACCTGGGTCATCGGACGACGCTGTGCCCGCCGGTGAGGAGCGTTCGCTCCTCCCGGCAGCTATGGCTGCGAGCCGCTGCGGTGTCTAGATCTTGGTCAGCCAGGATTGGTGCGAGGCGTCCTCGCCGCGCACGATCGAGAAGAAGGTGTCTTGGAGCGCGCGCGTAATCGGCCCTGGTATCCCGGCGCCGATACGGCGGTTGTCGATCTCTCTGACCGGAGTCAGTTCAGCAGCCGTCCCCGTCACGAACACTTCATCGGCAATGTACATTTCATCACGCGTAAACCGTTCTTCGACGACCGTGATGTTCCGCTCTTGCGCCAATTGGATGACGGAATTCCTCGTAATCCCTTCCAGCACCGACGTCAAGGGCGTCGTCTTGAGAACACCACGGCGGATGATGAACACATTCTCACCGGTGCCTTCGGCGACATAGCCCTCCGGATCGAGAAGGATCGCCTCGTCATATCCATCGGCCTTCGCTTGTCGTTTCGCGAGAATGGAGTTCACGTAATAGCCGGAAATCTTCCCTCTGGTCATGGACACGTTCACATGGTGCCGCGTAAAGGAAGACACACAGGCGCGCATCCCATTGGCAAGGGCGTCATCGCCCAAATAGGCCCCCCACTTCCACGCAGCAATGGCCACCCGAATCGGGTTATCCCCCGGATGCACCCCCATCGCCCCGTACCCGATAAAGACCAAGGGGCGGATGTAACAGGCATCCAGCCGATTCACACGAACCGTTTCCACGATGGCCTCGGTCATCTGCTTCTTATCGTACGGCATGACCATCATGCTGATGTGCGCCGAGTCGAATAATCGATCGACATGTTCCTGAAGTCGGAAAATGGCGGATCCTGACGTGCCTTTATAACAGCGCACCCCTTCGAACGCCGCCAAACCATAATGCAACGAGTGGGTGAGGACATGGACGTTCGCCTCTCCCCAGGGCACGAACTTCCCGTCCATCCAGATTTTTTCAACCGGCTCCAACATATGAACGCGAGCTCCCGTGGCGGATAAGAAAAGACGCTGCTGTGGTTAGCGTGAGGGACTATAGCGTGCAGCTGGTTTTGGGTCAAGCAGACGGGCTTCGACCGGATCGAGAAACAGTATGCAGGGATGCGCTCGATGCTTATGAAGAGGGACAGTACGCGCGAAGGCGAGCGCTCAGAAACGCGCCGACTCGCTCTTCGCCATCCGGAGTCATCGTCACAACCTTGGCCCCAAACAGCAGGCCGCGGACCCACCGAACCACCACGCGCTGAATTTCAATCGGCACATCCTGATCCGGCAGAGAGAGACGAACGATCAATTCCATTCCCGGCACGACTTGATGATCACCGAGCACCCGAAACCCCTTTCGGCAGAGGTTCAGGACGGTTCCCTTTCCGAGGAAGTCCCCTCCCATGTAATAGGCCTCGCAACGAATGGGGATCCGGTGATAGGTACGAATCACAAACTTGCCGGTGTGAGCCATGCGTGCATCATCCTGCTCGGAGTGAAAATGTCATCACCACCGCGGCAACGACGGTTCGATTTCAGTGGCGCAAGAATACGTGGTGCCATGAACATGATCCTAGTCCACAAAGGAGGGGGACCTCCGTGCCCGCTCATCCGGCGAGACATCACTCCACGGCTTGACACTTCTCGCACTCACATGTTAAATGAACCGTTCCTCAAGACTGGAGAAGAGATATGTACGCGATTGTTGAAACAGGTGGTAAGCAGTATCGGGTAGAAGCGGGGGCGACGATTCAGGTTGAGAGCCTGCCTGGAGATGTCGGCGCGCAAGTGGAGCTTGGTCAGGTTCGTCTCGTGCACGGTGACGCTGGATTCCTCGTCGGGCAGCCGCTCGTTGCCGGGGCCAAGGTCACAGCCGAAATCGTGAGGCAGGGACGGACTCGATCGATTACCGTATTCAAAAAGAAACGCCGCAAGAATTACCGACGTACTCGTGGGCACCGGCAAGGCTTCACCAAGCTCCTGATTACCGGTATTGCAACGGCCTAAATCTTGGGTGGGAAGGACAGACCATGGCAACAAATAAAGGCGGCGGATCGTCACGTAACGGACGCGACAGTAACCCTCAATACTTAGGCGTGAAGGCCTATGGCGGTCAAACGGTGACGGCCGGCAGTATTATCGTCCGGCAGCGCGGAACCAAGTTCTTTCCCGGTTTCAATGTGGATCTGGGGAGGGACCATACCCTGTTCGCCAAAACAGCGGGCGTGGTCAAGTTTGAAGGTGGACGCGGCAGACGAAGAGTCAGTGTGTATCCTGGCTCCACGAAGTCCTAGCCCTCCATTTCCGCTCTCTCCTGTACGGGCCAGACAAACATTCTCCACCCCCCTTCGCCGCAGGGTCGGGTATACTTTTACATCTCCTTACCATGACTCGGCTGTAGGACACTAGCACGACATGTTTGTCGACGAAGTACGCGTGACAGTACGAGCCGGGCGGGGCGGCAACGGCATCTGCAGCTTTCGGAGGGAGATGTTTGTCCCGCGCGGAGGCCCGGATGGCGGAGACGGCGGCCATGGCGGCGACGTCATTATGACCGCATCGCATCGACTGACGACCCTGCTTGACCTCCGCTATCAGAACCACTACGAGGCGCAAGACGGGAAAGCCGGCGGTGGCTCGAACTGTACCGGACGTTCGGGTGATGACGTCACGATCGGAATTCCAGTCGGAACCGTCGTCTACGATGACCAGTCGAGAGACATCCTCGCGGATTTTACCGAAGACGGCCAAACAGCGGTGATCGCCCGGGGCGGGCGTGGCGGAAAAGGCAACAGCAATTTCGCCACATCCGTCAATCGCGTACCGACCAAGTGTACGCCGGGGACTCCCGGTGAAGAGCGTACCCTGCGGCTCGAGCTCAAGTTGCTTGCCGATGTGGGGCTCGTCGGATTTCCCAACGCGGGAAAGTCGACCCTGATCTCCGCCGTTTCCGCGGCTCGTCCGAAAATTGCCGATTATCCCTTCACCACGTTGATTCCCAATCTCGGCGTCGTCCGATGGGGATCCGACCGCAGCTTCGTGGTGGCCGATATCCCCGGCTTGATCGAAGGGGCACACGAGGGAAAAGGCCTAGGGGTCCAGTTTCTCCGCCATATCGAACGGACCGCGTTTTTACTCCACTTGATCGACGTCTCGGAGTGGGCTACCGACGACCCACGAAACAGTTTCGAGACCCTCAGGCAGGAACTGGCCGCGTATGACCAGGGGCTGACCACCCGCCCCTTTGCCGTCGTCCCGACCAAAATTGATGTCGTTGGCACCGGTGAACGGTTGGCACAGATCCAGGCCTACTGCCGGGACCGAGGATATCCCTGCTTCCCGATCTCAGCCGCCGCCAATACGGGGCTGGATCAATTGATCCTCTATGTCGGAAAACAGGTCGATACGTTACGGATGCTGCCATGCGAGACACAGTCCTAACGCAGGCCAGGCGGATCGTCGTCAAAATCGGCAGCAGCCTCATCGCATCGCGCGCAGAGGGACTGCGCCCCGACAGAATTGAGCGGTTGGCCGACGAGCTCGCCGCCCTCAAGAAACAGGGACGCGAGATCCTGATCGTCTCCTCCGGCGCCATTGTCTCCGGCATCAAAAAACTGCAGCTGAAAGAATACCCGAAAAACCTTCCGGTCAAGCAGGCCGCGGCAGCCGTGGGGCAAAGTCGCCTGATGTGGGCCTATGAAAAGGCTTTCGAGCGTCTCTCGATCCAGGTGGCGCAGATACTCCTCACTCACCAGGATCTTGAAGACCGTCGCCGCTTCCTCAACGCCCGCCATACGCTTTCGACTTTGATAGATTTTGGCATCATCCCGATTATTAATGAAAACGATACCGTTGCTGTGGATGAGATCAGAGTCGGTGACAACGATACCCTGGCCAGCGAAGTGGCTCACTTAGCGGATGCGGACCTCTTGGTGATTTTGTCCGATGTCGATGGGCTCTATACGGAAGATCCCCGGAAGAATCCTTCCGCGACCCTGATTCCATTCATCCCAGCTATCACCGACGACATTGAGCGATTGGCCGGCGTGTCCAGCACCTTTGAAGGCACAGGGGGCATGGCCACCAAGCTCCGGGCGGCCAAGAAGGTCGGCCAATACGGAGTCTCGACCTTGATTCTCAATGGAGAACGAGCCGGGCTCCTCGCCGCAGCCCTGACCACAGGAACCGGCGGCAGTCTGTTTCTGGCCAGGGAACGCCGCCTGAACAGCCGAAAACACTGGATCGCGTTCACGCTTCGCCCGCGTGGGCAGATTCACCTCGACCAAGGGGCCGTCGATGCCCTCGCTCAACGAGGGAAAAGCCTGCTCGCCTCCGGAATCCGTGAAGTCATCGGACCATTCGAAGCGGGCGATCCGGTGAGTTGCTTCGATCCAGACGGAAAGGAGTTTGCCAAAGGCCTGGTGAATGTGTCATCGGAGCTCTTGGTCCGGATGAAAGGCCTCAAGACGGCCGTCATTCAGGAACAGTTCGGGCCCCAGGAGTATGAGGAAGTCATTCACCGCGATAATCTTGTGATCCTCTAAAAATGTTGAGTTGTGAATGGTGAGTTTCGAGTGATGAATCCACAATCCGAAAACTCAAAATTCACCATTCAACACTCGACACTGAGCCTCAACCGTCTCGGCCTTCTCGGTGGCAGCTTCAACCCCATTCACAACGGCCATCTGGCGATCGCCCATCACGTGTACGAACGTCTGCGGCTCTCTCGGGTTCTCTTTATTCCAACCGGCGACCCACCCCACAAGCAGAGCGGATCACTGGCTTCCGCACAGACTCGCCTGAAAATGGTCGAGCTGGCCATTGCTGACACCCCATTCTTCGAGGTATCGGCCATTGAGATCAATCGGGGCGGCACGTCGTACTCGATCGATACCGTCCATGAAGTCCGATCCCAATATGGTCCATCATGGAACCTGTTCTTTATCATTGGCTTGGATGCGTTTCTTGAGTTCGCTACCTGGAGATCCCCTGAGCAACTCCTACGGCTCTGCCATTTTGTGGTCGTCACCCGCCCGGGACAATCATTCCAATCCCTGGACAAGGTGCCCCTACTGTCCAACCTGGATACACAGGCCCTTCGGCAATTAGATCTCGGTATCTTAGATCAGATGGAGATCGCCGTCCCTGATGCATCCGGTCTCACCTGCTTACCGATCCCTCCCTGTCTCATCTCTGCCTCGGAGATCAGGCGGAGGGTAAAATGCGGCCTCCCGCTGGCAAATATGTTGCCCCCCCCTGTAGAATCTTATATACTTCAAAGTAGTCTTTATCAGGAGGACCCTAATCGCACGCACATCTAAGGCCACAGCCCTCGCCGTCGCCAAGGCGATGCTCGACAAGAAGGCCCTTGATGTTCAAGTCCTCCATGTCGCCCCGCTGACTTCAATTGCTGACTACCTGGTCCTGGGTTCTGCCGAATCCGATCGGCAAACGCGCGCAGTCGCTGATTCGATCGTCGACGCGCTCTCTCGCGTGAACCAACGGCCACTGAGTCTTGAAGGGACAACCTCGGGCCAGTGGGTCCTCATCGATTTCGGCGATGTGGTGGCCCATGTGTTTCGACAGGATACCCGATCGCATTATGCCCTTGAGCGTTTGTGGAGTGACGCACGGCTCATTCCCATTTCGGACAAGGCTTCGCCGGCACCGACTCCGGGGGCAAAGGAGCGGCTGACCCGGAAGACACGTTCGTAGAAGATGGTTTAAGCGATGTTTAAACTGCTGATCACCATTTTTCTCATCAGTGCCGGCGTGTTTGTGTATAGCTACTTCCGCGAGCTGAACCCCGGTACCGTCGTCATCCATACCAGTCCAGGAGTGGAGTTCGATCTCAGCCCGGTCACGCTGGTCTTGATCTCAATGGCCGGAGGAGCCGTCCTCGCGACATTCGTCGTCGGGTTGCAACAGACAGCCCACCTTATCCTCAATTGGCGCAGTCAACGTCTCGTACGCCGCAAAGAAAAGGTCGATACGCTTCACCGAGACGGGACCCATGCGTTCATGTCGAAACGCACCTCGGAAGCCATTACGCTGTTGGAGAAAGCGCTCGCGATCGATCCGACACGAGTCGATTCGCTGCTCTGGCTGGGAAACATCTATCGTTCGGAACAGAACTTTTCCGAGGCCATCCGGCTCCATCAACATGCGCAGCGGGTGGACGATCGAAACATCGAGGTGCTGCTGGAGCTGGGAAAGGATCTCGAAGGAGCCAAGCGGTACGAGGAAGCGCTCCAGGCCCTGCAGCAAATCCTCAAGATCGAACCTGATAACCTCACGGCCTTGATCCGGAAACGGGACCTCAACATCCGTTTAGAGCGATGGAATGAGGCGCTCGAAATCCAGCACCGTCTGCTCAAAGCCAACCTCCCCGCCCCGGAAAAACAGGCCGAGGCCGCACTGCTCCTGGGGTGCATGTATGAGGTGGGACGCCAGCTGCTCGAACGCGGCCATCCTGATAAGGCCCGACGATACTTCCGCGGCGCCATCAAGAAAGACCGTGCGTTCCTCCCCGCCTACATCGGCATCGGGGAAATTCTGCTTCATGAAGGGAAGACGAAGGATGCCGTTGAGATTCTGAAAAAGGTCTACACCCGCACACGAAGCGTCATTATTCTCCATCGGTTGGAGGAACTGTTTCTGGATCAAGGCGAGCCCGGCGAAATCATCAGGGTCTATCAGGACGCACTGCAGCAAGATCCGCAGAATCCCGTGCTCCAGTTCTACCTGGGCAAGCTCTATTACCGGCTCGAAATGGTGGATGAAGCGTTCGACCTCCTCTCAACGATTGAAGGTCCGCAAGATCATCTGTTGGACTACCATAAAATCATGGCCAATCTGTACTTGCGGAAACAACAGTTCGAAGAGGCCATCACGTCGCTCAAAAAAGCGCTGAGTTTCAAGAAACGTGTGGTGGTGCCCTATATCTGTACCCAGTGTCAGCAGGAATCCGTCGAATGGACAGGTCGGTGCCGCCGCTGCGCCAAGTGGAATACACTCACGGCCCTTCCCTGGATCGAAACCAGTCAGGTTTCCACCAACCCGGAGAAAGACCCGTCTCCCAGCTCGTCAGTTCCCTATCGAGGCATTGCTTCTCCATTTGAAACCGTGTAGCTTTCCCGCCGGTATCTGCTGCATACTTGAGCGAACGAGGCTGCGATCTCTTGCCTCTGTACTTGAACAGACTTCAATCTCAACAGATCATCTGTCGTATCATTTATTGAGGAACCCATGACCTACATGACGTTGGCGGACAAAGCGCTCCATGACGAACCTCTGACCAGAGAAGAATGTCACTCCGTGTTGAATGCCTCAAACGATGACCTGCTCGCGCTGTTACACGCGGCCTTTCAGGTTCGATCCACGTACTTCGGTCGGACGGTTCGCCTCCAAATGCTTCAGAACGCCAAGAGCGGGGCCTGTCAGGAAGACTGTCACTACTGCTCACAATCGTCTATCTCAACGGCGCCGATCGAACGGTATAGCCTGCTTCCTCAGAAACAGATGATGGAGGGCGCCAAACAAGCTGCCGCTTCCAAGGCTCAGCGCTATTGCATCGTCATCAGCGGGCGGAGCCCGTTGGATCGAGAGATCGACGAAATCGCCGGAGCGGTCCGTTCCATCAAGCAGGAAGTTCCGATTCAAATCTGCTGTTCGCTCGGCTTGATGAGTGAATCCCAAGCGAAACGGCTCAAGGCCGCTGGTGTTGACCGCGTGAATCACAATTTGAACACCAGCGAAGCCTTCCACGCATCCATCTGCACGACCCATACCTTTCAAGACCGACTGGCGACAATCAAGAACGCACGTGCGGCAGGGCTAGAAATCTGCTCCGGTGGCATCGTTGGCATGGGTGAGTCAGACGAGGACCTGATCGAGCTGGCCACGGCCCTGCAAGACGTCAAGCCGGACTCTATTCCCTTGAACATGCTCACCCCAGTCTCCGGCACCCCATTCGAACAGGCCGACAACCTCACACCTCAACGCTGTTTGAAAGTGCTCTGCCTCTTCCGGTTCCTGCATCCTCGCACGGAAATTCGCATCGCCGGCGGGCGCGAACATAATCTGCGCTCTCTCCAACCACTAGCGCTCTACCCGGCCGACTCCGTCTTCGTCAACGGCTATTTGACGACACCTGGCGCACCTGCTCCGGAAGTCTGGGGCATGATCGAGGATCTCGGATTCACGATCGAAGTGGATTATCAGCAACCAGTGGCTAGCTAATCGATAGAGTGAACGACCGACCAGCTCGACATCCTCGTTGCATTGTTATCGCCGGACCAAACGGCTCGGGGAAGACCACGTTCGCTAGAGAATATCTACCTCGAGAGACTGATGTGGTTCACTTTGTCAATGCCGACCTCATCGCCGGTGGGCTATCACCACTTCGTCCAGAACTGGCAGCAAGGCATGCGGGTCGTCTAGTCCTTCAAGAGCTGAGCCGTTTAGTCGGCGCGCGGAAGAGTTTTGCATTTGAAAGTACGTTAAGCGGTCGGACCTATCTTCAACTTCTAACGAAATGGAAGTCAGCCGGGTACCGGATTGAAATCGTGTTCTTGTCATTGCCGTCGGTCCATCTGGCTCTCCAACGAATTGCAGGTCGTGTCCGCCAGGGAGGCCACAACGTTCCAAAGTCCGATGTCATCCGCCGCTTTGATCGCAGCTCGAAAAACTTTCATGCTTTGTATCGTCCACTTGCCGACGGATGGGCAATCTATGATAATTCTGGATCGTCCCCTCAACTGCTGGAGCGAGTCACATGAAGACAACGCGACAGACGGAGAATACACGATTCGTGCAGGCGGTTGGCCGTGCACTTCGCCGAGCGGCGAAAGCGGCGCGCAAAACCGCCAGGATGTATGGGACACCGATCTACGTGTGGGAGAACGGCAGGGTGGTGGCGAAGAAACCTTGAGTTTTTCGAATGGTTATCGACCAACAGGTCCTATCCTCAGAAATGTGAGTGAAGATCCGAAACTCTAGGGTTTAAACTCCCATCAGCTCGGACATCCCTGCCCCTCAAGACAAAGGTCGCAAGCTTACCGCAAGCGTGATTGCCAATAACCAGGTCTTCGTTTCAGATGCATCACGGCGACGACGAGCAGTCCGCTGGCGCGCTGACTATAGATGATTGCGAAAGGGAAGCGATGAACGAGGAAACGCCTTGTTCCCCGCTGATATTCTGGCCACGCATTCGAAGTTTCTCGAATGCGTGAGATTGCAGTGGTAATTTCTTGAAAGAACGACTCCCCCAGGCTGGGTCTTTGTCCATCGTACCAAACCTTGGCGCGCTCCAACTCCTCCAGCGCCTCTGGATGAAATTCGACGGGCAGATTATGTTCCATATCGCAACCGCCTCTGCACCTCCTCCCAAGGGATTGTTTTCACCTCCCCACGCTCGACTTGCTGAAGCCGCCGTTGTACCTCTTGCTGCCAGGCCTCCTCGACAGCGGTATCCGGCGCTTCCTCCAAGCTGGCAATCAACTGTTCCGCCACCTCTGCCCGCTCATTAGGCGAGAGCTTCAACGCCTCTTCCAACACAACTTGAGACTTTTGTGTCATCGCGAACCTCCTTCGCAGCCCACCAGTACCACATTCAGGATGTTCTATTATGGGCCCAAGACCATGTGGAAACAACCGATCACCAGTTCCTTGTATCCAGCAAAGCTGGCCAGCGTGAGACCACGGGACTACGATGGCCCAGGCATACTTCATGAAGCTTAATGATGAGCGAATTGATTTTCATTGTCGAAGAAGCTCCCGAGGGCGGCTTTGTTGCGCGCGCACTCGGTCAGTCAATCTTTACCGAATCCGACACTCGGGCTGAACTGCCTGAGAAGGTCAGGGACTCAGTCCGCTGCCACTTCGAGGAAGGGAAGGGGCCCAAATTCGTTCCCCTCCATCATGTCCGCGAAGAAGTCATTGCCGTATGAGGCTTTTCCACCATCTGTCTGGAGACGATCTGCCCACACCCTTCCCCAACTCTGTTATTCAATCACGATTCGAATCCATGACACGAAACCGGACTTCATCAACATACGAATAAGCAGAGGTCTGCTCCCCCGCGAAAAGACCACAGCGATAGATGCCAGGAGACCAGCCCTTTGGAGGAGCGGTGAGGAGAAAGTAGCCGGAGCGATCATTTGTGGTCGTCATGACACGATCCTGGACCATCGTCTGTGGATCTTCTGTCATATCACGAGTTTCGACTGAACAACGTGCGGTCAGCGGTACGGCATCGAATGAATCGGATACCAGCCGAAATACCAAGTGGATGTCTGGTTGGGCAGTAGGAAATGTGTCGCCTGGGTTCAACGGGATAAACTCGTGAGCCCCGGTTGGGAAATCATCGCGCACGACTTTGGTCGCCGGAATCACGAACCGAAACCAGCTAAAATCGGCGTCCCGCCCGGCGATCGCCACACCGGTATCCAACGCCTTCTGCGCCTTGATCCGTTCAATCGCTTTAGCATAGAGAGTCTCTTCCGAGAGCACAGCTGCCTGGGTCCTTGAATCCTTCTCCCTCTTGTCCTCTTCTTCCTTCAGCTTCACCAGCTCAGGAACATGAGGCTTCACCTTATCGAGCCATCGAGCGATTTTGTCCTTTGCCAGCACGCGGGTGCCCGCTGGAAATGGGACGTCTTTATTCGCCTGTTCAAACTCCACGGCTGCATCATGCAGCAGTTGAAAATGGATGAAGGCGTCGTCCCACCGTTGCAACTTTACGTAACACTGTCCCATCCGGTACGTCGTATCGGCGAAATCCTCCTCGCTTGGATTGAGATTCGAAATATTGCCGAATATGGCGATCGCCTCTTTGCAGCGGTCTAGCTGCATCAACGTCAGGCCCAACTGATGGGTGGCGATGGGATCACCGGGGTTGAGTGTCAGGAGTTTCCGATATATTGGTTCGGCCTCCTGATACCGACCAGCCTCAAACAGGTTCCACGCATCCGACCGGATGGCAGCCCATTCCTTCAGCTGAGTCGCGGTAGCCGCAGGCGTCAACGTGGGATTGAACCGCCGCCCTCGCTCCATCGACTCATGCAGTTGAGCCAGTTGATTCTTGGCGGGCAGTTCAAGCGGAGAACCAGGCGGAACGTGTTCCAGCACATACTGAAGATCGGCATCCGCGCCTTGATAATCCAACACATCGAAGCGGGCACGAGCCAAAGCAAGGCGCCAGCCCAGGAACTCCGGCTTCAACTCCACCGCCCGCTTGTAGGACTCGAGCGATTCCTCCAATCGATCGATCTTGCGGAGTTCCTGTGCCAGCCGCCAATGGGCCAGTGGATTCTTGACATCAACCTGCGCGATGGAGCGAAACTCAGCAATCGCCTCCACTTCCTGTCCCCATCTGACCAGCACCGCCCATTTCGCCCAGCGGACATCCAGCGCAGCAGGATCCGCCGCAAGGACTTGATCGTAGGCTTGAATCGCTTCCTTTGGGTCACGCGACATGGAGAGGATGTCCCCTCGTAACTTTTGGAGGGAACGTGCGAGTGGATGCTCCTGAATCCCTTGTTCGAGCAATTCAAGTGCAGTAGTCACCGCTCCACTCTCCCATGCCGTCTTGGCCTGTTCGAACACCTGTTCAAACGGCGCCCTTCGTCCATCATCTGCCATGGCGCAGGGAGCAGCTATCACAACGAACACGAGTACTCTCACCACACGAATGACTTCAGCGTAGAGATGTTGTCGTTTCCAAAATTCTCTCCTAGCAGATACTACGGTCATATGATCGCTCTGTACTCCTCTGATTTTTGGAATCACTATACCAAGAAGCAGAACAAATATATCAGGCGAGGCTTTAATCATACCGCCCACGATGAATCGCCTCGTTGTTTCATTCCCTTCCTTGACCTCTCTTCATGATCTCGTTAGTCTAGCTCGAGCCGAATCCTCGAGGATAATTCCACTGGAAATACGCCGTGATTTTAGTGACAGGCGGTGCCGGCTATATCGGTTCTCACACCTGTGTCGAGCTGCTTCAGGCAGGACAGGACGTGACCGTCTTCGATAATTTTTGCAACAGCCACCCTGAATCACTCGAGCGGGTACAACGGATCGCGGGAAAGCAGCTTCGCATCATCCGTGGCGACATCCGCGATCAAGCGGCATTGGTGACAGCCCTCCGGGAAAGCGGCGCGCAAGCCGTGATTCATTTTGCAGGACTCAAAGCCGTCGGCGAGTCCGTTCAGCAGCCGCTGTCCTATTACGACAATAACGTTGTCGGGTCTGTACGTCTGTTGGAGGCGATGGGCATCTGTGGGGTCAAGACATTGGTGTTCAGTTCTTCCGCCACGGTGTACGGCAATCCGCAGCAGCTGCCGTTGACAGAAGACCATCCGCTGTCGGCAACCAACCCCTACGGGCAAACGAAACTGACGGTGGAGCACATCCTGCGTGATGTGCAACGCGGCGACACCTCATGGCGTATCGGGATTCTCCGATACTTCAATCCGGTCGGCGCACATGCCAGCGGATTGATTGGTGAGGATCCACAAGGCCCGCCGAACAACTTAATGCCGTTCGTGGCGCAGGTGGCAGTCGGCCGCCACCCGCACCTGAATGTATTCGGGAACGACTACCCCACGAAAGACGGGACCGGCGTGCGCGATTACATCCACGTCGTGGACCTCGCCATCGGACACCTCAGGGCACTGGAAGCCCTTGGGCGGGCGATGCACCGGACGGACTGCCTCACGGTCAACCTTGGAACCGGAACAGGATACAGTGTGCTGGAAATAGTGCAGGCCTTCGAGCAAGCCAGCGGCAAGCCGGTGCCATACAAGCTCGCGCCTCGCCGACCCGGTGATGTCGCAGCCTGTTATGCTGATCCCAACCAGGCGGCTGCCCTTCTCGGCTGGCAAGCGAAACGGAGCCTTGCTGATATGTGCGCCGATACGTGGAAATGGCAGAGCCTCAATCCGCAGGGGTACGGCCTTCAGGCGTCGTAATGTAATGGAGGTCAAGGTTGAGGCTCAGGGTAAGTGAATCCAAACTCCCTGCCGGGCCTTTACCTCGACCTTAGCCTATATCGGATGTACCAGCGACGACCTGCTGGACAGCCCTTTTGAGCATCCTGTTACACCACGCTGATGGTGCCCGATCGTCGTGCCGAGCGTGGGCACCGTGCTACACTATCTCCGCAATGTTCGATGTCATCCTCTATCAACCGGAAATTCCACCGAACACCGGCAATATCATCCGCCTGTGCGCCAATACCGGCGTCCGGCTTCATCTCGTGAAGCCGCTTGGTTTTTCCATGGATGATAAACAACTCGTGCGGGCCGGGCTGGACTATCATGAGTTTGCCACGATCAGCACCTACAACGACTGGGCTGAATGTGCGGAGTACTTCAAGGATCGCCGCCTGTTCGCGGTCTCCACAAGGGGAACCAGGCGCTATGACCAGGTCGACTACACCAAAGACAACGTGTTTCTGTTCGGTCCGGAAACACGCGGGCTCCCATCCACACTCCTTGAATCATTTCCCGTGGAACGACGCATCCGTGTCCCGATGCGCCCAGAGAGTCGTAGCCTCAATCTTTCGAACGCAGTCGCGGTCATTGTCTACGAGGCATGGCGACAGCTAGGCTTTGAGAACGGCCAATGACGTTCCGTCTATAAGCAGAAGATGGCTTCAGCCTTCTCTCACGCATTCGTCGCCCTCGCACTCGGCAAAGCCATACCACATCGGGCGATGAAGCGGCCCCTCCTCTTGACCGGTGCAATCTGTTCGATTGCGCCGGATCTCGACGTGATCGGATTTGCTTTCGGCATTCAGTACGGGGACCTCTGGGGTCATCGCGGCATGACCCACTCTCTCTTCTTTGCCGGCCTACTTAGCGCCGTGCTTGTGGCTCTTGGCTATCGGCAGGAATCATCATCAACAAAAGCAGGAATCGGGCTGTATCTCTTTCTCTGCACCGCATCACATGGCATCCTCGACGCGCTGACGGACGGAGGGCTTGGCATCGCCTTCTTCTCTCCGTTTGACCCCACTCGCTATTTCTTCCCATTTCGGCCGGTCGCAGTCTCGCCGATCGGCATCGGCAACTTTTTCAGCACCGATGCGCTGCGGATCCTCGCCAGTGAAATTCTGTGGATTTGGCTACCGAGCCTTGTGATATTACTGATCGTTCGCGGACTCATACATCGGATTTCAGCTCGACCCTGTACAGACCAGTCGAACCAGGATTGATCAGGCCGTCCCCCCATACCGACAAAAGCAGTTAGACGATCAGTTCCGCAAGCCCATACACCGGAAGTTTCTTCCCTCCATACTCCAACTCGCCTTCGACCACGACCATCGAGAACCCACCGATCGCCCAGCTCCAGATACCGGTCCTCGATACCTGCCTGAGAGTCAGGACAGCCGCCCCCTGTGGCCCCGTCCACGTGATACGCCAAGCAGTCGGCCAACGAAAAAACCCGCGCGCCAGTCCATGGTCGATCACCTCAATGTTCAGGTCCTTCATCGCCCCGGTCACACCGCTGAATGCCGTCCATCCATCCAGGACGCCCATCAACGGGGCAAGACGTTCACTGTGCTGCCGGTGGGCATACACATCACCATCCGTGCCGATTTTTAGATAGAATCCTTGGTATCCGCTCCAGAGATCCCAATAGGTGCGGGTAAGACGATTGAAGTCCGGCATCAGGAGATGCTCATAGACGACCCGTCCGGAAATGACTCGATCTCGCCAGGTCAGAACGGCCGGCGCGGAACCCATCCACATGACCGCACCATGATCCTGCCGGCTCGTTCGCAGTGAAATCGGATCGATCGTCAATGTGAGACGATTGCTCTCACCGACAATGGTCATGCCGGTTCTAGGACTGCCCTGAAAGTGGAAGGACGGCGAATCGGGGATCGTCTTGAGCTCCTTCCCCGCGTTCTCATAGCGGCTGTTGCCGTCAAGCCTCACCCAGCCGGTTTTCTCATCGTGCAAGACGAGAAAGTGTTGCGCCTGATAGGCCTCTCCGTCCCGCCCGCGACTGTTGTCGATCGCGAACGTCACGTTCCCCTGACTATCGTGTCCGACAAAGGAGAAGTCGTCCGAGACGTAGAGAAGGGGCGAGGCAGGGATGTCATCTGCTGACGTATTCGCTACGGACCCTCTCTCTGCCTGTGCAGGGAAAACGGAGAAGGTCAGCACAAGCCAAAGCACAGCGCCAAGGATCCAGCCTTTTCTGACGAACACCATCAGCGATGTCATCTACCCACGCGCAGTTCCCCATCGGCGATGCAGGAATCGTTCAACCGGGGCGAAGAGTGTTTTGTCCACTGCGAGTCCGATCATGACGATGACCAGCATGACCCCGATCACCTGATCCATCGCACTCAGCTCTCGCCCGTAATGTAACAGATGCCCGAGGCCGAATCCCGTCAGAATCGTCACGTAGATTTCCGCCGCCATCAACGATCGCCAGGCAAAGGCCCAGCCCTGCTTCATGCCGCTTAAAAGAAAGGGAAGAGCTGCTGGCAAAATCACATGGGTCCAGGTGTGGAAACCAGATGATCCCATACTACGGGCAGCGCGGCTGTAGATTGGGGGAATCGTCCGCACACCGGTATCCGTCGCGATGATCAGCGACCACAAGGTTCCCATCACGACGACAAACAGCATGGCAGACTCCGTTTGCCCGAACCAAAGCAGCGCAAGTGGCACCCAGCAGACACTTGGAAGTGTTTGAAGGCCCAGGGCAAGCACGCCGATCGTATCCTGAGACCATCTGAACGAGGCTGTGAGAAGACCGAGTGGGAGGCCGATCAGAATGCCCAGCCCATATCCGATGAGAAGGCGCTGTACCGTCACAAGGGTAGCCTCCCACAGGGTGCCGTCTTCAATCGCGGACCAAAGATAGATGAAAACACTGGACGGAGACGGGAGGAGCAGCGGAGACCAAATCTGAGCGTTGACGGCGAGCTGCCAGAGACCGATCAAACAAGCAAAAAAGAGCGACGCGATGGCCCAACGAGCAATCATCCGGCAACCTCATTTTGAACGTAGCCCTTCAGCACACGGGTGATTTCCGTGGAGTACCGAGCAAGGTCCACGCTGTTGATATCACGCGGGCGGGGGAGCGGAATGGAGAATTCTTCTCTGATTCGCCCGGGATTAGGTGAAAACAGGATGACTCGATCGCCCAGACAAACGGCTTCACGCACGTTATGTGTCACGAAGACAATCGTCTTCCGGTGTTGGCTCCAGATGCGCTGGATATCACCATAGAGCTGTTCCCTCGTCAGTGCGTCCAGCGCGCCAAACGGCTCATCCATCAACAGCACACTGGGATTCGGCGCCAGTGATCGAGCCAACGCCACACGTTGTCTCATGCCGCCGGAAAGCTCATGGACGTTGGAGTGCATGAACCGCTTCAGACCCACGAGCTCCAAAAAGTATTCGGCCTTTTCCCGACGCTCCGACGCACTGAGCCCTTTGACGAGTTTCAGACCGAACAGGACATTTCCCAGCACCGTGAGCCAGGGAAACAGCGCCGCCTCCTGAAACATCATCAATCGATGTGGTCCAGGCCCGCTGATCGTCTGGCCATCGGCTTG
>CAADGK010000043.1 GCA_900696515.1 uncultured Nitrosospira sp. | reverse complement strand
TCACCGTCAGGTTGAGCACGGTTCAGCAGCCGGCACAAAGCCGAGAGTTGTTCGATATGGACCAAGCCGACATTAACAAATCTGTCGATGCGTTCTAACTCGGAGGCGTCAAGGGTGATGGGAGACAGTGCGGAAGTGGTCATCGGTGTGCTCCTTTTCTGCCCACATGGGGCTGATTGAAATGTTGGCTCAGCAGGTTGCGGATGAGTCCACTGGCCGTGGTGCCCTGGACTCGCAGGGCGTCGAGGCGTGCCTTCAGTGGCAGCGGGACTTGGACCAATATGCGAACCATCTTCATGGCGACCTCCTTCGTACAGCACGGACGCAATATGGGTACACTATGGTAATGTACCCATATGATGTAGTTATATATGCTATGCAGTAAAAATGTATCATTTCATATCATGGGTGGTCAAGCAGTATTTGCGTCGGGCATGGAGGCCTTGCTACAGTAGGCAGCTATGGCACGAAATGAAGAAGTCGCTGAGACGGGCACGATCAATATTCGGGATATCCCGCGGGACCTTCTGGTCCGTATGAAAATGGCGTGTGCTGTGGAGCGGCGCACGTTGAAAGGCTTCCTGCTAGCGCTTGCGGAAGAACGTATTCAAGAGCTCGAAAAAAAGGGTTTGCTACCGAAGGGCAAGTGAGGCCCCTGCGTGGAAGAGAGTGTCGCTCAAAGTGTTATTTCATGGTATGAAAACCTTGAAGCGAAGGCAGTTGAGTTCAAACGCTATGTTCCTCTCGCAGAGAGCAATCTACAGACATGGTCGCCCTTACTGGCGGAAGTGATCGTTGAGGCTGGGAACATTGTCGACTCTCTCTTTCGATTTGGCGCAGATGAGATCCAGGAACGAGGCCGCGAAAAGGAGAGAAATCGCCTTAACATTAATGATTTTCGTGTTTTGTACAACGAAAGGTACAGACTAGATACTAGGAAAGTCATCCTTCTTTCAGAGCCGCCAGAGTATCGTGTGCCCTTCGCTCGTTGGGCCGACAATCACACTCCGGCTTGGTGGAGTACTTATACTTCACTCAAGCACGATCGGCTGCAATCATTTCAATCTGCATCATGGATTGCGGCGATTGACTCTTTAGCTGCTGCACTCTTAAGTCTTGCTTTTCAGCCCGCATTAATAGTCGCGATGATGCGAAAGGATTGGCTGGACTATCGAATGAATCCAGAAAGCCTTATTGAGCATGCCAAGGCAGGATGGAAGAATTGTGCGGCGTTGTCGCTTCACACAAGTCTCTTTGCATTGATTCTGGGTGGGCCGGAGTTGCCCGACATTATCTCTAACTTCAGGCCTAGTCACTATGGTGCGAGCAGCAGATTGATAAATCATTTTGGGCGCCTCTAGGGACATTCGTATAGCCTCAGGGAGCCTGGGTCAAACGATAGCTGGGAAAAGCGAGATCCACAGGGAGCAGCGGAGTACCGCCTGTGTGACACGTGAGGCTATGTAGACGGTCTGCGCACAGGAGATGGTGTACTGCTCAATACGGCAAAAGATGAAGGCACTGGCCTGAGGATTATTGACTGTCGAAATCGACAACGGGATTCGTTTCGACCTTCCTGGCGCAATCACGCTCTATGAAGCGCCTGTTAGTACCCGTGCCTACCGCCCTCTCGTATAGTTTCCTTACCCCTCTATGGAATAGCTCGGAGTGTGGCCGAGGACATAGAGTCACGGCATGCGAACGTCGTGGCCCTCTCACGGTCTCTCAGATTTCCCAATCGCCTGCACGCTCTGCTTAGTGCAAGAGGGGGTCATTGGAACCGGCTGGTTGTGGGAGCTGTCTCCTGCACGGGGGCTCGTCCAAAGCGCTCTGCTCGCCAGCCCCGGTATGGTGATCAAGGTGTCGGTGCATGTCCCTGGGGTGGCACTGATGCGCCTGGAGGGGCTGGTCACCTGGGCGCGTGAGTCAGAGTGCGGGATGGAATGGCTTCACAGCTCTGCCGCCTTGATTGAGAAAGGGGTTCTCCATGAGGCACCTCGGTAGCGCGTTGCTTCTCGGCATCCTCTTGGCGATGGTCTTGGGACTGGCGGCCTGGGGGCGACCCCCACAATCGGGGGAGACGTTAGGCAAAACCCCCTTCAATCGTACCCTCCATCAACTGGATCTGATCGAAGACCCGCCCGTGCACTGATTCAGCCGTTTCGTTTCCCGTCGCCCGCCGCTACCTTCGTAGTACGCCCTCCGAGTGAGGCCAAGCCATGCTTTGCCCGCTATGCTTCTTCCATGCGCCGACGCCCACCCACTCAAGGAGACCACGTCATGTCGGAACCATCTCCCATACACTGCCGTGTGGATTTTCGAACCCTGCCTGTCACGGCCTTTACCGAGCAGACTGGCCGCCTGGACTCTCTCTGGTCGACGGGCTGTACTGTCCAGACGCCTTTGCATCTCGACTCCTCTTCGATGGTGGAACTGCGGATCTATCTGTCGGATGGCCACTGGCCGCTTCGGATTGATCGTGCCCGGATTACCTGGAGCCATTGGACGTCCTTCAGCATCGAGTTTGAGACCCTCTCGGCCGAAGACCAGGATCGGCTGGAGGCCTACCTGGCGACCAACCAGGAACTTGAGCGCGCCTGAGAGACTCAGCCCCATGCGAACCTTACTATCAACGAATAGGAGAAAGAGTGCACCCACGCTATCGCGAACGAAAGCCCGCGTCAGCCAAAGTCACCCCTGTCAGCCGGGCCACGAGTGGGGGGAAGGGCAAGTACTCGATATGTCAGTTCCCGGGTGTCTCCTCCACACGGCCATGCCACTCGAGCGAGGACAAGACGTGCAGCTGCTCATTTATCTCAATGAGCTCCGGCCCATGCGGATCAATCTGGGCATGGTCAGATGGGTGAGCGGCAAGATGGCCGGTATCGAGTTCATTCGGATGTCCGGCGATGACCAAGAACGGCTCCGCCTGTTCATCGGTCATCAACAGCAGATGCGGCTGAGCATGAAGTGGGGGGAAGCGCCACTCTGCGTGGCCTACTGACATGTCACCTGTGGAGGGACGAGACGCTGAACGACGGGTCAAAGCGCTGCTCTTCGCGAGCATGGTTGGCGTGCTGGTCGGGCTCTTGGTGGCGACATTCATTGAATCGGAACACCCGGCTCCGCCGCACAGTCACGCGGCACCAGACATGACGAATCAGTTGAACGAGCTCAAGGACACGCTAAAGGACCACAGCGTTCACACAGAGGCACACGATGTCGAACATCAATCGAGTCTCCCACACGCACTGTGGGCGACTGACCATTCAGAAACAGACGCATATCTACAGACAAGAGTTGAGCGATGGACGATATGAGGGGAGCTAGACATCGAGATCGCCATGTGTGAGGGCGGCGCGCATGAGTTGTGCCACATTGGATACCTGATACTTCTGCCGCAATCGCTGACGGACAGTTTTGACGGTCTCTACAGAAAGCCCAAGTTGTTCCGCGATTTGATTCGAATCCATTCCGGACCAGAGTGCGTTCAGGATGAACCGCTCACGCGCAGTCAACGTGGGTTGTGGTCCTCGCGGAACTCGTTCCTCCGTTCCGTGGATTCGCGATCGCATCCTTCTCCCTAATGAATTGCCCTATACTAGTCATAGCCTCCCAGAAGGAATTGGTCAAACGATTGTGGAATTTGCCAGTCCTCTTGTCCTTTGAACAGTCCAGTGCAGTCATCTGTTTAAAAGGCAGCGGTACGCTTGCGGCCTTGAGATAAAAAGCGTATCGTTCCGCCGAAAATACGCTCTGTAGACAAAAGGGGTCGCGGGCTCTGCTGGCGCATCTGCTGAGTGACGTGATGCCCGTGTCCCGGTCCCGTTGAATCGGCGCGGACAGCCAAACGTAAAGCGTCGTCCTCGGTGCACCGTTGCTCAGGATCTCGGCATGCGTGGGGGAGCGCCACTCATCTGATAGGAACCGTATGGTGAGGGTGGACGGGCGACAGAGCGAGGCCGCTGTGCTCAGCGTCGAGACCGAAGTCGATGGCAATGTGGGGATGTTGTTTATTGATATCGAAGCCCCGATGAGCAGAAGGACCGATGGAAAGATGGTCAGCAGGTCTATCTCGAAGCCACATGGAAGCCAAAGGATATTCCTTTCCCCTTTCATCCCAAACTGACGGCGATATTCGGCTCAGGTTCTGTGCAAGGGGCCTTTGTCATCTATCCGTATATCGTGCAACACCATCTGTATGTGCTGTTGCATTCAGTGGGGAGAATTGAGCCCGCTGGAAGGTACATGACCCACCATCATGGGCCGGGCGCACTGAAGCTGTAGATTCCGGCATCTCAGGATTAGGCATGGCCCAGTTTAGAGAACACAGGCTGTCAAGCAAGCAAACTGGCCGTGCCGATGAACGGCCCATGGTGCGAGTGAATGGGGAAGATAGCCGGGCGATAGTGCGCAATATCGGGACTGAAATTCACGACGGTCTGGTCAACCTATACCTTCATTTGACTGCTCCGATGCATGAATCTTCCCGGTGGATCATCGGAACCCGAATCGCACTAGAAGCGGCATGGGAGTTAGAGGACATCATCATCCCAGCCCATGTGACGTTAACGGATGTAATCAAGCGACAGCGCGTGGAGGGGGAGTTTCTCGTACGGAACATTCAACTGTCCGAAGGGTGGTTCTTTGTGGAACTGGAATGTCTGGAGCAAGGAAGCCACTGCAAGACCCCCTGAAGATGTTAGACATCAATCTCATGAATTCTACGCCCGCAGTGAACTAAGACCTATGTACCGCGCGGAACGAAAGGACAACACCATCCGGCTGTACCACAATAATGAGCTGGTCCAAGAACTCACCTTCCCTGAAGGAGTGGAGGTGATTGAAAAGGACGGGCATTTTGTTGGATTCCATTTCCCAGAGCACGACAAGGAGCGGAGCCCGATCGAGCCTCCACTATGAAGTCGGGGGCCTGCGGCCTCCGAGGTGCGACGCGATCTTGTCGCCAGAATAATGGGCTTTCGAATGTGAGGACTTTTCGCGTTAAGGGGTCGCTGATACAGCCGCGCCAACTCTGCGGCGCTGTCCTTACTGTCGATCAACAAAAATGCACAGCGGTCTTGGTGGATCTGCAGAGAACGGCAGGGCCTGCCCGAGGGAGATCATCATGTGCGGGAAATGATGCTGATCCCGCGTGCGGTCACATACACTTTCTTCCCCTGATGTTCAGTTAGGGCCGGAATAATTTTTTCCTGCATCATCGCGCGTAACATAAGAAGCGGGGTATCGTTAAAATAACTCCTGGAGAATTCAAGCTCTGAGCGACTTAAGCCATTCTCGCAGACAAAGCATTTGGGGATGACGCTGAGTGTGATACGCTGAAAGCCGGCTGAATTGAGAGTGGCGATAATCGCCTCGTTCTTTGTCGTGTCAGGCATACGTCATTCTCCTCCATCCCCTTCATCCGCACAATCAATCACTCAATTCGGTCGACTCGCCTGCGGAAGACCGCTGTTCTGCCCGTGGTTTCCCATGGCCTCTGGGGTGGTTCGCACGGAGGGCAATGATGGCCATATACCCCGCGGCGACATGTAACTTGTAGCCGGCGTGTTGCTTGAGGGCGGGCGCAATCTTCTCGTGTATGAGGGCAGTCAGCTTGTCCAGCGGAATGGAGTCGAAGTAGGCGCGGCTGAATTCTAGTTCTGAGGGGGCCTGGCCGTTCTGAAACCGGAAAAGCGGGGGAGTGATGCTGAACTGAATCGCCCCATACCCGGCCGACTCCAAGGCCGAGAGAACTGCCTCGTGTTTCGTCCGATCCGGCATGGAACACCGTCCGGTCTGTGAGGCTTGAAGCCTGCTAACTATTTGTCAGCTTGATCGCAGCGCGTAACCCCACCGCAATAATCGCGGCGGCTACCTCTCTTTAAGAGACGACCTACGAGCCCCGCAAAGCGTCCGCGGCTCCTTACGTTTGGCTCGCCGAGGCTGTCCTCGCTGACGGTCCATTCTCGACTCACTAATCGCTCCACAGTTGAGGCATCGTAGAAAATTCAGTTCGCCTTCGAGGCCTCGGTACCTGTCTCCTTGAACAAATCCAGCGCATCGCTCGCAGCCCATGAAGTTCCTCTTTCCGATCCGTCTAATTTGGCGATGATTGGCATCTGCGGTCCCTCCGGTGACGTGGGAGGGGAGAGGAAATACACGACACGCAGGACATAGAGGATGCTGAGAAAGAAAAATCCAACAAAGGCGAGGTGAAGTAGAAAACTGATCCATTCATCCATATGACCATCCTTGGCACGAAATGCTGGAAGAATGTACGGCCAGCTTGTTACGCCGAGGTTGCAAAGTCGTCAAAAAATGGTGACCGACTAGCAAAGCTATCGGCAGGACGTTTCTCCGGTTGATTACATTTGGACAGGGAAGCGTTTGAAATGCGAACCAAGGCGTTTTCCTACATATGAAGACGCTACCGTATTATTGCCGCGCGGTGGGGCTAGGAAGTCCCCTGGTTGCTGACGCTTCGACCCCGTAATGGGAGGAGCCTTCGTGCCTGACAACCGGCCAGGGAGCAGATGTCTAGGTTGGGATGGTTCAAGTCTTAAAGCAGATAGCCGGGAGGAAGCGCCCGTAACATAAGGGCCTCCGGCATCTTGCACAGATCTCGAATCGCGGTATCGAGTGCAGCAGTATTGAGGGGGTGCGACGTGAACGCCTTTGGCCGTACATAGTAGGGATTGAGCCGAGAGAGCGTCGCATTGAGATAGAGTGCGGGATGTGTCAGGAGCCCTTCTCGAAGTACCTTGGCTGGCAAGGTATCCACGTGGTACTGGCAGATGCCAGAGAGGGCTGGCTGTTCGCGAAACAGCTCCTCCAGTTGCCATTCGTACTCAACAAGTTTGGAAAAATCTTTCTCCGGACCGAATTCCCAGCTCATATCGCCCGTGGCGAAGAGCCCTCGATAGCCGTCCTCCAGTGCCTCGTTTACAGCATTCTTGAGCATGGTCACCATGCAATCACTATGAAATCGCCCGTCGATGAGATGGTCACATTCTGATGACAGGACGAGGCGGCCCTGCGTAACGAGCTGGGTAACGTCGGTACCTCCAATTCTCAACAGCGATCCCATTTCCGTCACCATGGCCGGACTGTGCAGATAGAGGCATCGATACTGCTCATTGATGTGTTGCTGAATGGCGGTGGCGAGCCTTGGAAGAGACTGAGTTGCCGAGCCATCATACACAATGCATTGATGGCGAGGTGCGTGAGACATACAATACTCGAGGGCCGATTCGTATGGTGAAACGTCGCTGAACCTGATACTAGGAACTCCGGCCCACGCGGCGATGAATTCCGAGGAGCCTGAGTATTTTTGATCCCTCCAAAAAAGTCAATGCTGGGCAACCCTATCCGATCCAGGCAGAGTCGATACACAGGTAATTCTCGCACCCGTCCCTCGAAATAATGGTATCCCTCCCAGTTTCGAGCAGAAGGGGATAGAAATGCATCCTTCAGTTACTGTGCGGGCCAGTTTTCCCTCGCCAATCCACTGCACCACCTCCCGCAAGCTCGACTCGGGGAGGCGCTGCAATTACACGTGGTGGCCAAAATTGACATGAGATTCCCGCCAGTTCGTTCTATGCTGGCTAAAGAGCCTGCCGGTATCAGTAACCAATTCGTGATGTAGACGTTGTGCACCAACCCTTTGGGCAGGAGCGCGCTGATTTCGCGCTTGATGTCTTCCCGTAAGCTAGCCGGTTGATCTGCGACCCTCAATTCCTGCATGCGATATGTGCGCAGGAGCTCCAATAGGTGGAGGTCAATGATTTCATGGCGAGCCCGGATCATGGCGGCCGTCCCTTCATGATCAATCTCTACAGCGACATTCGCCTGCAAGTAATAAAAATCATCGCCATCATCAACTGACGTCACCACTCGCGGAAGGTTTATGGTGATGCTCGACGATGGTGGCGAGGGTTCATCTGAAGATGGTGTCAGCGTGAAGGGACGTGGGATCAGGTCTGAGGAGGATACGCCGGCGAGAGAGCTTACCACCAGGGCGGAGCCAGCAAAGCAGGTGAATATGAGAAGTCTGAAGTAGAGCATCTTCATCGTACTTGTAACCGTAGCACTGCTTTTATAATTGTCTGTAGGCCTGAATCGTGTGAACGACTGGGGAAATCCAGGGGATGCGTAGGTTTCGGCTGTCAGCTTCGATCCTACGTGAGATCTGCAGAGTGAGGAACGATGTTGTGGGAACAGAATCGAGAAGGAACCGGAATAAGTACTAGAACTTTAGCGCCTGGCCCATGTTTTGACTTTGCGTGAATGGGCACGTAGCATTTTTCTATCTTAGCCTCAATGTTGATCTCACCCGGAGCAGGAGGCCTGTATGTGGTTCATGGCATTGTTGATCATCCTCGCCGCTCCTGTTGGCGCCTTGGCACAGTATGTGGGCGATCTCAGCCCACATCCATACAGCAGTAACGGCATTGGCAACCCATTCAGTCCTGGCGGTCCCTACAGCATCAGTCCCCCTGCCATAGCAGGCCGAGGTCCTGTGGCGCCGACGAGTCCGTATACCTGGTCAAATGTGTCCCCCAAGGCGAGCAGTCCGACGAGCGTCAATCGGACCGAGTGGCGTGATTCCTCGACCACTCCGTCAATCCCACCCGTCTCTACTCCTCGCAAGGGCCCTTATGGGATTACGCTTCCCGGGAATCATCCCTTGGCAATTGGAGAAGAATGAAGGCGCTCTCCGGAACCTTACAAGGTCCTTGTCGTGTAGTGGCGACTTCTGGGCTTGAGAGGGCCCTCGAATCATCAGATACGATCTCCACGGACTACACCCTCTTTGCACGTAGGTTTTGCAGGTATCCCGTCTGTAGATTTTTCTCAGCAGTCTGGTAGGCAAATCCCTTGAGGGCCGGCTGTTTTGAGGTAGAATCGGCCGCGCAATGCCACCCGCCCTTGTCCTGCTCATCCTCCTAATGACCTTGCTGTGGCCCATTACTGGCCAGAGTCAGGTGTACTTTGATTTCGATCAGGCCGTGTACCATACCTGCTATGACGGCGACACCTGCATGATGAGCCTACCCGGCATTCATCCGCTCTTTGGGGACCATATATCTGTTCGTCTAGTAGGCATCGATACCCCAGAAATGAAGGGGCGGTGCGAACAGGAGAAGCAATTGGCTCGACAGGCACGAGATCTGGTCCGCTCAACCCTGGATCACGCGCGAGCGATCCATCTACGCAAAGCCAGTCGAGACAAGTATTACAGGATTGACGCGCGCGTGTTGGCTGATGGGCAAGACCTGAGCGAGATACTCATAACTCAAGGGCTTGCTGTGCCTTATGACGGAGGAACGAAAATCAAGAATTGGTGTATGGACGGAGCGAAGCCGAGACCTGCGGAATAGGTTGTTGTGATACCCTCATTTCGACCCTCATTCAAGGTGCATGGATATTGGCGATGGAAGATCCTGGCCCATGTTGATGAGATGGTGTATACGTCTAGGCGAGGGTTCCAAGGAAGGGACAGCGCAAGCTTCTTGCTGGTGCGAAGCTCATCCCGCTTAGTATTATTTTGGGATTTTTCTTCATCCTTGCCTTTCCGGTGATTGCATGAGTGAAACCTACAACATCTACTGCGATGAGTCCTGTCATCTCGAGAATGATGGACAGTCTGCAATGGTGCTAGGAGCTCTCTGGTGCCCTCTCGATAAAACCCGAGAGAGTGCAGTGCGTATCCGCGAGATCAAACGCAGGCATTTGCTGGCACCCGCGTTTGAAGTGAAATGGACAAAGGTATCTCCTGGCAAGAAGCAGTTCTATCTCGATCTCATAGATTATTTCTTCGATGACGATGACCTTCATTTTCGGGCGCTTGTGGTGCCTGACAAGGCAAGGTTGGACCACGCAGCCTTTCCTGGCCAGAATCATGATCTGTGGTACTACAAAATGTACTTCGACATGCTGAAGGTAATCCTCAGCCCAAAAGGACGGTACCGAATCTATCTAGACATAAAAGACTCACGTGGTGCAGACAAAGTGAGAAAGCTCCACGAGGTGCTTTGCAATAATCTCTACGATTTTTCACGTGAAATAGTTGAACGAGTTCAGTTGGTCCATTCCCATGAGATCGAGCAATTGCAGCTTGCCGATTTGCTCATTGGCGCAGTGTCGTACATGAACCGCGGGCTTCACGAGAATGCCGGGAAGCGAGCGCTAGTTGATCGGATGAAACAACGTTCAGGGTACAGCTTGACGAAAACCACGCTCTTGCGGGAGGACAAGGTAAATATACTTCGCTGGCAGGCCCAAGAGGTTCAGGAGTGACTGAACAGAACCGCTGGCTTCCGCCACTCACATTGTTGGAAGACTGTGGAGGTGAATGGAATCGGTACGTAGAAAAACTCTACGAATATTTCAAACAAGACTTTGTTCACCACAAGCCTACTTTCCGAGGTCGTCGGCTTGCCTTAAAGCGTTATCCATTGTCCCAAGGGAAGGAAGCTACTTTCTGGCATATGACGTCGGAGGGCAAAGATGAGGCAACCAGAACCCCCGACCTTCGACGCTGCGAGCGCATTCGGTGGCCACGCCCGATCATCGAATTGGCTGATGCCAAAGGTGTGAAAGTTTGGACTTCGATTCGAAAGAATGAAGCTCGCGTCCACATTTGGTTAGAATCCGAGGACTACTTGGTTGTGCTTGCAGATCGCAGGGGATACTTGTTGCCGTGGACAGCTTTTCTTGTCGCTCAGGATCACACGCGGAGGAAGTTGCAGAAGGATTATGAGGCGTGTCGAAACACGGGTGGTGGAATAAGCTGATGCCGCCCGAAGGCGGCATCGTAACTCCTTCCACACATGGTAGATGAGCTGTCAATAATATCGCCCGTACGCGCGGAAAACTCAAGTCTTAAATGCCAGGATGCAAACAGCGCTTGTCTATATTTATCAATATGATAGATGCTGATCTTGCCGAATCAAACAACAATTCATCAAAAGGCTTCATCAATTCAGAGGACAACATGCCGACCTCCCCCCATCCTCGCGAGTACCGCGGTGACAGCTCCTGGGAGAAAGAATCCCCGCTCAAGGTCACAACCGACAAGATTCGACTGTGTTATTACCCCACCGCCGCCAAGCTGCAGATATCGGCCGGCTAACATCCTCTAGAACGCGTTACTCGCCCAGCTCACACCTTCCATCATCCCGGCGTTATCGACAATGTCCTGATATCGCTGCGTCTGGGCCCCAAATGATATTCCACGTCCCAGAGCTTCCTGTTGAATGCTAAGGGCTTGCTCTTCCGTATAGTCGGAATCTTTGCTCCCGCCTAATTTCGCCAAGAACGGCTGAAGCATCTTATTGCGCATGTAGCTCATGCCGCCCTTTGCCCACAGCATCCATGGTGCCACGCCACTGATTCCCTGCGTGGGCCTTCTCGCCGGCGGTTGCCTCCGCCGATTGCAGAGGCAACCGTTGACCCGGTGCACTGCTTACACCACGAGATCATAGGCCAGGCTGTCGCTCTTCACTGAGGCCAAGGGAGTGTTGCCTGTCCCGCCCCCGCTGGTATTCTTATTCTTGAAGAACTCTTTGAATAAGTTGTAGTTCATGAGCCCGCCCGCCGTGCCCGTCACCGCGTTGTTCACACCCTGGAGGATCCCTTGTGTGGCCTGCGCCGAGCCGAGCGCCGCCTGTGCTTGCGCCTGGCCCATCTGGTTGTACGTGCCGGCGATCGGTCCCGCGAAGCCCGAGATGAGATTCGCCGCCGCGTTCCCCGCGTTCGCCCCAGTGGCGTAGAGGCTGAACAGTCGGTCCGTCTGCCGCTGTGTTTCTTCAGCCCCGAGCCCCCGGATAAACTGCTCCAACGTCCGGAGACCAGTGCCGCTATTGAACTGGCCACGCGCCGCCAACTGCTTGTTGATTTGCTCCGTCCCGATGTCCGCCTGGAACTTGTACAGCGAACTGGCTTGCAGGTTTGCGCCGCCGGTTTCTTGGGCCTTCCGTGACGCCTCCTGCATGATCCTCGTTTGCGCATCGAAGGCCTCGAGGTCTGCCGCCAGGCCGTTGACCTTGTTCTGCCGTTCCAGTTCGGCCTGCTGGTAGAGGGTCTGCCGACGCTCGCTGGCCTTCGGTCCGGTCAGAATCGGGAAGCTCGCTAAATCTGTCGGCGTCCCGTACTTCTTCATTTCCGACACGAGCTTGGCCCGCTCCGCGTCACGCTGAAATTGGAGCATGTCCGGCGAGTTGATCATGAGGGCCAAGGCGTTCCCCGCATTGACCCCGTTCTGCATGAAGGGAGCGAGCAGCGAGAGCGCCTGGTCCCGCGACCCGACCAGGGAGCGTTGCGCCCCCATCGCGGCATCCTGCATGTACCCCGCCGCTTCCTCTTGGGCACCGCCTGCCACGAGGGAAGACCAAATCGAGGTCCCCATATTCAGCAGCCCGCCGCCGGCCATTAAGAGACTAAACGGATCCATATGCCCTCCTTTTTTGTAATTTGAAATTTTGATGAAGTGCACCGGTTTTTATTCCCTTGTCCTGCTGTGTGGGACCTGTTGGCGACCGCGATCTGCCATGGCCCCCTAGGGGGTCCCTTTTCAGTAGATGGGACCCGTTCGGCCTGGTGTTAGATAGGTGTTAGCGTGGGTAACCAATCGATGAAAAAGGAGATGAAGTGGAACAAATAGAAACAAGATGCCAACTCTTCAGAAGAGGCCACCAGGGCGGGGATTGCCCCTGTCTTCAACGACTTGAGCAACCCCCTCTGAGATAATCCCGGCTTCGGCACCAACCCTTCCTCTTCCTAGCCCCTATCGACCTCGAGAACTTGTGAAGTGTGTAGTGCCTCGTCCGGTGATGGCACCCGTCTGCGCGGTGAGCGCCTAGTCGTGATCCGGTGTGTTCACCCTGGAACTGAT
>CAADGK010000042.1 GCA_900696515.1 uncultured Nitrosospira sp. | reverse complement strand
GTGTGGGCCAGTTGCTCTGACGCGCGCCACGCCATGGCCTTCATCTGGTGCGCGATCCGCTCTGTCAAGCGTACGGCTTCTTCGCTGCCGTAGGGAAGGCCCAACATCATCAACAGCCGGGCGTATCCCATGATCCCGAGGCCGATGCGGCGGGTCTGGCGCGTCATGGCATTGATCTGGGGAAGCGGATGGTCGTTGGCATCAATGATGTTGTCCAGGAATCGAACCGCGAGGCGGATGGTCTGGTCCAGGCTCTGCCAATCGATCTCGTACTGACCATGGCCTGGCTGGATCCGAAGATGCTTCGCTAAGTCGATGGAGCCGAGCGTGCAGGCATCGAAGCCATGCAGAGGGATCTCCCCGCAGGGATTGGTCGAGACGATTTCACCCATGGCTGGAATAGGACAGGCCCGGTTCGCACGGTCGATGAAGAAGAGTCCGGGATCGCCGGTCTTCCAGGCTTCCTCGACGATGTGATCGAAGACCAGCCGGGCGGAAATCTGTTTGACAGGCTGCATCGTGCGGGGGTTGATCAGGGCGTAGGGCCTGTCCCCCTTGACTGCGGTCATGAACTCGTCGGTGACGGCCACGCTGATGTTGAAGTTCCGGATCTGACCGTCGTGCGTCTTGCACCCCACGAAGTCCAGGATGTCGGGGTGCTGGACATGGAGAATCCCCATATTCGCGCCCCTGCGGGTTCCGCCCTGGCGCACCTGTTCGGTGGCGCCGTCGATAATCTTCATAAAGGAGACCGGGCCTGACGCCACGCCGCCTGAGCTCCGCACACGATCGCCCTTGGGGCGCAAATTGGAGAACGAAAACCCGGTGCCTCCGCCACTTTTGTGGATCAACAAGGCCGCAGTCACGGCATTCCCGATCGACTGCATGTCATCCTCAATGGGGATCACGAAGCAGGCGGAGTACTGCTTGTGCGCGCCTGGGCGGCCAGCGTTCATCAAGGTGGGGGAATTGGGCAGGAAGGTTCGAGAGGCCAGCATCCGGCGGAACTCTTCCTCGATGGATGCCACTTCTTCATGTGTTGCCTTGTACAGGATCTCGACCATGGCGATTTCGCGAGCGACCCGCGTCCAGAGTTGGTCCACGGTTTCGATGATGTTCCCCTGGTCATCCTTGGCCAGGTACCGTTCACGGAGGACGGTGAGAGCGTTGTCCGAGAGCGGCGGCATGCTTTCGGGAATGGCTCCGTGAACGGAATTGGTTCTGTGCTGCGTCATGAGTAACCTGTCGTTGTGGTGAAACTCTGAAGGCCTCTACCCAGAATTACTTCTGGTGCGTGCCAACCGGCTATTTGGAAACGTCAAGATTTCGGAACAGGTGCCAGAGCCGCGTTCTGGTTCAGACCGGAGTGGCGAGGAATGGTCGGGCGGTGTGTTGCGCCGGAGGCGGTGGCTGAAGTAAGACGGTTCTAAGATATTGGCGGTGTGGAGTAGTCGAGTAAGATGGCGGGGATGTGGATTGGCTTGAAGCCTGACTCCTGGGCTTCGGCAGCTGAATTCGCGAGAGCAGCAGCGAGTGTTTAGCCTTCTGGCTATGCATCTCTGTTCAGGCTGCGCAGCAGGACAACTTTGTCACGTCCTTCTTGAACGTCAGCGCGGCGAGCTTGAGGCCTTCTACCATGGTCAAATAGGGATGAAACGTATCCGCAAGGTCGTGGATGCTTAGCCCGAACCGAATAGCCAGCGTCGCTTCCTGGATCACTTCACCCGCCTCTGCCGCGAGCACGTGTGCGCCGAGCAATCGGCCTGTCTCATCTTCGGCCACCAGTTTGATCAGGCCTTTGGTGTTCCGGGATGCCAATGCACGCGGGACATGATGGAGAGGTAGGACGGCGGTTCGCACACCCCGTCCCTGTGCCGTGGCTTTCTCTTCCGTCAGCCCAACACTGGCGATCTGCGGATCAGTGAACGTGACGTGCGGCAAGGCCGTGAGATCGAATACTCTCCCGACGCCGCTGAGGGCATTCTCGGCCGCCAGTCCACCGGCATACGCGGCCACATAAACGTACATAGGATCGCCAATGCAATCGCCGGCCGCATAGATGTCCTGATTGGTGGTCTGCAGGTGTTCGTTCACCACGATCTCGCCCTTGGCTCCTAGCCTCACCCCGGCTTCTTCCAATCCGAATCCGATGGTGTTGGCGTGCCGGCCTGTGGCGACCAGCAGACGCTCCGCCCGGCAGATCTTCGGTTTCCCGTTCGCTTCGGTGTGCACGAGATATTCGCCATCTCGGCGTTCCACCCGGCTGATTGTGACGTTGGTACAGATCTGGACTTTTTCGTCCTCCAGGTAGCGCACAAGCGCCTCACCAATCTCAGGCTCCTCTGCTCTCGCCACGTGCGGACCGGATTCCAGTACCATGACGCGGACACCGAACCGTGTAAAGAGTTGCGCAAGCTCCAGGCCGATGCTGCCGCCCCCGATGATGACCATCGAAGCCGGCAGAGCTTCCAAGCTGAGCGCCAGCTCGCTGTCAAGAAACCCAGCTTCTTGAAGCCCAGGAATGGGCGGCACCAAGGGGTGAGAGCCGGTCGCCACCACGATCTTGTCCGGTTCGTAGACTGTGCCGTTCACACGGACACGGCGCCCGCCCAAGAGCCGAGCTTCTCCCCCCAGGATCGTTATGGTGGGATATATGGCGGCGACGTCGACATACTTTCCCTGGCGCAACGCAGCGACCAGTTCATCTTTCTGCTGCACCACCCGCCGCCAGTCTGAAGGCGGCGGACAGGCGTTCAGGCCTTCAAAGTTCGGGTAGGCGGAGTGATAACAGAGTTCAGCGGCCTTAATGAGTGTCTTCGATGGCACGCAGCCGATGTTCACACAGGTCCCGCCGATCGTCCCTTTCTCCACGATGGCGACCCGCGCCCCGAGCTCGGCGGCTTTGATTGCCGCGGCAAAGGCGGCGGATCCCCCGCCGATAGTGAGTAGGTTGTAGTCCCGTCCCTTGGACGTCGCAACAAGACGAGTCGGCTCAAGCGGGCGGCGCTCCACAATCACACCATGATAGCCCGCTTTGTGGACGGCACCCACCAGGAGGTGATCTCTGACCTCGGCGCTTGCAACGACAGTCGCCTGTCCCGTCCGCCAGGAGCCAACCTGCGCCGTGTCGACCCCAGGGACCGTTTTCAGCGCTTCGGTGACATGCCGCGCGCAGCCGTCGCAGGTCATACCCTCTACCCGTAATGCAATATGGAACTTGCTACTCATGATTCATCTCCTGAATGGATGCAGCAGGCCGTGATTGGGGTTGCTTGAGGCCCGCTGTTGCAGTCCTTGTACGCCGCATATGCTTTCAGCGCCCATTCTTCGCCCGGACAGCCCTGCATGGTTATGGCGACCTCGAGGAATTCAACCAATTCCTCCCGCGAAATGCCCTTGTCGACCGCCATCTGGACGTAGGCCCTGACACAGGGCTCACATCGGATCGCGATCGAGATCGCCATGGCGGTCAGGAGCTTGTACTTGGCCGCCACCACCGCATCGCGATACGCCTCCTGCCGCATGCGCAATAGGCCACCGGTAACTTTTGGACTCAACTTTCTCAGCTCACTAAACAGCTCGGCACTAACGGTTGTCCCGTGATCCACGAATAGTTCCTCCATTCCTTTCTAATATGTCCGGCACGGAGCGAATAGCGAACGCGTCCAGGCTGCCTCCACGAGTCCTGTCCGCTCCAAGAAGGATGTTGGGGGGTGACTTCTTGGCTGTTCGCCATCGACTACCAGCTATTTCTGCAGCAGGCGAGCCTTGTACGCCGACAGCGGGCTGCCCGCCCCTTCGATGGCCTTGATCAAAGCTTCCATGCCCACCTTCTCTGGATCGAACGTCACTGACGCACGGGCGTCTGAATAATCGGAGAAAAAGACCCACTTCTTTCCCAACCTGACCTCAACCGCGCTGACGCCCGGGACCTTGGTGAGAGAGGCGTTCACGTCCTTGACGCAAGCCCCGCACGTCATGCCGTCGATCTGTAAGGTGACTGTCTGAACCCGCTGGTTCTCAGCCATAAGACCATGGAATTCAGTCAGCGCAAGCATCGTCAACGCGACAAGGAGACTTATCCGGATCAATTGCCACATGACTGATCACCTCCGTTCACAAGAGAGCTCAGAGCGAATAGTCGGTGCTGGCTGTATCAGGCTTAACGCTCATTCATCACGCTCCACGCCCATTCTCACAGGGCTAACCAAAAAGGCGCCAAGACCAACACCAAAGCCACGGCCGCTATCATCCACAGCCACGTCCGGTTCAGCCCATTCGCTGATCGAGAAGCGCATCCCGCCTCTGTCGCGCACGCGGATGAAGGTTTCCGGTACGCCTGATAGAAGCTGATGCCAAGCAAGAGCAGCGTCAGTCCGACAAAGACTGGCCGGTAGGGGAGCAGCGCTTTCAGGAACCCGGCTGTGCTGGCCAGAGCACCTGTGGCGCCGACTCCGACACCGAGTGCGGCGAACACCAGCGGCCCGATACAGCACAAAGAGGCCAAGAACGCTGCGACGAGCCCGGCGATCGAGGTACTGGCCACCGTTCCCGTTGCCGATAGTCCCGCGTCATGGCTTTCCAACGGATCAAGGTTTGGGTGAGACGGCGTGGCGAGGAGGGGCTCGAAGATGGCCTTGCCGACATAGAGCGCCTCACCAAGACTTATCACTGACGCGACGGCATTGGGTTGCTTCCGCAGCCATTCCTCAACGTGCGCGGCCGAACAGAAGAAATTGATGGCGGGGCACGCGGAGGCTGCGACGGGTCCTTCTTGTATCGTACCTGCCCACACCACGGTGTCGGATGGGCTGTGCGCCACGATTGTTTGGTCGCGCACCGTGATGGTGATGGCCTTGGCGCAGGACGCACAGGAAGACGTGATGGACAGATCACGACGCAGCATGAACGGCAGACCCAAGGCATCAATCGCGCATTGCGCATAGACGGGTTTCGCTTCAGGCCACTGGTCAAATTTCACCACATGAGGCGTCGGAACCGATGAGAACGGATAGGCGAGACGGATCCTAGAGGACTCCGGCTCCAGGCACAGCATGTCCCATGCATGCAGGCGCTGCAGAATGGTTTTCGTGTCCTCTGGAGTAAGGCCGAGCGCCTGGCTGATGTCCTGCACCGTCGGCGCCTGCCCCTGAAGAGGATACTGAGCGAGGATGTACCGTCGAACCGCGTCGTCCTGAGCGCTCAGTGTGTGCTGATCCCATCCCAGCATGGTCCGTGCCATTGAGGCCAGGGTCTTGGCCCTGTCAGTCGCAGTCGGTCCAATCATGCCCCTCTGGGCTATATGGCTCGGAGTCTGAGTCGCCTGATCTCCTACTGACCATCTTTATGACCGTCGATTTCGAGGCGCTGCTTCTCCTTCAGTGTGGACGCTCCATGTCCCATTGCACAGGCAGCCACGATTTGTCAGGAAATTGTCGGACCAGCCGCGACCAGATTCGACGAACGACAACCAACGGACAAAAGCCCAACCATTCTTCATATGGACACATGATCGCTATCTCCTCTTTGTAGCATGAACCGTTCGCGCCTCGTCTTCCTCTAGGCTGTGCAGGATCGGACAACGATCGGTCGGCTGACCGGCCTGGCAGGTGCGGATCAAGCGTCGCAGCGCCGTCGCAAGCGATTGCAGGTCCCGCACTTTGGCTTCCACGTGTTTCAATTTGGCCTCCGCTTTTCGTTGGACATCACCACAGCGGGCCTTCGAGCTGACCTGAAGATCAAGCAGTTCCTCGATCTCATGGAGTGTGAATCCCAATGCTTGGGCGTTCTTGATGAACTGCAGCCGTCGCTGCGCCTCGCGGTTGTACAGCCTGTAGCCGGACGGCAGCCGTGAGGTGGGGCCGAGCAAATTGCGCCGCTCGTAGTAGCGAATCGTTTCGATATTCACCCCAACATCCTTTGCGAGCTGCCCAATTTTGAGTTCGGTTGTCATGTGCACCTCATCGGCACGATACACCCTGTACCATAGTACGGAGTCAAGAGGGATTGTCTGAGAACCATCGACTTTGAGACAGTCACCGGAGCAACGCTGAGGGGGGTATATCCCATATCGTCAGGAGGGAGGACTTTGATGCCTATTTCTGCATCACTTGCGCTGTTTGTACTCGCTGGCCTGTGCGAAATCGGAGGTGGCTACCTGGTCTGGCTGTGGCTTCGCGAGGGAAAAGGCATGGGGTATGCCGTGGCCGGAGCCGTGATCCTGATTCTGTATGGAATCATTCCGCCGTTCCAACCAGCACACTTCGGACGTGTCTACGCTGCGTATGGAGGAATGTTTATCGTCCTCTCGCTTCTGTGGGGCTGGGCGGCTGACGGAAATCAACCAGACAAGTATGATGCATTCGGTACCATGATCTGTCTCATCGGGATGGCCATCATCATGTACAGCCCGCGAGGGTAAGAAACCAGGCCACCGTCTTTTTGAGGCACCAGATACATGTACCTGCTCACGGGTAGAGGATCGAACCGAACGGACGCTCGCATGCTGACGGGGGATTGATCTGTGAAACAGCCGATTCCTGTCGTCGCGATAACTGTGCAGGAAATTGTCGAGGAATTATCCGCTCCTCCTTGGAAACCAGAAAGGAGGTGAAGGCTATATGCGTTGCTCCTGAACTTGTTGCCGGTGACAGTCATCGCCGTGCTGCTACGAGCCTGGTCGCCTCCGCAAGCGTTAGTGACGGGTGTCCTTCATGTCCATTCTGTCCATGAAATGTAGGACAACCGGGGATTTGTTTTGCCAGTTCCCAGTGTTTTCCCACATCGCTCTGAGGACCCAGGTTCTTAATAGTCCCGTGGGAACAGCGTCTTCCGCGTAGTCAGTTTTGATCCCTGGCTTACAGGAACTCAGGCTCGCGCGAAGGCATCCGTTCTCATCCGCCGGAGCGTAAGCACCAACCAAAGAACTCCCAGCATTCCGACCGAGGCAGCAATCCCAAACGCCCGGCCCGGCTGGTGCGCCTCCAGCAGGTACCCGACATAGAGGCTCGAAACCATGTCGCCCGCTGCATTCGCACAGGCGAGAAGGCCAAAGCCAAGGCTTCGCAGTTCCTGCGGAAGCAGTTCAGCGGCCACGGCTTTCTCTAACGTTTCTTCAACCACGATGTAGGCACCTGAAAGGATCACAATGGCGACGAGCCACACAATTGAGCCGCCAAGCAGAGCGAGAAGAAGGTTCGTTCCTACGCCCAACCCATAGCCCCAGAGCAGAATCCGAAGCTTTGAACTGCGGTCCCCGAGGTGCCCAACCGGAAACGCCACCCCTGCGCTAATGAGATTATGCAGCGTGTACAGAAGCACAACGACGGATACGGTCCCTGGCGCCTCAGTGACCGGCCCGTCCAATTTCTGCGCCGCGAGCCAGATAAGAAATGTCCGGAGAAGTCCCCCAAGCCGAAGAGAAGGACGCCGACGAGGAAAATCCAAAATGCGCGAGGGAACGGCCTTCGTGGCTGCTGAGTCGGATTACCTGGAAATGCGACCGCTGTTTCACGCTCTTTGATGAGAAAGAATATCGATCCCGCAGCTAACAATCCCGGTATCAAGGTCCAAAGAATGACCGTTCGAAACTCGATGCCAGCCCAAACCAGGAGCGTCGCCATCAGCGGTCCAACCACAGCTCCGAGCATGTCGCCAGCAC
>CAADGK010000041.1 GCA_900696515.1 uncultured Nitrosospira sp. | reverse complement strand
TCTATTGAGGCCAAGTATTCCTGGAGATTGGTCTTCCCATAGCGACTCTCGGGGTACACCGTTCGGATAAACCTCGCCACAAGAGCCATCACTTTCTTGACTGCCGGGGTCTTCTCAGGATCCGTGGCGGGCAGCAATCGAACCGTGATGGCGTTCTCGTGCAACTTCAGCTGGACAAAGAAATTGCTTGCGGTCCTTTGATCGATTGCGACCGCCTCCAATAACGCCTCTTTGCCGCTTCTGGACAGGTAGAACTCTTGAATCTTGAGTATCTCACCTCCCGTCCGCTGAAGAATCGGGGTGAAATTCTGATACAACGCCTGAAGATCTCCGGCTGCTTCGATGACAACATGCGGCATGGGAGTCCCTTTCTACACATGATTCCGCAACATCAGTTCCTTGGGGTGTGGATTGAGATACACCTGGTCACGGATGTAGCTCATGTCGAATATATGAACATAGTGCTTGATCAAGGTTAACGGAACAATCAAGGGCGTCAGCCCATGATGATAGTCACTGACTACGCCCAACAGCTCGGTCTTTTCACGCGAGTCCAATCGCTTCTTGAAATGACCCAGGACATGTTGCAACACATTGACGTGTTTGCTCACTGTCGTTCGCACCGACAACGTCTTCATAAAAAGCTCGGCGTACTTCACCGTCAGATCCTTCGGGCGATACCGTTCTGCCTGAGCGACCAACTGTCCCATCGTGTTGTAGTGTTGTGGGCTATGGGATAACAGCAAATACTTGTGGATCGTGTGAAAGCGAATCAGCTCCTGTCTGTTGAACCCATTGTGCAACAGGTCTTGCAACCGACGATAGCAAAACACCCGCTCAATGAAGTTCTCACGAAGTGACGGGTCGTTGAGCCGCCCTTCTTCCTCGACGGGAATCAGGGGAAACTGCTCTGTAAAGGCCTTGGCGAAGATTCCGGCACCGCTGTGGCTCGGCATTCCCTGTGCGGTGTACACACGCACCCGTTCAACCCCGCAACTGGGGGAGCCTCTTTTGAAGATAAACCCGGAGAGGTCCAGCTTACTGAACGAGTCAAGACGCTCCTCAATCATGGCCTCCATGGCTGGGGTGTGATCATGCTTGCTCTTGATCGTCACCAGCCGCGGGCCCTGCGGATTGCCCACCAACCGCATAGCTTCACGTGGGGTACCCAATCCCGCCTCTACCTCAGGACAGACCGGCACCCACTCGACGTAGCGACCCAATACATCGGTCAAAAACTGGTCCCGCTTGTGTCCGCCATCGAAGCGGACCCCATCTCCGAGAAGACACCGACTGATTCCAAGGCGAATCGGGGACACCGTCATCTCGTTGCCTCTTGCTTCCCAAGATTGAGATATTCCTCACGCGCAAGCTGATGATCCACCACCGGAACAGGATAATCTGCCCCGATTCGGCATCCAGCCAGGACCTGCTCAGCCGCGGTCATGAGATGAGGCTCATGAATGCTCTTCGCCGCTACATAGGCGAGTTCAGGAACATAGCGTCGGATATAGACCCCGTTGGGGTCGAACTTCTTGCTCTGGAGCGCTGGGTTGAAAATCCGATAGCCCGGCATGCTATCTGTCCCGGTCGACGCACACCATTGCCAATTCCCATTGTTGGCCGCCAGATCAGCGTCGAGCAGATGTTGCATGAAGTACCGCTCTCCGCTTTGCCAGTCGATCCGAAGGTCCTTGATCAGAAAGGACGCCACGATCATGCGGACACGGTTGTGCATCCATCCTGTCTGATTGAGCTGCCGCATGCCGGCATCAACAATCGGATAACCCGTCCGTCCGCTGCACCAGGCTTGGAACAAGACATCCCGCTCCGGGCCAGGGTCCCGTGATGGTAGCACGACCGTCTGACGAAATGGCCCGTCAACCACGTGCGGAAATGCCGCTAAGACTTGATGAAAGAACTCACGCCAGATCAGTTCATCGATCCAGGTGAGAACATCTGTCCGGGAGACCGGGCCCTTGCCGGACAGGCTTTTTAATGCGATCTGTACAGCCTCCTTTGGGGAGAGTGTCCCGAAGCGAAAGTGAGGAGACAACTTCGAGCTCCCATCGATTGCCGGACGATTCCGACCATCGGCATACTGGTGGATGGGACCGTCGATGAACCAACGCAATTGCTCTCGGGCACAACGCTCCCCCGGTGCAATCCACGGGACCAGATGCTCATAGCCCAGCTCGTTGGCTGTCGGGAGCGGCGCAGCTGATAATCGGACAGCTTTTCTGATAGTCGTTGAGGGATCTGGGACGGCATGGACTGTCGGTTTGACGGCATGCCACTTGGCCCACCAGCGAGCACGATAGGCACTGTAGCGCTGCATCGGTTCTCCGGTGGCACCACGCACTTCCTCTGCCTCAAAGACCACATGGTCTTTGAAGGTCTTGGCAGCAATCCCTTCCTGAGCCAACCGTTCCTGCACTACCCGATCTCGCACGAGCGCACGAGGCTCGCAATCTCGGTTCCAATACACCACATCAGCTTCCCACTCAAGAGCCGCACGAAAGACTTCGTCCACTTGGGACCCGCGCCGCCACTGCAGCGGCAGTCCGATCGCCCCGAGGGATGCGCGGAGTTCCTCCAAGCATCCCAACATGAAGTTCACACAGGCTGATCCGAATTCCTTCGACTGCAGCAACGGTTCATCGAAGACAAACAGCGGAATGACCTCGTCGCATTCTTCACAGGCCGTGGTCAACGCCGCTTGATCAGCCAGACGAAGATCCCTTCTAAACCAGATGATTCCGCGCATGAGCCTGCCCTATTCCATCAATATTTATCGTGCTGGACTGCCATGCGATCCTGTCGGTCCTTTCGGGAGCTTGTCACCGGCCACACGCGTGATCGATAGCTCACGAAGACCGTTTTCCCCCTTCACGCCGACTTTCACAGCGGTTCCTGGCTCTCCTCGAATCATGCCAACCACCTCGTCATACCGTTTTCCTTTCACCGGTGTTCCATCAACACTCACCACCTCATCCCCATGTCCGAGCCCCGCCTGCTGAGCTGGTCCCTCAGGATGAACCATGCCGACGTAGAGGATGGCCGGATCGCCGATCCGCTCTGCCCCTACCTGGAGGGAAATGCCGATGACACCGTGAGGGAGTTTCGCATCGTCTTTGTACCCATGATGAGCCTGGCTCGTGTGTTGGTCGGCCATGGCTACACCGGTTACGAGAAGGCCAATCATCAATCCTGCCGCAATATGAATGCTCGGGATTCGCATAAGAGCACCTCCTATTGATTACCAGAGACTTACCAATCCAAGTAAGCAAAGTGCTGCGACTACCAGAAAACCTGCCATCAATCCTGCTGCAACATAGACATAGGCGGTGGGAATTCTCATGAGCCCACCTCCTCATGGGCTACATATCAGCTTTGGTGTCAGTGGAGTCCCGCAACGCGAACGAAGGAGAGACACAGCACTTCTCCCGCCACTATCACCATCGTCAGGAGAACCAGATACAGTAAGATTGTGTCCATCGCATTCACTCCCTTGCTGACCTACGCGACTGCGGCAAAAACTTGTTCCTCCACCGCTCCCACCAATCGCCCGGCTTATGCCGTTCTCCGAACATTTCTTGCGTCCGTGAGGATGGCTTGCAGGGCCGGTTCCAACGTTGGATATTGGAAACGATACCCTCCCGCCAAGGCTTTCGCTGGAATCACCCGCTGGCCGGTGGTCATCAATGTGCCCAACTCCCCAAGGAGTGCGTTCAACGCAAACCCTGGAACGGGAAGCCATGACGGTCGGTGAAGCACTCGCCCAAGAACTTCACAGAACGTCTTCATCGTCACGGGTTCTGGAGCCACTGCATTGATCGGGCCAGAAACCGTCGGTGTGCTGAGTGCCCACTGGATCAGGCCAATATGATCACGGCGGTGGATCCAGGAGACCCACTGATTCCCCGGCATGATAGGACCGCCGGCAAAGAATCGGAAGGGCAATAGCATCTTAGGTAAGGCCCCACCATCTTGTTCCAGTACCATTCCAGTGCGTAGCGTGACGACCCGCGCGCCGAACTCTGCAGCCCGCAGCGCCTCTGATTCCCACCCGAGGCACAGATCCGCCAAGAAGCCCTCACCGCGCGCCGCGCCTTCATCCAACTGGCGATCATCGGTGGCGCCGTAATACCCGATGCCGGACGCGCTGATAAACGTAGCGGGTTTGGACGACCAGCGTGAAAGCGCTCTCACCAGTAAACGGGTGGTGAGGATTCGACTATCGATGATGAGTTGCTTACGCAGATCCGTCCAGCGTGTGTCGGCAATTGGTGTACCGGCGAGGTTGATGACCGCGTCCGCTCCTTCCAGAACCTGTTCCCAGGGGCCGGAATCCCGCGCGTTCCATTCGACTGCTTGAACCGGCAATTCAGGTCGATGATGAATCTGACCTAGTTGCCTGGTTAAAACGACAACCCTGTGGCCTCCTTGGATAAGGGTGGCGCACAACGCTCGACCAATGAATCCTGTGCCTCCAATAATGACGATCTTCATAGGTTTATCCTTCGGCAATACCCTCACTCAACACCGTCGATATCTCAGACATGGCTGTGCCCAATTCGATCCCTGATCATCTTATTTCTCTGTAGCCGGCTTGTTGTGACTCACCTGTCGTGCAGACTTCCGTTCCTTCGGCCCTTCGAGTGGCTGAGGCGCTGGCTTCAGTCGATTCGCCAGCACGATCTGATCGATGAATTCCCCGCAATTGGTCCACCGGAACCCTTTGAAAATGACCTCACCGGCCTGGCCCTCCGAATTGACATGGTGCGCGATGACCATCAGTCCTCCACATCGCGCGCACGCGTTACGCCTTTTCGGATCAGGGAGGACCGACGCCTTGTTTGGTTTCCCGGTCATCGCCATGGGAATCCCCGACACAGACGACGAGACAATCGGCCATTCCTTACTTCCGAGTGGACGGTCTGCCTTTACCCCGCCGTGCCAAAGCCACGCTCACAGTCTGAAAGAGCCCGGCCACCAGTGCACAGGTCAGAAACCCCATTGCAAACAAAAAGACGATGCTCATATCCATGATGCTCTCCTTTCAACCGTCAATGCTGGAAACTGTCTATGACAAAGCTCCCAGTTCGCCAAGGAGACAGGCCCCTCGATTACGAGGGGACCTGCCTGCCTCAGCAGGCGACGCCGTGCGGAGTTCAGCGTCACCTGAGGACAATACGGACCGGCCTCCGGCCCTCTGTAGCTTTTGGCCCAATCCCTCTCGATACCACCGCAGTCTCCTGATTATTGGTGCGGCATTTTCTCAAGGCTGCGGGCACAGCGAAATCCGGTGCCATGGGTCTGGAGGGCGAAGCCACCCCGCCCACGAGCCGATGTGGTGATATCCGATGCTGGACTATGCCAGGAGCCGCCACGGATCGACCGCACCACGCCCTTCTTGTCCGGCCCCGGCGGATTGACTGGAGGCGCATCCTTGTAATAGTCCGCGTCATACCAGTCCGCCACCCACTCTCGGGCATTACCGGCCATATCCTTCACACCGTAAGGCGAGTCGCCGCCGGGCACGGAGCCCACCGGGTGCAGCGTCTGCTCGTCCTCCCATTCCCGATCAAAGTTCGCCCGTCTCGCAGTCGGCGGCTCATTGCCCCAGGGATAGAGTCGGCCGTCAGTCCCTCGCGCCGCCTTTTCCCATTCCGCCTCGCTCGGCAATCGCTTTTTCACCCATGTACAATAGGCCTTAGCGTCATACCAGGTCGTCTGCACCACCGGCAGGTGTTCAATGCCGGTGAGGGAGACCAGGGGGTCGGTGCCGTACGGATTGGGCGGCGTGCGATGCCCAGTGGCTTTCACAAAGGCCATATAGCGTGCATTCGTGACTTCGACTTGGTCGATGGCAAACTCATCGAGGTAGACTAATCGCTGCGGTCGTTCGTCGTCCCGGCCTTTTCCTTCTGGATTGCCCATCAGAAATTCGCCGGCCGGAATCGTGACCATCGGCACCGGGTCAGGCTCCTTCGTTCCAGGCAACGCTTCCCCGGCAAGCCACTGCATGAGCGCAAGGACCGTGATAGCGACCATCGTCATTCCGTTGAACCGAGTTGATCTGGGCCACAGACCAGTGATCATCTCTTCTGCTCCTTGCTACCCTTCATGGCTTGGGTGGTATGGAGTCTCACTTGCTGGCATAGTTCCTCCACCTGGCGCTCGTGCCCCCGATCGGCTGCCTCTTTCGCCTGGGTCACGAGGGTTCTGGCTTCGTGCAGGTGCTCTTCGATCTCGCTCTGCAGTTTCGGCGATGCTATCGTCCCCCCCAGGGCCGCCCTGTGATACACCTCCCACGCATGGTCCACCTCGTGTTCTGCTTCGTGAACCAGTTGAACCGCTTTTTGTTGAGGGTGATCTGGGACGTCGATAGGACCCGCCTGCAGAGACGAGGCTGCCAGCAGTGCCATGAGCGGGATTCCTAGAAGGAGCATCAGCTTGGTGGTTACTATAGAAGTCTTCTGGCGTATAGGGTTGATGGAAATTCGGTTCAGAGTGCTGGATGATCCGGCATCATTCGCTGACGGAGTATCACTTGGACATCCTTGCGAACGTCCGATCCTAGACTGAAGGTGGCGGTGATCGAGAACACCGACTTCATGTAAGGAGGCTTGTGCAATCCCGCGTAACATTCCGTTGAATACAAACTCATGCGGGATATAAAGCGAATACCAGTACAGTTGCCCTTTCAGTCCGACCGGATCAAAGATCGCTGTCTGCCTGATCTGTGTTGAAGAGCCGGCCTCGGTCACCTCAAATTCCAGCCACGCCCACCCGGGCAGATTCATCTCGGACTTGAGCCGCAGGCGACGACTGGGCTCAATGGCTTCAACGCGGAAGGAGTCCACCGTGTCGCCGACACGGAGATTCGTGGACAAAGGCCGCCCCCGCCTCATTCCAACCCCGCCTTGAAGCAGATCGATGAAGCCACGTAGACGCCATAGCCAGTTCCAGGCGTACCAACCATGGTCCCCACCAAGCCTTTCAATACACCTGAAAACCACTGGTGAAGGTGCTTGAACAGTCATGGTCCGCGAATCGACAATGCGTGTGCCAAACCGAACACCTCCCCATGATGGTGGCCTGCCCGATGAAGAAATTGCATCCGACCAACGCGTAGCTGAGAAATGCTTCTCTTCATGGGCGATGGCTCGGCGGATCGCCTCATCGACTCCTATCGGCCGTACAGAAAAGGTCGTCCGTGCCGCATGGTCCCGCACCACCGTGACGTGGACGATGCTCTCGATGATCGCTCGCCCGATGCGGGCATAGAGCGGCGTGACCAGTCCGAGCCAAAGCGCAGAAAGCCAAGGCGTTAGGACTGGAACCGGGATGATGAGAGGCCTAAGTCCACGTTGCCGACCGTACGCACGCATCATGTCCGCGTAGGACAATTGGTCGGCACCGCCGACTTCATAGGTCTGATATCGGGAGGTTGGAATCCGAAGCGCTTCCACCAGGTAGTCCAGCAGGTCATCGATGGCGATTGGCTGCGCTTTTTCCTTGATCCACTTTGGTGTGAGCATCACCGGTAGACGCTCGACCAGTCCGCGAATCAGCTCAAACGAAGCACTGCCGGATCCTATGACAGCGGATGCGCGAAACTCACAAACCGGCAAGCCTGACTGCCTCAAGATATCGCCGACTTCATGCCGACTGCGCAGGTGAGCTGAAAGTTGCTCGTCGTCTCGCCCAAGGCCACCGACATAGATGAGGGCCTTGACTCCCGCAGCTTTTGCTGCCTCGCTGAAATTTTTGGCTGCCATGCGGTCCGTATCCTCGAATGACCCGGTGGACCTCATGGAGTGGACCATGTAATACGCCACGTCGACTCCGCGCAATGCGATGTCAAGACTCCCTCGATCGAGAACGTCCCCGGCGATGACTTCTGTAGAGGACCCAACCTTCGGCTTGAGAATCTCTGGATGTCTAGCTAGACATCGCAACCGGTAGCCCTGTTGCTCCAATGACGGCAGGAGTCGTCCGCCGATGTACCCGCTCGCACCAGTGAGAAGGATGAGAGAAGTCCCTGGGGTCGCTGCTGGGTTCGCTGTCGATGTACTTGTACCGGTGCTTTCAGATGTATTCACAAGAGACCTCCCCTGACGACCTCGGCCAACGGAGGGAGGGCCATCGCCCCCCTCCGACAGTCCGTCGACTATTTCTTCTTCGCGCTCTTCTTGATCAGTTCACGGGTTGCCAGATACTCCTGGTTTCCCGGATCCGACGCCAATGCCTTCTCAATGGCAGCTAATGCCTCGTCGTTCTTTTCCGTCCCCATCGCGACAAGAGCCTGAATGAACGCGTCTCGTCCCGCTTGCATGGCTTCGTCGGATGGAGCGACTACCGACTTCGCGCAACGGAAACCCAGTCCGACGCCGTAGGAGTTGTTATCCGGCTGATTCCAGAATCGATGGCTCGTATGTAGGGACGTTTCTGGTGCAAGCCAAGACCCACCACGGAGAACTTTCACTGGACCTTGGTTGGCGAAGTTGTAGCCCTTCTCAGCGCCGAGCGGATTGAGGGCAGGACTTTCCTTGTAGTAAGTTATGTCATACCAATCGTCGACCCACTCAAAGACATTGCCGGCCATGTTATAGACACCAAACCCGCTCACGCCTTCGGGGTACGAGTCGACCGGCATCGTGCGGCCCACGTTCTGTCCATAGTTGGCCTTCTTCGGATCCAGCTTGTGACCCCAGGGATAGTGATTGTCCCCGTCGGGACCTTTAGCCGCTCGTTCCCATTCCGCCTCGGTGGGTAGTCGCTTCCCCTCCCACTTGCAGAAGGCGTTCGCGTCGGTCCAGCTGACCCCGACGACCGGCTGATTCGCCTTACTCAGTCTTGGGTCATCCCAATAGGCGGGTGCGGGATGACTCGTGGACTTCATGAAATCCTTGTACCGCGCGTTGGAGGTTTCAAACTTATCGATCAGATAAGTGTCGAGCACGACCTGATGCTTGGCTTCGTCCGAATGTTCGCTACTTCCCATGGTGAATTCGCCCTTTGGGATGAGCACCATGTCTTTTTCGCCACCCAGTGGATCAGCTGCTGCGAGCGAGATGACTCCTACCGTGATCGCCATTCCTACAACTAATTGAGTGATTGTTTGTCTCCGCATAAACGCCCCTTTCTATGAAATGTCACCAGGCCCATCCTGGTAGAAGAAAAGTGATAACCGATACCCTTTTGACGTCCATTACTTGTCCAGTGTCTGTCTAATGTATAAGCTACGCCGTCTAGCGTTGTCAAGCGTTATTTCAAAAACAAATGACAAACATTGAACAATGCTTGGTACAGCTACCGATTTTCATAAAATTGCATTGCAAATCATGTTGTTAAAATTTTTTGGCTTATCAACTGTCGCTTTGCATGCACAGGAGCGACAGCTTTGAGTCTTAGTATTGGCGACTACATTTCATCAAATGCGCAGGCAATTGAGTCAGCAACTGTACACCTTCATGATATGAATAGCTCATTGCTCGGGATCTCACGGTCAACAACAAACAGAGTTGTGGCCACCAACCAGCTCTGACAAAGTAGCCTGCGCGATAAATGTTCATCCGTTACTTGACCTGAGAGAGATGAGTGACGGCATCTTCGCCATGTTTCGTGGCCACGTCAGCATGACCAGCCTTGCCATGCTCAATCGCCTCTTTCAGGTTAGCAATTGCATCTGCCATATGCGGATCCTTGCCTCCCTTCAGGGCTAGCTGCAGCGAGGCTTCGGCGGAGGTCACGAGCTTCTCAGCATGACCCTGTTTGCCGTGGTCCACCGCTTCCATCGCGTGCTTGATGGCATCTTTGACGACCTGTTCTTGACGCACGTTATCCCGTCGGGCCCCACCTTCGCCGAATGTCGGCTGGAGAGGCAGGCTCGTGGTGAGGACCGTGGCCAACACTCCCGTCAGCACTACCGCTCGCCGTGTGTTCTGTCGTGTCATTTACTTCCTCCTTTGCAGAAAAACGTGAGACGACACTTTCCGAAACCACTCCGATAGGTTTGACCACCGCACTGTCACGGTGGATCAGAAGAGGTTGACAGAGGATGCTAGTCTTCCTCTTTTGGTTCTTTTGTTTCCCTCAACACCATGACGCCCTGAGCTAAGCTCGCATTGAGGTCGCTCTCCGGAACTCTCTTGTGGACCAGGTTCTGATGGCAATCGATACAGGTGGCACCTTCGGTTTCCATCTTCTTATGCGCGGCCTTCGCCGATGCGCCGGGTGGCTTGGTATTCTTGTGGCAGTCCCGGCAGGTGACGCTGTCCCAGTTTTTGAGGGACATACGAGCGTAGTGGGCCATGATTGGCCGGCGCTCGTTAAATTTCTCGATCGTTGAGTAATCGTATTTCATTTCCGCTAGCACCGCGCGGATTCCGTCATAGGTATGTGTCCAGATGGCCAGATGGAAGTTCCCTAAACCTTGAGGAACGTGGCAATCCTTGCACCCCGGATCTGCCCCGAGCGCGCCATAGTGCGACGACTTTTTCAGCTCCTCATAGGGGTAGGTTTGGGAGTGGCAACTGACACAGAACTCGGTTCTGGAAAGCGCATGCTCCCCGCCGAACACCACGGTGATCGCTCCTATGGCGAGAAGCGCGCCTATCAATAAGGAACCGCCGGACACGCGTAGATACTGCCGTAATTTGCCTGCCATGATTCCTCCTTACCTGACTCGGCCAGCCTGATCTGAGATTGGAAATCTTCATCGCATAGCGCAACGAACCAGGACGGCAATGGCTGAGCCAAGGTCGAAAGACTACGGATTCTTTGCACACCTGAACCCACTGTTAAAATTCCGGTACGCCGGCGAGTCGTAGTCGGTGGTCGAGGGAATGTTGAGGTCCCGGCGCGCAGCGCGTAGGTTCTCAGGGGCGAGGTCCCACGACCCACCACGGATCACTTTGAATTTGCCACTGCTCGGCCCCTGTGGGTTTCGGGATGGACTCGCCGCATAATAGTCTGGGTCATACCAGTCGTTCACCCATTCCCAAACATTGCCCGCGAGATCATCGACTCCATAGGGGCTCTTGCCGGATTTCAACTGGCCCACAGGCACCAGCGCCTCGTGGTTGTTCCACGTCGCCCTATCCTTCCCAAAGTTGGCTCGGAGCGGATCGGGCGGATCGTTCCCCCAGGGATAGATCCGCCCATCCGTCCCCCGTGCCGCCTTCTCCCATTCGGCTTCCGTCGGCAGCCGCTTGCCGACCCACTTGCAATAGTTATGTGCATCCTTCCAATCGACATTGACGACTGGGCGGTTCTCATAGGACAGCTGAGCCATGGTCGTCCATAACGGCGGAGGGTCAAAACTGTTAGCCTCTAGAAACTCCCCGTATTGCCCGATCGTCACTTCGTATCTATCGATATAGTAGGCATCGAGATAAATTCGGTGCACGGGTTTTTCATCGTCACGTCCTTCGTTGCTCCCCATGGTGAATTCCCCAGCCGGAACAATCACCATCGGAGCCTTATCCTTGACGATGACCTTCTTCGGTCGCACCTCCGGCCTATAGTCCGAATGTGGCGAGGGTTTCCCCTTATGAGAGAACGTATGGATAAACGCAATCACCTTCCAGATCTCCTCTTCCGAAAGAAGCGCTTTCCAGGGAACCATTGGCGTTTTGGGAATGCCTTCAGCCACTCGCCAATACCAGTAGCTGTCGGAGAACCGGCTGGTATTTTTCTGGTCCCGAAGTCCCCCTCCACTGCCTACCGGCTGTCCATCTTGACCATGGCAAGAGTGACAGGCAACAAGTGGATGGGCATCACCAAAATAGATGTCTTTTCCCTCCTTAATGACCTTCGGATCCGTCCACCACCCGTTAGGCATATGTTTGTCTGCATAGGCGGCCGGAACTGGATCCAACGGCATAAGTTGCTGAGACTGGGCCGATTGTGCAGCTAGTGTGAGCCCCGCTACGATCACCAGGATGAGTGGTCCGATCGTCGTTCTCCTCATTTGTTACCTCCTCCCCCGGTGTAGAGAAACTGTTGCAACCTGCTGTCTCTTGTTGACACTCCCTATCGCACAGCTCATGGTTAACAGCACCATGGCCCAGAAAATGCTGGTCGTCATGTGGTCCTCCACAGGAAAAGCTCCACGTATGTGGCCGATGACGTGGGATTCACTGCCGGCTCTCGCCGAGGAGACAGGCCTCTTCTCACAAAGAAGCCTGTCTGCCGCAGTGGGCGACGCCGTGCGGAGTTCAGCGTCACCTGAGCCAAACACGGAACCGGCCCCCGGTCGTGTGGAGCTTTGCGCCTAATTCCACACTGCAACATCGCAAACTCCTCGTTAGTGGGAAGGCCCGTTGTCGAGACTCCGGGCGCAGCGAAATCCGGTGCCATGGGTCTGGAGGGCAAAGCCTCCACGCCCACGCGCGGTCGTCGTGATATCTGACGCCGGGCTATGCCAGGACCCTCCACGGATCGACCGCACCACGCCTTTCTTATCCGGTCCCGGCGGATTGCTCTTGGGCGCGTCCTGGTAGTAATCCGCGTCATACCAGTCCGAGACCCACTCTCGGGCATTACCGGCCATGTCCTTGACGCCGTACGGCGAGTCGCCGTCGGGCATAGAGCCCACCGGATGCAGGGTCTTTTCATCCTCCCACTCCCGATCAAAGTTCGCCCGTTTCGCTGTGGGTGGTTCATTCCCCCAGGGATAGAGACGGCCGTCGGTCCCCCGCGCCGCCTTCTCCCATTCCGCCTCCGTCGGCAGGCGCTTCTTCACCCACGTGCAATAGGCCTTGGCGTCGTACCAGGTGGTCTGGACCACGGGCAGGTGTTCGATGCCAGTAACAGAGACGAGGGGACCAGTCCCGTACGGATTGGGTGGTGTACGATGACCGGTGGCTTTCACAAAGGCCATATAGCGTGCATTCGTGACTTCGACTTGGTCGATGACAAACGCATCAAGATACACGGCTCGCTGGGGACGCTCATCGGCTCGTCCTTGTCCCTCGGGAGAGCCCATCAAGAACTCTCCGGCCGGAATCGTCACCATCGGCACGGGGTCAACCTCGTGTGCTGCGGCCAGCGCCTCCATGGCGAACCAGGGTGTACTGGCGACGACGGCGAGCACCGCCATCGTCATGCGGAGGAATCGAATTGCGTGGTGCCACAACGTGATTGTCATTGCTTCGACTCCTTACTCCCCTCAATGGCGTGGGCCGTATGGATGTGGACTTGCTTGATAAGATCCTCCACCTGCCGTTGGTCGCCATGGTCGGCCGCTTCGTGTGCCTGGGTGATGAGCGTGCGTGCCTGGTGCAGGTGCTCTTCGATCTCAGCCTGCAGTCTTGGCGAGGCCACGGTGCCTCCGAGGGCTGCTCGGTGATACACCTCCCACGCATGGTCCACTTCATGTTCGGCGTCGTGCACGACCTTCAGGCTCTCTTGGTGTGGGCGATCGGCCGACTCAAGAGGACCGGCCTGGATCCCTGCGGCCAGGAGTAGCGAACTGAGGGAAATGCCAAGAAGAGATAAAGGTAAAGTGTACGGTCTCATTTGCGCCTCCGTTACGAGTACCTACGATCAGTCCTTCAAGGTTTCTTTGCCTGTTCAATCAGCGATCGTAGTTCCAGCAGGTCGGCATCTCTCGGATCAAGGGCCAAACCTCGGGCTATCGCCTGTCGCGCTTCCGCATTGTTTTCTCGGCCCATCTCCACCAGGGCCATTGTATGGGCCTGTTTGATTTGCAGTTCGATTTCGGGCGGAGCAGTCTTCGCACAGCGAAATCCCAGCCCGACGCCATAGCTATTGTTGCTGGGATGATTCCAGAATCGATGGGTGGCCCTCAGTGTGGCTTCAGGGGCGATCCACGAGCCACCACGGATGACCCGCTTTTCTCCGAGTGTCAGGAAGTCGACATAGGTCCCGGTGCCCCCAATCCACACGGGCTTTGCTGGTCCCGTGGGATTCACCATCGGTTCCAGCCGGCCGTAAAACTTAGGGTCGTACCAATCTGAGACCCACTCGAAGACGTTTCCGGCCATGTTGTGGAGGC
>CAADGK010000040.1 GCA_900696515.1 uncultured Nitrosospira sp. | reverse complement strand
ACGCGGCGATCAATCCCGGCAATTCCGGTGGAGCCCTAGTAAACCTCAAGGGTGAGCTAATCGGCATTAATAGCGCGATTTTTTCTCGGAACGGTGGGTTCATGGGCATCGGCTTTGCCATCCCCAGTAACATGGCCAAAAGTGTGATGGAAAGCCTCATCAACCATGGCAAGGTCGTGCGGGGATGGTTGGGCGTTTCAATACAAGAGGTGACGCAAGATCTTGCCAAGGAGTTTGGCGCAGCCAGTACCGCCGGTGCGTTGGTTGGTGACATTGTGGAGGATGGTCCCGCCGCGAAGGCCAAGGTCCAGCGCGGCGACATTCTGACTGCCTATAACGGCACGACGATCCGCGATCCGGGCCACTTACGGTCCCTGGTGGCTGAGACCGCACCGGGCACGGACGTGACGGTCTCGGTTTTCCGGAACAAGCGCGCGCAGGACCTGCGGGTGACGATCGGTGAGATGCCCACAGAGTTCGCCACCGCCGGTCGTCGAGGGGGAGCTGGCAGCAAGGGTGACCATGCTCTTGCAGGGGTGACCGTTGAAAACGTCTCGAAACAGTCGGAACGATTTGGTCGGTCCACGGTGCAATCTGGCGTGGTCATCACCAACATCGACGCCGACAGTCCGGCGGAACGAGCGGGACTCCGAAGCGGCGACGTGATCCGCGAAATCAACCGCAAGCTGGTGAAGGACGTCCGGGATTTTGAGCGACTCACCAGTCAGCTGCGTCCCAAGGCGTCGGTTCTGCTCCTGCTCCATCGGGGGAACGCGACCATCTTCTTGTCGATTACACCGGATGGCTAGGCACCCGTTGCTGTCACCGAGCAATGAGCGGTCTTGAATGTGGCCTGCTTGTCTCGATGAACGCGATGCGCCATCGCAATGCAGATGTTGGGCACCTCATGGTCAGGTCGGCACACCGTGTGAATCGCAGGGAGTGCGGTTGACCGATGATCCGTCTCCCCCCCACCGATTACGACGGACGGTTGGGTGATGAACGTGTGGCCGAAGAGGAGGTTGGTTCCACATGATGACCTCATCGTCGTCGAGCGCATTCCATCCCACCCTGGCGATCCTGTGGGTCGGAGTGTTGTTCACCTTTTTTGCCGCGGTCTTCGTCGCTACCAGAAAGCGTCCGCCCACGCGCACCAACTGGTTTGGAGTCCGGACGCTCAAATGGGTGTCCATGATGAGATTGGTGGTTGTAGCCGCAGGGTTGGCGACGGGCTTGACGACGGCACACCCCTTAATCGACAAAAACTACGCGGCGGTATTCGTCACAACCTCTGGCTGGTTGCTTATCGCAAAACTGACGATGACGTGCATCATTCTGGCCATCGCCTTACGAATCCATGTTGTTTCGTTGCCGACCATTGCCAAAGATCAGGAATCGGCGACCACTGCGAAGCGTGGCCTCCGAACATGGGTCGTCATCGAGGGTGTGTTGACACTGGCGCTGATATGGGCAGGACACGTGGTGGCGAACGAGCACCCGCCAAACCATGCAACCATTCACGACTGGCCCTATCCCTTTCGCTTCTCCATCATGAACACCTGGGGCATGGGCATGCTGGACGCGGTGATCGGCATATGGACTGCGATGGTTCTGCTGATCGTGGCAGGGAGCCTCGCCATCCTTGGCCAGAAGAAGCGCTGGCAATCGAGTCGGCGGATCGGTCTCCCGGTCGCCCTCACAATGTCAGCACTCGCCGTTGGGTTATACGCCGTGGCCATTGAGGCGTTTCCGGAAACCTATCGGCCCACGCCGGTACCGTTCAAAGCCGAATCGATCGCGCACGCCATGACCCTCTTTGCTGACAACTGCGTCCCCTGCCACGGACACCAAGCGAAAGGTGACGGCATTTTGGCCAAGACCTTGCCGAAAAAACCGATCGATTTACTCACAGAACCTCACGCGACGATGCATACTCCAGGAGATTTTTTCCACTGGCTCACCAATGGCGTTCCCGGAACGGGCATGCCGGCATGGGGTGAAAAATTTTCTGACAAAGAGCGCTGGGACCTTGTGAATCTCATTCATGCTATTAACCGGGGCTATCAAGCGCGCATCATAAATACGCGGATCCTCCCCAACCAACCATTTCTCGCCCCTCCAGGCTTCTCCTATACCACCCATGACGGAACCACCGGCAGGTTGAAAGACTTCCGTGGGGAAAAAGCCGTCCTGCTCGTCCTGTTTTCATGGCCGGACTCACATGAACGACTCGATCAACTCCGGCTGGCCTACCCGGCGTTACGAGACCATAAGACCGAGGTGTTGACCGTGCCTCTGACAGATCTCACCTCGCAGCAGATTGCCGATATGGGAAAGGACTTCCCTTTCCCCTTGGTTGAAAAGGAGGCGACTGAGATCGCCCGTACCTATTCGCTGTTCCGCAGGACGATCTCTCATCCCGACCTGATGGGTCCGGCAACCGTACCAAAGCACATGGAGTTCCTATTCGACCGCTTCGGATATCTGCGGGCACGGTGGATCCCGGAAACCGATGGATCCGACTGGAACGACATCGAATTCGTGACGCAACAGGTGGATCAATTGCATCAGGAACAGGAAATCATGCCTCCACCTCCCGACTACGTGCAGGAGTCAGGACATGATATGCACATGATGGGCGGGATGAAGATGTAACTGTCTGAACTGGTCGATCGGTATGTGACGCCCGCGAAGAACCCAAGAACCAACGGAGCACGTCGGGTGGGGGAAGCCGGTGCAGCCCCAGCAGCCGCGGCAACAGCGCCCAGCGCATGAGGGTTGGTAGACAAGGTCCCCGTCGTGAGTGCAACGACAGGCTGCCGTCCAAAACCGCCAATCGCCGATATCTTGGCATCACACCCTTCTCGAGCTTTCTTTACGTCGATCGATCCGTAGGGATCAGCTCTTCGTCGAAGCAGGACCAGTCGAAGCGGTATTCAGCAATTGCTTGCGGTCGGCCACTTCAAGCAGCGCCGTGGCTTGATAGGACGGGAGTCGGAAATATTCCGGGCGATTGGATACCTTCAGCGTGTAGTCATCTGTCTTTGGATTCTTGCCGAGGATATACGTCAGGATATCGCCTGATTTCTGAGTGACGGTAACTGTGAATAATGGTTTCTCAAGCCCATAGTCTTGACGGAGATCCCGGCCTAGCACCTTGTCGAAGGTCAGATCGGCCAGCAACCGAGACAATTTCTCGACGCCATCGGGGTTGATTTCCACACGTCGGTCTCCTTTCAGCTCTCTAGCCTCCCAGACGGGTGGTGAGATAGCTGGGTGAGGGTCATCATCCGTCTGCTTTTCAACTGAAGGAGGTGCGGGCTGTGTGGATTGTTCGAGTCGAAGTTCAGCGACTTCAAGGGCCTTGATCTCAGTTTTTGGAAACTGGAGGATCGTCTTATCCTCCCAGTCGGCAAGTTGCACCGGCATCTCGTACGCCGCTAGCTCAAGCGCGAAAATAGCATCCTTGCCGTCGGCACGGACATAGCTCCGGCGAGGCCCTGGTGAAGAACCCAGATATAGGGTTGCCAACGTCGTGTCGTTCTGGGCTAACGTCATACGCCGCTCGAACGCCTCATCGCTGACTTTAAAGCGGGTTTTGGCTCCGCTCGTCACGGCAATCGGCGCGCCGGTGTTCGCGCCAAGTACTTTATCTAGTAGAGTATTCATTCGATGTTGGTTCGCGGGAAACTTTTCAAGTTCCGGCAGGCGCCAGGTCTCCTCTTCTTTGACGAGGACGACTTTGGTCTGATCCGGCCCTTCGAGGACAACGCGGTTGATCTGATTTTGCGCCACCTCAATCAGCGGTGCTGCTCCAGGTTGCGCCGATGACCAGAGCGTGGAGAGGTTGATTCCCACGGCCATCACAATCTGAACTGCCAACAGCACTCCGAGCCACCGCACGGTCTTTAGCATAAATCACGCCTCCCTGAGAACGTGCTGATAACGTCGTTGATCAGCCACCGCGACCCGGCGACGCCAGATCCAGATCGCCAGGAGGCCGATCAACGCCAGACCGTAGTTCGCCGACTCCCAGAGTTGCTGGCGCCCATGTGGTAACGGATCCAGGGTACGAGCCAGCTGCGTGCGGCCCCGTAACGCTAGCAGACTGCGATCCTCCAAGGACCAGTCGATGGCGTTTTGGATGAACGCCAACGGTTTCATGTAACGGGTGCTGAGCCCCTGAGAGACCAGCTCCGTCGCCATGTCCGACGCGAAGGTATTACTGGATACCAGTATCAATCGTGCCGAATCCGGCGAATGGTTGATGATTCCCGTTCCTTGCACGGCAGGTTCGTGCTCCGTGCTGGCCTTGCCGTTCGTTGACGTGAGCGGAGACTCTTTCCCTTGGTAAAAAGAATCGAACTTCCCTTCAATGGCAACAGCCATCAGGGATCTAGCCTGTTCGTCCCCCACGGGAAACCCGGTGTCGGGATAGCCTCGGTAGTCGGGCAGAATATTCTGGCTTTCCGATGTCCAGCTCATCGCCGAGCTTCGTACGAGCTCCGTCACCGTTCGTTCCTCATTCTTCCGTGTATCGACTGTCACTGGTGAAGCCCAGTTGAGCGTTAATTGATTTAGAGAAGAGGTAATGGGAGACTCCTGACTCAGCCCTTCATTCCGCAGGTCAGGGAAGTGCGGATAGGGAAGCATGCGGATCTCGCGCACGGTGATCCCACCGAGCTGCCGTTCCACTGGAACCGGCAAGGCCGCGTTGTGCGGATCAAGGACCATCGTCTCCTCAATCGTAATTCCATGGTGCGCCAACCATTCGTGAAGTCCGGAGGTCTTCTTGGTTGCCGTCAGGGTTCCGGTCATGTGGACATCGAAGGGGGAGGTGGTGACGATCACGCTGCCGCCCTGCATGAGGAACTGATCGATGGCAAAGCGTTGTTTGTCATCCAGTTGATCGGGTGCGAGTACTAAGAGTAGATCAGCTTCAGTCGGGACTCGACCGTTCTTCAGGTCGGCTTCCTTGAGCCGTACGTTTTCGGCGAGGGTTTTTTCCAATTCAGAGAATCGTGGACTTCCGGGACCGGTCGGCTGGGGCTTCACAACCACCACGGTCTTGAGCACACCGGGCGCCAACCGCTGGAGGGCTGCCTCCACAGTACGTTTGAGTTCTTCCTTACCCAGGGTCGTCGGGAGCGGCACTTGCACGACCTCGCCATCCGCTTCCAGGACCATGTAAAACCAGAATGGTTTGGGATCGAGGGGACTGACGATTTGTGGGCGAAATCCATACTTTTGCTGCAACTCTTCGCCGAGCCGACCACCCTCGGCGTCGGGATCCGCAAATCGTACGGTGAGTCGTTCGCCGGCTTCCTTCTCAAGCTCGTTCAGCAGGACTTCTAAGTCGGTACGGAGCTCACGGAGTGCTTTCGGCAATCGCTTTTCAGACGAGATGTACCCGTGAAACGTCACGGAACGAGTCAGGTTGTCGAACGCATTGCCACCAGCCTGGTACGCACCTGCTACCTTGCGGATCGCGCGGGTGATCGCGTACTCAGGATCCTTGAGGACCACATCTAGATCGTCTTCGCTGTACGCTTTCACTTCGATGAGATCTTGAAAACCCAACCGTTCATATTGGTCCCCGTAAGCGATCACCAGGTCAAAGTAGGAACTGACCACCGCCGCCTGGTATCGATCTGCGGTCTGGAAGGGCACGGGGCGAACGCCATATCGGGATGCCGCCTCCTCTTCCGCGTCGCGGTCACGGGTAGGATCAATGATCTCCACCCGAGCGCGGCCACCGGATCCCACAACATATTCCTGGAGCAGATCCTTGAGGCGCGGGACAAGTGGTGCCAACAATGGATGGGTTTTAGCCGAAAAATAGCCGCGAATGAGGAGTGGTTCACGCAGTTGCGCGAGTTGCTGTTGCGTCGAGTGAGAAAGGGAATAGAGATTCCCGTGGGTTATGTCGACCCGCGCGTGTGTGATGGACCCAAGCCAGAGATTTCCTGCGATGAAATTCGCCGCCGTCAGTCCAGCTACCCAAGCCCATTGGCGATGTCTCCGGCTGACCGGGTTCCCTGCCCATCGGATTTGTTCGAGCGAGAACACGTTGAGCGTCAGGAAGACACCGACGATCGAGCTGTAGTAGTAGAGGTCACGGAGGTCAAGGACACCTCGGCTGATTGACTGGAAGCGCGTACCGGTTCCGAGCAGCGCAAGCCAGCTGCCTACGTCGTGCCCGAACAACGTGGTGATGGTCTCTGCGCCGATCAGGTAGAACAATCCGCAGACGACGGAGGTGAGGATCAACGCGACGATCGAGTTATCAGTGCGGACGCTCATGTAGAGACCGATCGCCACGTAGGCTGCGGCGAGGAACAGAGTCGCCACATAGCCGCCAATCACTGGTCCCCAATCCAGAGGGCCAAGCAGTGCAACCGTCACCGGGAGGGGTAGCGTCAACAGCAGCGCGATGGATACCAACAGCAAGGAGGCACAGAACTTTCCTAAGACCAGTTCGAGTGGACGCACTGGCGCAGTCAGGAGGCTTTCGAGCGTACCACCAACCCGTTCTTCCGCCCAACTACGCATGGTCAGGGCCGCCACGAGGAAGATCAGCAACAGCGGGAGCCATTCAAACAGGGGGCGCACGTCCGCGATGTTGCGGGCGAAGAACGTCTCCAACCAAAAGAACATGAAGAGGACCAGCGTCAGGAAGGCGCCGATGAACAGATAGGCTGCCGGCGTCGAAAAAAAACCTCGGAACTCCTTCTTCGTGATTCGGCCGATGACAGGAAGGAATTCACGCATGTCCATCCTCCTCGTTCACACGGGCGAAGACGGTTTCGAGATCGTGGCGCTCCGTTTTCAATTCATGGACTCCCAGCCCTGCCTGGGTTAAGGCTGCCGCCACCCGTGGGGCGGCCGTCGGAGGGGCCTCCAACCGATACTGCCGTCGTGATTCATCGGCAGTCAGCTCGGTGACGTTTGCGACGCCTTGCAATGACTCAAGCACGGGGCGTGCGTCACCCTCCACGGTAACGAGCAGGGCGTGACTCAGTTGGAGGTTTTCAAGTCGTGAATCGATGACCAACCGCCCAGCACGAAGGATCAGCACACGCTCGCAGATGGCCTGCACTTCCTGCAAAATATGCGTGGAGACGATGACTGTGGCTTTCGTGGCTAACTCGCGGACCAGGTCTCGCATATGGCGGATCTGGGTAGGATCGAGACCGTTTGTGGGTTCATCAAGAATAATGATGTCTGGTTCATGCAAGATGGCCTGGGCGACGCCGACGCGCTGCCGGTAACCGCGCGAGAGCGTGTGGATGGGCCTGGTTGCCTTCTCGGAGAGGGCCGTGCGACGTATCGCTTGGGCGATCGCACGTGGTCGACGTTCCTTAGACACCCCGTGGAGCGCCGCCTGGTAATCCAAGTAGTCAATCACCGTCATGTCCGGCCAGACCGGACAATTTTCAGGAAGGTAGCCAAGACGTGTCTGGATCGCCGGAGTGTCCCGGCCGATCTCCAGCCCATCGACGCGAATGGTGCCGCCGCTTGGCTCCAGAAAGCCGGTCATCATCTTCATGATGGTGGTCTTTCCGGCACCATTGTGCCCTAAGAGACCGACCACTTCCCCACGACCGATCACAAAACTCACGTCATCAACGGCCGTTAGCTCGCCATAGCGACGTGTCAGATGACTGACCTCGATCATGCAACCTCTCCAATCTAGTGATGCTTTCTGTCACTGTTCCCCGCTGATTGACAAGAAAATAGTGCTGTTCCCCCTTTTCACCAACAGCAAGACACGTGACCGTGGAGCAAGCTGGCTTGTCAGACGCTCGAAATCTTTCACGTCTTTGATAGGCTTCCGGTTGATTTCATGGATGATGTCCCCTTTCTGCAGTCCTGCTCGTTCGGCCGAGCTCTCAGGTTCAATATCCGTCACAACGACGCCGGAGGATGCCTTCGAGCGGCCAGACTGACGAGCATTTTCCACGGTCAGGCCCGCGAGCGCATGGTCCCCCTTTCCGCTGCCGTCGCGGCTGGCCTTAGCCAATTCCTTGGGTAGCTCACCGATGGTGATGGTGAGATCCAAGGGCTTCTTGTCGCGCAAGACAGACAGGCGCGCTGTCGTACCGGGCGGAGTCTCGGCCACCAACCCACGGAGGTGATTCGAGTCTCGCACGGGGACTCCGTTATACGCCGTCATGATGTCTCCCCGCTCGAGCTTGGCTTTCGACGCTGGACTATCTTCCAGGACATCACCCACGAGCGCCCCTGTGTTCTCGGTTGCGCCGAATTCCTTTGCGAGGTCTGGCGTGACATCCTGAATCGATACGCCTAACCATCCACGGATGACCTTGCCGTGCTTGATCAGGCTCTGCATCACGCTCTTGGCCATGTTGCTGGGGATGGCAAAGCCGATGCCCATGAACCCACCGTTCCGAGAAAAAATCGCGCTATTAATGCCGATTAGCTCACCCTTGAGGTTTACTAGGGCTCCACCGGAATTGCCGGGATTGATCGCCGCGT
>CAADGK010000039.1 GCA_900696515.1 uncultured Nitrosospira sp. | reverse complement strand
TAAAGCCCTCGGTCTGAGTGGCCAGGCTGAGGGTGCCGCTGGTAATATTGATGAATTCCATATTCGTCAGTCGGGCATCGCTGGCGCTGTTCAGATCCGTGGGGGTGCCCCCGGTCAACACCAGGGTATCTTCTGTACCCGCGCCCCCATCGAGGCTGTCCGCTCCATTAAAGTTAATGATGGTGTCGTTGCCGTCTCCGGCGTTGATCGTGTCGTCGCCGCTTCCAGCGTCGATGATGTCGTTGCCAGAGCCGGCCACGATGGTGTCGGCCCCCCCTTGCGCGTTAAATGTATCGCCAATGGCATCTTGTAATTCGCCGACCGTGCCACCGACGAATCCTGTGAGGGTCCCGTTTATTGCATCGGCCGTGTCGTCACCGTTCGTGCCGTTAAAGGTCGCCATCACACCAGCATAGTTCATCTGCCCTGCTGCGGTGAGTGGCACGAGTGTCTTCCGCATGCTGACTTGCGCATCGAGTTCCCACCATCCACCTTTGTCGTGCGCACCAACGAGTTTCGTCGATGCCGCCACCGCCGCGCCGCTCACATGCGACAGCGCCTCGACGAACAGCTGACCACGCTCACCCTGGGCTGTACGGCAGGTCCATAAGAGCAGGTCGCCATCATCGCCCAGTGCCTGCCCGATCGACGCGAGTTCGTCGGCGTGGTCGCTCATAGTTTCCAGCGACAGCGGTCCTGACTCGAAGCTCACTTGGCCAGCTTGGCCGTGGGCCACGATATGGACGGCAGTCAGCGCCGAACGCCCACAGAGGGCCTTGGCGATTTGCGACGGGGCGCTTTCGTGAGGGTTGAGGACAATCGGCTCAACGTCGGGCCGAAGACCGGCGAGAAAGGAGTCCAGGTCGGTGATGGCGCGGTCGATGAAGGCGATCTCTTTCACGGCGGATGTCGACATGGCTTGTCCTCCTCAATGATCGACTGAGTGAGAATGAAATGAATGCTTGTGTTGCATGACCCCGTTGGGCGGCATGGTTGGGGAGCCGGCCGATTGAGTGACGCGTGCAGCGGCCGACTCAAGTTCCCTGGCACCATTGGGCGAGGTGGGGTGTTTGATGGACATCAGCGTCCTTGCTCCATCGTCGCGCATGATATGTAGAAAATACGCAAATAGGGCAATCCTTGTGCCATAGAGGTGAGATCCTGCGCAGCGTACACATCGGTGACCATGGGACCTCCTCGTCAGGAAGGCTCGTCTGAATCAGTCCAGCTGAGAATGGTGGTGAATCGTGAGCGCCGATGAGAAGTTATGATACGACCACCCCAGTCCTTGTGGCTCGATCAGTGCGTGCGATAGGCTCGAACGTGAGTAGACGGAATGGTGTCTCCGCGGATCGTCTGGCTCTCAAAGCTGTGGACATCACAAGATGTATCTAAATAGATTCAGTATCGAATTGGATTCACTGGCAATGGCAGGGTTCATTCCAGAAATCAGGACATACCGTAGGGGAGAGCCGTAGGCAGTTCATGTATTCACCTGCATGTGGCAGGACGTTGCTGTTTGCGCCGCGTAGGCTCCTGTCGTACGCTAGCCCTTTGTCTGACTGTCACGAGTGGTTGACGCCGGCAGGTACTCTCTGGACCGGGAGTAAGGGCGGCCGAGGAGAAGCTTTTTTTACAATGCATGATGGTATGCAACGTTTCTGTACACCATTGTTGTTTCTCGTGCGCTGAATGTGTATGATAGAAATGTTTGTACACATTCTCTCTCGGAGGTGTCATGCGGACGAATATTGTCATTGATAATGGCCTCATGCGGCAGGCGATGAAAGCTACGGGGCTCTCGACCAAGAAGGCGGTGGTCGAGGAAGGACTCCGGTTGCTCATCAAGATCAAGGGACAAGAGGGTATTCGTCGATTGCGGGGAAAGATCGCGTGGGAGGGTGATCTCAGCGGGATGCGTGAGAGCCGCATGAAGGCTGCCTCGTGATCATCGTCGATACGACGGTCTGGGTGGATTATCTGCGAGGGACATCTTCTCCTCATGCTGAATGGCTTGACGCACATCTTTCGGCCGAACGACTTGGTCTGACGGATCTGATTCTGTGCGAGGTGCTCCAGGGAGTCGGAGCAGACGCTCGGTTTGATGCTATTCGCACAGAATTGCAGCGGTTTGAAGTTTACGAGACGGGGACTATTGAGCTTGCGGTTGAGGCCGCGACAAACTATCGCCGACTTCGTGCTGCAGGAAGGACCGTTCGAAAAACGATTGATTGTCTCATTGCAACATTCTGCCTCGTTGAGGGCCATTCCTTACTTCACAATGATCGAGACTACGATCCATTTGAAATGCATCTCGGTTTACGCGTCGTACATCCATAAAAGGAGTGGAGAGGCTTCTCAAGAGCATCCTGCTTGGGGGAATGTCATTCTCGGAAAACAGTGAGACCCGAAAATATGTGGCCGAGAATTGTCATTGGAAAGTCTTGTACTCATCTCCATGTGTGCGCATGCCTCGTCCTTTGCGCTCTGCTGTTCGCCGGCTGCAGTGAGAAAGAGAATATTCTTGTGATCGAGAAGCCGACGGAAGTCCATGCTATCACCCAAGCCGCTACTGCTTCTGACCCGAGCACGAATATTCAGCCGGGGAAGGTCATCGCGACGCTCAAGTCCGGGGAGACGGCCAAGGCCATTGGGGTGTATCATGGCCAGGATCGTGACGGATTCAAGGTGAAGCTGGCTGACGGGACCGAGGGGATCATCATCGCGGGTGATACCTTTACTGTCACGTCCCGGTGAGTTGTTTGCGTTCTGTGGAGATAGGACACCTCGTATTCGTTCGCTTCTCGCCTCTTGTACCAACCTACCCTCATCGATTACTGTCATAGTCCATGGAAGAGGAATCGTCAGAGTCGCCGGCTCCGGATGATGCATCCGAGCAGATCGTCATTTACTGGGAACGGGAATATTCCACCGCGTTTCCGCCCGAGCGGCTGAAGCTGGATTTTCATCCGCATCGGCCCATGTTGAGCAACATGACGCTGGAGGAACAGCGGGCATTGGCTGCGAGCGGATATAAAGTGTTGCCGGATGACTGCGGACCGGTCAGGACGGTGGGGAGCTATGGCTGGCTGATCCGCTGTCCGGTCGATGTGAGGCTGCGGCGCACGGCGTCCGGAGTGCAGTGGCAGTCGCCGCCGATTCTGCCGGAAGAGCGGTTACTGGGGTACAAGAGCTTTACCGGGATGTATGTCGATTTGATTCTGAACAGCGGCTATCCCAAGCTGTGCTGCGGAGTCCGCCTGTACTATCCCAAGCATGTCGGGTTGATGATGAAAGATCTGCCCAACCATTTCTATCACCACCCGGACCGGACGTTTTCAGTTTGGGAAGGGATCAAAACGCAGGAGTATAAGCGCACGCCGAACCAGTACGCCTGGTTGCCCGACTATGAGGCCTTCACGGCCAATTTTCTGTTACAACTGCATAAGCCAACGACCATCAAGCGCGGTGATCCGATAGGGGTCATCCTGCCGGTACTTCTCCCGAAACAGTTCACACTCCAAGAAATTCAGCGGCCCTGAAGGGGGAAGTGCCCAACAGTCGTGAAGCGTCGTACAGGGGAGGAGTTGGAGGTCAGAGGTTGGAGGGCCGAGTCGGCTGCCTCCGACTTCCAACCTCAAGCTTCCAGCTGTACCCGTTTCACGCTTCACGGTGTGCGTTTCATGTTTCAGGTCTTTGGTTTCCGCTGAACTTGAAACGTTGAACCTGAAACGTGAAACTCTCCTGTAAAATCCTTGGCTGCGACGCCGTAGGCCTACTGGAGCGCATCCGGTGGGGTTTTGAGGAATTTGGCGAAGCGATTCTTATCGATCGCTTTGTCATAGGCCTCTTCGGGGGAGATCCACTTCTTTGTGAGGAGATCCTGAATGGCATCATCCAGCGTCTGCATGCCGATATTCTTTCCCGTCTGCATCTGAGACGCGATCTGAAAGGTCTTTGCGTCCCGGATGAGATTGCCGACAGCCGGGGTGCACACCAAAATCTCCAGGGCCGCACAGCGACCCTTTTGATCGATCCGCTTGAAGAGGTTCTGTGCCACGATGACGCGCAGGGCCGTGGACAGGGTGTTCCGGATCTGCGGCTGTTCGGAGGCCGGAAACACTTCAATGATGCGGTCTACCGTCTTGGCGGCGTTCTCGGTATGGAGCGTGCCGAACACCAGGTGTCCGGTTGCTGCCGCCTCGACGGCCAAGGCGATCGTCTCGAGGTCCCGCCTTTCCCCGACGAGGATGATATCGGGATCCTCCCGAAGGGCTCCCCGCAGGGCGGATCCAAACGTGACGGTGTGCAGGCCGACTTCACGGTGATTGACGATGCAGTTCTTGCTTTGGTGGACGAACTCGATCGGGTCCTCGACGGTGAGAATGTGATCCTTCCGGTGGCGGTTCGCATAGTCGACCATGGCGGCCAGCGTCGTGGACTTTCCACTGCCGGTGGGGCCGGTGACCAGTACCAGTCCTTTCCGCAACATGGCCGCGCGGGTCAATACCGGTGGCAGCGCGAGCTCTTCGGCGGAGACGATAGTGGTCGGAATCTTCCGGAAGACGGCTCCGACCCCGTGCTTATGGTTGAAAAAATTTGAGCGGAAGCGGGCGACTCCGGGAATCTCATAGCCGAAGTCCACGTCACCCGTCGATTCGAACACTTCCTTCTTCGGGCCCGGCGTGATCTCATAGAGGAGGTCATGAAGGCCTTGATTGTCGAGGATCGCGTTTCCCGGCAGACGTTCCAGTTCACCGTGGATGCGAAAGGCGGGGGCTTGTCCTGCAATCAGATGCAGGTCCGAGGCTCCATGCTCGATCATCATGCGGAAGAGTTCATCGATCTTGGGCATCGCACTCAGCCTCCTCTATTCTTCCCGTTGTAGTATACGGATTCTTGACTGATGGACAAACGAAACTCGGATCTTGGACAGGCTCTTACTCATACATGCGTCTGCGACGCGGCAACAATTCGTGAAGCGTCGCGCCTTGGGGAGTTAGAGGCCAGAGGTTGGAGGGCTGGGACGTCTGCCTCCAACTTCCAACCTCACGCGTCCCGCTATACACGCTTCACGAGGAGCACGATCTACATCTATTGGTTGTCGGATGATTCTTGCGGTTCCGGCGGAGGTAACAGATCCGGTTCTGGCTGGTCGTCGTCGGGAATATCGGATTGAGGGGGTGGCGGCGGCGAACTCATGCGTGCTGAATTGTCTGGCGCTCCCGGCGCCGTCGGGTCGACCACCGCAAGGGATGATGCAGGCGCAGCGGGTCGCTTCACGATTTTTCGTTGAACGGGCCGTGAAGGCGTCGCGAGGGAAGGGGAAGACGACGGGAGTTGAGGCTGGGGCGCCGAAGGGGCCGGCCTCAGGGCAGGAGCCTGGTGGATCTGTGGGCGGTGGATCAGGCTGTGGCGTCCACGCACAGTGTCGGCTGCTTCTGTGGTCTGCCAGAGGGGGAGTACGGCCAAGGTCATCAAGAGGCTGAGAACCGTTGATTTGTAAACGTCAGTCATGGTGATGGGTCCCTCTCAGGATGGCTGTAACCTCGCGTAGGAATTACGGGTTTATGCAACCCATATGCTAGCGGCGTACAACCAGCTTACCTTGGCAGACCGGATCAAAACCCTGCGTTATGGTGTGTTTGTGTCAGATAGTGACGATACCGGGGATGGCAGGCGTCAGGCCCGTACGAATTGCCACCCCGGGGGTGAACCAATTGGTACAAGGGGCCATCGGATGAGCGAAGTGTCCAAAAGCCGTGAAGTGTGAAGCGTCGCACGTCGGGGAATGAGAGGATTAAGGTAGGAGGTGAGAGGTGTGTCTCTTGCGCCTCGGGCCTCCAACTTCCAACCTCAGGTCTCCATCCGTGATCGTCTCACGCTTCACGAGATACGCAGTCCGGATATCAGTTACGTTTCCGACCCGCTCGTGTGACGCCGGATGTCCCGCAGCAGCCGCTCGACGATCAGCCGCATGAAAAAGAAGCCGAGCTTTGGATTCTGATAGTACAGGTGATAGATCATTTCATCGGTCATCTTGTAGAGTTCGCAGTCCGTCTCGCAGAGCACGGTCATAGTGCGCACCTTCTCGCCTGAGAAGAGTCCGATCTCGCCGATCAACTCGCCGGGCTCGATGAAGTGGTTGACTTCCTGCAGCTTGAGCCGTCCGGCGGCCACGTAGACGATTTCGTGAGCCTTGTCCCCTTTCTTGAAGAGCACGTCTCCGGCCCGGTGTTTCTTGAGATGCATGTGCGGCAACAGCCATTCCGAAATCGGCGATTCCACGGTGGCCTGTTCGATTTGCTTCGTCAGCCGGAGAATTTCGCTCAGCCGTTTGGCATTCACCGGGAGCAGGATCGCGTTCAGGATATTCTCCGGCAGCTCCACCATCTTCATCATGTCGAAGTGCGAGTGCAGGAGCCCGAAGATGAGGGAGAGCACATTGCTGGCCAGGGCCAGGACGCGCAGCGACACCATGTCTTTCTGGTAGTGACTGGCGAGATAAAACGCACCGCCGAGAAAACCGATGGCTGTGGTGATGTCGAAGTGCATGGATCGGGATCCTTCTATCATGGAGGTCGACCATTTTTCGAGCCCTCGGACTCGTAGAAATCGCTGTTTGATTTTGAGGAAGGTTCTCGTCATACTCCACGGGAAATTGTTCTTCGCAGGTTCGATGTAGGCATTATCAATAAGGGTTATTCTATGAACGATCAGTCGCAGCACCACACCATCGGGCGTGTCATGGTCGGCACCGACCGCACCAAAACAGCGGATCAGGCGGTCCGTTGGGCCGCCCAATTCGCGGATCGCTACGGTGCGGACCTGTTCGTGGTGCAGGTCATCCTGCCGCAGCATCCCTCCGCTACCGAATTTGGTACGGCGGAGCACACGCAAGCGGCGGCCGCGAAGCATGAACTGGCGGATTTCGTCCGGCAGCTGGTCGGGGAGCGGGGCCATGCGCTCGTCGTCATGGATGATGACCCGGCGTTGGCCATCGTCCGCGCCGCCGAGCAGGAAGCCGTCGATGTCCTGGTGGTGGGCAATTCGGGCATGGCGGGGAGAAAAGAGTTTTTGCTCGGCAATGTTCCGAACCGGATCAGTCACAATTCCCGTTGCACCGTGATCATCGTGAATACGCAGTTGCTGGCCGACGGGTACCAGGCATCAGCTGCGCCGGTCTCGTCTTCCCAGGCCGAGGCTCCCGTTTCCGAGCCTCACATGGGAGCGCGAGCCGTGAAAATCGCCACCGTGATGGCCAAGCATGGCATACAGGAACTGTTGAGCAAACCTGCCGCATCGGACATCGCCACACGCCGCCAGCAGGCCAAGCGTCTCCGCTCAGCGCTGGAAGAACTGGGTCCCACCTTCTCGAAGCTGGGGCAGGTGCTGTCGACTCGCCCCGATCTGCTTCCGGCGGAATACATCGAAGAGCTTGCCATGTTGCAGAGTCACGTGCCGCCGATGTCCGAGAGCGAAGTCGTTCGGGTAGCCGAACAGGAATTGCGGGTGCCGTGGGAGGATGTGTTCGAGTCGATTGATCCCAAACCGCTCGCGGCCGGGACCATCGCGCAGGTGCATCGGGCCACGCTCGAAAACGGCGACCGGGTGGTCGTCAAGATTCAGCGGCCCACGGCGCGGGCGGAAATTGAGCAGGACCTGGCCCTCCTGGAGGTCTTTGCCGAGAAGGTGGGCAAGCGTCCCGCGCTCAACCAAGTGGTCAATATGGAGGCCGTGTTCAAACACCTCTCCACGTCCCTTCAGCGCGAGCTCGACTTCCGCCAGGAAATCGAGAACATCGGACGGATGCAGACGGTGCTCGCGGACTATGACCGGTTGGCGGTTCCGTCCGTGTACCGGGACTTGTCGACCGGCCGATTATTGGTGATGGAAGAGATTCAGGGGGGCAAGATCGCCCAGGCACAGGAAGGTCCGGAACGCGTCGAGGCCGCCCGTCAGCTCCTGGAAAGTTTCTACAAACAAATCATCGTCGAAGGGTTTTTTCATGCGGATCCTCACCCCGGCAATCTCATGTGGTGGAAGGACCGTATCTACCTTCTGGATTTCGGCATGGTCGGGGCGGTGGATGCCAATGTGCGCGAGCATCTCTTATTGTTGCTGATGGCCCTGTGGAAAGAAGATACGGTCTTCCTGAGCGACGTGATCCTCATGATGGCCGGATCGCTTGACCGGAGCGATCTGGATGTACCCCGGTTTCAGAGCGACATCGGCGAAATGATCTCAAAATACCGTACGGCGGCCCTGGCCGACATGCAGATCGGACCGCTGCTCCAGGAAATGAGCGGGATCGGGGTTCGACACGGTGTTCCGCTGCCGGCCTCATTGACCCTTGCGGCCAAGGCGCTTGCGCAAGTGCAGCTCGCGACCGCGCAGCTTGATCCCACGCTTGATCCGTACCGTGTCGCGGGCCAGTTTTTGATGCGATTGATGATGAAACGGATGGGGGCCGCCCTGGATCCGAAAGCCCTGGTGTATCAGTCGCAGAAGTTGAAAGTCCGCGCCGAGCGGGCCGTCGAAGCGATTGAACACCTCATCGGCGCCCGCCCAGGCCAGAAGTTGGTCGTCAATTTCAAGGCGAATTCCCTGGAGGATACGGTGCGCCGCACAGGGCGGCGTCTTGCCGTGGGGTTGACCGCCGCCGCGAGTATTCTTGCCAGCGGGCTGACGGCAACCTCGGCGACGGCCGCCAATTGGGTCTCGGTCTCATTCGGGATCGTCGCCGGACTGCTGATTATCGGGTTGGTGCTGGATCTCACCAGCCGGCGTTAACGGATCGGTAAGTTTCTCTGAAACGTAACGCGTCGTACGTGAAGTGTGAAACGTCCTGATCCGAAAACGAAATACGCTTCACGCACAACGCTTCACAATGCCACCCTCACGGGTTGGTTCTGCCGCCCTTAGCTGACCGGAGGATCATTTTTTCGAGCAGGTAGGCAAATACGGACATTCCGATGGAGATCAGCCGAAATTCCAACTTGCCTGCAAGAGAACGGGGTCTCGCCGTCGTACCCATCGTGGGGGCATTATCAAGGAATGTCGCCTTGCCCGCAAGAGGGAATTGCTCCTCAGCCAAGCTTCCGGCTTCCACCGCTATCCGGCCTCCAGCCATGATGAATCGAATAAGATACAGAATCGAATAGGATACAGTTGGTAACCGGCTAGACGGGTAATATGATTCACTCAACCCGACGCTTCTCCTTCGGCTTTCATAAGCTGCTGATAAGTAATACATTCTAAGATTGCATCCGAATCAGCTGTGGAGGAGCGGCAATCGAGGAATGAATTATGCTTCCTAATTAATAAAATAGATCTCGACAATCACCGATCTTGTGTCTGTGAGGTGCTGTGTGACTCCACGCGGAATGTGTGGAATTGCGGAGGAGATGCGTGTACATTATGTATCCAAACATGTGTACCTTCGTATCATCAGGTAGCGATAAGAAAAAAGCGCCACTCAGAGCAAGGGATAACTCTCGGAAATCCCTTGCGGATGAAGATCTGTATTTGATGTGGCAAGGCCATACTGTGTCGGCTCAGCGGGAGCTATAGAAAGGAGCGATCATGATGAAACGCTTCATGATCATCGTCGGTGCGGCAATGGGACTGGTGTTCCCGTTCCCCTGGGGTTCCATAGCGGCGGAAGGACAAGGAAAAACCACTCAAGCAACAGCATCTCAAGCGAAGTCCGATTCCACGGCGAAACCTATCATGTATGTCCCACCGAGGAAAGGAGCTCCGGCTGCCGGGCTCAGGAGGGGTGGGGGAACGCGCGGGACGAACAAGAGTCTTCCTATGATCAGCCTCTTGGCCCCCGACCATGTCGGGTTCACGCTTCAGGAGCAGCCGGTTTTGTTTTGGTTCACCCCGACCAACCACAATCTCGTCTATGAATTCACCCTCATCGCCGACAACGCCGATGCCCCGGTCATCGAAACGAAACTTCCAAGCCCGGCCAGAGGCGGGGTGCAGCAGATCCGGCTTGCCGACTACAAGGCGAAATTAGTCCCTGGAGAACGGTATCACTGGTCAGTGTCGCTGGTCATGGATCCCGACGAGCCGTCCGCCAATGTTGTGGCCAAGGGGGCCATAGAACGGGTCACTCGTGACAAACTGGAACAGCCCTTATCGGGTGAGCCGACTAAAGCGGATGCTCCCAAGCGTTATGCCGAAGCAGGCGTCTGGTACGATGCGCTCATGGCCATTTCCGATTTGATGCAGGCCAATCCGGCTGATACGGACTTGCCTCAGCTGCAGACGGCTTTGCTCGAACAGGGCGGACTCGGGGATGTCGCGTCAAGTATCCAGAATATGCGCAAACACTGAAAACTGCCGCCGACGGTTCCAAGTTTCATATTTCAGGTTTCATGTTCCAAGTTCTTTAACAGCATGAAATCTGAAACCTTAAACGTGAAACCCGGCCTCGTGAAGCGTGAAACGACTTGAGCGGGACCTGTGAGGTTGGACGTTGAAAGCAGGCACCTCACACCTCCAACTTCTAGCCTCTAACTCCCCAAGGTGCGACGCTCCACGTCCGGCGGGACGACACGGAATGCCGACAGGGCCTGAGCTTTACCTTTCAACGCCACTTCGCCGATCCCTTCCAATTGAAAGCGGTTGTCGAGCAGCTGAGCCGTGACCTCGCTGATGAGGATCCGGCAGGGGCGACGGCCCTGCGGTTCCGCGATCGTTCCTCTCCCGAAATTTTCCAGATGCGCGGCGGTGTTGACCGTGTCACCGATGGTGGTGTACTTCATGCGTTGCGCGCTCCCTAAACATCCGGCGACCAACGGTCCTGTATGGATGCCGATCCGCATGCCCACCGTGGGAAGGCCCTTCCGGACATGCGCCTCATTCAATGTGAGCATGGCCTGTTCCATCGCCAATGCACAGGTCACCGCGTTGATGGCATCTCTCGCCACCTCCTCGTTCGTCTCGCGTTTGAGCGGGACGCCGAAATCGGCCTTGATGGCGTCACCGGCATAGTCGTCGATCACACCGCCGTGGTTGATGATGACCTGCGTCATGGCATCCAGGTAAGCATTGAGCCAGCTCATCAAGTCCTTGGGGGACATCGTTTCCGAGACGCTGGTAAACCCTTTGAAGTCTGAAAATAACACGGTGGCCGTGAGCTCAAGAGGTTGCGGGAGTCCGCCTTCCAGTACTTGGTCCCGTTCCTGCCAGATCTTGTCGGCCACCTCGCGCGAGACGTGTTGGGAAAAGAGTTGCATCAGCACGGTCCGGTCCTTTTGTTCCCGTGCCAATGTCGAGGCCACGCCGACCGCGACGGCGAGAAACCAGGTGAAGGCAGGCGGGATTTCCGGCACCCACCAGCTCGAGAAGAAGAGCAGCACGGCCGACAGGGTGATCAGCAGAAGGCCCGCGAGCGTCATGAGAGAAAAACGCCAGATGGATCGTGTCCAGCCTCCGAGCACTCCTCCCAGCATTCCCCAGACCAGTGTCCAGGCAATCTCTTGGCTTTCGCTCATCATACGGAGGGGGCGCCGGTCGTCGATGGCGGCGGCAAGCAGTTGCTCCGTGATGATGCCGTGCAGGAAGACACCGGGGAATTGGTCACGGCCCTGTGTTCCATAGGGGACCGGGATCTGGAACACATCCGGCACGCTCTCCGCCGTCACACCGATCATGACGATGCGGTCGGCCAGAGCGCGTTTGTCGATCCGCCCCTCCAGCAGGTCCGTCAATGAAAATGTTTCGAGCGCCTGGCTTGCCGCGCCGAAGTCCAGGAGGATCTGGTAGCCGGCATCATCCGCATTCACATAGCCTCCGTCCGAGGAAGCGAACGGCGGCAGGGTTGTTCGTCCCAGGCGAATCCATTCCGGCATGACCGGATCCTGTTCCGGCGCGATACCGTCCTGGGCCAGATACAGTGTGGCCAGTTTGAGTGCAAAGGCGGTCGCGACGTCGTCACCGTCGTCTTGAAAGAGCAGCGCTCGGCGGATCAGCCCGTCGGGATCGACGAGGATATCGTTGAACCCCACCTGCTGGCTGCCTTGGAGCACCGCCGGAGGCGGGATGCGGGCCACCGTTCCGCCACCCAGCTGGGAGATCATGATGATTCGGGGATGTTTGGGAAGCAGTGCGATCAGTTCCTTATGCCCGGGAGGCACTTCGATGTCGCGATAGAAGTCCACTCCGATGGCTCGTGGCTGGTAGCTGAGCAGGAGACGGAGAGCTTGCACGAGGGTCTTATCCGTAATCGGCCACCGTCCCTGTCGGCGAATGTCTTCCTCGGAGATCGTGATATAGGCGATGCGCGGCGCACTGAGCGTCTGGGCCGGGCGTGAGCGGAGCAGCCAATCGTAGGTATTGAGTTCCAGTTGTTGGAGCAGGCCGGTGCTGCGGATCCCGATGATGACCAACCCGCACAGCAGGCCGGTGACAAGCCGTATCGCAATGGATGCATAGACGGAGTTCAGAATACCGCGCATGGGATGACAGCGATCAGTCCAAACCCGGTGCCCCCGCTCATTGCATGGGGTGCCGGAGCGCCGTAGTGTAGCTTAATGCCGCACATTATTCATGACGATTCGTCAGAAAAATGCTTAGGCGGCGAATCTCGTGAAGCGTGAAACGTGAAGTGTGAAGCGTTGAGGCCAACGATGTCACAAGAGTTTCAGGTTCCAAGTTTCATGTTTCAGGTTTTTAGTTTCAGCTTAACGTGAAAGGTTAAACATGAAATCTGAAACTCAGGATCAGGGAAACGGACGACGCTTCACGCTTTACGAGATACGCTTCACGCCCTAGAGCCAGTTGTTCAGCAGCAGGAACGGCGCCCAATAGATGGGGTGCTGGAAATCCGGATTCTCCATCAATGTCAGCTGCGCTTGTCTGAGGGCCTGCGCCTTGGAGAGCGAGGAGTTTTTTAATTGCCGGTAAAACTCGACGACCAACGCCGAGGAGGCTTCGTCGTTGACGAACCACAGCGTCGCGAGGGCGCTGCGGGCGCCGGCTTTGATCGCGATCCCCGCGAGGCCGAGCGCCGCGCGATCGTCGCCCGCGGCGGTTTGGCAGGCGCTGAGACTCAACAGTTCGAGCGGCTGGTCCCTGAACCGGGACAGTCCCACGATTTGACTCAGCCGGTCCATCGTCAGCTTTTCATCAAACGCCAACAGGAAGCTGTTCTTGACATCCCGCTCGAATTTGCCGTGGGAGGCGATATGCATGATCGTGGCCGGCTTGGTTTTCATTTCCTGTTCAAGCGCCGGCACGCGGAACTCCTCGTTCAAGAGGCGATGGGTCTTGTAGAGGCCGCCGATCGCCTCCAGTTCGCCCGCCGTGTTCGGGAGCGGGGAGAACCCTTGCACGCCTTCCGTGATGCCGGCGGAAAGTACCTCGATCCGCTCACGGCCGAGCGGCTTGGGATCGGTCAGGTTCAACCCCGGCGTCGTGGCCAACGCGTATTTGGCGATGAGAAACTGTTTGCCGTCGTGCAGGGCGGAGAAAGGGATTGTGCGGAGCGGGCCGTCCGGCACGACCACCAGCGTGTTGATGTCGAATTTCGAAAATTCCGCTTCGAGCGGACGCAGCAGGAGGTCGTAGAGGCGCTGGCCCTTCCGGAGATATTCACGGGTTGTTTCCTTTTGCAGGGCTCGCCGGAAGCCCATGGCTTCTTCCTTGAGGTCCTCCTGCTTGATGGCGACCGTGACACGGTGCATGCCGTCCGGCAGACTGACCAACAGTTCCGTCCGGTCCGGCAGGATGATGGGATAGAGAATGGCTGCCTGACGCGAGACATCTTCCAGCTTCGTTTGGTGGTTTTGAAACGCATCCACACACTCGTCCGCAAAATAATCGCGCAGTTCTGCGGTCTTGAACAACTCGATGGCTTCGCGCGCATTGATCAGATACGGCTGAGCTTCCGCCCGTGAGGCGGTGGCGCCGGATCGCCGGAGCAGCAGGTCCGCCAGTTCGAAGTAGAGACGACCGCTCGCCTCCCTGAACGAGGCTCCGGCCAGCGCGGTGCTCGCGGCCATTTCAGGGCGCAAGGTCTGCACGAGCTCGGCGGCGCGCTGGTAGGACAGGATCGCCTGATCGATCTTGTCCTGAGCCTTGAGGACACGGCCCAGTTGCCACTCCCATTGATACAAGGATTCCGGGGCATGTACCTGCTGGGCATAGTTGATGGCCAGTCTGGTGAGCAACAGGGTTTCATCATAGCGCCGGTCCAGTTCGTACAAATGGCCGCGATGACCCAAGGCATAGGAGGCGGCGCGCACGTCGCCGACCGCGGTGGCCACGCGACCGGCTGTTTCGAGCACCTCGGCCGCCTGCACATGCAATCGGCGTCCCGTATCCGGGAGGTGGGCTTGAAGCTGTTCGAGTCCCAACCCGATGGAAATCAGGTCGTAGGCCTTGTCGTGTGAGTCAGGAAAGCCATGGACCAACTTCAGCCCCTCATCGAATAACGTTCGAGCCTCTCCCCAGGCTCCCAGCCGCAGGGCGACTTTGCCGCCGTTGATGGTCGACGCGGCGAGCAGAGTGTCGGCCTGTGCGGAGGCCGAAAGGCGCCGTGCCTCCGCATACGAGGCCGACGCCTCCTGGTCCTGTTTCAGCGCGCTCCGGACGGATGCAAGCGAATGGACGATCGAGGCGACGCGGCGCAGGTCACCCGCGTCATGCGCGAGCGGTTGGGCCTGGTGCAGGGTCTCCAACGCGGCGTCAGGACGTCCGCCGGCGAGATAGGCCTGGGCAAGTGATTCCATGGCCGCGGCTTGGCGTGCCCGGTCTTTGCTTCCCTGGGCGAGCACGACGGCCACATCGAGGGTCTGTGCGGCACGGGTATGAAATCCGAGCGAGACATAGGCCTGTGCCAGTGCCAGACGGGCGTCGATTTCTTCCGCCACATGACCGGCCTCCTGGGAGGCCCGGACGGCCCGGTGCCAGACGTCGGCCGCCTGTTCGAAGGCGCCACGGGTGAACGCCTCATGTCCTTCTTGCAGGAGGGAGCCGTGAGGAAACGCCGGGTCGGCCCCGGTCATATGAGCCGGCGCGGAAGGAGAAATCAGCAACGGGAGACAGAGGGCAATAATGGCAATCCCGATGGCGGCAGCCCAGGCTTGCCTTCCGGGATGACAAACAGGTCCAGCGGAGGTGACAGGAGAAGGCGAAAGGTGGTGCGTCATAGCCGTTTCTCCATCCCGTTAGAAAGGTTGTAGGACCACTTGCAAGTGGATTCCGTGATCTTGCATGTTGCCGGTGGTGCTATAGGGGGGATCGTTCGTTCCCGCTCCCCGCAACCGGTATCCCCAATAGAGTTCAAAGTACCCTTGATTCTTGGGCAGGAAGGCGGTTCGGAGCCCCACGCCCACGCTCATCAAACTCTTGGGAGCCTCCGTCGAGTCCTTGGCGGACCAGGCTCTCGCATAATCGAAGAAGGGAGCCACCTGGAGCAAGTCCTCCCTGGTTCCGAATAACCAGCGGGCGACCGGAAGGCGCGGCTCGATCGAGAAGAGAAACGCGTTGTCCCGCAGCAGGCTGAGCTCACGATAGCCTCGCACGCTGTGGCGTCCGCCGACGGGAATCTGTTCGAGCGGGAACAGACGGTCATTGGTCAACTGCAGATCGATCCGGCCCAGCACCTGCGTGCCGGCATATTGTTCGAACCGCCGCAATCCCTGCACTTGTCCGACCCAGGAAAAGTATCGGCCGTCGGCCACCGGGCCGGAATTAGTCGTTGCATCCAGCACGTCCAAGCCGACGGAGAAACGTGACCGGACCCCGACGATCGTGTCCTGGTTCCGATAGGTCCAATCTTGAAGGAAGCGCAGCGCGGCGATGTTGGCGACCCCGTTGTGGTAGCCGGCGAAGAAGTCGAACGGTTGGCCGAGCAGCAGATTCTTATTGTAGAGATACTCGCCCTGCACGCCGACATTCACTTGCTGTGTGAGGCTGCGATAGACCGGCTGTTGCAGCGTGACGCTGAAGATTTCCGTATGGCCTTCGATCCCCAGGGTCCGGAACGGTTGAGTCACTACCTCGAAGTCGGAGCGGCGATAGCCGACCGCCAGGGTCGTATCGTAGGCGGTGATCGGGAGCACATAGGAAACGTTGATCAAGGGCAGGACGCCGGTGGTGTTGTTCATGGGAATCGATTGACCGTAGCTGACTTGGAGCCGGTCTCCGTTACCCGTGAGACTCTCGTGCGCGAGGGTGGCCATCCAGCGTTCCGCCCGGACGGCCGGTGATTGGTGGTTGTTGAACTCGATCCAGGCTTTGAACGGCCGGGCTTCCGCCACCCGCACGTTCAGTTCATTGCGGCCCGGCGAGATGCCCCGGCGAAGTTCGGCATTGAGCCGCTCCACCCGCGGGTCTTGCTGCAACAGTTGCAACCGTTCCTGGAGCGTATAGACATTGACCGGCGGTCCGGCACTGAGGGCGATGCGACGCCGATAGTAGCTGGGCCAGATCCAGCGCGCACCTTCAATGTTGATGTCGGTCAGCGCCCCTTCGATGATCTGCATCCGGATGAGCCCGTCCGTCACGGCTTGATCGGGAATGACGGCGCCGGACGTGACGTAGCCGCGCTGGATATAGAGCAGGGTGACCGCCGTCCGTAACCGTTCCAAGTCCTCGGTCGTGACCTCGCGGTTGGTGTAGGGGGCCGCGAGGGTCTGCAAATCTTGCGCGGGAAAGACCGTCTGGCCTTCAAATTGAAATTCCCGCACGAACACTTTCACCGGTGGAAGGCGTTCCTCCGAGGCCTCGGGCGGCGCCGTGGGGGCCTGGTCTGACGGCAGGGGCGTCGGCGCGGGAGTCATCTCGCGCAGCGACGGGAGTTCCCCGGATCGCCCACCCGGATCAAAGATGGGTGGGGGCGGTGGAGGAGGAACTTGTGCCGACGCATTGTGGATCAGCAGGCCGGTCATGATGACCATTGCAGCACCCAATGCCGCTTTGCGGTGAATCACAGGTCGGGAGCGGTGGCCTCTTGCCTGATGCAGCCAATTGTTCATGAGACACAGCCGCCCTGGTCCGAGATGAGGGTGACGGGCGACGGCATCTCCGGCCGGAACAGGCGACGCAACTGGATTCCTGAGAATACCGGAGAAGCCGGTCGTTGTGCGGTAAAGCCGCTGGTTGGAGGTGCGTAGGGGCTCGCGAGCAAGCTGTCCGGCCCGGCGGGGATGCCGTCTCGGCCACGTTCGACGAAACTGCTGGCCGACCCTTGCGCCAGCTTCGCCGCACAGGAGGCACGCAGCAAGGCTTGGACCGCCAGCAAGGAGTCCGAGAGCCGCGCAACCACGCTGGACAGGTTATTGATCGGCGCATTGATCTGTACGGTGCCGCTGACGCCGAGCGTCGACGAGGCGTCCACGACGCTGGCGGGATCAGCCAGGAACAGCCCGGCGGTCACGTCGATGGCGCCTCCTGACCCGGCAAAGGCCTGGGCTAAAATCTGGCTGCCTTTCAGCACCACGAAATCGGGATCGATCGAGATATTGCCGCCGTTACTGTCCCCGGCCGCGCCGGCGACCGAGGTGCTGATCGGGCTGTCGATGAACCGGATCATGTCCGGGGCATTGATCGTAATCTGGCCACCGCTGGCCTGACTGGCTTCGGTGGTCACCGAGCTCTGCTCGATGAGGACCGTTGAGCCGCTTTCGATATGGATATTGCCGGCATTGCCGTCGCCCACCACCTGTTCGACCAACTGGCCGTTCGCATCCAACACCAGCTGGGTGACCGTGAGTGGTCCGTTGCTGTTGGCCGTGATGACGGTGCCGTTGGACAGGTGTACGCTGTGGGCCGTGATGGAGACGTCTCCGCCACGGTTCGCTTCCGCCGAGGTGGCGAGGGTGCTCGCGTCGCTGGTGAAGCCGCTCGTCGCCGTGATGGAAACATTTCCCGCAGCGCCCGGTGCCTGAGTCGTGCCATCCAGGTTCGTGACGACCTCCGTTCCGGTGCTGGCACTACTTATGCGGCTGCCGCCGGCCAGGCTGAGCGTGCCGACGTGCATCGTAATGTCGCCCGCCCGGCCTGCCGACGAGGTACTGCTGTTGATCACGGCCCCGTTCGACAGGCGCATCGTTCCCACATCCAGCACCATGTCTCCTCCACGGCCGCTGCTGCTGGTGCTGCTTTCGATCGAGACATCGTTCATGGTGACCTGATCGGCCGTGATGGTGACCTGCCCCGCGTTACCGGCTGCCGACAAACTCGTGATGCGAGCCTCGCGTGAGATGGTGAGCGTCTCCGCATCGATTGCGACGTTGCCACCAGCCCCGGTATTGATCGACGTGCCGGTTTGGATGACGGCCCCTTCTCTCAACGTGATCGTCCGAGCATGCAGGGCCACGTCGCCGGAACGAGCCACGCCGATGGTATCGGAGACGATGCCGGACGCCGATCCCGACAGGTCGATGGCCTCTGCCCGGCTGCCCACTCCCGACAACCCTTGCAGGGTGACGGTGGCGGCCGCCGGGGCATTCGGATCGGCGCTGCCGGTGACGGTGATGATGGTCGCTCCACCTGATAGTGCAGCTTCTTGGACACCGACGACGATATCTCCTCCACGGCCCACATCCGCCGATTCCGCCTTGACGGTGGTGGCCGCCCCATCCATGGTCAACGATTGAGACAGGATGGTTACACGTCCTCCCTCGCCGGTGCCGAAGGAGGAACTCAACAGGAAACTGTCACCGGAGAGGGAAACCGACGATGCCGCGCCTGATTCCGCGCCGGGCACACCCTGGATGGTGAGCTGTCCACCACGGCCTAACGCCTCCGGGGTAAACGTCTGACTTTGGCTTACGAGTTGGGAACCGCCCGAGAGGGTGGCCGATCCGACATTCAACGTCACGTCCCCTCCGGGGCCATCCCCGTCCACCGTCGCCGTCACGATCGACGCACCGTTGTCCAGCGTGAGGGTACCCGCCTGCAGCTGCACCGCCCCGCCTGCTCCCGATCCGGACGTGACTGTCGTGATGTTGGCGCCATCCATCCGGACCGTGCCCCCCGTCAGTTGCACATCGGCGCCGGGATCGGTTCCCGCATTGGCTGTCAGGATGGCGCTGCCCGAACCGAGCGCGATCGTATCCGGCGGGGTGGGGGCCTCGGATGTGGAGAGGGTCGCTTCATTCACGGAGAGCACGAGCTGTCCGCCTTGGATGAACACGGTGTTGGAGCCGGAGACATTGATGCTCGAACCAGACGCCAGAGCAACCGAACCCACCGAGGTAAACGAGGCCCCGTCTCCATTGGGAATAGAACCGAGCGTCGTGACATCAAATTCACCTGGTGAGACAGCGCTTCCGAGGAGGATACTGCCGGCCGGTGCGGAAAGTTCCGCGCTGTTTTCGATCACGACTTTTCCACCGACCAGTGAGATTGACTGGCCCGACGGAACGGTGAGATTGCTGCCCTGCACGGTAATCGCGACATTCGGATCAGGCGCCGTGAGAAACCCGTAGCCCGCCGGGGAGGCGGAGAGAAATTCAAAGGCGGACGCATTGATCGTGAGGATGCTGTTGGCCAATCCATCATTGGCGGAGTTCGCATAGAAGTTGGCGCTGGTGACACCGTCGAAGAAACGGAGGTACTGCGCAGTCGTGAAGCTGACTGATCCACCCAGGTTGAGCGACGCACCAGGCCCCAGGACGATACCGGATGGATTCATCAAGAATAGATTGGCATTGCCGAACCCGGTGGTTTGAATCGTGCCGTCAATCGTCGAGATGTTCCCACCCGTGACACGACCCAGGATGTTCGACGTGGGCAGGCCTGTGTCGTTGAGAAAGTTCGCAAGATCCCCTGTGCCCACAGTGAAGTTTCCAAAACTGTGAAAGAGATTGGGACCACCACCGGGCCTGGTGCCTCCCGTGATGGTGGAGCCAGTACCGACTTGATTGATCTGGGTATTCAGACCGGAGGAGGTAATGTTCGTTGTGACCTGCGCGTCACCGACTGACGGTAACATCGGAGTCACGGCAATGATGAGGAGGTAGGACCACAGAAAGAGTTTGTTTATGGACGGAGGATGGCGCGATGGCGAATTGAGTTCATCCATAGTCTTCTCCCGTTCGTCACGAGGGAGCAGCAATCACTACTTCCTCTGTCACGATATTCGACTTTTCGTGCGATCGTACCATGTTCAGTCGCCCGGAAACGACAGGGCAATGCTGACGATGTGAGTCATGTAATATGTCATAGCAGTGGCTCATTCACGAAGATACATGTGACGCTCGCACCCGATGGGATCACGACATCCGTTGTGGGTACCGGTTCCCCACCATCCACACTGCAGAAACTATTTTGTAGTCCGAAAGAGCCATGGCTCTCCTCTACTACACTGTAGGTCCCTGCAGTTACCGGCACCGAGGTTACCCCCTGCCCGGAGCCATCAGTCGTGACCGAGGCCGTCAAATTCGGGGGGCCCAAGATTTGGAAGCCGAAGGTTAAGGGGGCGCAGGACCCATCGCAAAAAATGCTCAGTTGCTTCCTAATATGGAGTACGGCATTACTGGCATTCGAAGGGCTGTTCGTGAAGGTGCAGTCGACATTGTCACCCAGCGCCAGATTCAGACTGAGATTGATCTGCCCCCCACTGCAGGTGACGTTGGTCAAATCCCATCCTGCCCGTGGGATTTCAGTGAGGCTGTAGTTTCCTGGCTCCACCGGAATGACGATGAACTGAGAAGTTTGACCCCCCATGTCGATCGTCTCGTCGGCCGAGGCCGAGGGGCCGACGAGCGTAAACTGAAAGCTGGTGTTCGTGGCTTCGCTCGTCTCCTTTCTGATCGTGATCGTGCTACCGCCCGGCTGGGCGGGTGCGAAGAGTTCGCCGAGTGAGGCGGCAAGTTCCGCGATATACGCCTCATGCGCCTCTACATCGTCTTCGATGATCTCCTCAATCGCCGTCTGCACCTGAGCACAGGTTCCCGGCACCGTCGCCGCCAGCCACTTTTCCAGTTCACGGATCAGATACGCCAGCAGCTTCTTTTGTGTTGGTTTATGGAGATACTTCTCGCCCATATCCGCCAGCCACATGGGCAGCTGGTTGATATCATTCGGCGCTTGGGGGTCCAGCTTCAGCATCAGCTTATACAGGAGCGGGGGAATCGGGATCACCGCCTCAGCCTGCCGACAGGTGCCCCCGGCGGCAATCACACTGTCGGACAGCACCAATGTGTCGGCGCCGGTCATGGTGAGGGTGAAGGTCTGCGTGATCGTCGGCGCACATCGGTTGCTGCCGGTATTGCACGCGGGCATGACCACCGTGGCCGCTCGCGATTTCGTGACGCTGCCGTTTAGATTGAGGGTGGTAGGGGTGGCGAACTTCCCGGTATCCAGGCCCAACCCAAGCGGGGCAATTTTGCCGGCGAAGTTGCCCTGGCCGGTTTGTTTCAGCTGATCTCCGACGATGTTCTCGTTTGTGGGGGGATCAAGGTACCCGGCCATCCCGTAGCCCCAGGCATAGTCGCCTGCCGGGTTTCCGCCCCCGGCATTGTAGGTATGCGTGACGACGATCGTGGCGGTGGTCGTGGTCGTGGTACCTGCCGTCACCCCCACCGGCGTGAGCTTAATGCCGGTCAACTTCATCAGATCGAGACTGCCGGCGGTGCTGTTGTCGCCGATCATGATTCGGGCCCGGTTCGAACTCGAGACATCCGCCACGGCCAATCTCCCATAGGTACCGGCAGGAATAAACGCACAGAGGTTATAGCCTGTACTACAAGGTGGTGAGGCTGTTGTAGGCGCGAGTTGAACTGCTCGTCCATCTATTGTCACGGTCAGCGCGTGCGACAGAAGAGGTGTGGTCAAGTGACCCATGGCTCCACCCAACAACAGACTCAGCAGCATTCCCATTCTTCGGAAATAGTCCATGGCGACCTCCTCAGCCGACTGCTTGGTGCGCGACACGCCCGGAATGAACCGACAACGGGGCTCCAGGCTTTCGTTGTGGAAATGTGTGTGTTCAAGCAAGAAGCGAGCTAGGAGTGAACGGCGTGACCCGGTTCCGTAACTCCTTCATAAATGGTGAAGATCAGGGACCGATGAACGTTATGACGGTCATGCTCTACGGGTATATCGGATCCTGTATCCAAATCGATTCAGAATCCTTTTGGATACATCCACAACGGAGGCGTGGTAATACCTGTATAAGTTCTGATACCGAATGATTTGCTGATGTGACGAATGGATGTGTGTGGAGGCCTGGTATCTCGCGGGGCTTTTCGATAGGTTCTCAGGCCACTTCTTGTGTTGTTTCCATCAAGACATTGGACCATGACAGAGGGAGGTTCAACAGGGAAAGCACGAGCGCTCCGTCGCTAACGCATGAATGTGGGGCGGTGTACGGGAACCGACGTGCCCTTTCCTCTGTCGATATCTGGTTGGGACATGAGGGGGAGCCGCGTTCGCCGCTCCCCCATGACTGAGAGAAACCAATTCCTGTTGATGCCTGACAGAGACCGCTACTCAAGCATTAGGGCAGCGGAGAATGTCTTTCCGCGATATAGCCTCCGACCGATGTGCATGCTTCGTCATTCCAGGTCCACGACGACAGACCTAGACTCCACACGATCAAGTGGTGCTCTCCACCACCGCAGTTGTTCGGCTCCCCCGCCGCCCAGTTCGCAAACAGACCTGTTGTTCCGTTGTTCCAAAAGATGCCTTCGCCGTTGATCCACTCCCAATTACCGGCGGGCTCAGCAAACAGACCGACTTGTCTCCCTCCTAACCAGTAACGGTACAAACCTGTAGCGGGGTCTGGTAACAGCCCATTGATGAACTGTTGTTCCTCAGCCGACGTGATTGTGGCCAAGTCCCAGCCGAGCCCTAGAGCTTGGGCCGCAACTCTGGCTTGATCCCAAGTCAATCCGGGGCTGCTGATCACACGATAATCATCGCTGCTGAACTTCTTGTTACTGAAGGTGCAATTGACATTGCCTCCTACCTCGACCACGACAGCCGTTGTGGGGCTCTCGTCGTCGCAAGACGAGTTGGTCAACAACCATCCGGCAAGCGCGTGTTCGGTGATGGTGTAAGTCATTCCTGGCTCCACCGCGACGGCGAATGACTGGGAAGTTTGATTGTCCATTGAGATTGTCTCGGTCGATGACGAGCCTTCACGGCTGATATTGAAGGTAAAGGTCTCGTTCGTCGCTTGATTCGTATTCTTCGTGATCGTGATCGTGCTCCCAGACGTGGCGGGCACGGCCCCGGCCGCTTCAGCCTCCACCAAAGCCGCCTCCTCGTCGTCTAGCAAGACCTCGTTAATCTCCTCCTCGATCTCAGGACAGGTCCCTGGAACGGTCTTCGCCAGCCACTTTTCCAGTTCATGGATCAGATACGCCAGCAGCTTTTTTTGTGTCGGTTTTCTGAGGTACTTCTCGCCCATCTTTTTTAGCCACTCGCTCAGCTGATTGATATCGTTGGGCGCATGGGGGTCCAGCTTGAGCATCAGCGCATACAGGTGCGGAGGAATCGGTATTACCTGATCAATCTGCCGGCAAGTTCCACCTGCGGCAATCATACTGTCGGTCATCACCAACTTATCGGCACCGACCACGGTGATGGTGAACGTCTGCGTGATCGTCGGCGCACATCTGCCGCTGCCCGTATTGCAATTCGGCTGGACCACGGTTGCCGCACTAGTCCTCGAGATGCTCCCACTAAGATTTTTTGTTGATGGGGTGGCTAGCGCACCGGTATCAATCCCAGACCCGAGAGTGACACTCACACCGGCGAAATTTCCAGTGCCGATTTGCTTCAACCTATTTCCGACAACGTTCTCGTCGAGACCGGTGGGACCAGGGGGATCGAAGTACCCAGACATGCCATAGCCCCATGAGTAGTTGCCCTGTGGATTCCCGCCACCGGCATTGTAGGCATGTGTGACAATGACCGTGGTAGTCTTCGTGCCTGTCGTCAGGACCGGCGTGAAGGTGATGCCGGTCAGCTTCAGGAGATCGAGACTGTTTGCGGTACTGTTGTCGCCGATCATGATTCTGGCTCGGTTCGTCGAAGAAACGTCTCCCACGGTCCAGTTACCGTATCGTCCGGGAGGGATAAACGAACAGAGGTTGTAGCCCGAGGTGCAGGCGGCGGCGGTGGTCGTAATTTGAACAGTCGCCCCATCGATCGTCACGGTCAGCGCGTGCGACGGAAGCGGAACCGTCAGGGCACCCAGGGTCCCAAACAGCAACAGACTCGATAAGACTCTCGCTCTTTTAGCATATTTCATGGAGACCTCCTCGGTCGAACCGTCATGCCATCAAACGCCATTCTGCTCGTGCGCCTGCCAGCTGCCTCCAGCCAGGGAGTTCCTGGCGCACCACCGTTTCACGAGTGCGCTGGGACCGTCTGAGCCATGCGGACAGCACCATCCGGCACATGCGATGTCCTGAAGTGTGAGGATCATGAGCCGGGGCGAGGACAATGCCCTTGATGAAAGGGTGTCTGGATTCCGGATCTGAATGGGACCATTGTAGCGAACGCATCAACCGGCCTTCTATTGTTCGAGGGGGAGAAATCTTGTAGATAGGTTAGTGGATTGCTGGCCACAGTCCTAGGTTTATTAGAAGCACATTACAACCCCTACTGAAGGGGGGGGGTGGGTTGTTTTCCCTCGATTCACCTTATTCCTTCAGTCGCACGGGCCGTTGGGAGACTATGGCGGTCCTGTTTTGCGGGAACACCGAATCCTCATGAGTCCTGACCGGATGGCTTAAAAAACTGGTATTTATGAACGGAACTTGCTTCGTCGCCCTCGTGAATGGACGGATGACAAGGATGGCTCAATGTAGTATGGTGGAGTCTCGGACTGGGGGATCCTGTCAGATGATCACAGCGCCTACCCGGGGGTGGGTTGGCCTCTCTGAGGCTGGCCCTACGTTCTAAACCATAGTTGTCTTTCTATCTATGCAGATACGAGTGCTGGGGTGCCACGGGGCGGATTGCCTTGTGGATGGAACTGAGCGGCCGACTCGTCAGGAGAGTTGCGGATTCCTGATTGATGGATCCGTGCTCCTCGATGCCGGCACGATCGGTGTTCAGCTGACCTTGGCCGAACAACGCCGTATCCGCGTCGTGCTGCTCAGCCACTTGCACTTCGACCATATTAAGGGGCTCCCGCTCCTGGCCGACAACCTTGCGGAAGGATTCGATACTCCGGTTCTGGTCGCGGCGACTGAATCGGTGATGCAGGGGCTGATGGACCATGTGTTTAATGATCAGGTCTATCCGAATTTTTTTCAGTTGCCTGATCGCAACAATCCGGTCTTCCAGGCCCACATTCTTGAGCCCGGCAAACCGGTGACGCTGGGCCATCTCGACGTCATTCCCGTGCCGGTCAACCATGCCGTGCCCACGGTCGGGTATATCGTGAAGGATCAGAATGCCGCGCTGCTCTATAGTGGGGATACCTATCAGACCGAGGAAATTTGGAGTGTGGGCAGGACAACCCCTAACCTGAAGGCCGCCTTCATTGAATCGTCTTTCCCCGACGAGCTAGGGGCGTTGGCGAAAAAATCAAGACACCTGACGCCGTCGCTGTTTTATAAAGAGTTTCAAAAGCTCGGACGACCCGAACTTCCGGTCTATGCCTATCACATGAAGCCCGCGTTCAAAACCCAGATCCAGGCTGAAATCAGCCGGTTTGAGATTGAACAGGTTGGGTTTCTTCGAGAAGATCAGATCATCACCATTTAATTGCCGCAACCCTATCCGTCGCTTGTTCAGGTGAGCCTGAGTTTCAGGTTTCATGTTTCAAGTTATCCAGAAGCCAAGAACCTGAAACCTGAAATGTGAAACTCTTTTGATTCGCTACGTAGTGAGATGGCTGATGAGCCAGTCCGCGATGAGCGTTGTCATCCGGTTGAAATCCTCGCCCTTCGTAAATTGATGGTCCGCCCCCGGCAGCATCTCGAGATGTTTTTTCACTTGTAGCGCCTCAAAGAGCCGCCGGCTCTGATGCAGCGGGACATGTTCATCCTTGTCGCCCTGGACGATGATGGTCGGTGCGGTGATCGATCGCGCCGGGTCGTAGGCGATTCGACGCAGGGCATCTTCATAAAAGGCATAGCGAAGCTTGATGCGGTCATGGCCTCCCATGATATTGGGAATCGTGTCCGTTGTCTTCCACTGTGCCATCTCATCGGGGCCGAACTCCAGCCGTAGCTCCTCCGCGAAATCGACCACCGGGCATTTGAGTGCAAGGCAAGCCAGGCCTGTCCGCTGAGCGGCCGTCAGAATCGCCACCAGCCCGCCGAAGCTCGATCCCATCAATCCGATGTGCCGATACCCTTTTTGCTTTATGAGGTCAACGGCGGCCTGTGCCTGTAGCACTCCCAGGGTTGTGGTGATCTGTTCGAACGGACCGTCGCTTTCTCCTTGTCCAAAGAAGTCGAAACAACAGGTGCCGATCTCCTGGTCGATCAGCAGCCGCGTGAGGGCCTTGTTCGTCGAGCTGGTTTTTGAAGAGAGAAACCCGTGGCACAAGACGGCAATCTTGTCCGTTCCTCCCGGAGGGAGGGTCAGGATCGCGGCGACTCGATGTCCCTGGGGATCAAGAAAGGAGAAACGTTCTTCCAGGGGGGCATTCTTCATGACGATTCGTGACCCCGTGAAGCGTCTTACGTTCCTTTGATCCTGAGTTTCAGGTTTCAAGTTTAACGTTTCAAGTTAAGCAGAAACCAAAAATCTGAAACATGAAACCTTAAACGTGAAACTCGAAACTTGAGACCTGCGCCGTTCAGTCTCGCTCCAAGAAGTAAAAATGATCGGTTGGTCCATGGCCATGGCCGATCGCCAGGCCGTGGCGGATGGCCTGCGTGACGTAGGTTTTTGCCGCTTGTGCGGCATCCAACACGGAACGGCCCCTGGCCAGGTGCGCGGCCAGGGCAGAGGCGAACGTACAGCCGGTGCCATGGGTCTGGTTGGTCTCGATGAACTCGCCCTTCAGGACATTGAAGAACCGGCCGTCGTACAGCAGATCCGTCGCCCGTTCGCTGAGCAGGTGGCCGCCTTTGATCAGCACATGTTTGCACCCGAATGCATGGATGATCTTGGCGGCTCGTCGTGCATCAGCCAGGGAGGTGATCTGAATTCCTGACAACTGTTGGGCCTCATGGATGTTCGGGGTGACCACGAAGGCGAGCGGCAGTAACCGGGTCTTCATTGCGTCGACGGCCTCCGGTCGCAACAGGGGATGACCGCTCTTGGAGACCATGACCGGGTCCACGACGAGGAAGGCGACCTTTTGAGGGGTCAGCAGCTTGACGACCGTCTCAATGATCGCCGTCGACGACAACATGCCGGTCTTCACGGCGGCGACGTCGAAATCGTCGAAGACCGCGTCGAGTTGTGAGGCGATGATGCTCGTCGGCAACTCGAACACATCCGTTACTTCCTCGGTATTCTGAGCCGTGACGGCGGTGATGACGGACATGGCGAAGACGCCATTGGCGGACATGGCCTTGAGGTCGGCCTGAATGCCGGCCCCTCCACCGGAATCCGATCCGGCAATCGTCAGGACTTGTTTGATGGTCTGTGACATAGGGTATTCTCAATCGCGTGAAGCATATTTCGTGAAGCGTTGCGTGCCAGAACGTTGGAGGTCTGAGGTTTGAGGTACGAGATACATGTTTCTAACTTCCAACCTAAGGCTTCCACCCGTGAGTGTGTCACGTTTCAGGTTTCAAGTTATGCAGAAACAAAAGCCTGAAACCTGGAACCCGAAACCTGAAACTCTTGTGACATCGTTGGCCGCGACGCTTCACGACGACGGGTTACGGCGTCACTTCTCCTTGGCTGGGAGCAGGTTCCAGCGTCAACTTCTCGATGGTGAATGAGGCATCGCGCCGTGGTACTTGCTCATGAAACGATAAGGTGAACTCGGAAGCCGGGGCGTCCGAGGGTTGAGCAAAGATAAAGACCACGCGCTGTTTTCGTCGAGGAGATAGTTCGATGCCCCGCGTACAGAGGCCTTCCCGGTTCTCCTCGACGGTCTGATGCCACAAGCCCCCATGTTCGTCCTTCAGCACCGTGTTTTGCAAGTGACAGAGCAGCTTGAGATCGCGTGTGGAATGGTTGGCGACGGTGGCATCCACCTTGATCCGGCCGTTCAGCCGCTCCATAGAGGTGACGACGAATTCGTAGGCGTCGTTCCGATGGGTTCCCAGGCCGGGTGGTGGAGCCGGTTCTTTGGGTTTCTCGACCGGCAGGATTCCAGGTGGAGGATCTTCCTTTTTGAAGAATGTGCTCAGGGGACCGGTTTTCGGGAAGGTCGTTCGAGTGGCACTGATCGATTGAGCCTGCTTGGGGGTGATCAGCCGGACGGTCACTTGCAGACCGTCGGGTGTGTCGGTGTAGGCGCCTGAGATGAAGACATCGGCGCGGATGGCCTTGGCGGCGCGCCGGACGGTCTTGGCATGGGCCGGCTCAATATGCTCCAGCTGCATCTTTTTCAACGTCGAGTAGAGCAGGGTGCGGTCTACCGTGGTCAGCTCACCGGCCACCATGATTTGTGTTCCCAGCTCTTCGGCGAGGAATCGTCCGACCGGCGTCTGTTCACCCTGTGCGTCGGTAAAGTCGAGTACGGCCAGGCGCTGTTTTTTTGCCTTGGCGGCTCGTTCCGTCACATTTTCCGCCAACTGTTTGAGACTGTCTTCGTAACTGGCCGCCCATGACGATGGTGGACATTGCAACGGCAGGACCAGGGCGATCAGAAGGAGCAGCAGGCCGATTATACGCATGAATGGTTGCCATTATACTCATGGTGATGCCGGTGCGACAATATTTGTCGCTCCTTTCTTTGACCAGGAGTTTCAGGTTGAACCGTTCGAGTCATGCAGACACCAAAAATCTCAACCCTGAAACATGAAACCTGCAACGTGAAACTCTTGTGACATCGGTGTCCGTGAAGCGTCGCATGCCGGAACGTTGGAGGCCAAAGGTTTGACGTGTCTCCAGCTTCCGTCCTCGAGCTTCCACTAGTGTAGGGTCTGTTCAAGCCAGTGAGTAGGCCTTCTGTGGGGTTTGACAAACGTGCTTGTCGGTACAGTACACTACCACCCCTATAGCTCCCCCCATTTACTCCTACTGTCTTAAGGAGGCCTCCATGCGGAATCGTTTCTGGGTCACGATGCTCAGCGCAGCGGGTCTGTTTCTCTTGTGCCTCACGAGTTGGGCCGGCGCCGAAGAGCCGGCTGGTGCCGTGAATGAGGCGAGGCTGGTCGCGCAATACAATTACTCGATCCACATCCTGGCCATGTTGGTCGTCGGATTCGGCTTTCTCATGGTCTTCGTCCGCCGCTATGGTTTCGGCGCGACGACCGGAACCTATCTCGTGGTGGCCACGGGACTGCCTCTGTATATGCTGTTGCGGGCGAACGGGATCGTGGGGCATGAACTGAAGGCCCATACGGTCGATGCACTCCTGTACGCTGAATTTTCCGTGGCGACGGCGCTCATTGCGATGGGAGCCGTGCTGGGGCGGTTGCGGGTGTTTCAATATGCGCTCCTTACGTTGCTGCTGGTCCCGCTCTATGCCTTGAACGAATATCTCGTGTTGGACAACGGGGCCGGGTTGACCAAAGGATTTCAGGATTCAGCTGGCTCGATCGTCATCCACGCATTCGGGGCCTACTTTGGTCTCGCCGCCTCTCTGGTCCTGACGACGACGGTGCAGCGGAGTCAACCGATTGAATCCGATCCGACGTCCGATCGCTTTGCCATGCTGGGCTCGATGGTGCTGTGGCTGTTCTGGCCGAGTTTTGCGACGGCGATTGTCCCGTTTGAAGAGATGCCGCAGACGATCGTGAACACGATCCTGGCTTTGAGCGGGGCGACGCTCTCAACCTATTTCCTCAGCACCCACTTCCATCACGGGAAAACGTCGATGGTCGACATGGCCAATGCGGCGTTGGCGGGCGGGGTGTCGATCGGTTCGACCTGTAATCTTGTCAGCCCGGCCGGTGCATTCGGGATCGGCCTGCTGGCCGGTGCCTTGTCGGTCATCGGATACGTGTTTATTCAACCCATGCTCGAGTCGAAGATCAAGCTCGTCGATACCTGCGGTGTCCACAATTTGCATGGGATGCCTGGTCTACTTGGCGGACTCATGGCGATCATCGTCGTGCCGGGTGTGGCCGGGGTTCAACTGGTGGGGATCGCGATGACGCTGGGGATCGCCATTATCGGCGGAGCCATTGCCGGGGCGGTGATTCGAGCGACCGGGACGACCGAACAGGCCTATGAAGATTGCCACGAATTCTCCCATGTGCCTGGCCCGGAGAGTGAACGACGGGTGGAGGAACTGGCGCTTGGCGCCAAGGCCGATATCGATGCTCTGCAGAAAGAACTGCTTGCCCGGACTGCCGCTCGCACTTGAGCGCAGGGTCCTTTTTGGTTGCCTGTGACGGATCTGTTGAGAGGTCTGGATGAGCCAGACCTCTCAACCTGCTGAACGGTCAAACGTGAAACGTCCAAAGGCCGTGAAGTGTCACACGTGAAACGTGAAGCGTATCTCGTTTCCGAATTCGGACGCTTCACACATCACGCTTCACGAGGTACGCTCCCTAGGTCGAGCAGGCTCGGTATGGCCCGACCAGACTGAATATGGCAGAATCAGATCCGTCAGCAAGGCAAAGAAACCACAGAGAGTTTGTTTGGTGCGCCTGACAGGACTGAATATATAGGTTCAGATACGTCGGCAGGGTACAGGAAAGGGAAGAAATCACAGGAGGTGTTTATCCCGTCGCCTCTATTTTGGTAGGCTCCGGGTCGAGCAAGCTCGGTATGGCCCGACCAGACTGAATATGGGAGATTCAGATCCGTCAGCAACAGCCTAGAAAGGGTAGAGAGTTTGTTTGGTGCGCCCGAGCAGACTGAATATAGTAGATTCAGGTCCGTCAGCAAGGCAAAGAAACCACAGAAAGTTTGTTTGGTGCGCCCGACAGGACTTGAACCTGTAACCTTCTGATCCGTAGTCAGATGCTCTATCCATTGAGCTACGGGCGCATCCGAAGCCGTGCCGAGCGTTGAGTCCTGAGCTCTAAAGTAAACGCTAGCGTGAAGACGGTTGATTGAGGCTGGAATCTTACGTCAGCACTCAGCACGGTCGTCTCAGCACGTACCAGAGTCAGTGGTTATACAGTTCTCTATGAGGAGGGGTCAAGAGAAACTGGTTGAAGATAAACCGATTATCAGGTCCCATCAGGTAGGCTCCAAAAACGACGAGGGGCTTCCTACAGCGTAGGAAGCCCCTCAATCAGGCCTCAGCGAGCTGAAACTTACTTGCCGCCCTTGTCCTTCTTCTCTTCGCCGAAGGTGTCGGCATGGCCGCCCTTCTTTTCTTCCTTCTTGTCGCCATAGGTGTCCATGTGGCCACCCTTCTTATCCTTCTTCTCTTCAGCCATCACCACATGGCCGCCCTTCTTCTCTTCCTTCTTTTCGCCGGCGAAGGCCGGTGCGCTGAAGGTGACCGCCACTGCCACTGCCATAACCGCCATCAACATGCTCTTCATTATGAAACCCCTTGTTAAGATTTTATAAAGGTGTGTGCCACTCATTGGCACTTGAGTTGGATATACAGCAAAGGTAATGCCGCTCCTGGTTCTTTCTTACATGAGACCAAGAGTAGCGATGAATCAGTGGGTTAGAAAATCTTTCTCATAAACGCGCGAATGGTTCTCCCTACAGGGGACTGTAGCAGAATAGCTGAGATTGAGCTAAAACGCCTCAGTCCAAGAGAATCGAGGGAATGCAATGGCTGCGGAAGGATATCCTTACGCCCGGCATAAAAGGTCTCAAGCAGTTATGTCGAGTGAAAGAATATACCAAGATTTAGAGGGGCGGGTGAGCAGCAGGTTGTGCAAGTCGAAAGGCGATATGTTCGTACCCCTTCTTGTTATTTAGGTGCTGCTACAGAGTGCTGTGCGCTCGTGTGTGGCACCTATCCTCCTGAAATCACCGGTCGGATTTCGATCTGGTCCTGGTCGAACAACATCTCGTCCTCCGTGACCAATTCATTGCCACGAATGACGAGGTGTGCTTCTACCACGAGGTTCAATTCTCGCAAAAGGTCTTTCGCTCGCTTAGGACCCTTGATCTCCACAGACCGTGAAGGGTGACTCAGTTGGACCTGCATACCCGGATCATACGAGTAATCGGGATCAAGGGGCAAGGGGGGCTCGGGCGTTCTTTGAAAACCAACATGGTTTAGCATGGCGGCGACAGTTTACTCTTGGCGTAAGACAGCCCTTCTTCCAACGTTACAAATTCTCCATCCAACTGAGCTTCGAAACAGTCATCGAGCAGTCGGCCCATATCCGGTCCAGGCTGAACGCCGAGTTCCAGCAGGTGCCGGCCCATCACGAGGGGGAGCGGGACTTGCCGATCCACGGCCAGTGCAGTGGCGCGGGTCAGGAGCCAGTCTCCGGCTGGGAATCCATCGAACGGTTTCGGTGGACGGCCTGCATGATCGGCCCGAGCGACACGGACCAAACGGTCGATGCGAGAGACCTGTCTCGCGAGACGCCGGATCGCACTGTCCGATGCCTGGACATCGAAGAGCGCGCGGGGACGGAGGTGGCACTGTACGAGGGGAATCACCTCGTCGATCACATTTTGTTGGTTGGTCAGCCGTTCCAGAAAGCTTTTCGTCGGTCCGATTCCTTCCGATTCATGGCCTCGAGCGGTGATGTGCTCGCCGTCGGCTTTCGTCGCCGCCGGTTTCCCGAAGTCATGGCAGAGAACCCCCAATCCCACAATCAGATCGTCGTTCTCGTTGCCGGTGCGTTCTGCTGCAAACCAGTCCAAGCAGTGGAGGGTATGAATCCAGACATCGCCTTCCGGGTGCCAGAGCGGGTCTTGAGGGCAGCCTTGAAGCGCGGCGAGTTCGGGATAGAAGCTGAGCCAGCCGCATTGCTCGAGAAAGCGGAGTCCAAGGGCGGGTTTTCGACTCAGCAGGAGCAATTTTTTCCATTCCTCCCATAGTCTTTCATTCGGATGCCCGTCCTGTGACAGGGTTCGGCAGAGGGCAACGGTCTCCGGTACCACGCTGAGCTCGAAACGGGCCGCGAGGTGCATACCTCGGAGCACCCGCAAGGGATCCTCCACGAATTGAGGTGACGCGTGGCGTAACCGGCCGGCCGCGAGGTCCTCTCGACCATTGAAGGGATCACGGAGCTCCCGCGTGTCAGGATCCCAAGCCATGGCGTTGATCGTAAAGTCTCGTCGCGCCAGCGCCTCGTCGATCGGCATGTCGGGATCGGCTTGTCGCAGCAGGCCTGGAATCGATGTGGTTCCTTCGGTGTGGAGGCGGGAGGGAATGGAAATGTCGACGGGAAGTCCCTGGAGTTTGAAGACGGCGAAGGCTTTGCCTACGAATTGGACCGAGAATTGTTCGGACAGCACGGTATGCAGCTGTCCCGGCGGCAGCCCGGTGACTTCGAGATCCAGATCACGGGGCTGTCGACCCAGGATCAGATCGCGGATCGTGCCGCCCACCACCCAGGTTCTGCCGCCGCTCCGACGGACGCTCTCTTCGATGCGGCGAAGGATCCCTGCAAGCGCGGGATCCTCCAGGCGGAAGCGGGTCGGCATTTAGATCCCTGCGTCACGGAGGAACTTGGCCGACTCTTCCGGCGAAACCGGATTGATGTAAAACCCTGTTCCCCATTCGAAGCCGGCCACTTGCGTCAGTTTGGGAATAATCTCGAGGTGCCAGTGGTAGTACTCCCCGGTTTTTTCATGCAGGGGAGAACTATGGAGGATGAAGTTGTAGTGCGGCCGCGCCAGCACGTTGTCCATGCGGCGCAACGATTCCGAGAGGATCGGGGCGAGAAACTCGAATTGAGACTTCTGACTCTCCTCGAAGTAGGCCGCGTGACGCTTCGGGAGTATCCACATCTCGAACGGAAAACGCGGGGCAAAGGGGGTCACACAGAGAAACTCGGGATTCTCCGCCACGACCCGTTCCCCGTCGGACAGGTCTTGCCGGAGGATATCGCAGTAGATGCACCGTTCTTTGTTCCGATAATGCCGCTCGCACCCCTCCAGCTCTTCTTGCACACTGGTCGGGATGATCGGGAGGGCGATCAGTTGGGAATGGCTGTGCTCCAAGGTGGCTCCGGCCGAGGAGCCGTGGTTCTTGAAAATCAGAATATAGCGGAACCGCAGGTCCTTGCGGAGATCCAGCATTCGATCGCGATAGGCCCAGAGCATATCCTCGATTCGCTTCGCCGGCATCTCGGCGAGGCTTTCGACATGGGTCGGGGTTTCAATGATGACTTCGTGTGCGCCGATCCCGTTCATCCGGTCGTAGAGCCCGACGCCTTCGCGCCCCATCTCGCCTTCCACCTGGAGCGCAGGAAATTTGTTGGGGACGACCCGGACGGTCCAATTCGGGGAATTAGGAGCGGCCGGTTGCGGCCGATAGGCCATGATTTCCTTCGGAGTCAGTCGTTCTTGTCCGGGACAAAACGGGCAGAGCGAGGCGGCACTCGCGCGAGCCGGTGGAGGAGTCACGAAGTCATGGGGGCGGCCGCTGCGTTCCGTCGAAATAATCACCCAGCGGCCGACTATCGGATCACGTCGTAAATCGGGCATCTTTTCTCCTCCTAAATTAGGTAGGGGTGAAGGGTAAGGGGTGAGGAGAAAAAAGCTGACTGAGACCAGCTGGAGAACACTGAATTCCTTCTCACCCCTGACGTCTCACCCTTTACTCCGTACCATCATCCATTACACTCTCCACATGCCCGCCTCGAAGTCCGGTCCCGGCACGGTGAGTGCGGCGGGACGCTGACCGGGGTAGCGGGCCACTTCAAGGCTATGTTCCTGCACCGAGACGGACAGCTCAACCGTGTGCCCTGCTTCCAGGCCAAGGTCCTTCCAGGGGATTGCCAACTCCACGCAGGTCTGTGCGGCGATGGACCGGCGGGAGCCGGCCGATTCCCAGCTGTCCGTGGTTGTTTGACGAGACAGGTGAAACTCACCTGAGCCGGACAAGGAGAGGGGAAATCTGAGCCGGTACTTGGATTGCGGACCTTGTAAGAGGATATCGACGTCAAGACTCTCTTTCTTGAGATTGGTCTCGTCGACGTCGAATCGCATGACGAACTGAGAGAGGTTCCAGCCGAAGTGGATGGCCGTGAAGATTCCGTCGGCTTTCCACATGGCCCCAAGAGGCGGCTGGGTACCGATGGTGCCCGCTCCCCGCCATTCAAAAAAGTCGGTCACCCTGCCGTCGATGGTGGGTGTGATGAGCGCGACCGGCTGGTGCACCATCTCGGCTCCAAACGGCATCGCTCTCGCGCAGATCGCCTGGTTGAGTTGGTCCGGGGGCGGGAGGCCCATGTGCGTCCAGACGTTGCGGAGATGCGTCCGGAAGAGGCGATCGAATTCGGGCTTGAAGTCCGTGTCGAAATCATCGCCGTACCACCAGAACCAGTCACTCCCCTCCGCGGCATACAGTTCCCGCCAGGCGGCCCGGGCGTGATCAGGCGGAAGACCCGGCGCACGATCCAGCAGTTGCGTGCGAGTGTGTCCGAGCAGGTCCCATCCGCGATTGTCTTCCTGGTGCCCGATCCAAATCTTGTAATCGGAATTGATCCAGGAGCCTGAATGCAGGGTGGAAAGGTGCTGTGTGGGCGGCATCGAGGCCAGCGCGCCGGAGATCGTTGATGACCGGACCGTCAGGTGTCCGGTCTGATCCAAGGCCTGGCGCGTCACGCTTTCATAGAGGAGCGAAAGGAATCGTTCTCCTCCGTCGTGGTAATGTTCCCAAGGGTTTTCGCCGTCCAACACAATGGCAATGAGGAGTCGGTCCTGCGGGCTGTCGTGGATGATCCCTCGCAACCGTCGGGTGACGTCCTCGGCCGCCGCTTCCGGCGTGGTTTTGTGATAGACGAATCCGAAGGCGTCGGAGATCTCGCGGTCGCGGAACAGGATGGCCAGGGACTGGCCAGCCTCACCGATGTGGTACGGTTGATACAGGGCGGATGATCGGTGCCATGGCAGACCGCCCATTGCAAGGGACCTCGCCAGAATTCCCTCGTCGGTGGCGAGCCAGCGCAGACCGACTTGATGGACAAGCGGAAGCATCTCGGGACAGACCGATCCTTCCGACGGCCACAGGCCGGACGGAGGCTGCCCGAACGTCTGTTGATGAAAGAGGACGGCTTCCCGGAGCTGCGCCTCTGCATCGTCCTGAGCCCGGAATCGGGCCGGCAAGGGGAGGTCTGGTCTGGCGCGCCGGGTGATATCGGTGTCGATGACCAACGGAAGAATCGGGTGAAAGAAGGGAGTGGTGGTGAGTTCGATTTGTCCCCGTTCCATGAGCCGCCGGTACAACGGGACAATCTCTTGGATCGCGGTGCGCTGCAGTGCGAGCACCTCCTGTTTGTCCTCCTCGGTGAAGCCGCGATTTTTCTGGCGCAACTCGGCCAGGCGGGGATACTGTTTGACGGTGCCATATCCGAACCAGGCCAGGTTGTGCCAAATTTGAAGATCCAGGAGTTCTTGTGTTGAAAACTGACGAGCGATCCGAGGAAGATCGTGATCACTGACCTCCAGCCCTCGTTTGACGAGCAACTCATGGTATCGCGGATAGGGACGGACCATGGTCGCCCAATTGGCGGAGAAGAAATGCCTGACCACAAACGCTTTTTCTTCCAGCGTGAGGTCCGCCGCCGGTCGTTGGGCGTATTCGAGAAACAGATCGAGGACCGTACCGGTTCCGATCTCTTGCAGCTGGAGGAGCAGCGACGGGGTAAAGTTGAAGGTGGCGTGCATCTCCGGAAATTGTTGGAGCAAATAGGCCATATCATAGTAGGCCTTGGTCGCATGCAGGCGCACCCAGGGCATACTGGCCGATGCGGCCAGCGGGTCCGTGTAATAGGGCTGGTGCATGTGCCAGAAAAAACAGACATGGACCTGCTTCATTGCGACCGATTCCTTTCGGTTTTTGAGTATGTCATAGGGGGTATAGGCATGCAATCAGCGCGCAGGTTTTTGGAGCGGTGGGGCCATGAGGGAATGCGATGAATGGATTTCTGCGTCTGTGGGGACCGGTCTGTGCCTATGCGGCGCTTATTTTCTACATGTCGTCGCAGTCTCATCCCGAGGATCAGGTGCCGTTCGTCGCTCATTTCAGCGATAAGGTCCTGCATGCCGTCGAATATGCGGTGTTGGGCGCGTTGTGTTACCGGGCTTTCCATGCAAGCCACCGTGAGGGGTGGCGACGGCAGGCGATGTTGTCGGCGATCGTCCTCACGTCGCTGTATGGAATCAGCGACGAAGTCCATCAAGCCTTCGTTCCGTTTCGCGATTCGAATTGGCTCGATTGGGTGGCCGATACGATCGGGGGCGCGATCGGGGCAGGTGTGATCCGTCGCGTGTTGAGTGTGAAAGCGATGGATTCCGTTCCAGAAACCTCACCCTGAATCCGGCTGAACAATACAGCATTCGTGACAAGCTGCCGGATGCCCGCTATACTCACCGGGATATGGTCACGGGCAATCAGACTTCTCCCAAGGTGCCGTTGTCTTCTCCGGATCCTGCCGTCCTGACCGATGCGATCGCGACAAAGTTTCGGCCTGGTCTTGGCCTGAAGACCATCACACCCTTGGCCGGAGACGCCTCCAACCGTCGGTATTTTCGGGCGACCCTGACAGGAGGGCCGCCGCATTCTGCCATCGTGATGCAGCTGGCGGAACCGGAAGGATTCAAACAGTCTGAAGAAGCGGTCAGTGGGGCGGCGCATCAAATTGCAGAGCTGCCCTTCATCAATATCCGATCCCATCTGGCCGGGGTACAGGTCCCCGTGCCGACACTCTACTACTATGATCAGCCGGCAGGGCTCTTGTACCTGGAAGATTTCGGCGATGTGACCTTAGCGGATGCCGTGAGCCGTGCCGATCAGGTTCAGGTAGCGTCGTATTACAGGCAGGCCATTGACGTATTGGTCCAGATGCAGGTCCATGCGACCAAGCCGGAGGATCACACCTGCCTGGCGTTCCATCGCGGGTTCGATGCTCCGTTACTGATGTGGGAGTTTGAGCATTTTCTGGAGTACGGGGTCGAGGTACGAAACGGCAAACCGTTGGCGGCTACGGACGCGGAGGCTATTCGGCGGGTGTTTCAAACTATTGCCGATCAATTGGCGAGCCAGCCACGGATCTTTACACACCGCGATTACCACTCGCGTAACCTGATGGTCAATGGAACAGGGCTCGGTGTCATCGATTTTCAAGACGCGCTGATGGGGCCGGTTACCTATGACTTGGCGTCATTGGTGCGGGATGCCTACATCAAACTCGACGAGGCGTTGGTCGATGAGTTAGTAGGGTATTACCAGGACCACATGATTGACCAAGGCGCGGACTGCATTGATCGAGCTACTTTCCGCCGATTGTTTGATCTGACGAGCATCCAGCGGAATTTGAAGGCAGCCGGGCGGTTTGTCTACATCGATCGCGTCAAGGGCAATCCGAAGTTCTTGGCGGATATTCCTCGGGTGCTGAGTTACGTCAAGCGGAATCTTGGAAAATATCCGGAGTTGGAACCGCTTAGGAAACACCTCGCTCCGTATGTGCCGGAACTGCAATAAACGAGTGAAGGGTAAGGGGTTAGGGGTGAGGAGACGACGAATCACTCGATTACTCTTCGCCCCTTACGCCTTACCCCTTACACCTCACGGGACTATATGAAGGCCATGATTCTTGCGGCTGGTCTCGGGACTCGTCTCAGGCCGCTGACGAACACCATTCCTAAACCATTGCTTCCGATTGCCGGTACCCCGCTCATTGTATGGAATTTATTGCTGCTTAAGCGGCATGGCTTTCACCAGGTCGTCATCAATCTGCATTATCTGGGGCCTATGATCGAACAGGCGTTGGGCGACGGCTCAAAATTCGGGATGCGGATCATCTATTCCCATGAGCCGGTCATCCTCGGGACCGGCGGAGGAATCAAGAAAGCTGAGCCGTATTTTTCAGGGGAACCGGTATTGATCCTGAACGCGGATACGCTGGTCGAACTTGACCTTGAAGCCTTGTGGGACTTTCATCGCTCACGGGGCGCGGTCGCGACCCTGGTGCTCCGGGAGGATCCGGAGGCCGACCGATGGGGCGTGGTGGAGGTGGGGGAGCAGGATCGGATCCTGCGTATCACGGGGCGGGGAGTACGAGAGGCTGCAACGATCGCCCGGCGTATGTTCGCAGGGATTCACATCCTCCATCCCCGGTTGCTTCAGCAGGTGCCGAAGGGGGTTGCGTCATCGATCATTGATCCCTATGTGGCGGCGATCGAACGGGGCGAACCGGTGCTTGGCTATGACCTTCGGGGCTACTGGTCGGACATTGGAACGCCCGAGCGCTATACCCACGCGGAACAGGACGCCCGCTCCGGGCGGATTCGTTTGGACGCTCGTTCCTCTCACCGCATCTCTCGTTGATCCCGACACTCGTCAGCGGTCCGTCGTCCGGCTACGTACGAAGTGCGGGCTAGACCTTTTGGTGTTTCAGAAGACGCGCGAGATAGGTTCGCTGGAGTTTGAGCGACTCAGCCGCTTTGGTTTGATTGCCTTCAGCTCGTTCCATGGCGCGGGTGATGATGTACCGGCTGTGCTGTTCCATCGACTCATGGTAGGGCAGATCGAGATAGGGCTGGAGCGCATCATCCGCATGCTGCCGCAGGTCGGCGTCATCCGGCAGGAGTGCCAGCATATCCGGCTCAATCGTGTCTTTGGGGCTCAGGACGACGGCGCGCGCGATGACGTTGTCCAATTCACGGATGTTGCCGGGCCAGGGGTACCGGGTCAACGCGTCCACGGCGGCCGTGCTCAGGACCATACCGGGGCGCTTGGTATCTCGCGTGTGGCGTTCCAAGAAGAAGTGAGCAAGCGCCGGGACATCCCCTTGCCGTTCACGGAGCGGCGGGAGCGTCAACGTGACGACGTTGAGACGAAAATACAGATCTTCCCGAAACCGGCCGGTTTTGACGGCCTGCCGGAGGTCTTTATTGGTGGCGGCGATGATACGGATATTGACTGATACCGTTTTGGACCCACCGACCCGTTGGAACTCCCGGTCTTGAAGCACGCGGAGCAGTTTGGCCTGCAAGGCAAGCGGCATATCGCCGATTTCGTCGAGGAAGACGGTGCCGCCGTCGGCCATTTCCAGCTTGCCTTTTTGCTGCCGGTCCGCTCCGGTGAATGCCCCACGTTCATGACCGAAGAGCTCGTTCTCAAGCAGTGTCTCGGTCAACGCCACGCAGTTAATGACGATGAGCGGCATGGCACAGCGGGGACTCCATTGATGGATCGAACGTGCGAAGAGTTCTTTCCCGGTTCCGCTCTCGCCCAGCAGCAACACGCCTGCATCGGACTTGGCGGCGCGCTGTGCCGATTCAACAACGGCGCGAACCGACGGGCTGTTCCCGACGATATTGGCGTAACGGCCGTCGACTTCAGAGCGGAGATAGGCGACGTGCCGCCGGAGTGCATCTCGCTCCAGCGCTTTGCGGATCACGATGAGGAGATGGTCGCTGTCGAGCGGTTTGGTCAAAAAGTCGTACGCGCCTTCTTTCATGGCCTCGACGGCGGCCTGAATGGAGGCGTGCGCGGTCATCACAATGACGGGAGGACCGTCCAACGGCTTCATCTGAGCCAACCGCTTGAGTATGTCGAGGCCGGAGAGTTTGGGCAGTGTCAGGTCCAGCAGGATGAGATGAGGCGATTCCTGCACAACGAGATCCAGGGCTTGTTGTCCCTCGATCGCTGCAACGGTCTCATACCCGGAGGCCTGCAGCCGGTCCTCCAGCATCATAATGATATCGGGATCGTCGTCAACGATGAGAATCTTTGCGTTCATATGCAGAACGTTAAGGGTAAAACGCAAAACGTGAAGCGTAAAACGTAAAGAGTGAGGCGATGAATTTCGATGCCATGGTCGTTCTAGCCCCTTACGTCTTATTTTTCACTCACTCACTTTTCACCCATTACTTTTTATTCTCCATGACATTGATGACGAGTCCGGTCAACGGCTTCGGATAAAAATACGTCGACTTGTGCGGCATACGTTCACCCGCCGACGCGACGGCCTGAACTTCGCTGACCTTTGTCGCATTCAGCAGAAAAGCTCCCGTCCCGGTTCCCCGGCGCACCCAATCGAGCGCTTCAAGGTCATCCTTGGTATAGACGATCGCTTCCTGTTCTTGCTGAGTCTGACAAAGTTTGGCGACGATGAGTTGCTGCAGCAGTGAGACGTCGAGTTTGGCGCGAGGTGACGCCGTTGCCGGAGGACGGTGACTCGGCTTCAGAGTGAGAGTGAGGTATCGAGCATCCCCTTGTCTCGCCAGACCAAACACCGGCGCCTGGGCCCCTTCCGTCCGTAGGCTGGACAAAAACTGCGCGCGAACCTGTTCGTATGAGGATGGGGTGAATGAAAACTCTCGAAACTCGAACACCTCGCCGAGCGTCTGTTTGATCTGCTCGAACGGAGGCAAGGGGGTGGTCGTCACCCGATGTGTCGGTAGCACCGTCAGTCCCGGATCCTCGAGCGGGGCCAGGAGCATGAGGACGGAGTCATAGGGGTGCAGTCCCGCCTGTTCGGAAGTCTGTTGCCGCCGGAGCTTTTGGTAATTCAACGCTGTTTCATAGCGATGGTGGCCGTCGGCGATGAACAGCGGTTTGTTCTGCATGGCCTGGGTGATCTGTTTGAGAACGGCGTTGTCGGTCACCGTCCACAGGCGTTCACGGCACTCGGCCTCGTCCTGAAAGTCATAGCAGGCCGGTTTACCCTTCGTCTCGGCTTCCAACAGCTGGATGATGGCCCCCTGTGGATCGGAGTACAGCGACCAGATGGGGCTGAAGTTGGCTTGACAGGCCTCAATGAGATTCAACCGGTCGGTCTTGGCCGCAGCGCGGGTATTCTCATGCGGATAGATGTGTCCTGAGTCCAAGGCTTCCAGTTTGACCAACGTCAAGAATCCGCGCAGCACCTTCGTGGGAGCATCGGCCGCTGAGTAGGGGGGGCGGTATTCAATCGTGTGATAGTAGATGGTTGGTTGCGCATCGCGCTTGAGGATCCCTTCCGTGATCCAACGGCGCAGCGTCTCGGCGGCACGGGTATAGCGGTTGCTGGTCGGGCCGTCACCAGGCAGGTCAAGCCCCAGCTCCATACGGATGATATTGTGAGGGTGCCGGTCGTGGAGCTGCTTCTGTCCGGCTGCATCGATAATGTCATATGGTGGAGCGATGACGTCGGTGATCGCTCCGACGAGCGTCTGGTCGTACCGCAGACCCTGGAACGGAAAAATCTGTGACATGAGCAACTCCCTGGCAATGTCGTGTTCGTAACAGCGACGCCGGTTTGATGGTTACAGGAGAGAGAGCGGGGTCCCTTCACCCTACGCCCTGCCGTTTCCACGGCCTGGCGTCTTTCAGATCGGCGGGAAGATGTTACCGGTCTCGGGTAATCATATAATCCGCAGCGACGGACAGCGCGCGTCGTGCCGTGCTATCCTCGAAACAGTCCAGCTCGTCCTTCGCGGCCGTGATATACGCGCGTGCACGATCCATGGCATAGGTGATCGACCCGAATTGAGCCATCAGCGACAGGATACGATCCAAATCCGCCGTACTTAACGTCCGCGTTTCCATGCGGTCCTTGATCATCTGACGGTCCTGTTCCGAACAGTGCTGCAATAAGTGCAGCAGCGGCAATGTCGCCTTTCCCTGTCGGAGGTCCTGCCCGATCGTTTTGCCGAGTGATTCCCCGTTCGCAATGTAATCCAAGGTGTCATCCGCCACTTGGAAGGCAATGCCCAGATATTGGCCGAAGCGAAACAGTGCATCCTGTTGCGGTTCCGATGCGTCAGCGAGAATGGCGCCCATCCGGCAGGCGGCGGCAATCAAACCCGCTGTCTTGTGCTCGACGATTTTGATGTAATCGACCTCGGGCATGGAGGGATTGCCGTTGTAGTAGAGCTGCAACACCTCACCCTCGGCCATTTTCTTGCAGGCTTCGGCAAGGACCTCGTTGATCCCTTGACTCTGAAATTCGACGACCTTGCACATTGCTTTTGTATACAGGTAGTCGCCGACCAGAATGCTGATCTGGTTTCCCCACACCTTTCGGGCGGTTCGCCTTCCTCTCCGAAGATCGGCATCATCGACGACATCGTCGTGCAAGAGGGTCGCGGTGTGAATGAATTCGACAATACTGCCGAGTTGGTGGTGTTCACTTCCCGTATACCCACTGAGACGGGCGGAGAGGAGCAACAGCAGAGGCCTGATCCGCTTTCCACCCCCGCTCAAAATGTGTGCGGCGACGGTATTGACCAGGGTCACGCTGGAATCGAGGTTTTTCCGTACACGGTCCTCTACTCCGTCCAGCTCATTACGGTAGGACTCCCATACATCGGACATATGGTGCAGAGTTGCGATGACTGGACCTTGTGCCATGCGGCGGATGGTATGGCAGCCAAGGAAATAAAGTCAAGCAAATGAAAGGGGTATAGGCCCAACGCAATCTTGACAGAGGAAGGACCCATCCAGTAAGTTCGCATCACGATAGCCCATGTGGGTGAGGTCCACCCTGGATACGGATGGAAGGGTGTGTCCACCCCGGGGTTCCTTGCTCCGTTCCCCATACCACCTATAGAGAAAACATCCATTTGTTTGAATGAGATAGGCCTATGAATATTCCTGGGTTTCCCCACCGACAGGGGCTCTATGATCCTCAATATGAGAAGGATTCCTGTGGGATTGGGTTTGTCGTCAATATCAAAGGAAAAAAATCCCACGACATCGTCCGTAAAGGGCTTCAAGTCTTGGAGAATTTGACTCACCGTGGGGCGCAGGGTGCCGATTCCCATACGGGAGACGGAGCCGGGATCCTGCTGCAGATTCCCCACACGTTCCTGAAACGGGTTGCAGGCGATGCGGGTGTGGCATTGCCTGATGTGGGTGAGTACGGGGTCGGTCAACTGTTTCTTCCTCCCGATACCGACTCTCGACGGCTGTGCGAGAAGCTATTTGCCGAGATCATTGCAGAGGAGGGGCTGCGCCAGCTCGGCTGGCGTGATGTGCCGGTCAAGAGCGATCAGATCGGCGCTGTCGCACGAACAACCGAGCCGTTCATGCGGCAAGTCTTTATCGCGCGAGATGCATTCAACGAAACTCAGTTCGAGCGGAAGCTGTATGTCGTTCGCAAACGAGTTGAAACGGCGGTGGCGGAGTCGGCCATTCAAGGGCGAGAGCACTTCTATGTCTCGAGCCTGTCGGCCAACACCATCGTGTACAAGGGACTGCTGTTGCCGCATCAAATGGCGGCCTACTATCAGGATCTCACGGATGAACGGATGGTGAGCGCCCTGGCGCTGGTGCATTCGCGCTTCAGTACCAACACGTTTCCCACTTGGCCGCGGGCCCATCCTTACCGGTACGTGTGCCATAACGGCGAGATCAACACACTCAAGGGAAACGTCAATTGGATGAAGGCGCGTCAAGGCCGCCTGCATTCAGAGCTGTTTGGGAAGGACATGGAGAAGCTCTTCCCGATCGTCTCCGAGAACCAAAGCGACTCGGCCTGTTTGGACAATGCCTTGGAATTTCTTCTGCTCGGCGGCCGTTCGTTGCCGCACGCCATGATGATGTTGATTCCGGAACCGTGGGTGGCAAATCCTCAGATGGATTTGGATCGCCGGGGATTCTATCAATATCACGCGGCCATGATGGAGCCGTGGGATGGTCCGGCGGCGGTGTGTTTCACCGACGGGAAGTTGATCGGCGCCACATTGGATCGAAACGGGCTGCGACCCTGCCGGTACCACGTGACGACCGATGGACTCGTGGTTTTGTCATCTGAGGCCGGCGTTCTGCCGGCCGAGGCGAAAGATATCCGCGTGAAGGGCCGGCTCCAGCCGGGTCGTATGTTCCTTGTCGACACGGTGCAGGGCCGCATCATCGATGACGAAGAAATTAAGGCCGGAATCGTCGGTCGCAAACCCTATCGTAGCTGGGTCACGCAGTACGGCGTGTCGCTGGACGAGTTGCCGGATCCGCTCAACGTTCCGCAGCCGGATCATCCCACGATTCGCCAGCGGCAGCAGGCTTTCGGGTACACGGTTGAAGAACTGAAGATGGTCATCACGCCGATGATCGTGACGGGCGAAGAAGCGATCTCGTCCATGGGAACCGACACTCCGTTGGCGGTGCTGTCCGATCGTCCGCAGCTCCTGTTCAAGTACTTCAAGCAGCTCTTCGCACAGGTCACGAATCCGCCCATCGATCCGATTCGGGAACAACTCGTGATGTCGCTGGTGACCAACATCGGTCCGAAGCCGAATCTTATGGATGAATCGCCGGAGTCCTGCCGACGCATTAAGGTGCAGCAGCCGATTCTCACCAACGCCGATTTGCAAAAGATCCGTGGTATTTCGGACCCACACTTCAAAAGCAAGACACTCCGGATGCTGTTCCGTGTCGCCGAAGGACCGGATGGGCTCGGTGAAGCGGTCGACGATCTCTGCCGGCAGGCCTCGCAGGCCATCAAGGAAGGCTACAAGTTCCTGATCTTGAGCGATCGAGGTGTGAATGAGGAGTGGGCGCCGATCCCGAGTTTGATCGGCATCTCCGCCGTTCACCACCACCTGGTTCGCGAATGTACGAGAACCGAAGTGGGGTTGATCCTGGAAACCGGCGAGCCGCGCGATGTCCATCAGTTCGCCTGTTTGATCGGGTATGGTGCCGGGACGATCAATCCGTATCTTGTCTTTGAGTCGCTCGTCGATATGGAACGGGACAATTATCTGCCAGAAGGGCTCGATGCACAGACGGCTGAAGGGAAATTCATCAAGGCCATCAACAAGGGTTTGCTCAAGATTTTCTCCAAGATGGGAATCTCCACCGTGCAGTCGTACTGCGGTGCACAGATCTTCGAGGCCATCGGGTTGAATCGCGAGCTTATCGACCGCTACTTCACCGGAACTCCGTCGCGCGTGGAAGGGGTCGGCATCCGCGAAATCGGAGAAGAGACCCTGCGTCGCCATCGTGTGGCCTATGAGCCGGCGGCGATTCGCCAACTCGATTTCGGCGGTGAGATCCACTACCGCATCCAGGGCGAGCATCATAACTGGAATCCGGAAACGATTTACAAACTGCAGCATGCCAGCCGTTCGAATGATCCGAAGACCTACGCCGAATTTGCCAAGATCGTGAACGACGAGAGTAAACGGCGCTCCAACCTGCGTGGTCTGCTGGACTTCGTGTTCGATCCTCAGCCGATCCCGATTGAAGAGGTGGAGCCGGCCAAGGAAATCGTGAAGCGCTTCAACACCGGCGCCATGTCTTTCGGCTCGATCAGCCAGGAAGCCCATGAAACGCTGGCGATCGCGATGAATCGGCTCGGCGGCAAGAGCAACACGGGCGAGGGCGGGGAAGACCCTGCACGGTTCAAACCCTTGCCGAACGGCGACTCCAAGAATAGTTATATCAAACAGGTGGCTTCGGCCCGGTTCGGCGTCACGGCGCATTACCTGGTGAATGCGCGGGAACTGCAGATCAAAATGGCACAGGGAGCCAAGCCGGGGGAAGGCGGCCAGTTGCCCGGTCATAAGGTGGACGAGAACATCGCCCGCTTCCGCTATGCGACACCTGGTGTGCAGCTGATCTCGCCTCCGCCGCACCATGACATCTATTCGATCGAGGACTTGGCTCAGCTGATTTTTGACCTCAAGAACTCCAATCCTGATGCTGGGGTATCAGTGAAGCTGGTGTCGGAGGTCGGCGTTGGAACGGTCGCGGCCGGTGTGGCGAAGGCCCATGCCGATAAGGTGCTCATCAGCGGAGATTCCGGTGGGACAGGTGCATCGCCGCTCTCGTCCATCAAATACGCGGGCATCCCCTGGGAGCTTGGACTGGCAGAGACGCATCAAACGCTGGTCCTCAACGATCTGCGGGGGCGTATCCGTGTTGAGACCGACGGCCAGATGAAGACCGGCCGCGACGTGGTGATCGCGACGTTGCTCGGCGCCGAAGAGTATGGGTTTGCGACGGCTCCGCTCATCGTCGAAGGCTGCATCATGATGCGCAAATGTCATCTGAACACCTGTCCCGTGGGGATTGCGACGCAAGATCCCGAGTTGCGAAAGAAGTTCAATGGCAAGCCGGAACACATCGTCAATTATTTGTTCTTCGTAGCCGAAGAAGCACGGCAACTCATGGCGAAGCTTGGTTTCAGAACGGTCAACGAGATGGTGGGGCGTGTCGATAGGCTGAAGATCACGAAGGTCGTGGATCACTGGAAGGCCAAGGGACTGGACCTCACACCGTTGTTGACGGCTCCGAACGTACCGGCGAATGTGCCGCGGTATTGTGTGCAGAAGCAGGACCATGGTCTTGCGGATATTCTCGACAACAAGCTCGTCGAGCTGTGCAAGGCCGCGATTGAGAAGGGTGAGAAGGTGACGCTTGATCTCCCCATCAGGAATATCAACCGGACGACCGGCACGGTGCTTTCGAGCAGGATTGCGAAACAGTATGGGCCAGATGGGTTGCCCGAAGACACGATCTCGATCAAGTTTTCAGGCTCAGCCGGCCAGTCGTTCGGCGCGTTCCTCGCGAAAGGTATCACACTGACACTGGAGGGCGAGTCCAACGATTACATCGGAAAAGGGTTGTCCGGAGGCAAGATCATTGTCTTCCCCCCGAAGAACATCCTCTATAACCCGGAAGAAACGATTCTGATCGGCAATACCTCGTTGTATGGGGCGACGCAGGGTGAGGCCTATTTTTACGGCATGGCGGGCGAACGGTTCGCCGTAAGAAACAGCGGGGCGCAGACGGTTGTCGAAGGAACGGGCGATCACGGCTGTGAATATATGACGGGTGGCGTCGTCGTGGTGTTGGGGATGACCGGCCGCAACTTCGCAGCCGGCATGTCCGGAGGCGTGGCGTTTGTGCTGGATGATGCGGGGACGTTCCAAAGTCGCTGTAATACGGGGATGGTCGAACTGGAAGCCGTGAGTGCGAAAGATGATAAGCAACTGCTCCACGGACTGCTCACGAAACATTTCATGTACACGGGGAGCCGGAAGGCGAAGCAGGTGCTTGATACGTTCGATGCCACCTTGCCGAAGTTTGTGAAGGTGATGCCGGTTGATTATAAACGTGTCGTTGAGGAACGGAAGCGCAAGGCGAGTGCGGTCCACTAAAGCAGGACTGAGTAGCGAGGGCTGAGGCCTGAGACGATGAATCCATGTTCAGGTTTTGGCGCTCAGCACTCAGTCCTCAGCTCTCAGCACTAGGAAAAAGATGGGTGATCCAAAGGGTTTCATGAAATACGCCCGTGAGGGCCCGAAGCGTAAACCGATCGAGCTGCGTGTGCTCGATTGGAAGGAGATGTACGAACCGATCCCTGAGGATACACTGAAGACTCAAGGGGCGCGCTGTATGGACTGTGGTGTACCGTTCTGCCAAGGCCATACTGGATGCCCGGTCGTCAATCTGATTCCCGAGTGGAACGATCTCGTCTATCGCGGCCGTTGGAAGGATGCCCTGAAGGCGCTCCACACCACGAATAATTTTCCGGAATTCACGGGACGTCTCTGCCCGGCCCCCTGTGAAGGGGCCTGTGTGCTTGGGATCAATCAAGATCCGGTCTCGATCCGCATCATCGAATGGAACATCGTTGATCGCGGCTTCAACGAAGGCTTTGTGACACCGATCGTGCCGGTGGTGACGACCGGCAAGACCGTGGCGATCGTCGGTTCCGGTCCGGCTGGATTGGCTGCCGCACAGCAGTTGGCTCGAGCCGGGCATGATGTGACGGTTTTTGAAAAGTCCGATCGGGTCGGAGGCTTGCTTCGCTACGGTATTCCCGACTTCAAGATGGAAAAGTGGGTGATCGACCGCCGTCTGGAACAGATGAAAGCGGAAGGAGTCAAGTTCCAAACCGGCGTTGCCGTCGGCAAAGACATCACCGGCGAACAGTTACGGCAACAGTTTGATGCGGTTGGATTGACGATGGGCGCTGAGATGGCCCGTGAGTTGCCGATCCCGGGGCGCGAGCTGAAGGGCGTGCATCTGGCGATGGAATATTTGACCCAGCAGAATAAGCGCACCGCCGGCATTCCGATGACCGAAGAGCCGATTACCGCGAAAGGAAAGCGCGTCGTCATCATCGGGGGAGGCGACACGGGATCGGATTGTCTCGGCACGGCCCATCGCCAAGGCTGTGTAGAAGCGCATCAATTTGAATTGCTGCCGGAGCCTCCTCCGCAGCGGGCTGATTCGACCCCCTGGCCGCTCTGGCCGATGCAGCTCCGGACATCTCACGCGCATGAAGAAGGCTGTGATCGGCAATGGAGCGTCTCTACGACGAAGTTCTCCGGCCACGATGGCCATGTGACCAAGCTCCATGCCAATCGGGTCAAGTTCGAGAACGGGAAGTTCACGCCTGTCCCCAACAGCGAGTTCGAGATGAATGCTGATTTGGTGTTGCTGGCCATGGGCTTCACAGGTCCAGTCAAAAACGGCTTGCTCGATAGCTTAGGTGTGAAGTATGACGCTCGTGGCGCCGTAGCGGTCGATGAAAACTTCATGAGCAATCTGGACGGCGTCTTTGCCGGTGGCGACACCAAACGTGGGGCCTCGCTCATCGTCTGGGCCATCGCCGAAGGCCGCAAGATGGCTGCCGGGATTAATCAGTATCTGCAGGCGGGCAAGTCAGCAAAGAAGGCTGCCACTTAAGGTAATCTGTTTCGAGAACAGATTCTCGCATTCGTCCTCCCAGAATATCGAGTCAGTTTGCCTGGAGGAGCGTGTCCTTATTGTGGCTGACGAATCGTTTTCTTCATTAGGCCCGCTTCCCCATCCATCCGAGAGTCCTGATCCGGAAAGACTTCTCCAAGCGTCACTAGCAGCGACACCTACGCAGCGGATAGCCTGCTTGGAAGAGGCGCTGCGACTGGCCTACGCGAGGGGAGCCTTGAAGCCGAGACGGTTCATCAGTAAGGAAGAATGGGAAGCGATGGGGCCACCTTCAGAATAATTTTTAGAACATCGCTGAAGATGGCCATGGAACTGATCAGCCATTTATCGTTATTCCCTCCCGGTTTATCAATACAATGCATTTACAAAACCTTAGTGCCGAGAAACAGAATCAGATCGCAGGTGAAGCGGGCTTACTTCTCAACGAAGCTATACGAGAACTTGTAACACCTAAGTGGTTAATGCAATTCGCCCATGGTTGGTTAGCTCAGGATCCTGTCCCAATCGAGGCAGTGGCCTCGGTGCGGCATTTACTAGCGATGAGCATGGTGATAAATGTCTTTCGCCTGAAGGACACGCGAAAATATTTTATTCGAGATTGGTTGTTTTCTGATGACGAATTGAGGGTTATTGGTTTCCCTCCTGTGGAAGAATTTATAGGCTTACAGAATTGGAGGTCGTTTGAAATTGTGCGGAATCAATATGCCGGTCATGTTACTGTAAACAAGACAGACCGTGGTCAGCCAGGTAGAATCCTTTCTCCATCCGTACTAGGCAAAGCCATCAAAAAGGCAGGTCTGTTGGATATTGAGGGGTTTATTGACCGTGTTCAACACGAGCTTATCCCTGGGGTAGAAAAGGTACGTGACGAAATCTACCGCCGATACCCAGCTGCAAGAGCCCATATACAAAGACATGCAACGGAGCTAGAAATTGCTATAGACCCGAATCAAGATTAGTCTGTTTTGCGGTATGTAACGAACTCCACCTGGTGGAATGGATGTGGTGAATAACTTATGGATGTTAATGTAAGAACTCTTGTGTCATTAGTTGATGACTAATTCTGATATTGGAAATGGAAAGTCATCTACGCACCATTGATTTCACAAGCCATAACCCACCTCGTTGATAGCGTTCTGTTCAAGAACGTTGCTTGCCTTCCGTCCTGCTAGATTCAAAAGTCCAAGAGGAAAGCTATCATGGCGTCGGTGGAGTATCTCCTCACGCTCGACGGGATTTAGGGGTGGGTGAGGGCAATGAGTCAGCGACAAGAATAACAGAAATAGTGGTTGCGAACGTGTCACTGGAAGTCTTGAGGTGAGGGGTTCAGGCCAGAGCGGCGCTGAGCACCAGCTCTTCTTCGTCAACATGTTGTGAGACGACAGCGGGTTCTCGGCCTTCAACCAGATCAGTCACTCGCTCGCGGACTCCTTGGGCGTATCGGAGAAACTCGATGCCAAATTGATTGTCTTTGTGCCAGCGAACGATGGAGACTTCGACGGCAAGGGAAGATTCGGCTTCCGGTGCTTCGAAGTGCAGCGCGAGGTAGCTGCCGGGAGTCAGGGCGATGTTGCTTTGTATTCGGCAACCCGTGGCAGACAGATCGAAGAGGGTTCCTTCTGCTGTGCCGTTGTCAGTCTGGACATTGGCAGAATATCGCACGTACCTTCTTGGGCTATTCCTTAGCCTCATAGGTGCCTCCTTGCTCGTCCCTATCTGGTGTCTATATCGGCAAGGTCGAAAAAAACTTGATGGGTTGAAACAGAGTGCTCTCCCGTTTGATTCCTTGTAGACATGGCCTATTAAACTTCTTTATCCTGCGGAGAGTTTGTACTACACAGAAGTGCTCGATGACCAATCAAACCTATCCTCGAAGCGCTAAAGTCCTCCTCGGAGGAATTGCTCATCTGGGGCGGTTTATTGATAAGATTCGGCTGCGTCATGCCGGGCAGATTCAAGACTATAACTACATCACAGTGGGGTTCGACAAGTACCTCATTGATTTTCTTGGGATCGATGCACACGCCTTTGAACAGCGGGTACTAGCCGGTGGAACGGATGAGGAACTCCTGGCTTGGGTAAACCTCAATGGAAAGCCAGTTTCGGATGCGGAGATTCGTCTCTTTAGCCGCAATCTGCTGAACGCTGGGCCCAAAGATGATGATGCACGCCAGCGATTTCAAGGTCGGCTTCAGGACATCGCAACGAAGCGTAGTGTGCCGGTCGGTTCTTTGCCATCTGTCACGACCTGGGCCGACGTGATTGAGCTTGATGAAGACCGACTCTGATGTCCTGGGTGCCTCCATGCCGAACCGCCACCTTCTCCTGCTTCTTGCGGTCATTGCGACCCTCAATGTGTTGCACCTGATCGACCACATCTTCCGAGGAGATTTTCACTGGCCGATCGATGAGCAATCGATTGGATTTCTCGTCGTGGCGACGGTCATCCTGGGCGGAATGGGATTGGGGGTCTGGCTCTATCGGGCAGGACGGGTAGGTGCTCGCTTCTGGACGATTGTCGGATTACTCGGTCTTGGGCTCGGTTGGCTCTCGCATTTCAGCCCGATGACTGATCAACCACTGTCAGTGATCTATCAGGGCTATACCGCTCGCTGGGCGGGAGTCTTAGCGGTCGGCTGTCTCCTTCTGCTCATGCTGTGCGTCCTTGGAGCAACTGCCTTTTCTGGGTATCTCTGGACGCGCGCGAGCCGTTCGTGATTGGAGCCGTGCCTATCGCATTTCCGTCCAGATGCCGATCTGTGAACGGAACGCCAGTTGACGGACGGTGGTGCGAACCACCGTGACATCGTGCGTCTGGTCGATCGACAGTACCTGCTCGTTCGGCGAGAACCGTGCCGAGAAGAATCCTCCCGTGAAGGCCGAAAAGGCCAAGGCTCGCTCGGGCGTGATCGCAACGGCGACATGGCCGCGCCCCTCCAGTTGATTCACGGTTTCATTCGGTCCCAGTGCTTCGCTGAACCAATGGCCGCGACTTTCTTGAAACCCATGGACTCTCCGATTGGTCTGGATCAGCAGCACGCGCGGTAAGACCCGCTGTTGTTCCACCAGTTCCTCGATGCCCAGCTGCACGTCCGTCCATCGGTGTAAGGCCGAAGAAAATCCCAATAGCCGTCGAGTGGTTTGCGCAAAGCCCGCGGGACCGTGCGCCTCCGTTGTGATGATGGTTTCATTGACTCCCAATGGCTCCTCAACGGGACTCCCACCCCCTGGTAGGGCAATGACCCTGTCCTTTACGACCGTAATCAGGACGTCGATAGAGCGGACTTGGGCGAAGATCCCACAAGGATACAGGGTAGCGATGATCAGGAAGGGGAGTCCCCAGTGTTTGAAGGGGCGTGCCATCGGTATCCTGCCTGTAGGACGGCTTCCGTGTTGCCTTGTCATGCCGCATCATACAGGGAATGGAAGGGGACTGTCCCCAATCACGGCGCCTATTGTCGACTTCAGAACGAAGGCCTCGATTCTTGGCGGCGGATGCCTGTTCTGAAAACGACACCGCCGCCGGTCCATCAGGACCGACGGCGGTGATATCTCCTGAACGATTGAGTTGTGCGGGTTCTACACCGAGGGCAGTGTCAATAGTTTCTTCATCTCGCAATGGGCGAGTACGACGTCGGGAGCGCGCTGCAGCGCCTCAAAATAACTCCGCTCATATCCATCGCCAAGCTCCGAGGGACGAATGAGCCCTCGGATTTCCGTCAGCAGGACCGCGACTTCATCGACCGTCGGCTGCTCGTGCCCGTCGAGCAGTTCGTCGATACGGACAACCATATTGGAGAGCGGATGGAGCCAGGTAAACCATGGGTCGTTCATTACCAGCTGGAGGAGCTGGCCCGTAGAGTCCACTCTGCCGTAAATCCGCTCATAGGTCAGTTGCTCGGCAACAATCAGGGCTTTATGCAAGCCCAAGAGTCCATGCCGAACATCAGCCAAGGTTTGCCGCAGCGGATTGGTTTCTCGGACATCTGTATGTTTCGATGAAATAGCCATAATGGTAATCTTAGCAGCTCCGTTGAAATTTAGAGATTCAGGTACGATCCCTTTCTGAGTGACCCACTAAGATTCTTATCGGATGACGATCGGTTGTTCTGTAGTCGTACCCACTGGCATCAGTGGAATGAGTTTGGGGCCTTATCTTTTAGACATTTGTATATAGGGTGAAGGAATGGTGCCATGAATCCGGCATTGCTATTCCGGATCCGGTGAAGATGAGCTATCGGAGATCTGTTGCCGGTACAGATGCCGATCAGAACGTCCTGGAAAAGGCGCGCTTTGTTGAGGACTTAGCAGGTTTCCATAGAACGAAAACAACTCGCCGGTCAGTCGAGCCGTGTTTTCAGGATCGGTCGGGCGTTTCCGTCGAATATAATCGTTCAACAGGCGTCCCTCGGCCGTCTTGTGGACATGAGGCTGATTCAGGTTCATGCGGTAACGTGCCACGGCCCCGGCCACCCGACTGATGAACGTGACCGTCCCGTCTGATTCGATCTGCTCGACAATGCCGACGTGTGTCAACGGATCGTTCAGCAGACCGTCCCCATTGAAATCCCAGGTGTTATCAAAGAACACCAGATCACCGGGACGTGCATCGGTATTTTGATGAAGAATTCCGTGCTGGCGTACATGGTTATGGATGAGTCGGACGCCGTTCACATGCACCTCGGAAGGGCTACTGCGGTAGAGGTCAATCCCGTGCTCCAAGAAGATGGCCCGTGTCACTCCCGCACAGTCGTAGCGGATGCGCCGACCTTGGATGGTGATCGCTCTTGACCCTAGTAACCGTACGGCCGAGTGAACGATGGCGGATCGACTGGGCAGGGATGTGAGGAGGGGGCCTGGCGAAGATTCATGAGGACTTAACGGTGGATCCTGACGAGGGACTGGGACCGGTGATCGGTCGATGTTCTCGCTCAAGCTTACCACGGGGGTGGATGGTTCAACGGCCACGTGCTGTGGCTTCTGGGTCGAGGTGGAGCAGCCTGCCAGTGCTACGATTGCGCTGGCAACCATCATGACATGCCGCATCGGTCCTCCTCTCACTACCGTACGTTCACGAATCGCCCCTCGGCAGTCCGTCGCAGTGCATCAATATCTTCTCGCCTGGTGACCGACAAGGGAACGGTATGGGTTAATTCTTCAATGAGCAGACCGGTTGTCAGCGGCGTTGCTTGATGGAGTGCCCGATAGAGGGCGGCCACCACGGCCTGCTCAATTTCGGATCCGCTGAAGCCATCGCTGGCGCTGACGATCCTGTCGAGGTCAAACCGTGTGCTGTTTTGCTTGCGCAAGCCGAGATGAATCCTCCAAATCGACTCGCGTTCCGTGTCGTCCGGCAAGTCGACGAAAAAGATCTCATCGAATCGTCCCTTCCGAAGGAGTTCTGGGGGGAGCGATGAGAGATCATTGGCCGTGGCGACCACGAACACGTCGTGTTTCTTTTCCTGCAACCACGTGAGGAACGCTCCGAACAGGCGGCGACTCAGGCCTGCGTCGGCCTCTCCGTTACCACCTCCCGCCACCATCGCTTTCTCGATTTCATCGATCCATAAGACAATCGGGGACAGCGACTCAGCCATTTCGATTGCTCTCCGAAAGTTCTTTTCCGATTCTCCGATGAACTTGTCGAACAGTCGCCCGGCATCGAGTTTCAGCAGAGGGAGTTTCCACTCCCGTGCGATCGCCTTTGCCGCCAGCGATTTGCCGCAACCCGGCACACCGACCAGCATGATGCCGCGGGGTGGAGTGAGGTTGAATGATTTGGCTTCGGGGGTAAATCCGACTTTGGCACGATCCAGCCAAGCTTTCAGATTGCGGAATCCCCCCAACTCGAATCGGTTGTCCTCCAGAGGGTAGTATTCCAGCAGACCACCGTCCTTGATGACTTGCACCTTGCGTTTCAGGATCGTCTGCACATCCTCGGCGGACAGGGTCCCGCGTTCAACCAGACAGTGGGCGATGACCTGACGGGCTTGGTGGAGTGTGAGGCCTTGTAATGCACGGAGGATCGTATCGGACTCTTGGTCGGTCGGACTGTTGTCAACGGTGTTGCCCGTGCCGATCGAATGGGGCATGAGTTGATCTCGCGTGTTGGAACGTAGGCGAGGGGCGGAGCGTGACCCCAGTGACTGCAGCAGACCTTTGAGCATCGACCGTAGTTCCTCTTGATCCGGCAGCTTCAGCTCCAGCCGGACGGTCATTTTGTCCAGATCCAATGGCAGCGTGAGCGGTTGACCGCTCAGCACGCAGGTGGCCCGCGATCGGCTGTAGACAGCCGCAACTTCCCGTAGCTGGCGGCACACGGCGGGATCTTGGAGGTGAGGGGTCAGATCTTTCAGCCAAAATACGGCTTCGATCGTTAAGCCATGGAGGTGCTGAAGAAGCGCCAAGGGGGTTGCGGTCAACTTGCTCAACGTCCGTTCTTCGTCGGCGCGGGTCAGTCCTCTCGTGACCGACCACTCGAAGAGCGGCATCCGTTCCTGGGCTGTGACGGACTGCAGGAGGGCCAACACCCGATCCTCTTCCACTGTTTCAAGGACGACGAGGGGGTGAGAAGAACGGATCAGTGTACGGAGATCATGGACGGTGGTTGAGAGAGCCATCGGACGAAAATGCTAGCATGAGGTTCTACGCTGACCAAGAAAACCTCAGAATATCACTGATGGATAAGCCGACGTATGTATGTCCGTTGCCGCTGCCATCAATTCGAATTCGTTAGGATAACGAGGCGGGCAGACGCTGCTTCGCAGGCCGTGTTCACACTATTCTGAAAGGCATGACGCATCGCCGAAGGACGAAATCACCTGCCAGCGCACCGTGTGAAGCGTACGAAGGCCGTGAACCGTATCTTGTTCAGGATTAAAACGCTTCATGAACAACGAGCAACGGATATTGCTGTAGCGGAGTATTGATGGGTAACGGGAGAAGTGCCGACGAATAATGCGGGTTAGGTTTTCTGAGGGTTTTCGAGGGCCTTATTGATCTCGCTGATCAGCCGGCGCTCAACTTCACTGGTTTCCTCATGACTCACGCTCAAGATCCGTCCCCCCTGTGCGACCCGTTCGAACTCGGCTTTCACGCCAAGCTTTGTCACGCTGTCAGGAAGGGCCTCGAGCGAAACCAGGTATTGATTGCGTGAACCCGTCATCTCAAGCGTCGCGGGGGTGGAAACCTTGCGCTCAGTCACATAGACCGCCCGTTGATCGGTTTTGACGCTGACCTTCAGGTGATAGCCATTGCGCGCCAGGGCGTCCTCGACGACTTTGGCCACGGTCGGCATGGGCCTCGGCAGTGTGTCTGACTGCGCGCCCTTCTCCTCGATTTTGAGAGATTCTGCCATCTGTGCGGCGATCATTCGTTTAGTTTCGGCCAACTGCAGTTCCATTTGCTCGGTAAGCCGCTTGGCGTCCGCTTTGGTCACCTCCATGCTGCTCTTGGCGTCACGGAGCTCTTGGTTGAGCAGATCGATCTGTTGCTGCATCACTTTATTTCCGTCTTGCAGGGCGCCCAGAAGAGATTCTTGTTTCGCCAGTTGCCTCTTGAGTGCGTCATTCTCCACGCGAAAGGGATTCTCCCGACTTCCATCGGGCGCACAGCCGAGCGCGATCGTGAAGCAGACGATGCCGATTCCCAGTGACCGTGGACCGACCAGTATATTATCCTGCACGTGAGCTCCTCCCAGTTGATTGGTAAGATTATCTACGCTTCGGTTCAACTTGTAAATGCGATATCGGAATTTTGATCGTCTGAACCGGTCTTCAAGATGCTCTCAAATCATGAATAAGCTGGGTCTTTGTCTGATGCTATTGCCCTTTCTTTTCGTAGAGTTGCCACAGGCGATGGAGGGACGGCCGGTGTCTGCTGTTGTTCTCCAGGAGGAGTATGCTCTGTACGACCGGATCATTGAGGATAAATTTCTCACCGCGCAGATCCAATTGGTCCTATTGGAACGTATGACCGTCTCACGGCTTGTGCCGAACCAGCCTGAGTCCATGACGATGGCGTTTTTTCAACAGCAGGGATTCTTCAATGGAATGTTGCCGCACAAGCTGGTCCGCGATTTTCTCGATGCGAATCAGGCACCGAGCCGACTCGACGGCAGATTTCGATTTGGTGTGCGCTATCGATTTGTGTCCGGGGAAACGGACGAAGACGTAGAGACACGTCTGGCGATTCCTGCCATGAGAGAGGATGGCAGGATGGTACAAGCTCCCTCTGTGCTCGATCGCCTGGCGTTCTCGCGTGTGGGGCGAACGTTGAAGAACGATCAGGCTCTCGTGTATGTCGAGAATCGGCGGCGTGATGGGACCGGAGCAGGGTTCTTGGTGTGGCTCCGTCGGCGGGACCAGGTGTGGGAGCTGTTTGATACGGATGTGGTGTGGACCGTTTACGATGGGGCGGCTGAAACAGAAACTCCCTAACTTGCGCCGCACGGGCATCTGGCTGTAGCATGCGGCTCTCATGGCTTCGCTGATTCGAAAAACTTTTTCAGTCCCACCGCTCGGCTGTAATTGCTCGATCATCGGTGATCCGGTGACGAAGCAAGCGGTCGTGATCGATCCTGGCGGCGCTCCGGAGCGAATCCTTCATGACGTGCAGCAGCTGGGGCTCACGGTCAGTCACATCCTGCACACGCACGCTCATTTCGATCACTTTCTGGCATCCAGCGAGCTGAAGAAGGCGACCGGCGCAGTGATTTGCCTCCATCAAGACGATCTCACGCTCTGGGAAAACCTCGAACTGCAATGTCGCATGTTCGGCGTGTCCTATGTGCCGGCCCTGCCACCGGACTCTTGGCTGGTCGATGAGGAAAAAGTGATGCTGGGACAGATACCCATTGTCACGCTCCATACGCCGGGGCATACGCCTGGTTCGCTAAGTTTTTATATGCCGAATGACCAGCTGGTGTTGGCAGGCGATACCCTTTTCCGTGGCAGCATCGGCCGGACTGACCTATGGGGCGGAAACTTTGAGGCGATTCAAGAGTCGATCCGAGAACGGCTCTACACGCTTGCTGATACGACGACCGTGGTGACCGGGCACGGGCCGGAAACGCAGATCGGTTTTGAAAAAGAGTCGAATCAGTTTATCCGCGTGTGACGACTACTCCTTGGCCATGCGTTCCTTGAGTCGCTCCATCCGTTTTTCGGTCGACTGCTTGATGAAGGCCATGTTCTCCGCGAGATGTTGCTGGGCGTTGATCTTGCTCTCTTCCCGGCGTTTCTGTTGATCCAACCCAAATTGTGCGATGAGCGGTCCGTCTTCCTTATTCAACTCGGTCCAGATTTCCATGCAGCGGGGCTGCTTGGCTGGTGGATATTTATCGCAGGGAGGATCAGCCGCTGAGGTTATTGAAGATGTGAGGGCAAGGCTGAAGATGAGGCCAACCAGGCGATACCAAGGCCGATTCATGCCATACTCCATTTTGATATGGACAGTTTTTCGAGGACGAGACATTATCACAACTGACGTGGTTGCAGAGGAATATCAGACGGACGAGGGGAAGATGGATAAGGTACTTGAACAGTGGAAACGATGAAACGAGTGAGTGCAAACGGGTGAGAGAATCTTTCCCGATCACTTGTGCGTGCCGTGCGCTCGCCGACGGCCTATTCTTGGGAAAATCCTAAATCCTCATGGCCTCGTTGACTTCTTGGAGGGTCGCTTTTGCGACAGTGGCCGCACGTGTGCTGCCGGCGTCAACGATCTCATCGACCTGGGATGAATCTCGGGTGAGTTTCGCACGTATGTCCCAGATCGGCATCAACTGCTCCACCAACCGATCCGCCACCAGTTTCTTGCAGTCGATACAGCCGATCGCGGCGGTTCGGCAGTCTGTGTTGATCTGATCTTGAATTCCCTGTGGCGAATAGATCTTATGGAATTCATAGACCGGACAGAGATCAGGATTGCCGGGGTCGGTCCGCCTCACGCGGGCAGGGTCGGTCACCATGGTCTTGAGTTTCTGCCGAACAGCCGGTTCGGTGTCTGAAAGGTTGATTGTATTGTGGTAGCTCTTGCTCATCTTTCGGCCATCGATGCCGATCACTTTGGGAAACTTCGTCAGATGTTCCTTCGGCTCGGGAAACACGGAGGCCTTGTAGATATCGTTGAAGCGCCGCGCGAGTTCCCTTGTTAGTTCTAGATGAGGAAGTTGGTCCTTTCCCACGGGGACGAAATCGGGCTTGTACAGGAGAATGTCGGCTGCCTGAAGAACTGGATAGCCTAGAAAGCCGTAAGTAGTGAGATCCTTTTCTTTAATTTCTTCCTGTTTCTCCTTATACGTCGGATTGCGTTCGAGCCAGGAGACCGGAGTCATCATCGAGAGCAAAAGGTGCAGGATCGCGTGTTCGGGAATTCTGGATTGGATGAAAATCGTGGCACGTTGTGGATCGATGCCGCCGGCCAGCCAATCGATGAGCATTTCACGGACAAACCCCCGGATACGGCTGGTGTCCGCATAGTTCGTCGACAGGGCGTGCCAGTCGGCGACGAAGAAGTAACAATCATACTGTGCCTGTAACGCTTTCCAATTCTCCAGTGCACCCAGGTAATTCCCAAGGTGCATCAGACCGCTGGGTTGCATTCCGCTCAAGACTCGCTTTCGAGGTGCCGTCATTCAGTCGCTCCTGGTCGTAGGCCAAGTGCGGTGGACAGAATGGTTCCGGACAAGCTCTTGGCAAAGGTTCCTGTGATCATGTGAATGATGCCCAGTTCTTTATCGAACACGATGAGCCCCACCAAGATAAGCATCCCGTATGGTTCCAGCCTGGCCAAGGCCATCGCGGGCTTCGGTGGAAGCAGGGCCGTCAAGATGCGGCCACCGTCGAGCGGTGGAATGGGAAGGAGGTTGAAGAGAGCTAGGAAGACGTTGATCATCACGGAATAGAGGGCCATGACGGCAATCGGCCGTAGAAACATGCTTCCGAACAGGCCGGACGACGAGTCGGTTTCCCCGTTGTTACGGACGGACAAGGTCGGTTCGACCGTCAAAATCACAGCAAGGAGCAAGGCACTGGCGACGGCGAGAAGCAGATTCATCCCTGGACCGGCAGCAGCGGTGAGCGCCATGTCGCGCCGGGGTTGATGCATATTCCCAGGGTTGATGGGGACCGGTTTGGCCCAGCCCAGCAGAAAGCTTCCCGGCAGCATGAGGCAGATCAAAGGGAGAATGACGGTACCAAACGGGTCGATGTGGGCTAATGGATTGATCGTGAGACGACCTTGAAGCTTTGCCGTCGAGTCGCCGCACTTTTCCGCCATCCACCCGTGGGCATATTCATGGAGAACCATGGCAAACAGGAGCGGGAGTCCCATATAGGAGATGGTGTGGAGGATGTGCGACAACGAACTCATACCCCTGTGCTCAGTTCAGTTGCACAAACTTACCCTGTTTCACCTGAAGAAGAAAGAGCGGTCGGTGTAGAGTGCCGTCATGCCCGAACCCGGCCGGACCAGCCAGGGTCGGCAGATTGCGGGAGGTCGCGAGGTAATCGTGCAAGGCCTCTCCGGAGGTTGCTCCGTGGCGGATTCCATCGATGGCAACTCTCGCGGCATCATAGCCCTGCATCGTGAAGAGCGAGGGGAGCGATTCAAAGCGTTTCTGGTGTCGTTGCACGAACTCCTGCACGCTGGAATTCGGACTGTCGATGAAGAAGCCGTCGACGAACGTCGCGCCGTCGACAGCGCGATCTGCGGTGCGAGCAAAATCCTGTGAATTCCACCCGTTGGTCCCCAGCAGGGGAACCTTGATGTCGTGGAAGGCCAGTTGTGCGGCGAGGAGGCCGATCTCTTTTGAGCGACTCGGAATGAAGATCGCGTCGAAGCCTGGTGTATAGAGGACTCGCTTTTCATTCCGGCTAAGGGGTTTGGCCGTCGGCTGGGTCACTTCCACAGGAACAGCCAGCCCGTACTTCTTCAAGTCCTCTGCCTTGAGCCGTTGAATCGCGGGGCCAAAGTCGGTGTCTCCTTCTTTAAAGGCTTCCATGGCGATGATTTCACCGTCCAGCCGACGCGCTTCCTGCGCAAAGAGGCGGGCCAACTCCCGTCCATAGACGGTATCAGGATACAGAATGCCAAATCGTCGATAGCCCTGATCCTTGACAGCGTAGGTTGCGATCCGTTCGGCCTGCATCCCATAGGTCAGTGCCGTGCTGAAGAGGTAACTGCCGAGCCGGCGGACATTCGGAAGGGTGGCGGCCGGTGTGATCAACGGGATTCTGGTCTTTTGGGCCATTTCAGCCATGACCGGAAGATTCTTTGACAGCATGGGACCAATGACCATGAGCGGACGATCCTCATGGAGCAGTGTCGAAAGATCATCCAAGAATCCTTGCCGGTCGGCATCATGGTCCTTGACGATCAATCCGATGGGCGGTGACCCCGGCTGCTCATGCGCCCGCTCCACCGCGAGTTGTATTCCTTGGAGAACATCCGTGGCGAAGGTGGAGAGCGGTCCGGACAGTGGAAGGACGGCTGCGAGAAAATATTGATTGGTTTTCAATCTCGTTTTGATGAGATCCAGTGCTTCGTGGACTTTGGCGACTGCGGGATGTGCGGGGAATGCCGTGAGAAAATGCCGCGTCTCTCGTTCCGCCAGGTGGTCTTCGCCTCGTCCGATGTAATAGTCGATGAGCCGAAGCGAGGCGAGGTCACCGGGATATGACCGAGGATAGGTTTCGCGCACACGGGTCAGGCCACGCTTATCCAGCTTTTCTGCGATGAACTGACGGATTTGTTCCCGTGTTTCGGCCATTTGTGCGTCTGAGCTGCCGGTCATTCCTTCCAGCAATGTATGGATCGCTCGCACATAGTCCTTCTTCTTGGCCAAGACTTCGGCCGTTAGCTGTTGCGCTTCACGCTTTGTCGTCTCGTCCTGCGCGGTCGTCCGAACCTGGGCCAACAACGGCAGGGCCAGATCAAGATTACCCATCGTCGCATGGGTGCGGGCCATCAAAAGCTTGCCTCGGTCCAGGAGATCGGATTCAGGAAACTCCGTCTGGAGCTGGCTGAGAGCACGAAGGGCTTCCGCATAGTCTTTCATGCCGTAGAGGGCGGCACCGAGTAACAGGTACGTGTCGTCCAGGTGCTCAGGGAGAGGATTCGTGGTTAAGAATCGGCGCAGCGCGGTCGCCGCTGACTCCGCATCGCCCTTTTCAATTAACTGTTTGGCATGGGTCAATACCGGGGGAGCGGGAACCACAGGCTTGGAGGCCTCAGCCGCTCCCGTCACGTCCGATCGTGTCAGGCCAAGGGCTTCACCGAACGACAGTGTTGTACTGATGGCGACCACCAGCAACAGTCGAGCGGAGTTGAATAATGGGCGGTGTGAATAGGCGAGCATTCCGTTCGGCCAACGGTAGGCCGTATGCAGACTAGTATCGGAAAGGCGGTGGCCTGTCAAGGAGAACTATAACGGCAGTCTCCTGGCCGTGTCATTGTACGGACAGCGTGACTTGGCTATAGTGGGAGACTTGATGCCCGCAATTTCCCCTTCAGCTATGCTTCTAGATCCCTTGGTCGAACGCTACCTCACCCAACTGCGGGTGGAAGGAGGTTTGGCCACGAATACGGTTGAGGCCTATCGGCGCGATCTGTTCCGATTGCAACAACATCTGAGGACACATCGACTTGGTATCAGCGATGTTGTTTCATCGTCTGTGCTCCGGTCGTTTCTGGCCGCTCTCAAGCAGGAGTCACTTGCATCATCGTCGGTCGCGCGGATCCTTTCGGCCATTCGAGGCTGGTACCGGTTTCTTGTGCAGGAACGTGTTCTGAGTGGGAGTCCTCTCCGTGAGATTGCAGTGGCACGCCGGCCTGTTCGTTTGCCCAGGACGTTGACGAGACCTGAGGTGACGGCTCTGTTGGAGTTGCCGGTGCGTGATCGGGTCGAAGATCAGCGCGATCAGGCGATGCTGGAGTTGTTGTATGCGTCAGGTCTTCGCGTGTCCGAGCTCGTGGGGTTGACGCTGTCTCAAGTCGATCTCAATCTTGGCTGTCTTCGGGTTGTGGGGAAAGGGGACAAGGAGCGCATGGTTCCCATGGGACAGACTGCCCGGGACTTATTATGTGACTATCTTGACCACATTCGTCCGGTGCTTCTGAAGCAAAGCTCGACGCGCGTATTATTCGTCAGTCGCCGTGGACAGGGACTGACCAGGCAGGCCTTTTGGAAACTGCTTCGGCAACGGGCCCGGCGCGCCGGGATTACGAAGTCCATTTCCCCGCACGTGCTTCGACATTCGTTTGCCACGCATTTGCTGGAAGGGGGAGCTGATCTTCGAGCCGTTCAAACGATGCTGGGGCATGCCGATATTGCGACGACTCAGATCTACACGCATGTGGAACGGAGCCGGCTGAAACATGTTCACCGAAAGTTTTTCCCGAGACAACTCAAACGACGCGGGTCTGATGGAACACAAGCATAGCGTATGGAACTCTCTCCTTGATACATGCGATGAAAAGAGCGGTGAAAGATATGCGCGCCGGTTGACAAGCCAGTATGGACTTGATAGGCTCCGGCCAGGTTGCTAAGGAAATTGGGCGGATAGCTCAGTTGGGAGAGCGCTGCCCTTACAAGGCAGAGGTCACAGGTTCAATCCCTGTTCCGCCTACCAAGTAGAATTGTGGTAAGCAGCGGCAGGGAGTGGGTGGTCTTATACGGAGGGTTTGTTCCTCAGCTCGGGGCTTGATCGGCGACCAAACTGAGAGCGTCTTGTCATTTTCAATCTTCCGCCATAGTTAGATTTGCGGGGCCGTCGTTCAGCCTGGTTAGGACGCCAGATTGTCAATCTGGAGGTCGCGGGTTCAAATCCCGTCGGCCCCGCCATTTTCCCCAGTGTTTGATAGAATCCACGTTGCACAGAGCGACTGAAATCTAAGGAGGCACGTCGAGACTCGTATGTTTCAAGCTGGCCCGCTGGGAGTTATCATGTCGTTGGGGATCGTCTCCAAAGTGGTCCTCCTGCTGCTGTTGGGGTTTTCCATCATTTCATGGGCCATCATTTTCTATAAGTGGGCGAGCTTTCGCGCAGCCGAGGAAAAAGACCGCCGCTTCATGGCGGTGTTATTACGAGCCAGAGATGTAGAAGAAGTCACGCGGCAGGTGCAACAAACTACGGGGAGCCCCTGCGCAAAGATTTTTCATACCGTAGTTCAGCGGATCGGCTATATCCCTACAGAGGTGAAAGAGAATGGCGCGGTGGCTTTTGATCGGCATGTGATGGAGCGGACCGCGGCCCATATCGCTCAGAGTCAAATCGCCAAGTTGGAATCCTTTCTTCCGTTTCTCGCGACGACCGGAAATATTTGCCCGTTTGTCGGGCTGTTGGGAACTGTGATGGGGATCATCGATTCATTTCGGGAAATCGGTGCCCAGGGGACGGCCAGTATTGCCGCCGTCGCTCCCGGAGTCTCTGAGGCGTTGATCGCCACCGCCGCCGGTCTGTTCGCGGCGATTCCTGCCGTCATCGCCTACAATTATTTTCTGACGCGCATCAGGCGTACGGCCTTGCAGATGGATTCTGTTGTGGTCGAACTTCTGGCTCTGATCCCGCCTCAGGCCAAGTCCGTCGAGCCGGTTGCCGTCGGAGTGAAGGGATGATTTTCGAGACGAGGCAGCGCCGGTTCTTGGCCGAGATCAATGTGATTCCCCTGGTGGATGTGGTGCTGGTGCTCTTGGTGATCTTCATGGTCACCGCGCCGATGCTATATCGAGGGATGGACATCAAGTTGCCGACCTCCGCCTCAAACACCATCAAACCTGAAATTCGAGCCGTGTTGACGATTGAAAAAGATCAGCGGTTGTATCTCGACAAAGATCAAGTCAGCGTCGCGCAACTCGAGCGAAAATTGCATCTCCTGAAGCAAGAACATGCGGATGTCTCCTTGTATTTACGTGCCGATCGTGATGTGCCGTATGGCGTCGTGGTTCAGGTCATGGACGGAGTCAAAAAAGCCGGCATTGAGAAACTCGGCATGGTGACCGATCCCACGACCGGACCCGAACGGATCACGGAGGCAACGTCTCCTCTACTTAACCGGTAGGATTAAGGTTCACGGTGCAGGCTTGGACATCAGCCGGTATGCTATCGGATGATGAGTGGCAGGCGAAACTGGCTCGACGCTTGAGTCGCGCCCTCTTCGTGTCCCTGGTGTTGCACCTGGGTATCTTGGCGCTCGTGACCTGGATTCGATTGCCCCGTCACGGCGAGCGGCCGCTCGCGTCCATTGAGATTTCTCTCGCCAGTCTTCCGGCGCCCCAGGTCAAGGCTCTTGAGTCTCCGAAGAGTCAACCGATATCGAAGGAAAAGGAAGTAGAACGACCCAAACCAGTGCCGCAGAGCAAATCCGTCGACTCTCCAAAACCTGTCGAGCGTACCGCGGCGATCGCGTCGCCAAAGGCAACTCCCGCCGCAAGGCCGGTACCGGTCCCGTCTCCGTCTGCTTCACCGCCAGCTGTTTCACCTCCGGTTCCTCGGGCGAAAGCGTCGAACGACGTGATGAGTGAGATCATGAAGGACATCGAGTTACCGCCGGATGCTCCGAAACGCGGGGACATCAGTCCGGAGGAGAAGCCCAGGACGACATCGGGTATGAAGCTGCCGGATGTGCCGGTTGTGTCGGATACGAAAGATCTTACGGGGAAACCGGCGGCTCCGAAGTCTTCGTCGTCCCTGACGGAAGATCTTGCGAAGGACTTAGATGAAGAGTTCAAGAAAATCAAGAAACTAGAGGTGCCTAAAGCCGCAGCTTCGGCCGATATTCCCTCTAAGCCTATGCCCCAGCCGGTCGCCCAACTGGAGGCGAAAGTGCCAAGTGTCAAGGCCGTCGACACGACGCTGAAGGTTCCGGGGATGGCGCCGGGCTCGAATGCGTATCTTGCGCTGGTGCGGCAGCGGATCAGCAACCATTGGAGCGCTCCGCCGCTGGATTTGACCAGCCAGGCTTACGTCGTCATCATCCAGTTCAGGCTCCACCGGAACGGATCCGTCACCGGTGTGTCCGTCGAACAATCGTCCGGCAATGAGTATTATGATCTGGCGGGGAAACGGGCGGTGTTGAGCGCAAATCCGTTGCCTGTTTTTCCTGCCGATATTTCCGATTCGTATTTTGATGCCCACTTCACTTTTACCGTTGGCGAGCCTCAAGGATAAATTATGACGCTGCGTACGCTCGTGATTAGCGGTTTGTGTGCCATGGTCGGCCTCGTGTGGATCATTGAATCCGGCGCGGCCGACGTGTTTCTCGAGGCGACAAGATCGGATTTTCAAAAGATTCCGCTGGCGATTGCCGGAATTGAAAATCTGGGCGGTGCAGAGTCGCCGGAAGGGCGTGTGAAGCTCGGAAGTCGTATTGAGGAGGTGCTCAAGGCGGATGTTCGTCGCTCCTTGGTATTCGCCCTCGTTGATGTGAATGGTCTCGGCATTAAGGCAGGGCAGCTCGGGGCTGAGCCGGATCCGTCGTTCAAGCATGCGGTTGAGAATGGCGTATCGGTCGTGGTGTGGGGACGAGCCGGAATCAAGAGCGGGACTAAAGATTCCGATGTGAACATGGACGGCTACGTCTATGACGCGGGGAACAATGAGGTTGTCGGAGGGAAACGCTACGTGGGCTCCACCTCGGTGGTCCGGCTGATGGCCCATCGGTTTGCGGATGAGTTGGTGTTTCGTTATACCGGGGAACCGGGGATCGCCCGGACGAAGATCGCCTATGTTTCCGAGCTGGGCTCGGCGCGTGAATTGTTTATCATGGACTATGACGGCTATGACCCGCGACAGCTGACGGCGGACGGGTTTTTGAATTTGATGCCGCGATGGTCTCCCGATCGCCGGTTTCTGGTGTTTACGACGTACCGCAATCGGAACGCACAGGATATCGATCTTTATGAGCTTGCCACTGGAAAACGCTGGACGTTGGTCTCACAGGGCGGATTGAACATCACGCCGGCCCTCTCCCCGGATGGGAATTTTCTCGCGTATTCGTCGAGTTATGAGGGGAACGCGGAGCTCTATCGCATGGACACCCACACGAAAGCGGTGCAACGGCTGACGACGAATGCCGGCGGAGATCTGTCCCCGTCCTGGGCGCCGTCCGGCCGAGAGTTGGCCTTTACCTCAGACCGAAACGGAGGACCTCAGGTGTTCCTCATCAGTTCGGACGGATCCAATGTGCGCCGATTGACGTTTGAGGGAGACTACAATGCCGCTCCCGCCTGGTCTCCACGGGGGAATTGGATCGCGTATGTGTGTCGGACTCCAAGGAAAGAGTATAAGCTCTGTTTGATCACTCCCGATGGGCAGAAGCGAGTGCAACTGACGACCGGGCCTGGGGTGGACGATTCCCCTTCCTGGTCTCCGGACGGACGTCATATTGTGTTTAGTTCAACGGCGGACGGGAAGAGTCATATTTACATGATCAATACGGACGGGAAAGACTTGGAACGAATTACCTTTACGGGGACTCACAATAGCGCGCCGACGTGGTCTCCGGCTTCGTGATTTTTGTGCAAAGGCATTGACCAGAATCGTCCTCCACGGTATGAAGAGAAAGAACGTCTGACGAGAAGGGAATCGATCCGATGAAAACGTTAGCAGTCGCCTCCTGGCCAATGATTCTTGGTATGCTCCTCTTGGTGAGTCCGGCTTGCTCAAAGAAAGCGGTTCAGTCGGGAGGAGATGCTCGTGCGTTACAAGAAGAGATGGCACGGAGCGGAGGGGCGAAGGGGGGGGGCAGTTCAAGTTTTCCCGATACGTCGTTGTCCGGGAGAGATGATGCGAACGGTCTCAGCGGATTGGATCGGAACCCATCAGAAGAACGGCTGGGGAGTGACATGGGGAGCGGCGGTCATAACGGAAGCGGCATGGGGAGTGCAAACGGCAACCGGCTGATGGCCAAGTCTGACCCTGGGGCTGCCGCGCGGCAACTTGCTGAAATACGCGCGGAACAGACGGCGTCGGCTGCAGCCGGCTTGCGGGATGTGTTTTTTGCCTATGATAGTTTTTCGATTACCGATGAAGGGCGCCACGCACTCAGCAGCGATGCGGAGTGGATCAAGTCCAATCCGCAAGCGCAACTGAAGGTCGAAGGACATTGTGACGAGCGAGGCACCTCGGCCTATAACTTGGTGCTGGGAGAGAAGCGGGCGAAAGCCGTTCGAAACTATCTTGTTGAGTTGGGCGTGCCTCCCCAGCACCTCTCGGTCGTTTCCTATGGAAAGGAACGGCCGTTTTGCACGGAACACGCGGAGCACTGCTACTCGATGAATCGGCGGGGGCATCTCGTGGTCAAGGCCGGAAAGTAGGGTGTGAGGCCTGTCGTTCATTCACGGACACCCTTGTAGAAATCGGTCCACCGGAGCGCGGGGCATGAACTCTCAACTGCGAGTCACGCATGGCATGCTACTGAGTTTGGCTGTAGGCGTTTTCTTCATGCCAGGCTGTGTCGCACAGCAGTCGGACTTGAAGAAAACTGAAAAGGATTTTAAGCAGACCAGCGCCAAGCAGACTCAAGAAATTACGACGTTGCGGGAATATGAGATACCCCAGTTGCGAGGGGAGCTGGAGAAGACGTTGCATCTCGCGAAAGATCTTCAGGCCAGACAGGAAGATCTCAAATATCGGTCGGCACAGGCGGAACAGCAGACCAAGAAACTGGAGCAGCTCGCGGCGAAGCTGGAGACCGACGGCAGCACCCGCTATCTGTGGATGCAGAAGAGCATTGACACTCAAGATGCGAAGGTGTCCGCGCGTCTGGACGATCTGTCAAAGGCGATGGAGGCGCTCAAGAAAGAAGTCATTGACGTCGTGCAGCGCACGAATGAGGGGTTGGCAAAGCGCGTCGATATGAAGCTGGACGGGCACCAAAAGGAGTTGACGGATCATCAGAACAGGTTGGAGCAGATCTCCCAAAAGTTTTCGCAGTTTAATCAGGCGTTGACCGGGTTTCGGGACGCGCTCACCGGTTTGAATGATCGTGTCGCTGAAGGAGAGCATCTCTCGAAGAACCTTGCGGGAAAAATCGAAGCGGATTCAAAAATTACGTCGACGCATGCGGAGGATGTGAATCGGAGTGTGGCCTCCATCACCAAGGCATTGGAAACCGTAGGGAAACGGGTCACGGCTCGTCTGGACGAACAAGACAACCGTATTGATGCCCTGGTGAAGACGATTGAGCAGGTGTCGCATAAGCCTGTGTCAGCGCAGCCGGCGCCCAAAGCGTCCCCGCATTCGTCGCTGGGGTCGAGTGAGTCCCCTTCCGAGGGGGGGGGGGGAAGGACTAAAAGTTTCCTCCGTTCAGGACACCTCCGGCAATGCGACGACGATCGTTCCTCCTCAAGAGTCATCCAAACCGGATTCCGTTCAGGGGACCGTCGACTCCCCCGATCGGGTTCGCTATGAGCGGTTATTGGCCTTATTCCGTGAAGGGGATTTGGAAGGAGCCAGGCAGGGATTTTCCGGATTTCTCGACGAGTTTCCCAATTCAAACCTTTCGCCGAACGCGCGATTTTGGTTGGGGGAATCCTATTTTGGGAAAAAAGATTTTCAGAAAGCGATCGATGCGTACGATAAGGTAGAGGTCGACTATCCGAGCAGTGAGAAAGTGCCGTCGGCCCTTTTGAAGAAAGGGTACGCCTATCTCGCCATGAAGGATAAGAAGCGAGCCTCGTCGGCTTTCAAACAGGTTGTCACGCTCTACCCCCGAAGCGTTGAGGCGGGGAAAGCGTCCGACAAGTTGGCTCAACTCAAGGAGGGGCGGTAAAGCATGCGAGCCGGTAGCGTCATGTCCGCGGTGATTCTCGCAGGGTGCCTGTGGTGGGGGGTGGTTTTTAGCGGGTGTGCCAAGCATGCGGACTTCATGCAGACCCGGGACCAGCTTTCCACGATCTCCAAAACGCAGGACCAGGATCACCAACGGGTGGACGCCGTGGTCCGCCGGTTGGAAGCGATTGAGCGGAGTAAGGATGGAAAAGAACCCGATTCGGCCAAGTCACGTGTTGATGACGTGACCAGCCGTGTCCAAAAGTTGGAAAGCCGCCTCGCAAAGTTGGAAGAAACGGTCAGTCAGGCATCGGCCAAATCGGACGCTTCATCGGAATTGCGCGCTGCGAAGGCGGTGAAGTCGACGCCACCGGTCGAGGCTGTGGTGACGGCATCGGGCCTCACGCCGACCTCGGCGTTTAACTTGGCCTACAACGATTATCTGAACGGCAAATATGAGCTGTCCATCGCCGGATTTCAGCGGTTCATCAAAGATTTTCCCGGGACGTCGCTGACCCCCAATGCCCAATATTGGCTGGGAGAGTCTTACTACAACTTGAAAGATTACGGGCGAGCCATCCAGACCTTTGATTACCTTGTGGCAGAGTATCCCGGAAATGAAAAAATGCCGGCGGCGCTCTACAAAATTGGGCTAGCGACGGCCGAGACCGGCGATCTGGTGAGGTCGAGAAAGAATCTGAAACGGGTGCTTGAGGAGTTCCCCTCGTCGGATGAGTCCAAGTTGGCCAAGCACAAATTGGCCGAGTTCCGATGAGCGTTCTTGCCGTTCGACATCCTGCTTTCTTTTCCTTCCCATCGTTCCTCAGGAGCCTGGTGCCGTGCTGAAGACAGACGACAGCACCAAGATCCGTCTGTTGCCGGAAGACGTGATTGCCCGCATTGCAGCCGGGGAAGTCGTTGAGCGTCCGGCAGCGGTGGTGAAGGAGCTTCTCGAAAACAGTATTGATGCAGGAAGTCGGTCCATCTCCATCGAGGTGAAGGACGGAGGCCTCTCGTTGATTCGGGTGACCGATGACGGAGAGGGGATGAGTCGTCCGGACGCGCTCTGTGCGTTTCAGCGCCATGCCACGAGTAAGCTCCGATCGGATGCTGATCTCTGGTCCGTTCGGACAATGGGGTTTCGGGGCGAAGCGTTGCCAAGCATCGCCGCGGTGTCCCACGTCCGGTTGCTGACCGCGACCGGTGCAGACGAGGTGGGTACGAAGTTGGAGGTTGCGGGAGGGGTCATTGGGAACATGACCGACGCTCCTCCCGTCGTTGGGACCAGGATCGAGGTGACGGGGCTTTTCGAGCATCAACCGGCCCGCAAGAAATTCCTGAAGTCCGCCCCGACGGAATGCACGCATATCATCCGAGTGGTGCAACAGGCGGCGTTGGCCTGGCCGGCCATCCAGTTTCGTTTCATCCAGCATGCCCAGGAACTGTTGAATTATCCATCCGTACGATCAGAACGGGAGCGGATCGCCCAGGTCTATCCACGCGCGTTTCTCGAGCACGGTCTTCCGCTCAACAGCGAGCTGCCGGGCGTCCGTCTGACGGGGTATGTTATCGATGCAGTCCACGCCAAGCCCTCACGGATCCCGCAAGAGCTGTTTGTGAATCGTCGCCCGGTCCGAAGCCTGACGGTGTCCCATGCCGTTGGAGAGGGGTATGGCTCATTTCTCCCCCGGGGGTGCCATCCACGATTCGTCCTGTTCCTGGATGTGGATCCGGAGCGGGTGGATGTCAACGTGCATCCGACGAAACGAGAAGTGCGTTTTTCAGACAATGAGTATATCCATCAGCTTGTTCGACGGGCGGTTCGTCAACGGCTGACCGGTGAAGGGAGCATACCGGAGTCCGGGACCTCCGAGAAACCAGACCGAGCTACTCCCTCAGTTACTGTGTCGTGGCCGGCTCCTTCGCGGATGGCCACCTCTCCGCTATCGCCAGAAGCGACACCCCTTTCAGAGCCAGGTTCCGGGATACAGCTGGCGTTTGTCAGTGAAGCGGCAGAGTCGTATGTCCGGGTGCCTGCCGGAGAAGTGGTGGCGTTGGGACAGATCAATCGGACCTTTCTCATCGCTCAAGTGGGCGGGGATTTGATGGTGGTCGATCAACATACGGCTCATGAACGGGTACTGTTTGAGCGACTGTATCGGGCATGGACGGCGCACAGTCTGCAGGCCCAGCCGCTGCTCTTGCCAGATCCCCTGGACCTACCTCCGGATCATGCGGCTCTGATCCGGCGCTATCAAAGTGATCTCGAGAAGTTGGGTTTAGAGATCGAGCCGTTCGGCGCAACCACCGTTTTACTCCGGTCGACCCCGGTCGGACTTGGTTCAGTCGATCCCAAGGTGTTTCTGGAAGACCTTCTTGAAGATTTAGCTCAATGGGAGCGGGTTCCCGCTCTCGATGTACGAATACGGTCGGTGTTGGCGTCGTTGGCCTGTCACGGTGCAGTCCGGGCCGGGCGCTCCATGAAACCGGATGAAATAAAAATACTGGTCGAGGAGTGGCGGTCGGAGGGTGAGATCACCACGTGTCCTCACGGAAGACGCACCTCTTTTCGACTCAGTACCGATGATCTTGAAAAGATGTTCGGGCGAGCCGGTTGGTAGGTCATACGGGATGAGGCTGTCCCCCATGTCCCGTGGACTCCGTGGAGCTGACCTAGTCCCTCCCGGGCGGCAGTGATCTGACCATGGATGTAGAGATTGCACGTCGTCACCGGCCCTTGGTCGTCCTGCTGGGGCCGACTGCGGTTGGAAAAAGCCGAGTCGCGATACAGGTGGCCAAGCATTTTGACACCGAGATTCTGACGGCGGATTCGCGTCAGGTATATCGTGGGATGGACATTGGCACGGACAAGCCGACTGCCGAGGATCGGCAGGCGGTGCCGCATCAGTTGCTGGATCTGGTGAATCCGGAAGAAGTATTCAACACCGGATGGTATCGGCGTGCCGCACTGGAGCACATCGAGCGGTTATACGCCGCCAATAAACTACCCTTCGTCGTTGGCGGGACCGGTCTCTACATCAGGACGTTGGTCAGAGGGCTGTGTCCTGCGCCACAGGCCGACCCCACCGTACGGGCGAATCTCAAGCAGTTGAGGGAGCAAACAGGGCGAGACGGCCTCTATGCCGAGTTGCTGCGAGTCGATCCTGCCGCCGCAGCTCGGTTGCACCCGAACGATGAGTCGAAAGTGATGCGGGCACTGGAGGTGTATCGACTGTCAGGGCGTTTGATGTCTGCGATGCAAGCGGAACACCGGTTTCAGGACGCCCCATTTCTGTCGCTGTTGATAGGACTGCAGCGGACCAAAGAGACGCTCGATCGAAGAATCGATGAACGAATCGATTGGCAGCTGGCCCATGGAATGGTAGAAGAGACGCGGTCGCTGCTTGATCGAGGATATGGGCGCGAGCTTGGATCGATGAAGGGGCTTGGGTATCGTCACATTGGCGCCTATTTGGCGAATGAATGTGACGACGCGGAGATGGTGCGCCAGTTCAAGCGCGATACCAGGCGGTTTGCGAAACGGCAGATGACCTGGTTTCGAAAGGAGTGCGGTGTCGAGTGGTTCCTGATTGATGAAGGTGAGTCGCTTGAACAGGTGGGGAGGCGAGTCATCATCCGTATCGAACAATTTCTCCACGATCATGGGGCATTACAGCGTTCGTGAGTAGGACGGACACAATAAGAAAAGGATTGGTATGCCAAGCAAGAAACAGCGTGAACGGGTGGCGGTCGGGGTGATCGGAGGAAGTGGACTCTATGAGATTGAAGGACTGACGGGCACCCGCCTGATCCGGGTGCGTACGCCCTTCGGAGCTCCTTCCGATGCCATCAGGGTGGGTATGCTCGAGGGCGTTCGGGTGGCGTTTCTGTCGCGCCATGGACAGGGACATTTGCTTAATCCGAGTGAAATCAATTATCGCGCCAATATTTTTGCGCTCAAGTCCCTCGGGGTGTCGCATGTCATTTCGGTCAGTGCCGTCGGCAGCATGAAGGAGTCGATTCATCCAGGGCACGTTGTCGTGCCTGATCAATTCATCGATCTCACGAAGCGCCGTGTTTCGACATTTTTCGAACAAGGTCTCGTCGCGCATGTTGCGTTCAGTGAACCGATTTGTGAGGAGCTGGCCCAGGCCTTGCGCTCCGGCGGTGAGCGAGTCGGAGCCACGCTACACCCGCGCGGTACCTATGTGTGCATGGAGGGGCCCCAGTTTTCGACCAAGGCAGAATCACGGCTCTACCGGCAATGGGGCGTTGATGTGATTGGGATGACCAATATGCCGGAAGCCAAGCTGGCCCGTGAGGCGGAACTGTGTTATGCGACATTGGCCTTGGTGACGGACTATGACTGTTGGCATGAGACGGAAGAGGCGGTCACCGTGGAGGCTGTGTTGGACACGCTCCGCCGCAATGTCGCCTTGGCGAAGCAGGTTCTCCGTGCAGTGATGCCGACGTTCGCAAAGCCGATTGACTGTGCCTGTCACCGAGCCTTGGACCATGCGATCTTGACCGCACCGAAACGGATCCCGACAGCGGTGCGGAAGAAGCTCTCGGTGCTGATCGATCGTGCCCTGACACCACAGAAAGGAGCGCGTTAGGCAATGGGGAAACTGTTGGCGGTTGGATCGGTTGCGTTAGATACGGTGAAAACGCCCTTCGGTGAAGGGACGGAGATTCTTGGAGGGTCGGCCACGTACTTCTCCACTGCGGCGAGTTTCTTTACATCGGTGGCGCTCATTGCGGTGGTCGGGGAAGACTTTCCCCAACAGCACGTGGCGTTTCTAAAGAGCCGCGGAATTGATGTGACCGGATTGGAGCGGCGCCCGGGCGCGACATTCCGCTGGAAAGGGGAGTATACGCATCAGTTGAACGAGGCGCACACCTTGGACACACAACTCAACGTGTTCGAAACCTTTCGCCCCCTCATTCCGGAAGCCTATCGCGCGCCGGACGTCTTGTTTCTGGGGAACATTCACCCGGAGCTTCAGCTTGATGTGTTGCAGAAGGTCACACGTCCCGCACTCGTTGCGTGTGACACGATGAATTTCTGGATCAACGGTCAGCGGGAGGCCTTGTGGAAGGTTCTGGAGAAGGTCGATGTCTTGATCATCAACGACGGCGAAGCGCGTGCCTTGGGGCAGGACTCCAATCTCGTGAAAGTCGCGAAGTTGGTGCTGTCACGAGGACCTAAACATCTCATCGTGAAGCGGGGAGAATACGGCGCGCTGATGTTCAATGAAAAGCAGGTATTCGGCGTGCCGGCGTTTCCGCTTGAAGACGTGCGTGATCCGACGGGCGCCGGCGACACCTTTGCGGGCGGGTTTTTGGGCTATCTCGCCGCGACCGGAAACCGTTCTCCTGAGGCCATGAAGCAGGCGATCATCTTCGGAAGCGTCATGGCGTCATTTACAGTAGAAGCCTTTAGTCTTGACCGATTGCGAATCCTGGATTACAAAGAGATTCAGGCACGGTTCTCGGAATTCAAGCGACTCACGCATTTTGAGGATATATGACGGTGTCGAACATCCGCCGTATTGAGGGACGTCGAGCCTACGGCGCGCTGATGGGTGTTGGACTCCTCGCCCTCGTGACCGGTTGTACGACGGAGAAAGAGGTCGTGCAAAAATCGCAGGGGCACTATCAAGAAGGTGTAGCTGATCTTCCGGGGGATCGACAGAAGGCCTTCGTGTCGTTTCAGAAGGCCGTTCAATTGAATCCGAACAACAAGGAAGCACGGTATGCGCTGGGACATGTCTACGCGCTCCAAGGCAAATTATCCCATGCGGAAGAGCAATTTCGTGCCGCGCTGAAGATCGATGACAACTACTCCGAGGCCCATACGTATTTGGGGCAGGTCCTGGCCAATCAGGATCGGTGGGAGGCGGCGGTGCAAAGCTACCGGTCGGCGCTGGCCAATCCCCTGTATCTGACGCCGGATTTGGCTCGTTTCCATCTCGGTCGTGCCTTGGCGCATCAAGGTAATCTCCAGGGAGCGATGGAGGCGTTCGAAGACGCCGCTTCTGCCAGTCCACCGAGCGTTCCGCCGGCGATGACGCATCTTGAGCTCGGTCGTATCTACTATCAGCTGGGCTATGCGACGCGTGCGCGCGAAGTGCTGAAGAAAGTGGCGACATTGGACAAGGGGGGCGAGTTGGCGACAGCGGCGTCGGATCTCTTAATGCGATTGAAGTAGGAGACCTATGGAGTCGGTCGGCGAATTCTTTCGGCAGGTCCGTGAAACCAAGGGATTGACCATCGATGAGGTGGCGTCGAAAACCCGTATTCGCACGGATTTCGTCAAGGCGCTCGAGGACGGCAATTTTGCGAAACTGCCGGACCAGGTGTTCGCACGGGGGTTCGTCCGGTCCTATGCGAGGTCGCTCGGGTTGGATGAAGAAGATGCGATTCATCGGTTTATTCAATCGGCCGGTTCTTTCTATGAGAAGCAAGATGAACGGGAACGACTCAAGGTTCGACAGGTTGAGGAGGACCGTAAGAGGCAAGCCAATCGGAAGGCGGTGGCGATTGCCATTGGTGTCGCGGTCCTCACCTTGGTATTCCTCTTGAGCCGAGAGCAGTCCACTGTCTTTCGCCGTGGTGCGCCGGAACAAGCTTCTGCGACGAAGCGGACGGCTTCGCCGAATAAGGATGTGGCGGAATCCGTTCCGCGTGAGCCGGAGCGTACGGCCGAGTCGGCAAAACCGGTTGAATCACCGACTGTTGCTCCCTCCAAAGCGACTGTAGAGACTCCGCATCGCCAAGAGCCGGCTGTGGTTGAGGTCGTGGCTTCACGAGTTGAATCGGATGCAGCGTCGGTAGGGGCGCTTGCTTCTCCCGGCAGTGATGGTCCTTTGGCGGGGATTGGTCTGAGCGCGATGGAGAACCATGGAGATGGGCAACTGGTCTTGGACCTGGAAGCAACCGAGTTGAGCTGGGTCGTTGTCCAGATCGATAATGGGAGCCCTCAGGAGTCATTGCTTCGGCCCGGTGAAAAGGGACATTGGACCGGGCAGGATCAATTCATTCTCACCCTCGGGAACGCCGGTGGCGTGAAAGCTGAGCTCAACGGCAAACCGCAGAAACCCTTCGGCCCAAGCGGCAAAGTCGCCCGCGATATTGTGTTGAAGCGATAAGTCTATCCTACTGGGCGTATTTTTTCACGCAACCGGTACGAGGAGAATCTCACGAACCTCAATGAGGCATGGATGGCCTTGGTGGGGCGCAAAGGTGTCACGAATAGATTGATACAGAGAAGGGTGACCCCGATAAGCCAGATAAACGACGAGATTTGCGAAGGTTGCTGTTTCTAGGAATTGGCATGGGGTTTGTACGTCCTCGATATGGGAACAGAAAATATCAGGGGTGATGTCGAGGGATGTTTTCTTGACAGAAATTTAGACTGGTTGGTATAGTTCGAACGTTTAACTGGCCGTTGAGTGAAGAGCAGATGAGTCGGCGGCCTGATGTTCCAGGCTGGGTGGGTCTAACACATCAAGGAGGACATGTGATGGGGTATCTGTCCAAGTTTTTGGGAGTTGCTGCAGCAGTGATGTTTCTTTCCGTCTCGGTGGTCGGAGCAGAAGAAAAGGATCCAACCAAGCCCCGCGTTCCGCCGGATCAGATGGCGGATGCAAAGGCCATGAAGAATCCCGTCGCAACCTCGCCAGAAAGCATCGCCAAAGGCAAAGCGCTGTATGAAGGGAAAGGCACCTGCTTCAATTGCCATGGCAAGGCCGGCGATGGACAGGGCGAAGCGGGCAAGATCCTCAATCCGAGCCCACGCGATTTCACCAATTGCAAGTTCCACAAGAAGCGGAAAGATGGCGAGCTTATGTGGGTCATCAAGAACGGCAGCCCAGGAACCGGAATGGTGTCCTTGGTCCCGGCTGCGATCACCGAAGAAGAAGCCTGGCACATCATCAATTATGAGCGGAGCTTCTGCAAGGGCGAGTAACCAATCGCTCGGAAGAGCATCGTAAGTTCATAAGAAAGCTGATAAAAATTGAGGGTGGGGAGGAAACTCCTCACCCTTTTTTTATGAGCCAGGCTACAGCAGGCACGAGGGTCCCGTGCTCTTCCTGGCACTTCACAACTTAGGTCATCCTTCTCCCCCTCGTCACGTCAGCGATTACTACAATCCAGATTCTGGACGGTCTGTGTCGCTATCCCCTCGTTTGGGGGTAGGGGAATATTGGCATTGGAAGGCTTGGGGGGATTGCACCTTGCATACAAAAAAGGGTACAGTCCGCCGGACGAGTGAGAATCGCCAGAAGAGATCATATTGAAGTGACTAATACAGCGAACCATCGACGTTCTTATTTTGAACAATTTAGGAGGGCGACTATGCGCAGCCTATGTCCTTGGGTGAAGTGCCGAGTAGCAGTCGTAGCAGCATCGCTCGCGCTTGTATCGGCAGGGATCACGTTCAGTGTGGCCACAGAAGCCAGTTATGCAGGAGAGGGTTCCCTCCCGCCGGGTGTCGTAGCGGCAGACCTGGAATACAATGGACGCGTTGCTGTCGGAGGGGAGCCGGTGACGGTCAAGATTGCCACTCCGAACAAGAATGGCGCGATGACCTTTCAGGGCACGGCCGGGCAGCGCATCAATCTCGGTTTTAGTTCGGTCAGCCTCACACAGTTTCAGGTGTCGGTCTACGGGCCGGATGGAAGTCTGATTGCCAGACAACCGACCGCCGTGAAGAACTACTATGCGACGATGGGTACTCGACCGCTATCTTCTCAGACGCAGGTTCAGACCTCCGCGACTGCGTATCAATTTACCGCTGACTCAGGAGCAACCATCTCCTCAAGCGAGATGAACGGCAGCAGCGTGGACCTTGTGGAATTGCCGGCAACGGGAACCTATACGATTTTCTTCGATCCCCTCAGCACCTATACTGGGAGCTTCACGATCACCGTTTCAAATGAACTGGAGGGTACGATCGTGCCCCAGGGTTCGGCGGTACCGGTTGCCATCGGCCGTGCCGGGCAAAACGCGCGGTATACCTTCTCCGGCAACAGCGGCCAGACGGTCAGCTTACAGTTGAGTGATGTGACGATCAGAAGCGGGTATGTGTCGATTCTCAAGCCGGATGGCAGTCCCCTGGGACAGCCTACCTCATTCGCCCACGCGGGAGCGGTGGTTGATGCGCAAGTTCTTCCGGCCTCCGGGACCTATGTGGTCCTGATCGATCCGGAGTTGAGCTATACCGGAACCGTAAAGCTCGCGCTCTACAATGCTCCGGATCTCCTGGGCAACATCATGATCGATCAGATGACGGTCACTCCGACATTGACCGTGCCGGGTCAACGCGCTTTGTATACCTTTAATGCGTCGGCGGGCCAATGGGTCAATCTCGGCCTTACCGGCGTCTCGATCGCCTCGAGTACGATATCACTGTTGAAACCGGATGGCAGCAAAGTGGCATCCACCACGATCGGTTCCAGCGGCGGCAGCCTCGACCCAGCCATGGCATTACCGGAAACAGGAGCCTACACGATCGTCGTGGATCCGGTCGGTAATAACACCGGCAGCATGACCCTTGCGTTGTCGTCACCTGTCTCGGGCACGCTCGCGCTTGACGGAGCGCCGGTGACCGTGAGCTTGAACAAACCAGGCAAGACCGCACGCTATACGTTTAACGGCAATGCAGGACAATGGGTAAGCCTTGGACTCACGGCTGTTGGGCTCACGTCCAGCAGTATTTCGCTTCTGGACCAGAATGGCATCCAGCTGGCTTCCACGACCGTAGGGACGGCAGGCGGCGCGCTTGAAATTTCAAATCCCCTGCCGGCTACCGGTGCCTATACCGTGCTTGTTCGTCCGGGAGGGCCTTATACCGGCAATATGACGCTGACACTCTCGACAGAGGTGTCGGATTCGCTCAAGATCAATGCCGCGCCGAGACCGATCATGATCAGCCGGGCTGGTCAGAGCGGTCGCTATACGTTTAGCGGTACGGCCAATCAACAGATCACGATCAAGGCGACCAATAATAAGTTTGACAGCGTGGCAGTGAACCTCTACACGCCGAGCGGGGTCTTGCAAGCAGGGGCGACGAGCTCCGCGTCCAGTTTTAACCTCAATACGGTGACGCTGGCTACGACGGATACGTACACGATCACCATCAACCCTGCGCTGGCGGAAACAGGGAGCATTCAACTGCAAGTAGCCGGTCAATAGAAGCACCGCGTGAGCAGAGGCGATCATTCGTCTCTGCTTTCCTTTAAACCGATCAAAAGGGGGTGGGGAGGCAACTCCCCACCCCCTTTTGTTGTCACGAAGGGATGGTAAGACCGAATGACAGACCGTCTTCGGTAGACGCTACGCCTGACGTGAGGATGTCAGACGGCAAAGCTCAATCTGTATCTCCTCACTATGCATGCGTGAAGATCCGACCCTAGATGTTGCCTACCCCTCCGTAGCAGTAATCCGGTCATCAGCCAACCTATTGCCTCCCACCTTCAGCGCAATGGATTTTATTCCATATTCTGGCGTAGCAATAGGCGCACACCATCACTCAATGCGGACCACCCTTCTGATGGACGCAATGATCTCCTGCTCTCGGCGATCGATCAACGATTAGTATGAGAGTTTCAGGAAATCAATGGCACTCTGGGGTTTGAAGTTTTCCGTAATACATGCCTGTCTTACATGGATCTGTTTATATCGCTGACATGGATAACGATAACAGCAATGATCCACCTTCGGAGGAGGGATGAATGAACTCGACTGTGTGGAGTGTCGTGCTGGTGATGGGCATGTTGTGTGTTTCTGAGATTGCGGGGGCGCAAGAAGAGATTTATGTCAAACCACTTGATCTGTACCTATCAGGGTTTGGCGGGTACTCCTTTCCCTTTAAGACGGATGTGACTGTTGGGGGATCTTTTGGCAGTTTCACATATCAAAATATCGATCTCGAAGATTCTCCATCCTTTGGTGGGAAAGTTGGTGTGTGGTTTACCGAATACCGGAAAACATGGGGAATCGATATTGGGACGGAGGGGGAGATCACATATTATGATCCTCACCCATCGCTCAGAGCGGGCTACTTCGGCATCAATGTTCTGGCCAGGGTTCCGATGGGAGTGAGCGCGGATCTGCCGAATGGGAGATGGTTTCCCTACATCGGTCTTGGCGGGGGTATGCAACACGTGCGCTCTAACGGGTTTGAGAGTACAGATGACACTGATGCGGCGTTCCAGGGATTAGGCGGAGTGAAAGTGTTTCTATTCAAACATCTTGCTGTATTTTTTGAAGGGAAATTTACCCATGCTTCTCATAGGCTGGAATCTAAGGAACCCGGTTTTGGCACCGTTAGGAGGGAGTTCCCATTGAACAGTCTTCATGGAGTCGGTGGGTTGTCCGTGCATTTCTAAGTGGCGTTCAGAGGCAACGATCACAACTCAAGAAATCAGCGAGAGTCGGCTGTGAGTCCTTGATAGAATGTGCACTCTGTATGCGGAAATTGGTCTTGCTATATGCACTTCCGTCACGCGCCTTTGTTTCGTCGCGTTCAGTATAGGATCCTCTTCCTTGCGCGAGAAGTGCATGAAAGAGTCGGGTTTTGGTATCTGAACAGTCTTCCAGCGTCTTGTCCAATTCGTCTTTCCATTCCGTGACGGTCATTGACAGCGGATGGGTCGCTGTACATCATGACGTATATACACAGCGAGAGGATGATGGTGGCGATGAAGAAGAACACGACGCTGTTTATGAGCGGCAACAGCCGGGCTGTCCGAATCCCCCGCGAGTTTCAGTTGGAAAGTGCCGAGGTCGAGATTTAGCGCTGAGGCAATACGCTTGTGATTCGTCCGAAGAAACAGACACGGCAGCCGCTCACCGACAGCCTCACCATGTTTACGGACGACTTTATGCGAGAGGGTAGGCAACAGCCTCCGGTCCAAAAACGAAAGCGTCCCTTTGCATGGTCTCAGTGGCGTGATGAATGCATATGAAGGGCACGGATACCGTTTCTAGCCGCAATTCAGTTGAAGGGGCGGGCAAGGCTGTTAGGCTTGGTGCGGTTCTCGATCATCAAACCGCCATGACTCTCGCGAGTTAAGGCCTTTCCGACGCGGCGAGGGAGGGCAGTGTGGTGAGAATCAGGTCAGCGACTTTGTCATCCGGTTTCAGCAGTGGGATCAATTGCGGGCGCTGGGCCGTACCAAACTGGGATTTTGAGGCCCAAGCGACTTTCTGCCGCACGAATCCACTTACCTCGCCGAGGGTGATCTTCCCGTCTCGGTTCGTGTCCGCCTCCCCACGCAGACCTCGCAGCAGATAATAGGTAAAGAGTCCGTGACGATGGCCGTCGTCTTCGATTCCGGCTGCAAGACCCTCGACGGCAATCAAGCGAATCGTGTTCTCCCCATCCAGATCCCATCGGGGGATGATGGGCGTCTTGATCTGGTCGATAACAGGGGAGGTCCTTCCGTCAAAGATCACGATGGCCTGCTTGGGATTCAGCTTCGAGAGGACTGATTCCAGGGCGCTCAGCCGGTAGAGGCTGGTCGGGGTTTTCGTCCCGTCGTAGGGGACGAGCATGATTTCTCCCCTCGGGGAGACCATGGCGTGGCCAGAAAAATAGATGATGACGGTCCCGTCCCTCGTCGATCGAGCTGGGAGCCATTCGCGCAGGGTTTTCTCGATCTGTGCAGAGGTGGCCTTGCGGTCCATCAATAGTGCGATATTGGAAGAAGGTACGCCTCCGAGCGTTTGGAAATACTTGGCGACCGTTTCTGCATCATGTGACGCATGCTTGCGTGACGGAATCTGCTGCGTGAGGGTAGAGCTGACGCCGATAGCAATAACGGAGGTCTCCGGGTGCTGAATGGTTGACGCTTGGGGCGACACCTGATCGATATCGTCACCTTTCGTTCCCGTAGGAGCGATTGTGAAGGACAGCGTTTGCAATGGGGCCGAGACACCGCTGCGTTCTTCCACGATCACCCGGATTTCGGCTGGTTCCGGCTGTGCGAGCAGGGGCAGGGTGGCGACAAATTCCAACGATCTGGTTTGGCCCGGTTGCAGCGGGGGGATTCTCAAGACGGTCGTGGGAAAATGTTCGAGGGCGAGTCGCGTTCCGGTCAACGAGGCCGAGGCGTTCTCGACCGGGGTTGATCCTGTGTTCACGACGTCGACGCGGATGCGAACATGTTCACCACCTTCGAGCAAGAGGTCATTGTTTTCATCGAGTAAGAGCGCCTTGAACCGGAGGGTGGTTGAAGCCGCAGGGTTGCTTAGTTGGTCGGGACGTGCGGGATTCAAGGCGGGGGGCGCAGGGAGGATTCCCGCTGATGGAGTAATCGGCTCGGTTGCGCTGAGATCGGTATAGCTTCCTGCAGCCTGCTTCGCCGTGAGGACAACTCTGGTTGCAAAGTCGATCGAGGTGTCCTGGATGAACGGATCAATGAGATAATCGCAGTTCTTTGAGACCTGTTCGAGCCGGAGACGCTCCTGGCGGGACACCGCGATGTCCGTCTGTCGGAGCAACGTTCTCTTGCGGTCATAGACTCGCGCGATTGCGTTGAGATGGATAACGGCCGGGGCGCGGTCGTAGAGCGCCTCTTTGTTGAGGTCGAATGACGAGTCAATCAGGTCGACCTGAACGACATGATCCGGTGGGCCGGCTGTTTCTCCTCCGTCTACAACCATACGCTCAAAGGTTCGGTGAAGGCCCTGCTGTAACGCTTCCTGCAAACGCTCCCCTAACGGAACTTCCTGAAGGTGACCGCATGTATTCGTATAGCGAAGCGTGAGGTCTTTCAGGGTCGAGGACGTCTCCAGTTTGGCACTGGCGGGCAGAGGGGTTCCCAACGGGGGAAACTCAAGATGGGTCGCACAGCCGGCGAGGACGAGGAGTGCAGCGCCGATCCACGAGTCTGTCAGAATACGTATATCGCAGAATCGATTCATATGGGCTCTTGCCCGCGCTTCTTCCTCTTCTGCTTGCATGACAGGGCTGACCGTTTGTCACGGTACTGGAAACCTCATATGAATGCAACGGGGCTATGCACGGAGGCCTGGTGTACAACACCGACGGTCTGGTACGGTAATGACGTGTCAGGTGTTTGCTGAGTGGTGCGGATCAAGTTCAGCGCCCGTCACCGGACCTTTTCTTCTTTGATGCCGGTCGAACGAGTAGTGTAAAATGGATCGTTCGGCTGGTATAGGGGCCCATTTCCAATAGGACTCTGAAGCAAGAGTCACATCCTGGAGGAATTCAGATATGTTCATGTGGACTCAGAAAACGACGAACATGCTCATGGCTTGTGGATTGGCCGTCTCTGCTCTGATCGGCAGTGGATGCGTGTCACCTGTCTCGGCTTCCGGAGTTCCTCCGGCATGGGCCCAGGGGTTCTCGGAAATTGTGAAAAAGACGATGCCTGCCGTCGTGAACATTGCCGTCACCGGTGGAGGGGAAGGGAGTCGGAGACGAGGAGGGGTTCCGCCGAACCCATTCGGGACGCCGCCTCCCGGGGATGAGCCCGGCGGTGAGTCACCGATTCCGCCGGCTCCACATGGCCCTCCCGGTCCGCATGGCAAACCTGATCAGAGTGCCGGCTCGGGAGTCATTCTCGATGCCAACGGGTATATCGTGACCAATAATCACGTTGTGGAAGGGGCGACCCAGATTACTGTGACGCTGAGCGACCGGCGGGAGTTTTCCGCCAAGATCGTCGGGACTGATCCGAAGACTGACTTGGCGGTGGTCAAGATCGATGCCAAGGACCTGCCGTCACTCAAGTGGGCGGAGTATGAGAAGCTCCAGGTCGGGGATCTCGTGTTGGCCGTCGGAAGTCCGTTCGGCTTGAGCTCGACCGTGACGCTCGGCATTATCAGTGCTTTGGGGCGCGGCAATGTGGGAATTGCCGACTATGAAGACTTTATCCAGACCGATGCGGCCATCAACCCTGGAAATTCGGGTGGGGCGCTCGTCAATATGAATGGGGATCTGATCGGGATCAACACCGCGATTTTCTCGAGGACCGGCGGATCGGAGGGCATTGGGTTTGCGATTCCCAGCAGCATCGCGCTGGATATCGTCGATAGCCTCCAAAAAACCGGGAAGGTCGTGCGCGGGTGGATGGGCGTGGCCATTCAGGAAATCACGCCGGCCTTGGCAAAATCCTTCAAGCTTCCGGATCAGCGAAAAGGCGTGTTGATCAGCGACGTCAATGAAAATGGTCCCTCGCATGCCGCCGGAATCAAGCGGGGTGACGTGGTGGTGGCGTTCAACGGGAAGGAAGTACAGACGGTCAGTCAGCTGCGCAACCTGGTCGCAAGAACGGTCGTTGGTAAAGATGCCCAGGTGAAGGTCGTCCGTGAAGGGAAGGAGCAGGTCATTGCCGTGAAGGTGGCTGAGCGTCCATCGGATGAAGTCTTGGCCAAGAAGGAGCCGGGGCCACCGAAGGAAGCGGGAGAGCAGATCAAGCCACCGGACAATGTGCTGGCATCGCTTCGCGTCCAGGCGTTGGACAATGCGTTGATGAGCCAATTAAACATTCCTTCCAAGACGGCCGGCGTGGTGATCATCTCGGTGGAGCCGGGTGGACAGGCGGAAGCAGCCGGCTTGCAGCGCGGCGATGTCATCCAAGAAATCAACCATGAACCTATCAAGACGCTCAGCGAGTACCAAAAAGCCGCCGAAAAAATTAAGAAAGACGAGCTCGCGGTCTTGCTGGTCAATCGTCAGGGGAACAGCCTCTTCGTGGCGATCAATCCGAAGTAAGAAGTAATAGGGATATTTGTTGATCCGTCGATCTGTTGGTGACCGGAGACCAGATCGGCAGATCGCCGGATCGACAGATTCCAGTTTGTACGAGGCTCCGTGTTGAACAAACTGAACCAGTGGCTGCAGGACTCGGTTTTTAAGCCGCTGGAAGATAAGAAAATGCCGGTCATGGAACACCTGGTGGAGTTCCAGGTCCGGCTGACTCGTGCGGTGATCGCCCTGGCGGTCGTCTTCATGGGGACCTTCTTGTATGCCGACGCACTCGTCAAATGGTTGCGCGTTCCGCTGCAGAATATGTTCGTTCCCAGTCAGTTGACATGGGAACCGACCGATCTCCCGACGGTGCCGTTTGTGTTTCTTGCCCCGGCGGAAGCACTCTGGCAGAACGTCAAGGTGGCGGGCTTGTGTGCCATCGTGCTCGCCATGCCGTATCTGCTGTATGAGATCTGGCGGTTCGTGGTTCCTGGACTGCACGCCCAAGAACGGCGGTTTGTGGGCCCGTTTGTGTGTGTCAGCGCGGCGGCCTTTTATGCAGGGGCGGGCTTTTCATTTTTTTTCGTTCTGCCGTTCGCGTTAAATTTTTTGATTTCATACGGCGTCAACGCAGGATTTGCACCGCAGATTTCTATTGCGCAATATGTCGGGTTCGCCCTCTGGTTTTTGATGGTGTTCGGGCTGATTTTCGAAGTGCCGTTGGCCCTGACGCTTATGGCGAAGCTCGGGTGGGTGGATGCGCCGTTTCTGATTCAATATTGGAAGTGGGCGTTGTTGGGGTCGTTCGTGATTGCCGCCATCCTGACTCCTACGCCTGACCCATTCAATCAAACGCTGATGGCCGGTCCCATGTTTCTGCTCTATTGGGTCGGGATTTTTGGCGCGAAAGTCTTTGGAAAAAAACCAGCTGCCGATGCCGAGTCCGGCCAACCGTCTGTTCCAACGACGGCGATGGCGGGGTCGGGAGTTGGCGGAAGTGCCGCCGGGGTGGCGATGCCGAAGGCTTCTACGGGCGAGGACTATGTGGGAGTTCCGGGGGGACGGCCGCGTTAGCAGGATTTGGAATAAACCGTTTAGTAGAAAGACTATTCATGGCTCGTGAACTCAATGTGATCAATAGCAGCGGAAGCGGAGATGCATGTACCTACATGTGGGCCTGTGCCATCTGTGATGAAACAGAACAGTGTCAAAAGGATAAGGAAGGGCACAGCCGCTGGCTGGTGGCCAAGCGGATGGAGCGGATTGAGTACAAGGTCCTCATCATGAGCAACAAGGGTGGCGTGGGGAAGAGTACCTGTACCACGAATATCGCGGTGAGTCTGGCTCTCAAGGGATGGCATGTCGGCATCTGCGATATGGACATCCATGGTCCCAATATTCCCAAGATGGTCGGGGCCGAAGGGCAGAAGCTCAAGATCAGCACCTCCGGCGGGATTATTCCCTTCCAGGCGTATAATTTGAAGATTGCCTCTATGTCGTTTCTGCTGCAAAACTCGGATGATCCCATTATCTGGCGAGACGCCTATAAGTATGAATTCATCAATCAGCTCCTGGGGGGAGTCGATTGGCAAGATCTGAATTTCCTCCTGATCGATCTTCCTCCTGGAACCGGCAACGAATCAGTCACCACGATCGATCTGCTCGGCCAAGTCAGCGGCGCTGTCATCGTCACGACTCCTCAGGAAGTGGCGCTGCTCGACTCGCGCAAATCAGTGACGTTTTGTAAGGACAGTGAGGTGCCGATCATCGGCATCGTGGAAAACATGAGCGGGCTTGAGTGTCCCCATTGCCATACGCAGATTGATGTGTTCCGCAAGGGCGGCGGGGAAGCTTCCGCGAGCGACATGGGGGTTCCGTTCCTGGGGCGCATTCCGCTCGATCCGGACGTAGTCACGCAATCGGATGCCGGAGAACCGTTCGCACTCTTTAACTCTGATACGCCCACGGCGGAGGCCTATCACCAGATTGCCAATCAGGTTGAAACATTCTGTAAGAAAGGGGCATCGCTCCTGAAAGCGGGAAAGCCGACCGCCGGGCCAATGAGAGGAATCAGCCAGTGAAAGCCGCCGATGCCATGAACGGATTGACCCAACTGCATGAGGCGCAACGGATTGTGTTGGATGCAACGCCAGTGTTGGGAGTTGAAAAGGTCTCGATCCTGGATGCCTTGGGTCGTGTGCTGGGTGAACACATCGTTGCGGAGCGAGACAATCCTCCGTGGGACAATTCAGCCATGGATGGGTTTGCGGTGAGATGGGAAGATATCAAGCAGGAGCATGCCATTCAGAAGCCGGTGACCCTCTCGATTATCGAAGATGTTCCCGCCGGGACGATGCCGACGAAGACGGTCGGCCCTGGTCAGGCGATCCGGATCATGACCGGCGCGCCGATGCCCCGAGGAGCGGATACGGTGCTCAAAGTCGAAGACACCGAACCCACACCGACGTCCGTACGCGTGTTAAAGCCTGAACCGAAGGGTGCCAATATCAGACCGCAAGGTGAGGACGTCAAAAAAGGCGACTGCATGATCGCGCAGGGGACGAGAATTCGTCCCGGTGAAGCGGGGATGCTCGCGATTCTTGCCAAGTCTTTGGTGTTTGCTTATCAGCGACCTCGCGTGGCGATTCTGTCGACCGGCGATGAATTGGCCGATTTGGATGAACGGTTCAGTGACGAGAAGATCATCAACTCGAATAGCTATGGGATAGCCGCGGCCGTGCAGGAAGCCGGAGGGGTTCCGCTCTTGCTCGGCATTGCCCGCGACACACCGACCGCCCTCAAGGAAAAGATTTCGCAGGGGTTGAATGCCGATATCCTGGTCCTGTCCGGCGGAGTGTCGATGGGTGACTATGATTTCACCAAAGCGGTCTTCCGCGAGCTCGGGGCCGAGATGAATTTTTGGAAACTTGCGATCAGACCCGGGCAGCCTTTGGCATTTGGTTTGATTCAAGGCAAATTGGCTTTCGGACTTCCCGGTAATCCCGTGTCCTCCATGGTGACGTTCGAGCAGCTCGTACGGCCGGCACTGCAGAAGATGAGCGGCTGCCGGACCTATGGACGGCCGGTGCTGCAGGCCATCTTTCAGGAGACTTTTTCAAAACGCACTGACCGGCGGCATTTCCTGCGAGGGATTCTGACACGAGAAGAGGGTGCCTTCAAAGTTCGGACGACCGGCGACCAAGGCTCCGGTATTCTTACCTCAATGGTCAAAGCCAACTGTCTCATCGATGTGCCGCTTGAAATCGATCGGCTGAATCCTGGCGACGAAGTCACGGTTCAACTATTGAGCGGGGAAGCGTGGCCGACCACCACGGAGCGTCAAGATTCCTGTGAACAACGACTCTCCTGTTGTTAGGGAAACAAGGAGGCACTGGTCACTGGTTACTGGTCAATGGAGTAGAGAGTTTCTTCGTTGCCAGTGATGAGTGATCGATGACCAATGACTATATGTCCATTCCGATCGTGTCTTTTATTGGTCGATCGAATAGCGGGAAGACCACGCTCATTGAGCGTGTCATCCCCGAGCTTGTGAAGGCCTGCTACCGAGTGGCGACCGTCAAACATGCGGGGCACGGATTCGATCTTGATACGGAGGGCAAGGATAGTTGGCGTCATAAACGCGCCGGTGCCAGCAGTGTGATCGTCGTATCGAAGGGGAGCCTGGCGCTTTTTGCCGATGTATCCGAACAGCTCAAGGTCGAAGAGGTCCGAGACCGTTTCTTGGATCGCTCGTACGATCTCATCATCGCCGAGGGGTGGAAGAGTGAGGGCTATCCCAAGATCGTCGTGGTGCGCGATCAGTTGGGCGAAGTTTCCTATTCGTCCGACGGTCTTCTCGCCGTCGTGTCCGACAAGGCGATCGATCTGCCGGTGCCTGTGTTGCATCTGGACGATGTCGCTGGTGTGGCCGCGCTCTTGATTCAGCAGTTTCCCCTTCGGCGCCGGGCGCATGAGCTGGACGTCTAGGACCACGATTGCATTGGCCGTCATAGTCGGAGCGGTCGCTCTGGCGGGGATTGCGATTCCATTGACCAATCAACCCGAGTTTTGTGCCGGATGCCACACCATTGTTCCTTCCTACCAGAGTTGGGCCAAGTCCTCCCATAAAGATGTCGGCTGTGTCGCGTGCCATGTCCGACCCGGTCTTCATGGTTGGGTGATCGACAAGGTCTGGGCTGGCGCGAAAGATGTCGCCATCACCCTCCTGGGAACTCCAACGGAGGCGCATAATCTGAAAGCGACGGTGGATTCCGGAGTCTGTCTGAGTTGTCATCGACACATCCTTCGCGTCTCGGAAATTGCCTCCCGCGATCTCCCGTTACCGGTGAAGGAGGTAGGGCTGGTCATGAGTCATCGCGGACATATGGAGGCATTCACGGTTCGCGGACAGAGCGAAGGCTGTACGACCTGTCATGCCGGTGTCGTGCATGATGAACCGATCAAAGGCTACCCCATCGTGATCCCACGGGGCCATGTGTCTGCCGACAGCAAACCCTGGTATCCATCCCATCCGGAAGGATCCGTCCTTCACACCAGAGCCCTCAACGATTGTTTTCGCTGCCATGACGGAAAGACTCAGTATGGAGGGAACGCGTTGGACAGACGCTGTGACACGTGCCATCTCCCAGACAAGATCAGCGGTGCCTTGATGTTCAACTGACTGTACGGGCGTGATGAGTTTTATGGTGAATCCTGTTTTGAAGGTCTCACAACTGACGAAGCGCTTCGGCGACTTTACGGCGGTGGATGGCGTGTCGTTCGAGATTCGGCCTGGAGAAATCCTGGGATTGTTGGGACCCAATGGAGCCGGCAAGACAACCACGATTCAGATGTTGCTGGGATTAGTCACACCGACATCGGGCATGATCGAGGTGTTCGGTCTGGATCTGTCGACGCACCGGGAGGAGATTCTGCAGCAAGTCAACTTTTCGTCCACCTATATCTCGATGCCGCAAGCGCTGACGGTCGAGGAAAATCTTTGGGTGGTGGCGAGATTGTACGGACTCTCCGATCTCGCGCAGCGGATCGACCGTGTGGTCAGAAAACTCGAGATGGAGGAGTTTCGACGGAAAGTGACTCGGAAGTTGTCATCCGGACAGATGACCAGGCTGGCGTTGGCCAAGGCCATTCTCACGGAGCCGCGTATCCTCTTTCTCGATGAACCGACGGCGAGTTTAGATCCCGATGTGGCGAACAAGATCAGGGGGTTGTTAAAAGATGAGCAGCGATCGTCGGGCCTGAGCATTCTGTATACGTCTCATAATATGCGGGAGATGGAGGAAATGTCGGATCGCATTGTGTTTCTCCAGCGTGGACGGCTGGTGGCCGAAGGGACGGCGCAGGCGATCGTGGATCGGTTCGGCCAAACGGATCTCGAGGAGGTCTTTTTGAAGCTGGCACGGGAATCAACGGTTTCGATGTCGTCATGATGCACCCTCTCATCGATTTCGTCTTAGGGTTTGTCACGGGAGGCTTGGTCGTGAGTACGGCCTGGGGATTGTTTTGGCTTGGGATTAGTCTGGTGGGACGAGCTCGAGGCACTTGCGGATGGCCGATCGTTCTGAAAAGCCTGGTCGCCGGCGCGGTTCCACTCTCATTAGTCAGTGCGTTGCTCTGGTGGATGGGGGGGGCGACGCGTATCACACTGATGTTCGGGATCGGTCTTATAGGGATGCCGACCCTGTTATCGGCGCTCTGGTTGCGGCGGATGCCTGACGGACGACGGGCGGGAACTCATATGGTTGCCGGGGTCAAACAGTTGATGGCAGAGCTGCTTCATGCACAACAGCAAGGATGTGGTGGCTGCCACCATGAGCATAAGCATGAGACCTGCGGATGAAACTCCATCGTGTCACGGCGCTGATTTTCAGGCATCTGTATCTCTATCGAAGAAGTTTGCCGAGGATCATGGAGATTTTCTACTGGCCGTTTCTCGATCTCGTGATTTGGGGATTCATCACGTTGTACCTTGCACGGTACCAACCACAGCTTCCCGGGTTCGTGACCTTCTTCTTGGGGGCGCTCATCCTCTGGGACATCCTGTTCCGTGCGCAGCAGGGCATTACGATCACATTTCTCGAAGAGCTCTGGGCGCGCAATCTCATGAATTTGTTTGCGAGCCCGCTGAAGCCGAGCGAATTTCTTGTGGCGACGATAGCGATGAGCATCATGAAGGTCACGGCGGTTTCGATCGTCATGGCGGTCTGCGCCCTTGTTTTTTATTCGTATAACGTATTAATGATCGGCTTGTGGCTCGGACCTTTCATTCTGAACCTTGTTGTGACCGGGTGGATCATCGGCGTGTTTACCACGTCGCTCATTATGCGATTTGGGCAGGAGGCAGAGGTCCTGGCCTGGAGCATGGTCTTTCTGTTTCAACCCATCTCTTGCGTCTTCTATCCGCTGGAGGTCTTGCCGGCCTGGCTTCAGGGGATTGCGTGGGTGAACCCAGCAGCACATATTTTCGAGGGGATGCGGGCTGTGCTCACGACGGGACAGGCCCCCCTCGGCGATCTGGCCTGGGCGGTTGGGCTCAACGGGGTGCTGGTGATTGGTGTGGTCGGCTGGTTTTACCGGACGATGGCCTATTGCAAAGATCAAGGGCTTCTGGTGCGAGTTGGGGAGTAAGGTTGTAATTGGCAAAGCTCTATGCTACTGTAGCTCTGACTCGTATCGACCTGGGCCTCGCGATACTGAGTGACTATCAGAGAAGGCCCACAATGTCGATGTTGCCTTGTCCGGGAATCTTGTCGGAAGTCAGACCTAAGCCGCTGCATCGATTGCGTCTTCGGCCCGCTCCTTCCCCGTTCCTCGTGCTCAAGACAATGTCATTATCCTAAAGGAGGAACCCCAATGGGTTCGAAGATTTATGTCGGTGGGTTGCCCTATTCGGCGACCGAGCAGCAATTGAGTGACTTATTCGCGGCGCATGGTGCAGTCGCCTCGGCGCGCATCATTACGGATAAGTTCACCGGGCAATCCCGGGGATTCGGCTTCGTGGAAATGTCGTCTGATGCCGAAGCTCAAGCTGCCATCACGGCACTCAACGGGTCAGAAATGGGTGGCCGGACTCTTACAGTCAATGAAGCACGTCCCCAGGAGCCGCGGACCGGTGGTGGCGGCGGCGGGCGTGGTGGATTCGGTGGAGGCGGTGGTCGCAGTGGAGGCGGTGGAAAGCGCGATCGCTGGTAAGTAATCGGTTCCAGATCTGTGAACGGAGGGGCTGCCATACATGATGGCAGCCCCTCTTTTTTTGTCACTGGCATAGGTCACTCGGGGTTCTAATATCAGCAAGGTCTGTGTGGGATCATGAATGGGATGCCATCAGCAATTACGTCCGATGATATCAATACTTTTTCATTTCAGAGGAGCCCGGTATTGGTCGTTGAAAACTTCTGGTCCGCGGATGAGCGGCGATTCTTTCGTGACCGGATGAATCAGGCGGCCTGGAAAAGTCTCTCGGATCTTCCTTTTGTCCGAGAGGATTTTCCGCACTCGGGAAACTGGGCGAAAGCAGAGATCGGTCCTTCGGAAGGTCAGCGGTTCCTGGCGCGTGTTCAGTTTCCGTTCATCCAAGACTACGTCGAGTCCTTTCCCGGTATCATCGGCCGGCATCTTGGATTCAGCTACTATTCCTACTCAGTGGGCGATTGCCTTCTCACTCATGATGATACGGACCAGGGCCGACCTATCGCTGGGCATCGGACTCTGCAACGCCGGATCGCCTTGGTCACCTATTTTCATGAGGAATGGCAGCCGGATTGGGGAGGAGAATTAATCATCTATGCGAGGCGAACAGGGGAGCAGACTGCCCAGCCTGACCTTGTTCCGACACATTGTATCGAGCCGCGTCCGGGATCGTTGGTGATGTTTACCGTCCCTCGATTTCATCGAGTCTGTCGAGTAGACGCCACGGCTGGGCAGCATCGGCGATTATCGATTGCCGGATGGTTTATGACGGAGCATGCCTAAAAAGGCACGGATGAGGTTAAGGTTGAGGCTAGGGTGCAGTGAGAGGGAATTCGATGTACGCTGTTAAACCTGAGCGGAAGTCTTATTCTTAGCCTGCACCGGGTTCAACCGAACCACTCGGCATCATTTGCGGCGCGGGCAGGTGGTTCCACTCCAAGGGGCATGGCCGGTTGCGCGAGCACATTCTTCACCAGGGCAATCAGGCGGTCCCGTTCAAACGGTTTTGCCAGAAACGGGAGTGTCCCCCGCTTGATTCCATGGCTTGTCAGGTCCTTATCAGGATTGCCCGACATGAGAATAATGCGAAGCTCGCTTCTGATCATGGTTGCCCGGACTGCCAGTTCATGCCCATGGACATGGGGGAATTGGTTGGAGGTTGAGGCGAGTTGAAAGCCCGGTGGAGGTAACACCAGGTCCGTCAGCAGCAGATCGATCGGGCCTTTGTGCAGTGTGCAGATCTTGAGTGCCTCCGAGCTGCCGTCAGCCTCAAGCACGGCATATCCCGCTGCTTCGAGCAGTGTTCTGCACAGTTTGGTGATCGACGGTTCGTCGTCGACGATGAGAATCGTCGGTGGTTGTGTTTGTCCAGCTGTCATACTCGTCCTCTCCCGATTCAGGCCATCATAGTCCCGTCTGTGCGATAGGGCGAGCGAATCCGCTGTTTCAGTCTGGACAGCACATCGGGCGAGGCCAAGGTTCAATGTGATCGGTATCTCTCTCAAACGAGCTGTCAAGGGAGGGGACGACACGGTTCAATCGTGACGAGTCCGGTTCTTGAGCGCGTCCAGTCTGTTCTTATCTAGACTGATATGTACTGATTTCTCTTGGGTGACGATCACCGCGCCAGGGGCTTGTCCCTTGGCTTTCTTCACCCACTTCCTTCTGGTGTAGATGACATCGCCTTTGCCGCTTTTTTTTAGATCGCTATAGAGCAGGGCCAGAGTTGCTGCATCACGAAGCGTTTCCAGAGGAGGATCTGTCCCTTTTTCTAAGCGAACGACGACGTGTGATCCGGGCGTTCCACGAGCATGCAGCCAGAGGTCATCGCTTTTGGCCAGACCGAATGTGAGTTCATCGTTCTCGCGAGCATTGCGTCCGACGAAGATCGGCAGCCCGTCAGTCGAGATAAATCGACGAAACGGTCCTCGTGGCTGAGCAATGGCATGAGCCCTCGCACTGGTGCCGACACGTAGCCGGGGAGAAGGTGCTGCAGGCGGAGTCCAGGTTCCTTGCTCAATTTCCTGAATCTCCTGGCGCAGCCGCGCAAGACCGAGATCGGCTTGTTCAATGCGAGGCGTGAGCTCACGTTCAGCAGCCAGATATTTTCGATGCTTTCGAAAGTAGTCGTCCATATTGCCTTGGGGGGATTTCATCGGGTCAAGGGGAATCGTGATGGTGGGGAGCTGGTCATCAAAATAGTCCGTGACCTCGATGTGATCAGTTCCTTTCGTGATGGTCCCGAGATTGGACTTGACCAATTCTCCATATCGCGCATAGTCCTGGTAGATGGCTGCTTTTATGAGGTCGTTCCCCCAGGCTTCGATCAACCGTTGCTCTTTCTTGAGCGTTTTCTTGAGAAAGCGCAGACGTTCTTCTTTAACCCGGTTGACGGTCTGTAAGGACTCCTGCTCCCGGTAATAGGCATCGATGGACTCAGAAATAGGGTGTGTGCCTCTGGCTTCACCTCCGAAACGGCTGGGTGCCGGTTTCTGCGCGTGGTTGCCTTGGGGTGGTGGTGCATAGGGTTGTCCAACATTCGTGCAGTGGTGAGTGCAATCTCGCAAGACTCGGCGTTCGGCATCGAGGACCAGGAGATTAGCCTTGGGCCCAGTCAATTCACACATGATCGTGCGAGGTCCATCCCGACTGGTAATCTGTAGTTCGACGATGCGGTCATTCTCGATCTGATGGATTCCGTCGAGTCTAGCCCCTTGGAAGTGGGCTCGGAGAAACTGGCAGAAAGAGGGAGGTGTCGACGGATTGAGATGAGAACCGGTGGTGAGGTGGAGTCTCGCGCTGTCCGGTTCGCACGAGATTAGCAGTCGATGGGTTTCACCTGGTACACGAATGTCAAAGACGATAGTCCGGGCTTGTGGTTGATGAATCTTCTGGATCCAGCCGCCACGTAGCAGCGGGGTAATTTCCGCAAGAAGCAGGGCCAGATCTGTTCGGTTTAGTATCATGAGAGGCTGCCTCTATTTCCCCACAGGGCTGGACCGCTGTCTATGTTTCGCCATGCTGAGTGGCGGGCTACATGTTAGAGCGCCCTGGGGAGGAATATCCAGGCACACACGATGGCGTGTGCTGCTTGGCTTCACGCTTGCACCCACTTCCCCGCTGCGCTAGAGTCCTGCCAACATCGTGCGCAACCGTCACACTATGCATCTGCTTGATCTGCAGCCTCTCACCAAAATACAACATGAATTTCGTCGCTCGATGCGTCGACTCCATGCTGACCTCTGTCGAGAGCTACAGGCTGACTACAGTGACCTGTCCGGAGCACTGGAGCTTCCAAGCAGTTTCTTTGCCCATCTTCGGTCGGCCTTCCCGCCGGAGTCCTATTCTACCTGGAAAGTGATCGGCTGGATCGAGACGCTGAACGACCTTGTCTATCTTCTCGATGTGTATCGGCAACTGATAAGAGAGGAGAGTCGGAGCGAGTTTGCCGCGCAGTTTTTTGACGAATGCCGAGAGAAGTTTTTTGAGCATGGGTACATGGACGATCTGTTTCCGACGGGACAACCACGTGCTTCTGGATTGGAAAAGCGATTACTGGCTCTGTGTTCTCGACTGACGCAGGAGTTGACCCAAGAGTCTCTCTGGTTTGATCCGGGGTTGTCCGTCACATGGGTGCGGCGGCAGAAGTTGAAGCGGTGGGGCGTGCCGGGAAATCTTACGGATAATTTTGAGAAGGCGGAACTTCCAGGAACCATCTCCACCGGGGCGGTTGGAGCCTGGTGTCAGGCTCCGCCTGATGTGCAAAAGATCTTGTCTCAGACGTCTGGAGCCGTGGTCTTTCAAGTGGATTCTCGCGGCATAACGGTGAAGGTCGGCAAGAGGATATCACCGGTCTGGTCTGTTGGTGCGGGATTGGCAAAATGGCATTGGGGTTCCCATGATCCGGTGGTCGCCATCCAGCGCAATCATGCATCCGTCACCGTTGGGCCGACGTTGGTCTATGGGAAGGATCGTCAACCGAGACGCGTGAGGTCTACGGATCGGCGGCAGGTCGAACGCATCGCTTGCGCGTGGGAGACGACCAGGCTCGCCTGGCCGGATGGTCACGGCGTGCTGGCATTGCTGACCAATCGCGTTATCCCGCTTCACGCAAAAAGCGTGGTGAGCTTCAGCTATCGCCATCGACCGGGTCTGTCCTTTATCAATTGTTTCGATCGCGACAATCTCGATCTGATCGACGATTTAATCCATGAGAACAGCCATCACCACTTGAATCTCCTGCTGCGCAAGCACGTCATGTACCAGGGAGACCACAATCAGCAGATTTTCTACTCTCCCTGGAGAAGAACGCTCAGACCGTTGCGGGGCATTCTTCACGCGACGTTCACATTCACGATGGGCGCCCTGTTATTCCAGCATCTTGTTTCATGGGGATCGGGACGTACCGGATCAGTGAGATGGAAGCAAGCCGGGCTTTCCCGGCGAGACTTGCAACGGGCGCGCTTCCGCTGTTTGGAAGAAGTGGAATCGGTTCGCTATGCTCTCCTGGATCTGCAGCATGCCGATAAGCATTTGGGATGGCTCACCAACGCCGGCCGACACCTCGTGCGGGAATTGGATGCGGCGATTGCGCAAGTCGAACGAATCAGCACGCGGTTTCGTCATGACGTGGAACGGTCTTCGTTTGGTCCTGCGTTGCGCAGGCATATCAGCGAACTTCAACGAGCTCGCCGCACCTATGGACCGATTCGCGTGAGTCAATCCGGATCGTAGAAGGTTCTCTATTTCTTGACGATCAGTTCAATCGGAGTAGACTCGGTCGCAAGAGGTGAGAGCTATGCGCGACTGGGAGAAAAGACAGCACGGCAGTCTTCCACAGGTTGCTCTACTCGGGTGTGTCTGTAGCCTGACAATGATTGTCGGGGCGACTGCCGCAGATGCGGCCACGATCGAGAATTCCAAGTCCATCAAGATTGAGAAGTTGTTGACGCTGATCCGAGTTTCGGAGCTTGAGTCAGAGTACGAGAGTCTCACGCAAAAATATGTCAGTGAGTACGAGCAACAGATCAGAAAGTCCATTGCGGCCAGCTACCCCAATGTGTCTGGCGATACCAAGAAGGAAATAGAACGGCTGCTCGACGCGTTTTTGAAAGACATCAGGCAGTCGATGGGGAGAGTGGAAACCCTCCACGATCATCTTAAGCAGGCCTATTCGAGAAACTTTGGCGAAGAGGAACTGGATCGCCTGATTGCGCACTACTCCTCTCCGGTCGGTGAAAAAGATGCGGGGATGAAAAAAAGTGCGGCCATCGAATACCACACGATGTGGACCGCTCAATTCATGAATCAATACAAGGCCCGCGTTGAAAAGTTGTTACAGGTGGTTGCCCTGGTCGCGCGGGGGAAGGCGAAGCAGGGGGCGTAACGGCACGATCTCACTCCGACCTCTCATCCATTTGTGACCTGGTTTGTTCTCGAGCGAACCTCGGCAAAGGGCTTGATGCAAGCGTACTTGTGTGGCCGGTCTCTCGATCGTCCAGAGGGGAGAGGCACAGTGGAACCGAAGCGTAGCCGAATTATCAAGGGAGCAATCTTCACCAGCGCCCTTGCCTTCTATGTTGGGCTGGTCGATGTGGGGCAGGCCCAATCCGCGTCGGATCGGTCATCTCCGTATGTTGTTTCGTGGAACCGAACCCTGCCGACAGAGGCACGGTTCATTGTGCTGGCGAACTTCGACAATGAGGCGGTGTTGGATCAGGATACGGGCCTGCTCTGGGAGCGGTCTCCTGCTAAGACACGCACTGATTGGAAAGCGGCTAAGTCTGCTTGTCTAAATAAGACGATTGGTGGCCAGAGAGGGTGGCGGTTACCGTCGATTGTGGAACTGACCAGCCTGCTTGACCCATCTGTTCAGGACTCTGATGCTATGCTTCCTTCCGGCCATCCGTTTCTCAACAACCCGTCAGGGTTCTATTGGTCTGCATCTGCGGATGGGGAATCCTCAAAGGCCTGGCATCTCCATTTGAGCAACGGTCATGTTCATATCACCGGTAAAACCTCTGCTTTCAAAGTCTGGTGTGTGCGAGGAGGGAGTACTGCGGATCAGTAGGGAGATATCCCGTTCCGTGACAATCTGTGAATAGCTGGTCCGGGCCATCTTCAGGTGGCTGTAGGCGAAGTCAAAAATGATATGCTGACACAGTGGATCCGGAATCAAGTATTCAGGAAGTAATAGGCCTAACCAAACTGAGAATCCTCTACGGCTCTACCGTCACATCCACCAATGCCGGCACACTGTCGGCTCCCTTCTTGTCCGTCACGCGTAATTTAAACCGATATGTTCGAGCCTCCGAGACGGCTGGTGCAAGGAAAGAGGCTTCCGAGTTGTTGGCGTCGAGCAGCGGTACCTTGCTGCCGCGTATCTGGCTCCAGCTATAGTAAAGCGCTTCGCCTTCCGGGTCTCGGCTTTTCAGGCCGCTCAGTTTGACCCGAGAGCCGGACTTGACGGATTTGTTTGTTCCAGCATCGGCAATCGGCGGTTGATTCGGCTCATCGTTCACATTGACATCGATATCGAGTGGGGCTTGTTTGCCACGATTGGCGACGATAATGGTCGCTTTGCCATTGCCGACGATCCGAAGCAGGCCTCCGGGCAAGACTTTGATGACTTCTGGACTTGAGGACTCATAACTGGTCCCGCTGGCTGGGCTGCCGATGCGCCGGGTGATTCCGTCCGCAAAGTCACCGACGACGGGAAGCTCAAATACTTTTCCCATTGAGTCCACATGGCCAAAGGCCGACGATTGTCCGGCGCGTCCCAATTGCAACGGCTTCTCTGTTTCAAAGTCGATCGCGGTGAGGGCAGTGGGAGGGGTCACGCTCACAATCACTTCATCGAACACGGATCTGGTTCCCAATCGTCCGCGAGAGATTTCAGCTACGGCCAGGAGACGCATCGGCCCAATGGTGTCGTGTGGAACGTAGAGCAGACCGCCAAATGCAGGTTCTTGTTCCACGGACCCAATCATGGCCACTGGTGCCACGATGGTGCCTGTGGCGGTTGAGTCATCCTGTTCAACCAGGACTTCATCCTGCTCGCCGTACCAGTAGTACCGGACCTTGACGATGCCGGAGTCCTTGCCCAAATCCACGCGAGCTGTGATCGTGCTCCCGGCCTTCAGTGTGGATCCTTGGTGCGGTTCTGTGATGGTAAAGGCGAACGAGGGGTCGGTTAGAACATATATGAGAAGTGTGAAAGTTAGAAAGTTGGCATGTAGGGGAGAACGGTGACGGCTTATAGATTTTTCACGTTTCACGAGCCACGCTTCACGACGCATTGTCATCGCGTCAAATGATAGGGGACATCGATGAGGATCACGCGTTCCTTGAACAGCAGGGAGGCTTTGAGCATGAACGCCCGTTGATTATGGAGAATGTTCTGCCACCACCGTGCCGGCAGGATCTCTGGGATCACGACGGTCACCCAGGTGTTCTGATCTTTCTCGAGCACTTCCTCGACGTAGTCGAGTAGCGACCCTAGGACTGAGCGATAGGGTGACGACAGCGCGATTAAATTCACACCGCCTCCCCATTGAGCCCATTGGATCTTGACCTTGGCGCTCTCTTCAGGATCCACGTCGATGAACACCGCGCGAATCTCGCCTGGGCGACTCCGAGCATAGTCCAGTGCGCGAACGACGGCACGATTCATCCCGCTGACGGGAATAATGACGATATTGCGGCGAGGGAGCGGTGGTCGTTCGCCGCGGCGGTCCAGAGCAATCTGCTCGCTGACGGCCTTATAGTGCGAGCGAATCCCCTGAAACATGAGAAGGAGGACCGTGATGAGCAGGAAGACAATCCAGGCACCCTGCATGAACTTGGTGCTGGCGATAATGATCGTTGCAATACCGGTGGTGACTGCGCCGACCCCGTTGACGATCAATTTCGTCTGCCAATGGGTCCCTTTCTTGACGAGCCATTGTTTCACCATCCCGGCTTGAGAAAGCGTAAATGACAGGAACACGCCGATGGCATACAACGGAATTAGTGCGTGCGTATCGCCTTCGAACACGACGAGCAAGAGGCAGGCGAAGAACCCCAGGATGATGATGCCGTTCGAAAAGACCAGGCGATCGCCGAACGTGGCCATCTGATGGGGCATGAATTTGTCGCGAGCTAGGATCGATGCCAGATGGGGAAATCCTGCGAAGGCGCTGTTTGCCGCCAACACCAACAGGGCCATGGTACCGATCTGTATGGCGTAATAGATGGGGCCGGTGCCGAAGGTCAAGCGAGCCAGTTGGGAGATCACGGTTTCATCTACTTTTGCCAGGATGCCGTAATGTGAGGCCATCCAACTAATGCCCATAAACAGAGAAGCCAGGATCGTCGACATCCAGATCATGGTGGTCGCGGCATTCTTCGATTCTGGTGGGCGAAAGGCTTTGACTCCGTTTGAAATAACTTCCATGCCGGTGACCGCCGAGCAGCCTGCTGCAAAGGCGCGGAGTACTAAAAATAGAGTAAGCGTTTCCGCTTCGACAGGGTCTGCCGGGATAGAGGGAGCTCCCTGGTTGAATACAGACCGAACTGTTCCCACGACGACGAGAAGGCCCAGGGCTCCGATGGCAAAATAGGTTGGGATGGCGAAAAACTTGCCGGATTCGCGAACCCCGCGGAGATTCATCACGATTATGAATAAAATGGCGACCAGTCCCAGGGCTTCGCGGTGAACGAATAGACTTGGAACGGCGGATGTCAGGGCGGCAATACCGGCGGCCACGCTGACCGCTACGGTCAAGACATAGTCGATCATCAGTGCCGCAGCCGCCACGAGAGCCGGCCGGTCTCCCAGATTTGTCCGTGCGACAACGTAGGCTCCGCCTCCCTCCGGATATTCATAGATGATTTGGCGATAGGAGATGGTGAGGACCAGTACGAGGAATAGAATTGCGAGACTGACGGGGATCGACCAGGTGACCGCAGCAGCTCCTGCGAGTATGAGCACCAGAAGAATCTCTTCCGTTGCATAGGCAACGGACGAAATCGCGTTCGACGAGAAGATGGCAAGAGCGATCGTTTTAGAAAGTCGTTCGTGCCTTGCTTGAGCGGTCTTAAGGGGGTCTCCGACCAGCCAGCGTTTCAGAAACATGGAAAGATTATCTCACAATCCCCGAACGCGGGTGAATGTTAAGATGGTCTTGGTATAGGGCAAAAGACCCATCGCAGTTGATTGCCGTCTCTGGTGCGCGAGCCCTACAGCAAACCTTGGATGAGTTGACGCGCAAAGACGAATAGAGTATGGTAACCCTACATTCCTCTTGTGCTAGTCCGGCGAGAGAAATGCTTCAACCATAACGGACTTCGCGATCGCATCGCGACCAGGTCCAGTTTGGAGCGGCACCCGCCCGGTTGTTTCTCCCCTCGGTTCTCTGATCCCGTCATAATGCGATCAAACTGAAAGGATAGTTTAGTGGATACGTCTGTTTCACGCAATTTTCACGCCCTCGGTTTATCCGAGGCCATTTTACGCGACTTGGCTGATGCCAAGTTTGCTTCGCCGACTCCAATTCAAGAGCAAGCCATTCCTCCTGCTCTGGCGGGACGAGATGTGATCGGATGCGCCCAGACCGGTACGGGAAAAACGGCGGCGTTTGTCATTCCGATGATTGAACGGCTCTCCACCTTACCGAAAGGGCAGCCGAAAGCATTGATCCTCGCGCCGACGCGTGAGCTTGCCTTGCAGACGTTGACCACGATTGAGAAGCTTGGGAAGAGTCGGCGCATCTCCGCGACCGTCATCGTGGGAGGCGCGGATATGCAAGCCCAAGTGCGAGGCCTGCGGCAGCACCCAGACATCCTGGTGGCGACGCCGGGTCGACTTCTGGATCATATGTGGAACGGCACGATTTTATTGTCGTCCATCATGATGCTTGTGTTGGATGAGGCAGACCGGATGTTGGATATGGGTTTTGCACCGCAAATCAATCAGATCCTTGATGCATTGCCGGAGGAGCGACAGACCTTGCTCTTTTCTGCCACGCTCCCAGCGGATCTTGCCCGGCTGGTTCAAGCCAGCGTCAACAACCCCGTCCGCATCATGGTGGCACCGTCGGCGACGACTGCTGACGGAGTGACTCAAGCGGTGCATCATACATCACATGCCGACAAACCCGATCTTCTCTTGTCGCTCTTAGGGGCGGATAAAGATACCGCGCTGGTCTTTACCAGAACGAAGCACCGTGCCGACCGGGTAGGGCGCATGCTGGATCGTGCGGGCCATCGCGTAGCCGTGTTACACGGCGACCGAAGTTTGTCGCAGAGACGTGCGGCGCTGGAAGGGTTTCGACGGGGAGCCTTCCGCGTGTTGGTGGCGACGGATATTGCGGCTCGCGGGATTGACGTGGCCAATATCGGTCATGTGATTAATTTCGACCTGCCGAATGTTCCTGAAGATTACGTGCACCGCATTGGCCGTACGGCTCGGATGAAAACGACCGGTCGTGCCACGAGCTTTGTGACCAGCGAGGATACGCAACAACTCCGCGCGATCGAGCGTCTTCTGGGACAGGCTGTGCCGATCGTTCCGGGAAGTGGGACTCCTGGACATGCGAGTCCGCGCGAACATCAAGACACTCATCGGACTGGTCGTTCCGCTGTGAGCCAGGGAAGACCGGACCAACCGCGATCCTTCCGCAGACCTCGAAGGCCCCATTCCAATCCGGTGCACGGGACGACAACGGCATTACGCCCATAAAGTTGGAAAATAGTTCGCAGAATCCACCTCGTGAGCTAAAGTGTGTCTCACGAGGTGGATAATGCAAACGATCCGGCAATCGAATGTAACCTCCAAGCAGCCTCGGCGAAACCCTCGGGTTCGGATTCTTACGCCCTTCAGTTGTTCCCTTACCTCGGTGAGCACAGGCTGGTGGTTTCGGAAATCCGTGCATGATGTCGGTTTGGTCCATGACCTATCGACCGGTGGCGTGTGTGTGAGCACGGATGCCCCGATCGAGCCTGGTGATCACGTCTCTCTGACGCTCCGATTGACCAAGAGCGCTCCTCCGGCAGAAGTGGCAGTGGCTACCGTGTGTTGGAGGAATCATCAATTCCATGGGCTCGCATTCAGGATGGTGTCTGAGTCAGTGTCACGGCAGTTGGCCGAGTACATGAATGCCACAGAGGAGGAGAAATGATCATGGATGATTCAGGCTTCAATTCAACCGGCGGGCGGAGTGTTCCGCAGTTACGTCGATATCCTCGTGTCCGCGTGTCGGCTCCCTTCCCCTGTTCGTTTGCTCGTGTGGGGCGATTGAGAAAAGAGGTGGTCGAACAAGGTGTAGGGATTGTCTATGACGTGTCGGAAAAAGGGGTGCGGGTCATGACGGAAGCGGTGATTACACCCGGTGATCGCATTGCCATGCAGTTGCGATTGCCGACTCAGCCGGCATCGATGGTCATTGAAACCGCAACCGTTCGATGGGGCAAGGAACAGATTTACGGGGTCGAGTTTGAGGGGTTATCTCCGCATGACAATCAGCACCTCCAAGCTTTCATGACCCATCAGACGAAGTCCGTGGCCAGACTGACCGCCTGATACCTCTGCTTGCGAGTCCGATCCGTGTGCGCGTCGACTGCTGTTAGGCGGTCAACGCCCTGGGCTTTCTACCGGTGCGACAAACTGCTTGCGAAATCCCACGACTTTCACCAGATAATCCCTTGTTTCCTGATACGGGAGATTGGTGCGTAACCGGTCGTAGACGGCCGGCGGTTCAAGGCTGTTGATCTGATTAACGGCGGAAGTGGAGTTGGCGGCAAACGCCTTGAAGACGTTTCCCGTTCCCGTGTTATAGGCCGAGATGACACAATATTCCCGTGAGACTTCATTATCGACCTGCTCCAGCAGATTGTATGACAGGACGTTCAGATAGGCGCTGCCGAGTTCGATGTTGTTCTCCGGGTCGAACAGATACTCGCGCGATGGAATCGTGTCTTTCCCCTTCGCTTTTCGGTACGCATCCCGGCCTCCGCTCGTTGGAACGAGCTGCATCAAACCGAAGGCGGGGGCGGAACTCACGGCAAACGGGTTGAAGTTGCTCTCAGTCCGAATCACGGCGAAAATGAGGCTTGGGCTGATTTTGAATTGTTCGGCATATCTGGTGACCGCTGCCCGGTATTTATCCGCTTGTTTGTTCGAGAAGTTCGCCACCATCTTGATTTCCGCAATCAGCGCTTGTTTTGTCGCGCCGTTCTGGTCTACCGGCCTTGCCTTGGCGTTTTCGAGACTGGATGCCGCAAACGTTTCCGCTTGAGCCGGGGTGCGGATCGGCTGTCCCGCCTGATCCAGTACCAACCCGAGCAAATAGGGGGAATGCTCGCTGGTCAGGGTCACTGGCTTGTCGGAAAACAGGTCGACGGAGCGCGGATCGTCGGGTGTGAGCAGGGTCGTGACGATTGCGTTCTTCAAGCTCTCCTTCGGGGCCTTGTCGTCCAGGGTTTCCACCAAGATGGTCCCATTGTCGAAGTCGACGATGGTCCGGCTCATATAGTTCTGTGTATATTTGACGTACTTCTTCTGTTCCGGAACCTTGACTTCCTTCTCGCCCCATGTTTTTCGCACGTTGCCTGTGAGTGCCGTCATCAGTGTGTTGAAGTCCCGCTGAATCGTCCGGAGATCTCTGAGTACCGCCTCGGGGTCGCGCTGGTAGGCATCGACGCGCTCTTTAAGGATTTGTTTAGGGTCTTTACCCGTCGCAATATCGAGAACCGTCCGTCCGGTACGACTGCCCAGCACTCGTTCAGTGTTGGTCAACACACGATCTGCCGATTCGCACCCACCGAGCAACAGGAGTGAGGCAAGCAAGAATATAGACGCTCGCATAGTAGAGACACCTCCGTAAGAATGGGCTTATTCTATCTGGTTGCGCGTAGGAACTGAAGGGCTGGAATCGGTAAAGCAGGTGTCTGTGGATTGAACAGCTATTTGATGGCGACGGCTTTCACTTCCTTGTAGGTGGTGTGGCCCTGCAGGACTTTTTGGATCCCGTCTTGAACGAGCGTTGTCATTCCATCCTCGATCGCGGCTTTCAGCATGTCCTCGGTGCGCGACTTTTGTTGCACCATTCGTTTCATGCGGTCGGTACCGAGGAGCAGTTCATGGAGAGCCACGCGTCCCTTGAAGCCGGATCGATTACAGGTCTCACAGCCTTTCCCGCGAGTCAGCCTGAATGTATTGTCTTGCTTGATGTCCAATTGATCCCAATAGTCGGCCCCGTATCCCTGTCGAAGCTCTTCGTACTCTTCTTTGGTTCCCACATACTGTTCCTTGCAGTCCTTGCAGATCCGGCGAGCCAACCGCTGTGCCAACACACCCAACATGGCGTCGGCAAAGCTGAAAGGATCGCAGCCCATATCGAGCAGGCGGGTGACGGTTTCCACCGCACTGTTGGTATGCAAGGTGCTCAGGACGAGATGGCCGGTGAGCGATGCTTCGATTCCCGTATCGGCTGTTTCTTTGTCCCGCATTTCGCCTACCATAATCACATCAGGGTCGGCACGAAGAAATGCCCGCATGGCACTCGCGAAGGTGAAGCCGATCTTTGGTTGCACTTGCACTTGTCGAAGACCGTATTGGGTAATTTCAACCGGGTCTTCGGCCGTCCAGATTTTGATGTCCGGGGTATTGATGTTGCCAAGGACTGAGTGGAGCGTGGTCGTTTTTCCTGAACCGGTCGGACCGACGCACAAAATGATGCCGTAAGGCTTCTCGGAAATCTCTTTCAAAACTCTGAGGTTCCGATCCGAGAACCCCATCTTATCCAGCGGCAACGGTTCGCTTGCTGCGAGAATACGCATGACCACATCCTCGTTGTAGCCGGCCGTAGGGAGGGTGGCCACGCGGAGTTCGATCTCCTTTGTCTCGGACAGTTTGAACTTGATCTTGCCGTCTTGAGGTTTGCGTCGCTCAGCGATATCCAGGCTGGCCATGATCTTGATGCGAGAGACGATGGCCCTCCGATAGCTCTGCGGGATTTTCATGTATTCGAAGCATTCGCCGTCGACCCGGAAGCGGACCAATGTTTCACGCTTCTCTCCGTAGGGTTCGATATGAATGTCCGAGGCATTCTGGCGATAGGCATCCGCAATGATCTGGTTGGCCAGACGGACGATGGCGCTGTCGTTTTCGTCGAGACCGCCGGCTCCGGCAGATTCCTCCATGGCCTCGGCCTGGGCCTCGGTGACCAGTTCGCCGAGAATATCCGACACATTCTCATCAAGCTTTCGCCCGCCGTTGTCACTCTGCCCAGTTGCCGACGTGAGAAATTGCGCGATGTCTCGGCGAAGGCTGATGGCGAAGCGAATATTGAGGCCCGGGAACGTCCGCTTGATATCTTGGACGCGGTCCAGATCACCCGGATCATCGGTCAGGATCTCGATGGCGGTGCGGTCCCGCTTCAGCGGCATCCAGTGGTTTTTTTTGAGATAGTCGACGTTGAGATTTTTCAACAGTTCGGCATCAACGATCGTTCGCTCGCTATACTCAATGTACGGACACTTATAGAACTGCGCGAGAGACTTGCCGAGATCGAGTTTTGGAACCTTGTGTTTTTCGAGCAGAATGGTTTCAAGGTCGCTCATGCCCTTGCGGGAATCGGCGATCGCCTGCTCCAATTCGTTCTGCGTGAGGCGGTTGCTGCCGAGCAAGAGGTCAAACTTCGTGGGGTTCTTTTTGGATGTTTTCTTGAGGTTGAAAAAGGCAATGCCCAGAGCCTTGGCGATTTCGTCGACGGATTCTTCGTCCTTTCTCGTGAAACGACTCCCGCTCTTTTTGTTGAGCAGCTGGAGTACACCCATGAGGTACTTATTGTCCGCGACGACCGGGTAGGTAAGCACCTGCTTGGTCTTGAAGCCGGTGCGTTTGTCGTAGGATGTGTCGTGGAGCAATGCGGGATGGATCGCTCGCAGTTCGGCGAGATTGTACGCATCGGTGATGTTGACGGGGCGAAGGTATTTCGCGCAGAAACCGGCCAAACTCTGCTCGGTAATGGGAATACGGACCTCTTCGGCCCCGTCGATATGGGGAACCTTTGAAAAGATTTCTTTTTTCTCCGAGTCGAAGGCGAAGAGCGTCAGATCTTGGGCGTCGAAGACGCTGAGGATGTCTTTGTGAAGATCGAGGAGGATATGGTCGAGATGGCTGGCTGCGTGAATTTGTGCGGTGATGCGTTTTAGATGTTCCGCATGATCAATCTTGTGTTGAAGGTCCTGAACATTCGGTGTCATTGCTGTGGTGTGCATCCGACCTGATTGGGAACCGGACCTGAGGGCGTCGGGATCCGCCTTGGACGAAGCGGTGGCGGCTCATGATTTGGTCACAGAGTTCGGCGGTCACAAGACGCTGAACAAGCTCACCAGCCTCGGTCCCTGTCGCTCGAACATCAACGTACGGAGAGGATAGGGTAAGGTTTCGTCGCACTCCTTATCCGCCGCTGTCCGTATAAGCTCAGTCTAGACGAACAAGACGAGAACGCAAGGGATAAGGCGATTTCTGTCGGTGAGGTGCGGTCAGTGCCCACAAGGTGAGTTGCGGAACGGGGGACCGTTTACCCTGCGGAGGAACTCATTTCAAGGGCAAGCGTTTTGAGATGGGCGACGAGTTCACTTGGCACGATACGAGACTTAGCCCCAGTTCTTCGTACCTTCATTTCCACGATACCATCGGCAAGTCCTTTGTCGCCGACGATGAGTTGGAACGGTGCCCCGATCAGGTCGGCATCGTTGAATTTGACCCCGGCTCGATCGGCCCGATCGTCCCACAAGACGTCGAATCCGGCAGCCATCAGGTCGGCATAGAGGCGAGAGGCGGTGTCAGTCGTCCGATCCGATTGGCTGACGGTCAAGAGATGCACATGCACGGGCGCGATGGGATAGGGCCAGATGATGCCCTTCTCATCATGGTTCTGCTCGATCGCTGCGGCGGCTGTCCGTCCGACACCGATGCCGTAGCAACCCATGATGGCCAGGCGCTCCTTTCCCTGGTCGTCTAGGATCGTGGCGGTCATCTTACGGCTGTACTTTGTGCCGAGCAAGAAGACCTGCCCGACCTCGATTCCCTTGGCGAGCGTCAACACACCGGTTCCTCGAGGAGCCGGATCTCCCGATTGGGCGTTGCGAAGGTCGGCAAATTGTTCGACTTGAAAATCTCGATCAAGGTTGGCGTCCTGAAAGTGAGTATCGGCTTTGTTGGCACCGATGACGATGTTTCTCATCCCCTTGATGGCGTAATCAGCCAAGATTCGGACCTGCCTCAGGCCGACTGGTCCGGCAAAGCCTGGCGGGCATCCTGTCACGCGTTGGACCGTCTCCGGATCGGCCAGTGCCACCTCGGTGACTTGGAGGAGCCGTGCCAATTTGACCTCGTTCACCTCGTGATCCCCTCGGATCAATACGGCAATGGTGTCGGTTCCAGCCTGGTATAAAAGAGTTTTAACCAGCCGACGAGGGGGAATCTTGAGAAAGGTCGTGACGTCATCTACCGTCCGATGCCGTGGGGTTGCGATGGGAGTCATGGGTTGCAGAGGAGACGTATCGACCTCGGAAGGAGGAAGTACCTCGGCCCGCTCAAGGTTGGCGGCGTAGGAGCCTTGGTCGCTGTACGCCACCGTGGCTTCGCCGGTTTCCGCCAACACCATGAACTCGTGTGAGACATCCCCGCCGATAAGGCCAGTGTCGGCCTCGACCGCCCGAAACGTCAGTCCGCATCGCGTGAAGATTCGAGTGTAGGCGTCGTACATCTTCTGATAGCTGGTCTTGGCGCCGGCGTCATCGATGTCAAAGCTATAGGCATCCTTCATGATGAATTCACGGCCTCGCATAAGCCCGAAGCGGGGGCGGATCTCATCTCGAAATTTTGTTTGAATTTGATACAAGTTCAGCGGGAGTTGGCGATAGGAACGGACTTCCCGTCTGAAGAGATCGGTAATGACTTCTTCGTGCGTCGGGCCTAGGCAAAAATCTCGTTCATGACGGTCTTTGAAACGGAGCAGTTCCTTACCGTAGTAGTCCCAACGAGCCGTCTCTTTCCAGAGCTCGGCCGGTGATGCGATCGGCATCAGAAGTTCCTGCGCGCCGGCGCGATTCATTTCCTCCCGGACGATCTGTTCGATTTTTCGGATCACGCGCAGACCGAGCGGGAGATAGGTATAGATGCCTGCCGCCACCTTCCGAATCATGCCGGCGCGCAACATCAGCCGATGGCTGACGGTTTCCGCTTCACCGGGATCGTCCCGCAAGGTGGGGATGAGCAGTTGAGACGTCTTCATCGTGTCGTAACTATTCGCGTGTGAGTTGATCAGTGGAAAGTTTGAGCATTCCGCCTAGCGGGAGAAGATGCGTTCAAGATCGTTCCAGAAGGCAAAAATCATCACACCGACCAAGAGTACCAATCCGACCTGCTGGGCGACCTCCCGTTGCCGTTCGCCGAGCGGCTTACGCAGGATGCCTTCAATCAAGAAAAAGAGCAAGTGCCCTCCGTCGAGAATGGGAATCGGGAGCAGGTTGAGCACACCGAGGTTGATACTCAGGATGGCGATCAAGAAGACCACGCTGGAGGCACCCTGAGATGCGGCTTCCCCGGAAATATTGGCAATGGTCAGCGGCCCGCCGATGTTCTTGCTCGAAATGTCGCCGACTACCATTTTGTAGAGTCCAACCGCGGTCAGTTCGGTCCATCCCCACGTCGCTTCCAGACCATGGTAGACGGCTTCCGCGGGGTTGTTGGAGTGCATCAGCGAGCGGCCGGGGCCTGAGATGCCGATCTTACCGACTTCGGCGGTTTGCCCGTTGATGGTGACCTTTTCACCAGTGGGCGTGACGGTCAGCGTTGTCCTGGTTCCTTCCCGAAGGACCTCAAAACTGAGCGGTGTGAGCGGATGTTCTCTGACCTGCGTCGTCATTTGTGCCCAGGTATAGATGGTATGCCCGTCGATCGCGGCGACGCGATCCCCGGGCAGGACTCCGGCCGCTGCGGCAGGTGATCCATGCATCACCGAGGTGACCAGCGGAGGCGTTTCTTCTACACCGATGGTGTACAGCGGTTCGTCGTCGTGCGCGCCGTCTCCGGTGATCTTGACGGGGGTCACGGTGATGGTTTTTAATTGCCCCTCGCGGCGGACTTCGAGTAGGACGGGTTGTCCCTTGCTTTTCGCGACGAGATCCAAGAGCTCGGTCTTGGTCGAAATGTCCTTCCCGTTCATCTTGACGACCCGGTCGCCTATCTCCATCCCTGCCTTCGCCGCGGGGGAGTCGGGAACCAGCGCTTCGATGTCGGCACTCAGGTCACGAAAGGTCGGGACAAACAAGGGCGTACCGGTCGACAGCCACCCGGCAAAGATCAGGTAAGCAAGAATGAAGTTAAATCCAGGACCGGCTGCAACGATCAGGACTTTTCCCCAGAGTCCCTGATGAGCGAATGATCGTCTGCGGTCATCAGAGGTCGTGGCCTCCGCCTCGTCTTCTCCGAACAATTTGACATAGCCGCCAAGCGGGACGGCAGAAACAAGGTACTCGGTTTCGCCGACCTGCCTGCCGAACAGTTTGGGGCCGAAGCCGATGGAAAACTTGAGGACCTTCACTCCCACCCATCGTGCGGCCAGAAAATGGCCGAGCTCATGGAAGGCGACCAGGACGCCAAGGACTACAAGAAACCACCAGGCCTTCTGGAGCAGCATCCACACAGTATCGGGCGACCAGGAAAGTACAGACGTCATGGAAACTCCCTGTCTCGGTTCAGTCTCTTACTCTAACATTCGCGGCGTGAAATGCAAACGATCATGAGCGAGGCAACGCATGCACCAAGGACTCGGCTTTTTCCCGGGCCCAACGGTCTGCTTCCAAAGTGTCATCGAGGGAAGAGATCTCCTGCCGGGTATGCGCATCCATGGTACTGCGGATGACCGGTGCAATCTCGACAAACCGAAGGCCGTGATTGAGAAAGGCGTCCACGGCGATTTCGTTGGCGGCATTCATCACGGCCGGCATAGTCCCGCCGATTCGAAGCGACTCGTACCCCAGATTGAGGCAGGGGAAGCGATCATGATCCGGCTTACAGAAAGAGAGCCGTCCGATCTCGGTCAGATCCAGAGAAGGCAAATCGAGAGCCATCCGGCCGGGATATCGCATGGCGTACGAAATGGGGGTTCGCATGTCCGGAAGCCCCAACTGAGCGATCATCGAGCGGTCGTGATATTCGACCAGCGAGTGAATAATGCTTTCTCGATGCACCATGACGTCGATACGGGACTCAGGAATATCAAATAGCCAGCGGGCCTCGACGACTTCCAAACCCTTATTCATCAGTGTCGCGGAATCAATGGTGATCTTGGCGCCCATCTTCCAGTTCGGATGCTGGAGGGCTCTCTCCGGTGTGACGTGCTGGAGATCTTCTTGGGAGAGGGTCCAGAGCGCGCCTCCCGAGGCTGTCAGAATCAATCGCCGGACGTCTTCGATCCGGTGTCCTTCCAGCGACTGGAAAATGGCGCTATGTTCGCTGTCGACGGGGAAAATCCGCACTCCGTATTTTCGAGCCTCCTCCTGCATCAACTGACCGGCCATGACCATTGGTTCCTTATTCGCCAGGGCGATGTGCTTTCCACTGCGAATGGCCGAGAGGGTCGGGAGGAGGCCGGCGGCGCCGACGATGGCGGAAATCACCAATTCGGCGTCGAGTTCAGAGGCGACGGAGGCAATTCCTTCTTCGCCGGACAATATTTCCACGGGAAGGGACGCGCATCGGGCTCGAAGAAGTGCGGCGGAGGATTCGGTCGAGACGGCGACAGCCTTGGGTCTGAACCGGTGAATCTGTTCCTCTAACCGTTCGATATTGTTGCCGGCCGTCAATCCGACCACTCGGAATTCATCGGGAAACCGTTGCACAATATCCAAGGTGTTGGTGCCGATCGACCCGGTGGATCCCAGGATGATAATTGACTTCATGGCATCTCCTCTCCATTTCTGAGTAGAGGGCTATAGAGGCGGCAACAAGCCTCGAACGTACGCGACATAGTAGTAAAAAGTGGGAGCTGTGAACAAGAGACTATCGATCCGGTCGAGCATCCCGCCATGCCCCGGTAGAATTCCTCCCGAGTCTTTGACGCCTGCCCGGCGCTTGATCGCCGATTCAAAAAGGTCGCCGACCAGGCCTGTAAGAGTCAGGAGAATACCAAGTGCCACGGCGTCAGTCCATGAGAGTTCTGAAGCAAACCACATCTGTGCCAGGAGGGCGGCCGCAATGGCTCCAATAAGCCCACCGAGTAGGCCTTCATACGTTTTCTTTGGGCTGATGGAAGGCATGAGCGGGTGTTTGCCCCACAAGGTGCCGGCATAGTAGGCCCCGGAGTCCGATGCCCAGGTGACGACCGCCAGGAACAAGACCAGGAATGCTCCCGAGGGTAAGGACCGAGCCGATACGACCGTGCTCAAGGGGAGGCCTACGTACAGAATACCGAATAGGGCGAGGAGCGGGTCCTTCCACCGGTACGCCGACGATATGCCAACAGCCATAGCGGCCAGGACCAACGCGAGTGCACCCCCGAGAAGCAGCTCTGGGAGAGGAAGTGACAGGTGTGATCGGGCAATGGTCAGGACGAAGAGAGCCGACCCGACGCCGACGAGCACATGATTCAACCGTGACTGGAAACTCAGACGATACAGTTCAAGCAGCGCGATCGACCCGACGGCGATCAGGAGGAGGGTGAGGGCCCATGGGGCCAGGTGGACAATGATGATGTAGACGGCGGGAATCAGTACTACGGCGGTATAGAGACGCCGGAGATCAAATTGTCGTGGTCGTGCAGGTGAAGTGGTCACAAATCTCGAATGGTGAAGGATGGCATCTGTAGCGAGCGGGTATCCCACAAGGATTTATTTATGAGGGCACAGTACTGAGCACTCTGCCGAATCGACGCTCCCGGCGTTGATACTCGATCAGTGCGAGGAGAAACTCTCGTTTCCGAAAATCAGGCCACAGGGTCGGGGTAAAACAGAGCTCGGTGTAGGCGAGTTGCCATAGGAGGAAGTTGCTGATCCTGGATTCTCCGCTCGTCCGAATCAGAAGATCCGGGTCGGGGAGAGGATAGGTCGAGAGATGCCGCTGGACCGTGGGTTCGTCGATCAGCTCGGCCTGAATGGTCCCGGCTTGCACGTCCCGCACCACCGCCTTTACCGCATCGACGATTTCCGCGCGTCCTCCATAACTGAGGGCGACGGTCAGGATCAATTTCTCGAGGTGGGCCGTTTCTTTCTCGGTCGTGCGAACCCAGTGTTGGGCGGAGGGCGGCAGCAGTTCGTGGCGCCCGACGGCGCGAAAGCGGACGCCTTGCTCGATGAGACTTGCTCGTTCCGTAGAGAGGTAATGTTCCAAGAGTCCCATCAAGGCGCTAATTTCTTGGGTGGGCCGGTTCCAATTTTCCTGGGAAAAGGCGTAGATGGTCAGGGCGTGGATGCCGAGCTCCAAGCAGAGTGTGATCATCTCCCGCACGGAGTTGATGCCTTCACGGTGGCCGGAGATGCGAGGGAGACCGCGCAATTCCGCCCAACGCCCATTACCGTCCATAATGACGGCCACATGTTTGGGCAGGAGTTCCGTCTCCAGTTTGGCACTCAATTCGCTCTCCGACAGGTGGTCGAGGTCTCCGGCGGAACTGCGAGTCATAGGTGTCCTGAGCGTGCGTAAGGTGGCCGTCATGTCGAGGGCGGAATCGTGTGCAGAGTCTACTGATGGGAGTCTAGAATGTCAAACGATGTCCTGGAAAATACTAAGAAATACGAGATTTCACTGATTGTTTCATTGCGCGGTTCGAAACGAATGGGCTATACTCGCGATCCAGTCAACCCCGACGAAAGAGCAAAGAGGTCTGTATGCCGGAGCCGGTTCAACTGACGACGTTCGGTGTCACGGAGATCGAGGCGCAACAGGCACTCGATCGGGTGAAGGTCCGAGACGTTGAGTACGCGGATCTCTATTTTGAATCCCGCACGTCAGAATCAGTCTCGATGGAAGAGGGCATCGTCAAACGGGCGGCCAAGAGTGTGTCGCAAGGGGTTGGGGTTCGAGCCACCGCAGGGGAAAAGACGGGGTTTGCCTATTCGGATGAGTTGACGAAGCGGGATCTTGAAATCGCCGCCGATACCGCCCGGTACATCGCCAATTCCCCCAAAGGGCATTCCACGGTTCCGGTTCCTACACAGCAACGCCCGACCCGTGATCTTTATCCGATCGAGCGGGCGAAGGCGGAGGTGGCGACAGCCGAGCGCGTAGCGCTCTTGAACGAAATCGATGCTGAAGCCAGGCGGTATGATCCCCGCATCAAGAACGTGATGGCTTCGTTTAATACGGAATACAAAGTCGTGGTGGTGGCGACCTCCGACGGCACACTGGTGAGTGATATCCAGCCGCTGTCACGTCTGCAGATTACCTGTATCGCTGAAGATCGAGACAATCGCCAGGTAGGCAGTTTCGGCGGCGGCGGCCGAGTCGCCTTCGCGTATTATCGCGAAGACGGTCGGCATTTACGCTATGCCCGGGAAGCGGCCCGGGAAGCGATTCTCAATTTATCCGCCGTCGATGCCCCGGCTGGAGTCATGCCGGTGGTATTGGCCGGTGGGTGGCCCGGGATCCTGCTTCATGAAGCGATCGGGCATGGGCTTGAGGCCGACTTCAATCGAAAGAAGACATCGGCATTCTCAAGCCTGATCGGCAAACGTGTCGCGTCGGATGTCTGTACGATCGTGGATGACGGCACACTTCCGTTTCGTCGTGGTTCCTTGAATATGGATGATGAAGGCACGCCGACCGGCTGTACGACGCTCATCGAGAAAGGCATCCTCCGCGGCTATATTACGGATAAGCTCAATGCACGTCTCATGGGGATCCCCCTGACGGGGAATGGCCGACGCGAAAATTATCAAAGCGTGGTGCTCCCGCGCATGACGAACACGTTCATGTTGGCCGGTGACTCTGATCCTCAAGACATCATTCGATCCGTTAAAAAAGGTCTCTACGCCGTCTCCTTCGGCGGAGGACAGGTCGATATTACGAACGGAAAATTCGTGTTTTCAGCCAGCGAAGCCTATCTCATCGAGGATGGCCAGATTACCAAGCCGGTGAAGGGTGCCACGTTGATTGGGAACGGGCCGGAGATTCTTACGAAGGTATCGATGGTCGGGCATGATCTCAAGCTCGATAACGGCATTGGTACGTGCGGGAAGGATGGCCAATCGGTGCCGGTCGGGGTCGGCTTACCGACTATCAAGGTGGACGAAATTACAGTCGGCGGAACACAACGTTAAGAGCGTCAATCGTCATCAGTCATTGGTCAATGCCGGACTAAACGAAGGGGGAGTCCATCCCCGATGACCATTGATCGATGACCAATGGCTGAGAAAGGGAGCACGTGCTTCAAGCACAACAAAAAACGGAACCGACCATGACCGCGAACGGATATGCCCAGTTGGCGGCCGATGTGTTGGCTCAAGCGAAAACTTGCGGGGCGACGGAAGCGGATATCGTCGTTGCCGACGGGGAGACCTTTTCGGTTCAGGTACGAGTCGGAATGGTTGACCGATTGACCAAGGCGAGAGAGAAGCGTCTCGGCTTACGCGTCTTCATCGGGAAGCGGTCTGCCACAACGTCCACATCCGATTTCTCACGAGCCTCTCTTGATCGGCTTGTGGCCGACACCTGCACCTTGGCCGGTGCGGTAGTCGAGGATGACGTGTCGGGATTGCCGGATGCCGGTCACATGGCCACGGAGCAGCCTGATCTTGATCTGTATGATGACACGGTGCTCGACACGGATACACAGATTGATTGGGCCAAGCGCGGAGAGGCGGCTGCATTCGCGGCCGATTCACGAGTGACCAATTCAGAAGGTGCGGAATTCGACTCCTCATCTGGGCGAGTGGTGTTGGCCAATAGTCATGGATTCGTGGGCTCGTATAAAAGCTCCAATTTTTCCCTGTCCGTGTCCCCGATTGCGACGGAGTCTTCGACCGGTGGCATGCAGCGGGATGCCTGGTATCAAGTTCAGCGAAAGTTTGCTCGATTGGCGTCTGCGGAATCGATCGGACAGGAAGCTGCGCGTCGTGCGATTCGCCGATTGGGCGCGCGCAAGGTGGCGACGAAACGTGTGCCGGTGGTGTTCGATCAAGAGACGGCCGGGAGCCTTCTGGCGAATTTGTGCGGCGCGGTCTCCGGCTACGGACTCTATAAACGTGCATCATTTCTCCTCGATCAGCTGGGACAGACTGTCGCTTCCGATTTGATCACCATCTATGATGACGGCCGCATGGTCGGCGGCCTTGGGTCACGTCCGTTTGACGGTGAGGGGCTGGCGACACGAAAAAATACCATCGTCGAGCGAGGGGTGTTAAAGAGCTATTTGCTCGATACCTATTCGGGGAAAAAGTTGGGGTTGCCGTCGACAGGCAACGCCTCACGGAGCGTGGGGGAGAGTCCTTCCGTTGGTCCCACCAACTTTTACCTGGTCCCTGGAGTGAAGAGTCAGCAGGAGATTGTTGGGTCGATTAAAGAGGGCCTCTTTGTGACGGAGTTGATCGGGTTCGGCATTAATATGGTGACGGGAGATTACTCGCGAGGAGCCTGCGGCTTCTGGATCGAGAACGGAGAGCTGGCTTACCCGGTTGAAGAAATTACCATTGCCGGAAATTTGAAGCACATGCTGAAAGACATCGACGTGATCGGGAATGACCTCGTGTTCCGTGGACGTATTGCAAGCCCGACAGTCAAGATCGCCGAGATGATGGTGGCGGGCAATTAGTCGCCGTGCGACTCATTGCAGTTTTGAGTTTTGAATTTTGAGTTGTTAGTTCAGCAGTCCTCAATTCACCACTCAAAACTTACCACTCCAAATTCGCACTCTGGTGCGGGAGGTGACTCATGGCTGCATCGATTCGAGAAACAACCGTTCAGTATCAGAGCGGAATCGTGGGCATGAAGGCCTTCATGGCGGCTCCGCAGACGAAGGACAAGCGTCCGGCTGTTCTCATTGTCCAAGAATGGTGGGGGCTCACCGATCACATAAAAGATATCGCGAGGCGTTATGCGGCGGAAGGCTACGTGGCGATGGCTCCGGATCTCTATTCACGCCTTGGGCATGCGTTGACCACGGATGCCGGTGAGGCCGGTAGGCTTATGAACACCTTGAAACAAGGGGATGGACTCGCCGATCTGAATGCCACGGTAGCCTATCTCAAGTCGGTTCCGGAGGTTGATGCGACGAGGATTGGCATCACGGGGTTTTGCATGGGTGGTTCCTATGCCCTCATGCTGCCTTGTGTGAATGCCGAGATCAAAGCAGCCGTGCCGTTCTATGGCCAAGTGCCGAATCCCGATACACCCATTCAGAATCTGGCCTGCCCGGTACTGTACCTCTATGGTGAGGACGACGGTTGGATCACGAAAGCGGACGTCCAGCGATTGGCGGCGGGGTTGAAGAAGTACAACAAAGCCGGAGAGATCAAGACCTATCCCGGTGCGCCTCATGCGTTTTTCCGAGACACGGATCCATCGGTGTATCGGCCGGAAGCGGCAAAGGACGCGTGGGTTCGGGCCAAGGGCTTCTTCAAGCAACATCTCGGCTAATTGTTCGTTGAGTATGGATGGCGGGATGTCGTGTCTAGAGCATTCTGTCGGATGGAGAGGGGATACATGATGAGATCAATCTGGAGTCGCGTACTCGTGGCGGTCATCCTGGTTCCAGGAATCAGCACGGCCGCGGAATTTCGGTTCACCAGTCCGACCATCAAACCAGCCAGTACCATCAGCAAAGCCCATGTGTTCGATGGATTCGGATGCACGGGGAACAATGTGTCTCCTGAGTTGCGCTGGGCGAACGCCCCAAAAGGGACCAAGAGCTTTGCGGTGACGGTCTATGATCCGGATGCGCCGACAGGCAGCGGCTGGTGGCATTGGGTCATCTTCAATATTCCTGAGGACATTTCGGCTCTGGCTGCGGATGCTGGAAGACCTGGTGGGCCTAGTGCGCCACAAGGCAGTGTGCAAAGCATGACGGATTTTGGCGAGCCCGGGTACGGAGGACCCTGTCCACCTGCCGGCCACAAACCGCATCGGTATGTCTTTACGATCTATGCGTTAAAGGTGGAACACTTGTCCTTGAAGCCGGCCACGCCAGCGGCGATGGTCGGGTTCTATCTCAACCAGAATGCTTTGGCCAAAGCCTCGTTCACCGGCCTGTATAGCCGCAAGTAATCACAGAAGACACACCATGCCACTTGATACCGAACTGGGAAAGAAGATGTTGCAGCTGATCACGTCGCGCTATGACGATCGGCATTGGCGAAAGCGTATCGAGAAGACTTTGAGCTTGCCGCAGTCCGGCGTGACGGATCCGGTCCAGCAGCAGATCTTTATGTATCTCAAGCTTGGCCTGAAAGCCTACAAATCCCGCCGGGCTGATCCAGACTCCTGGATCATCGGCGGCTATGCCACGAAAGAAGTCATTAACCGCGCGAAGTTCCAACCACAGCTCGTCGGTACCGGCATCAAGAACGAGGACGTCGCTTTCCTGGGAACTGATCCAGGCGAGGATGTGACTGAAACCTGGTGGGAAGAGATGCTGGTGCAATGGTTCGATGTGCCGGAAGAAGAAAAGCCTTCGGAAGAAACGGAAGACAGTCAGCCTGCCAGTTCAGAACCTTCATCGACTATCAAATCAAAAGCTTCGTGAGCTTCACGAGGTGACATTGTTCCCTTGCGTCTAGACTTTGGCGAGTGTTGCCAGAAGTTCCGTTCGGATTAAATCCAGAGCGGAAAGAGTTGCACAGTCATCCGACGACGAAGCTAGGGGCTCCAACCTCTTACGGAAGCACGCAGTCCAATTACCCGAATAAATCCATCTGCGCCGGCTGGGGTGACTCGATATTCAGAACTGGTGCGGTTGGGGTCGGGGCTGAACTGGTTGGTTCGGCTGGTTTGGTGTTCTTGTTGAGAAATTCTTTCAGCTTCTTAAAATCTTCCTTCAAGGTGGGAAGCAGGTTGCCTTGGTGCAGGGCTGCAGCGGGATGGAGCAGCGGGAAGAGCACAAAATCCTTCATGTAAAAGGCCTGAGCCTTTACTTTGGTAATGCCGACCTTCCGCTCCAAGAGGGTCTGTGTGGCCCAGTTGCCCAGCGTGCAGACCAGCTTCGGTTTGATGAGTTGAATTTGCTGCATCAGGAACGGCTTACAGGTTTCCACTTCGTCTGGTTCCGGATCGCGATTGTTCGGTGGCCGGCACTTGATGACGTTTGCAATGTAGATCTGATCACGCGACAGACCAGCGGAGGCCAGGAGATCATTTAAGAGTTTCCCGGCTGCTCCAACGAACGGCTCGCCCTTCTGATCTTCGTTGAACCCTGGTGCTTCTCCGACGAACATGATGCTGGCGTGAGGATTTCCGACGCCAAAAACGACTTGGCTGCGGCCAAGCGTGGCTAGTTTGCATCGATCACAGTTCACGAGCGACTTGGCGAGTTCTTCGAGAGGGGTGGGTGTCATGGCATCGACTAAATATGTAAAAAGTAAAACGTGAAATGTGAAAAGGTGGAAGACATTTTATAGAGAGGGGACTGGGGTGAAGTCAACGCTGAAAAAAGAATGACACCGACGATTATTGGAGGCGATAGCCCTTTGCCGTGAGACAGGTGTCTCGCATCGCATTGATGGAAGTCAAACCATGCAACGCACGGGCATGGTCGGCGGGACTCTGAGGTCCTGAACCAAACGGAAAGGGTGAACTGGAGCTGTAGAAGTGCTGCTCGTTGGCCAATCTGGCCTTGTACTCGCACTCCGCATAGTCCCGTTCCACATCATATCGACTGAATCCGGGGGGATAACCTCCGTGTTCGTAGGGACTTCGCGCACAGCCTACGGCTGTTATCGTAAGCAGGAGTCCTATGAGCTTGATGCAAGGCACCATCGGATACTCGTACCACCCGGACGTTCACGGGTCAAGACGGCCGGCCAGTGATGATCTCGGCGCAGCGACGGGCGCTGACAAAGGCGCTCTCAACGTTAGGAGGCCAGTTCGTGTCGGTCCAGGCTCCGGCGACCAGCAGATTCCCGACTGGGCTTTGTTGAAGCGGCCGGAGTCGAGCAGCTCCCGGCGCAAGGAGCAGTGCGGCGTGATGTTCACGGGAGACCTGCCGAGACGTGATGTCGGTCAAGGGAAGGTCAGGAAACACCGCACCCATCTGGGTTTGTACGGCGTTCATCACCTGCCCCTCGCCTAATTCCGTCAGCGAAGTTTCACTGCCCGACAGTCGAACGATGTCATGTGAGCCGGCACGAGCTCTCGTGATGCAATGGAACGGCCGTCCGTTTAACAGAAGCAGCCGGGGTGGGTGGTTGGCTGTGTGAACGGTCAGCCGGATCGCAATCTCACGAAGGCTTTGGAGTTCCGTGAGGTGGGCAAAGTAGGCATAGCGGGTAAGAAACCGTTCGGGAAGCAAGCGGAGAAGGTCCTGATAAGAGAGTGCGCTGATGTACCAGCCGGCCTGCAAGGGGGTCCCGTCTGGGAATCGAATGTCCTGTATGCCAGCTTGCCCGAAACGGATCTGTGGCGGCTGTGCCAGAGGGATGAACCGGACATGGTTCCGATGGAGACTCTCCTTCAGGGGGATGAGAAATCGCTGCGCAATCGTTCCGAAATGGTACGTAAGCCTGCTGTCTGACGCATCATGGAGGAACACGGTTGAAAGTAGATGAACGAACGTCGCGGCGGATAGACGGGCCAGTGCGTTCCCGGTCAACCACTGAGCGAGTGGGGCCCAAATCCGTTCTCTGGCTTCCGGACTTTGGCCCGTAGCCCTAAGCCACTCATCCGCGGTGCGATTCTCCAAATCGGACGGAAGGCTTTCAGCCTGCTCCCAAATCTGTTCCACATGGGAGAACAATCTCCAACGGTCTTGCCAGGAGAGGCCCTGGAAATTGAAGAAGCTCATCATCCATTGCAAGGCGCCGGGCAAGCGGGCGGACTGGTAGGGCACGGTCTGCCCGGTGGGGAGTCGAAATTCGAGTGGAATGGTCTGGTCGGAGTCCGTGTCTTGAGATTGGGGAATTTCCTGCAGTATCCGCTTGGTCTCGCGGTGGCACCCAAGGGTGATCCCTACGGGATCGGCTGCATTGGTTCGGAATCCATCGACCCAGTCGGCGTACTCGAGCAGGGTGACCTGGTAGTCTTGGCGCCTGAGCTGATAGGCAGTTGCCAGACCGGCCAGGCCGGCACCTACAATCACCACAGTTTGGGAGGACGGGGGGGTCACGAGAATCGTGAGCGGAGCCACACCCCCAGGGCGATCATCACCCGTTGAGTGGTGGTGAGGCTGATCCGTGGCCCGAACACCTGATAGTTCGACCGCTCAATCCGCTCAAGAATCCGGCCATAGATTCCACGCATGATTTCCGCCACCGTGAGGGCACGGCGCTCACTAGAGGAGAGCCCAGCGAGGGCCGCTTCGGCTCGCTTATAGTAGTGATGGGCTTGGGAGGCCTCATATTCCATCAAGACACGGAATTCTGGAGAATAGCTCCGGTTGAGCATCGATTTCTCCGCATAGTTCCATTTTCGCAGGTCGTCCAACGGGAGATAGATGCGTCCCTGCGCGGCATCAACTCCCACATCACGTAGTATGTTCGTCAGCTGAAAGGCCATGCCGAGGGCGACCGCATAGTCTTGTGCGCGTGCGGATGTGACTCCAAAGACGTGGAGACAGATGAGCCCGACAACGGATGCCACACGGTAGCAATATAACGACAGCTCATCAAACGTGACATAGCGGTTATTGAAGAGATCCATCTCGACGCCCTTGATCAGTTCCTCAAAGTAGGCCTTCGGAATACTCAGCGCTTTCACATGGTGCGCGAGACTCACCATGATGGGAGTCGTCGGGGTTCCGGAATACACGGCATCCAGTTCGTCGCGCCAGTGCTTCAGCTCGTCCTTGGGATTGCTGCCGGCGGCCGGTTCATCGACGGCGCTATCCACCGCCTTGCAGAAGGCATAAACGGTGTACATGGCATCGCGTTTGGCTTTTGGTAGAAACAAGAACGAATAGTAGAAGTTGCTGCCGCTTTTCTTGGTATAGGCCGTGCAGTAGGCTTGAGCGTCCGAGGCCTTCATGGCGCACTGTCTCCAGCGAGTACGGATGTTTCAAGTTTGATCGCCTGAGAGCGATCGAGCGGGTGATCTTGAGCCGGATGGAAAATGGCGGCCAGGATCTCCACTCCGTCGATGAGCCTGGGGCCGGGCCGGCTGAAATAGGCGCCGGCATCGACGAGATAGATGTTCGACCAGGACGTCTGTGCCCGTTGCCATAGGGCTTGAAGAGACTCGACCTGCCGCAGTTCGTTGAGGGTCCGATCAACTGAGTAGCCACAGGGCATGACGATGATGACGTCGGGCTGGGCTGCATCGACCTCGTCCCATGTCGTCTGATACGATGGCTGGTCTTTAGATCCCAGGACGTTGTGGCCTCCCGCTAAGTCTACCATTTCAGGAACCCAATGGCCGGCGACATACAGAGGATCGAGCCATTCAAGGCACACCACCCGCGGGCGGACGGCCACCTGCTCCGTCCGGAGGCGGATTCTCTCCAATCGACCGCGGAGATCGGCTGCAAGGGCGTTTCCCTTTGAAACAGCACCAACGGCGCTGGCTATCCGCTCGATGTCATGAATCATATCCCGCAGGGTCGTTGGACTGAGAATCAGCAGCTCGGGTCGGTGCGGAAGCGAGTGCATGGCCCTGGTGAGTTGGTCCGGAGTCACTGAGCAGACGTGACAGAGATCTTGTGCCAGGATGAGATCGGGTCGAGCGTGACGAAAGGCATCGTCCTTGAGTCGATAGAGCTGTTGTCCGGTTTCGATCAGTTCTTTCACTCGTTGGTCAATTCCGCTGCTTGTGGTGTGTTCCGCCTCGACCAATGGTTCAATCATGACGGGAACTCGGCGAATCGAAGGGGGAAAGTCACATTCGTGGCTGATGCCGACAAGCTGATCCTCTAAGCCGAGTGCGGCAATCACCTCTGTTGCACCTGGGATGAGCGAGCAGATTTTCATGGTCGTGTTCAGCCTAGGCCGGCCACAAGCGTGCACGCACCTCGTCCAGGCGCGTCTCGCTGAGGCTCATACTGACGGCATCGGCTTCATGCAGATCTTGCGCAGTATGGGTGTTGGTTATAGCCAACACTTTCATGCCCGCCGCTTTGGCAGCCCGGATGCCCGGACGGGAATCTTCGATGACCAGACATGAGCCGGGTGAGATGGCGGTCGTCTGACGGCGATTCAATCCGGCCAGGGCTTGAAGAAACGGTTCCGGATGGGGTTTGCCATTCGTCACCTCCTCGGCGCTCGTGATGTGATCAAATGCGTTGCGAAGGCCGATCTGTTCCAGTACCAGCTCAATTTCCGGTCGGAGGGCGCCGGAAGCAATGGCAAGAGGATAGGTGGCTGCGGCCTCTTCGATGAACGCGCTCACGCCGGGGAAAATCACAAGGTGCTCCTTGATCGAGGCCATATAGGCGATGGCTTTTCTAGCCATCAAGGTTTCGACCAGCGAGCTCGAAATCGGATGGTGATTGACTCGAAGTGCTTCTAGGATGCATCCGCGATCATCAAACCCAAGATAGTCAGTGTAATAGTCATTCTCGGTCAAGGTGATTTGGATATCGGCCAGTGTCCGGCGGAGGCCTTCAAAGTGCAGGGGTTCAGTGTCGGCGATCACACCGTCGAAGTCAAAGATCACAGCGCGCATGGAGTCCTACCAGTTCTGATGTCGTACCTACGAATGTGGACGGGCGGCATTATAGCACAGCGAGAGGGTAGTGGTAGGATTACCTACCCTCTCGCGGAGGATGAACCGTGGATGATCAGGGTTTCAGCTTGAGCTGCTTCTCGGCCAACCATCCCTTGGTGCCGAAGTCGGAGCGAACGGAGTAGACCCAGCCATTGCCCTGTAAATCGCCGTCGAGAATCGTGAAGAGGGTTCCCGGGGGAATGGCCGGTCCAGGCTTTGTCCCTTCCGCATCCTGACTGAGTTGCACCTTTTGACCGGGAGCGGCTGGATTCGGCACGACGCTGACCCGTTGCCCTTCACCAAAGAGCGGGGCCGGGGTTGCGACAACCGGAGCGGATGAAGTCGGCGCTGGAGTTGAAACCGGAGTCGGCGGTGCCGGTGCCGGAACTGAAGCCGTCGGCATTGGTGGAGCCGCCGGTGGCGTGGGAACTGCCGCCGGAGCGGGTGTGGCTGCTTGCGGTGTCTCAATCGGCGCAACCGCGGGGACCGGCGGCGGTGCCACGGCTTTGGGCGGTGTCGTCGGAGGAACAGAGACCGGAGTTGGAGCCGTCGGCTTCCGAGCGACCGATGGTTGCGGTTGCTGGGCCGGGGCATCGCCAAGGAGCGGACCAAGATACTCCATGATCATGTCCGGTTCCATGGCAAGATAAGCGCCGCCACCGAGCACGAGTACCAACAGAACCACGATGAGCGGGCGATTGTTTGATTGCTTGGGGGGTTTCACGGGGGACGGTGATCGAACGGTCGTCGTCTGCTCCAATTCCTCCTCGGTGAATTCCAAGTCCGGTTCGGGTTGACGGGCGAAGAACAGGCTCCAGGTGAGAGGATTGCCGGCGAACGACCGACCTCCAGCAGTAGCAAACATCGAGCACCTCCCTCTAGCAGACGGTATCGTAACCTCTTGAAAAGTACTTATCATCAAGCGCGTAGACTGTCAATTTTGCGTGAAGATTCAGCAGGATCCTGTTAACAGAACGGCCGCCTGGGAGCAGGAGAGCACCTGATGTTCCCGGCTCCCGGCTCGATACACCGTCACACCTTTGCAGCCCAGTTCATGGGCGAGCGAGAGCGCGGCGGCCACATCCCCCGTCGTCGCGGAGGAGGGGAGGTTGATCGTTTTGGATACCCCGCTGTCGCTGTGTCGTTGAAAGACGGCCTGCATGCGGACATGATGGGCCGGAGTGATATCGTGGGCGGTCACAAACAGCCGGCGAAGATCATCCGGGATCTGTGACAGATGTTGAATCGATTCATGCCGACCGATTTCTTCACGTAACTCGCACAGGGGGAGGCTCCTGGCTCGAGCTCGTCGCAGGAATTCCGGGTGAAGGCGTTGGAGCCGGATGTCATCCATGATCGTATGGGCGACACTGACGCCGTAGAGGGGTTCAATCCCGGCCGAACAATCGGCGAGAATACTGATGGTCCCGGTCGGAGCAATCGTCGTGACCGTCGCGTTCCGTCGGGGGAGGCCTTCGGCTTCCAGCCGACTGCCCGTATAGGCTGGGAAGGGGCCTCGCTCCTGTGCCAGCTGCTGCGACGCTTCGTGGGCCCGTTGCCGAACAAATCCCATCAGTTGATCGGCGACGTGCAGCGCGTCGTCGGAATCGTATGGAATCCCGAGCCGAATGAGAAGGTCGGCAAATCCCATGATGCCGAGCCCGATTTTTCTGGTACGTTTCGTCCGCGCCTCGATGGATGCCAAGGGGTAACGGGTTCGATCGAGCACATTGTCGAGAAAGCGGACCGCCAGCGGAATAATGTATCCGAGTTGTTCGTAGTCGATGCGGCGTGTGCCTCGATGTGTGGTCAGACATCGGGCGACATTGATCGATCCGAGCGTGCATGACTCATAGGCCAAGAGCGGTTGTTCGCCGCAAGGGTTCGTGGCTTCGATCGTACCGAGATGAGGCGTGGGATTCGCGTGATTGATGGTATCCAGAAAGAGGACACCGGGCTCGCCTGATTGCCAGGCGGCTTCGACCAGCCGATCAAAGACCATTTTGGCGGGGAGACGTCGGACCGGTGTGGCGCTCCGTGGGTTCATGAGTGCATACGATCGGTTGTGTGTGACGGCCTTCATAAATCGATCGGTGAGTCCCACCGAGAGATTGAAGTTCGTCATTTCCTGCGGCTGGAGTTTCAACGCGATGAACTCGAGAATGTCGGGATGGTCGACCCGCAAGATGCCCATATTGGCGCCCCGCCTGGTGCCACCCTGTTTGATGACATCGGTCGAGAGGTTGAACAGACGCATGAAGGAGATGGGCCCTGATGCGAGTCCGTTGGTGGTGGCGACACGGTCGGCGTGAGGTCGAATGTGACTGAATGAAAAGCCGGTTCCTCCGCCGGACTGCTGAATGAGAGCTTGATGTTTCACGGCGTCGAAGATCGACTCCAGGGAGTCGTCTACCGGTAAGACGAAGCAAGCCGAGAGCTGCTGGAGGGGACGTCCGGCATTCATGAGGGTCGGTGAATTGGGAAGAAACGTCAGGGACGCCATGGCTTCATAGAATCGGCAGGCCAGACGGCGTCTATGTGCGGGTGGTTCAAGTGAGGCTATATCATCGGCGACACGGTGAAACATCTCGGAGGGAGACTCGACGACGACACCGCGTTCGTTCTTGGCCAGGTAACGCCGACGGAGGACCGTCAGTGCATTGGGAGACAGTCGCGGTGCGTGGTTCTTGATATCCATGAGGAGATCGCTTCAATTATAGCGCGTTCCCTCAAGAGGGCACATTGCGCGGGAGGTTGAACCGGCAAAGCCTCTTGCATGTCCCGCACACCGGAAGGCAGAATGCGGCGGTCGATCATGATGAAATCCTATCGAGAAGAACTCTGGTTTGAGACCAAGACCAGGCGAGATTACATCAACATCACACCGCAGATTGAGGCCTTGATCCGCAAGAGCGGGGTACGGGAAGGACTGGTGTTGGTCAATGCCATGCACATTACGGCGAGTGTGTATATCAATGATGACGAGCCGGGCCTTTTGCGGGACTATGACGACTTTCTCGAACGACTCGCTCCGCAGGAGGCGCGCTATCGGCACAACGAAACCGGTGAAGACAACGGCGATGCTCACCTCAAACGGCAGGTGATGGGACGAGAAGTCGTGGTCGCCATTACCGAGGGCCGGCTCGATTTCGGCCCATGGGAGCAAGTCTTTTACGGAGAGTTCGACGGTCGCCGGCGTAAGCGCGTACTCGTCAAAATCATCGGGGAGTAAGCGGGCCGATGCGCGTGAAGGCTACTGTCATGCCGGCAATGCGGTTCACGCTTGCGCGGGGTACAAAAGTTTGGCAACATGCAGTCTAGGTCGTCGGGCCATCGATCGTGGCTCGCACCGTAAGGAACACCAATGCTAGCCTGGTCTCGTCCGGATCCACTCACCCGTGACCTTATTCATCTTATCAATGCCCGACGTCATGAGCATGGAGACGCCGATGATGCGATCGATACCCTGCAGGCTTTTCTCGAACAGGGGCGCGAGCATGATCTGCTGACCGTCCTGGCCGCGCTCGATGAAGAAATGGCCGAATGGTTGTTTGATCTGGTGGCCGAGGCGAGTTGCACCCTGCTGTTGGACGGGCCGCATGATGAAAAGCCGACGTATGCCACGATCGCAGCGCTGGCGCTTCCGCTCCAGGCGAATTTGACCGCCCCGCTCAAGTTGAAGATCGATCCGATTGCAACCGCTGACTTACTGCACAAGCATCTGCAGCTTCCCCCAGGAACGGTGGTCCGTGTTGAGTCGCGATTGCTCACCGATGCGACCCTGGAGATGTTGAATCTCCAACTGTTCCATGACCATCTGGTGACCGTCTCCGATTCACGACGCGTACAGTCCGTCGCAGCCCGGTTGCTTCCGCCTGTTGAAAACACCGCGTTTCTCCTGTTTGAGCTGATGGGGGCGCCTGATCCGGGCTTGCCTGATTCCTGGGAAGATCACCAACGCCGTGAGATTCTTGAAGGACTCGTCAAGCAATGTCCGGAGCTGGCCTGCGCACCGGACATGATCGAAGCGCCGGTGTACGCCGCCTATGCGATGTTCGACGCACAAAATGCCGTACGGCTGCATCATCTGGCGGATGAGACCGCCGCGGTGTGGCGAGAGTTGGACCCGCTCGTCAGGTCTCGCACCATTGTGCATCTTCATACGCAATGTGGGAATGGGGTCTATATGCCGGTGTGGACCGACCTATTCGACCCGGAACTTCCCGATGAACATGGGCCGGTCTGGACTTCGCCGGACGTCTGGGTGTTCACGGCGGATCTGCCGATTGAATGGCCGGGCGAGATGTTGACCAACCGTCTTTTGGCCGAAGGCTGCACCAGGTTCGAAAATCATATCGTAGAAGCTCCCGAGAACTAGCGCCGCCCCTTCTCTTCCAGCCCTCCCTTCTGAAATTCATTTTCGTGATGTTGTGTCGTCACCGGCGAGGGTCTTGTGAAAAACGCCTGTTTCGGTGATTTTCCCTCGACTTTATTTTATTCTCACCTCGATGAAGCAGCCAAAACCGATGGAGCACTCTGCAAAGGCCACAGCAAGCCTCGTCACGGGAGGCGGACTGGTCCTCGTCTGGGCGATCGTCTGGACGAATTTCCCTTCGAAGGAGGAACTCCTGTCGGTTCGGTCCGTATCGTCACCCGTTGAAACGTCCAATGCGCATGAGCTCGATTTGACGATCCCGGGCGTGTCTGACCAGGCCATCCATGGCCCGACTGACACCGGAGGATTGCCACGTGGCGCGGTCAGTGGGAGAGCGGGTGCGCCGCCGGACAGCCATGCGAGGCAAATTGCGGAAGTGCGGTGCGATGCACAAATCCAGGAGGTTTGCCCGGATACACTCACAGGGCATGCGAGAGCGCGTTGCATGATGCAGGGCATGCGAGGGTTGGATCCGCCCTGTCAGGGCATCGCCCGGCAGCGCGTGATGCGATGGAAAGCCGTCGATGGATACCGGCTGGCCTGTGCATCGGATGTCAAACGGGTGTGTCCGGCGGTGGAGCCCGGGGAGGGACGTATTCTCGCGTGCTTACAAGAACATGAACAGGACCTCACGGAGATCTGTTATCAAAGCCTGCCGAAGGGGAGACTGAACTTTAGGAACTGAAGTATCCCGCCTACGAGTTATTCTGTCCAATCGGCGACCTTCTGGATATCGAGTTGTCAGAGGTCTCACCGCTATGCGGCCAACCCATCGATACTGGAGCGTAACGCAGCGGCAAACTCGTTGGCGCGACGGTACCGTTGGGCCGGGTCTTTCTGCAAGGCGCAATCGATGATGGCTTTGACTGCGGGCGGCGCATCAGACCTGAGCGCTTTCAGGCTGGGATGGGGCGTCTGGGCGATGGTAAACAGGAGAGCGGACACGTTGTCTGCCAGGAACGGAGGCCGGCCTGTCAGCAGCTCAAACAGAACGACGGCGAGCGAGAACATATCAGAACGCCCATCCACCTTCTTTCCTGCGATCTGTTCCGGGGACATGTAGGTCGGCGTGCCCAGCACGATATTCGTTTTGGTCTTTGAAGATGTCGCCATCTTGGCGATACCGAAGTCCATGACCTTGATGATCTCGTCCTTGGTCAGCATGATGTTGGCCGGCTTGATGTCGCGATGGACCACGCCTTGTTGGTGGGCGTAGTCGATTGCTTCGGCCACGGTGGCCACGATGGAAATCACTTTGTTGCACGGCAGCAAGTTCGGCTTCCGTGACCAGTCTTTCAGCGTCGTTCCTTCGAGCACTTCCATCGCGATGTACCCAAGCGATCTTTCCTCACCCGCATCAAAAATCGTGACGATGTTGGGATGTGACAGCCGTCCCGTGGATTCGGCCTCACGAAAAAATCGTGTCTTCGCTTCCTGAAGCGTATCAAGATCATCGGTTTCGTCGAGCCGCATGGTTTTAATCGCCACGAACCGGTGGATCGTCGGATCCTTGCCAAGATAGACCACCCCCATCGCCCCTCGTCCCAACTCCTTCAGAATCTTGTAGCGACCGAGGGTCGAGGGTGAGCCGGCCTGCGGAGTGGGACGACCGGGCGACGGGTCTACATGACGCTCCTCGTATGTCTCGTGGTGGAGTTCTTCCGTCTCGGTGAGGGATGCGGTACGACGAGTCGTCGTCGATGAGGTTGCAAAGAATCGATGGAGCGCATCAAAATTTACCAGCCACGTCGTCGTAATCCAGAGGCCGGTGACTGTTAGAATTGTCACGTGCGCGATGGCATAGCGGGCTCCCCCAAGGCCGCTGATGAGGGAGACTCCGAGGACTCGAATGGTCTTGTCCGCAGCCATCACGATGCAGAGGGTCGTGAAAGGGAAGACCATCCGCTTGAGGAACGAAGAACCTCGTCCGTCGTCCGGCATCGTGTGAACCATGCGAACTGAAACGATGCAGAGGACGCTCAACGCGAGTGCGTCTACGATGAGATGCACGCTGTGGGAACCATTCAGGCCAAAGAGGGACAGCGGAAAGGATTGCACCACGGGAAGTTTGCTGAATACGGGACCAGCAAATATTGCCGCGCAGGTGGCGAGCAGATAGTGGAGGGCCCAACGCGAAGAGTTGCTCATGGCGGTATGTCGAAGAGACAGGCAGAGTCTAGCGGATCTGAGAGGGGAGTCAACGGATTGGAGAAATTACGCGACGGACGGGAACCTAGCCTCGTCCCACAGCCACCTTCATGTTTGTCAGCAACGCGGCGGGGATATGCAGCGAGCCCTTCCCGATTCCGACATCGATGTCGGGTTTTGTGAGACCATGGAAGTCGCTTCCTCCGGTGACCAACAGGCCGAGCTGTTGCGCAAGGCTCAAATACTCACGGGTTTGCCGGGCTGCATGGGTGCTGTAGTAGACCTCGATACCGTCGAGTCCCGCAGATTTGAGATCCCGGACCAGCTCGATTAACGAGCGACCAGCGAGTTTGACCCAGGTCGGATGGGCCAAGACGGCGAGCCCTCCGGCTGTTTTGATCCATTGGATGGCTTCAGCGGGACTTGGAAGCTCGCGAGGCACGTAGGCCGGTCTTCCATCGGCGAGAAAACGATCAAAGGCGTCCTTGGCCGACGAGACCACCCGCTTGTCCATCAGGGCACGGGCGATGTGAGGTCTGCCCACCGAGTCGCTGCCCGCGAGGGCCCGAACTTCTTCATAGCTGATGTCGATTCCGAGTGCTTGGAGCCGTTCAATGATTTGGGGATTGCGCCGGTGCCGGCTGGCTCGTAAGCTTGTGAAGCGTTCATTCAGGGCAGGATCTTGCCAGTCTAGAAAATATCCGAGGATGTGCAACTCCGATTGGCCAATGACCGAGCTGATCTCAACACCTGGGATCACTTCAATCCCATACCCGTTCCCTGCGGTGATCGCCTCGGCGACCCCTGTCATGATGTCATGATCCGTGATGGCGAGGGCTGTCACACCGGCCTGATGTGCGAGGCCGATGACCTCCGACGGCGTACAGCTTCCATCGGAGTGAGTAGTATGGAGGTGCAGATCTACGCGGTTCATGCTGAAGTTTCCGGAGCGAAACGTTTTTGTGCCACGAGTTGCGCAGTGTAGGCCGAATCTCCGTCTCGAGCCCCTTCATGGAGCCCTTCATCATAATGAAGGACACGAAGCCCGGCGGTAAGGCTCAAAAGCTCCCCATGGTCCAGGCAGAACTCCCGACGCCGTGGATGCTGGTAGCGGAGGTGGTGATCGATGAGAAAGGTCTCGTAGACGAACAGTCCACCGGGTTTGAGCGCGCGAAAGAGATGCGGAAAGATCGGCCGATGCAGATAGAAGAAGACAAGGATGGCGTCATACCGCTCCTCACCGAGATCCGGCGGATGCGGTGACTCCAGGTCGAGTGCTTGTGTCGTGACGCCGGCGAGATGTCGCGATCGGGCATCGGCCGACAGCTGCGCGAGAGCCTGTTCATCCCGGTCGACGGCCTCGACCTGGTATCCGAGCGATGAGAGAAACAGGGAGTGCCGTCCTCTTCCCGCAGCGACGTCGAGGATCGTTCCCTTGGGGAGGCGATCCAGCTGCTGCACCAGAAACCTGGCAGGGCATGGATCAGCACGAAGCCACCGCTGGGCGAGTCTGGTCCGCTCAAGTGTGATACCGACGGATGAGGTGATATGGACGATCGGCGGATGCAATTTGCGTAACCAAAGCTTGAGCCGATCAACGGGAAATTCGGCAAAGATGACGGCGGCAAGTTCTTCGGCGATCGATTCCAGCAGTTGAGCCTCACGGCCGGTTCCAACTTCAATGACTCGGCGGGCCACGGCCGCGTAGTCGATGGTGTGGCGTAGGTCGTCAGAGGCTCCCGCCTGATGCAGCCGACAATCCAGCTCCAGATCAACGGCGAGGGGTTGCGGGCGCGCGCGTTCCTCGATCGTCACGCCGCAACGGCCACGGAACTCCAATCGCTCGATGCAGATCTGATCCGCCACGAAGGCATTGTCGAAGATCACCTTTCACCCTGTCAAGCCAGAGAAAGTGAACGGCATGCGAGCCGACGATCCGGTCAGACAAAGTAACGGCTGGTATCGATCTTATATTCGGTGGTGTCGACCAATCGGATGATGCTGTGGCGGTAGGTACCGGTCTCGTCCTGTTCCGTGAGGTCCAGCTCGGGTCCGTCGTCGACGGAGACGCCATGCTGGTCGGCAATCACTTTGACCAGCGGTCGTTCAGCGTTGGCTTTGTTGGCGGCCGGTTTGAGGACCACGGCCAGTTCGTCGGTATCCAGCATGACCAGGCTTCCGATCGGGACGATCCCGACGCAGTTGACGAAGAGTTTGAGGAGAGTGGGATCAAAACTCTTGCCGGACTTTGAGAACATGATGCTCAAAACTTTGGATGGAGCGATCGGTTCCCGTCGATAGACGCGTGACGAGGTCATTGCGTCATAGCAATCCGCGATCATCAGAATGCGGCCGGTCAGAGAGAGTTTCCACGGTGCTTTTAATTTGGGATAGCCGGAATAGTCCAGGTTCATATGGTGCTCGAACGACGCCGCGACCATGCGCGCCGGAAGATTGGTGATGCCACGGAGCTGGGTGAGACTCATGACGCCTTCAGTGGGATGATTGCGCATCATCGTCCATTCGTCTTCCGTGAACTCGCCCGGCTTATTCAGGACCTCGAGTGGAATAGTGGCTTTCCCCATGTCATGAAACAGTGCCGCCAATCCGAGGTCGGCCAGTTCGACTTTTGGATATCCGGCGCGGTTGGCAAGCGCAATCGACAGGAGAGAGACGTTGACGGAATGGTTATGGGTATATTGGTCGTGACAACGGAGCGTGGTGAGACCCAGCAGCGTGGATTCATCCTGCATCATGAGATCCACGATGTTTTGAATGGCTCGTTTCGCCTGCTTGAAGTTCAGCGTCCCGCCGTCGCGTACCGATTGCGTCAGCTGTCCGACTTCGGTGGCGGCTTTCCCATAGGCGACCTTCGATTGAGCCTTCTGATGGATCTTTGAGACGGATCCATTGCCGGCCGCTGATCCGTCTCCCCGTTCAGAATGGTTCTCCCGGATGGCAAGCTCGCGCGGCTCTTCAAGTTGAATGGCGGTGACCTCGTTGGCCGTGAGTTCCTGTCGAAGTTCGTCGAGTGACTTTGTCGCCGGGTCGAGCGTCACGAACAGATAGGCAAACGCACGAAGATCCTTCGAGGACGTCGACGAGGTGAAGGTCAACCCTCCGATCTTCCACTTGGCCATGGTATCGATGATACTTGAGGCGACGAGCATCTGTTGCGCGCTGATCTTGAGATGGCGTTCCCCGAGAAAGAGAAAATCATTTTGAATCCGCAGTGTCACGGGCTGATCAGCGGCCAGCGTCTGGATCAGGGTCAGCATGGTTTCGACCGGCTTGTCGAGAGCGGTGTTCGTTCGGCCATGGATGCGCGACGTTTTGATGAGCGTATTCAGTTGCGTGATGAGCTGGAAGCCCAACATCGCCAGCTGCTGGTCGAGGATGTCGCCGGCTTCGGATCCTTGCCCGATTTTTTGAGACAGGGATTTTTCATGGGTCAGGAGCGGTTCGGTCTGTAGGGTCTTCACCTTGGACTTCGGTTGCGCGGCGTTGGGGACGGTCATGATGGTTCTCCATCCGTCGGGGGGGAGCCAGGGCGTCCGTCCCGGTCGGGTTTCGACGCGTGCATCAACGCCACGCGGCACGCTTGCCGAACAGCCGCTCTTCCCTTCTTCGCGCCTCGTTCCAAGGCGGCGATCGCCGCGGGTGTGCCGAGTTTTCCGAGTGTCTCCGCCGCGAGTATCGCAATCTCGTCCTTTTTTCTGCGGTTGGTCCAAGCCCAGCCCGTCATGAGTCCCTGCCAGTAGGGCGCCGCTTCGTCCCCACACGAGACTCGCATGGCCTGGAAGATGCCGCGGCGTTCAGTGATTGGCCGGTCCATGAAGCCGTCATCGGAGAGAAGCGGGGACCAGTGTGCGAACGGCGCGGTATATTGGCCCGACATGAGAAGCTTGAGGGCGGCAAACCGCACGCTTTCATCCTGATCATTGGTCAGAGGCACGAGTTTGATCCCGGAGCCATTGGGCCGAAGCCGGCTGATTGCGCGTACGACGTCACGCCGGACCTGTGCGTCAGGATACCGGGTTAACTTTTCAATCGGCTCAACGAATTTGGGACTATGCCAGTTCAGGAGGATCGAGATGAGATTTCGAACATAGACCGGCCGACGATCCATTAAGCCCCGCACCACCAGATCCGGCTTGTCTTTTGCCAACAGGGTAAGGGCTTCGACCACGATGGCTTGGTGTGCCGGCGAGGAGAGATTTGCCAGAAGCGCGCAGAGAGCGGGCACGGCATCCGGCTTCATCAGGAGCAAAATGGTCGATAACCCTTCGACATTGGCATCCGGGTTTCGATTGAGATAGGTTTCGATGGTTTTGATGCGTTCGGTGCGGCCCAACCCATCTATAATGGAAGCGAGTTGCTGCTTATGTTCCTCGCTGATATCCGGTCTCACGGCGTCAGTTTCATGTAAGAGGCTTACCACATGCTCCAACACCGTCCATTTTCCTTCGCGCAGGAGCGAGTCGATGACATTGCCCCACAGGACGAACAGTTTCGTCAGCAAGGCCGGGGATGTCTCGGAGACCAGAATGGCGGTCATCGCGTCTAGAATGTACGAGAGGGCATCTTGTCGGCTCTCGATCTCAATCTCTCTTGCGAGTGAGGCAAGTTCATCTTCGGTGACTTCATAGCCGACGAGTCCCGATTGAAAACGATTGCGGGCGGTGCTGACGGCGGACGGGGTGCCCGTCGTTGAGGACGCTGGTTCCGCCCCGTCCCCGTCTCCGGTCCCCGAGCCGCCATCACGCCCGCGACGTCGCTCGCGATCCAAGAGTTCCCGGAGTGTCGAATCGGACAGACTCATTCCGCCGTCCAGGCGAAAATACCCCTCATTTCCGACGGAGGCCTTTGCGACTTCCTCGGCCGTGACAATGGAGAGGCTCGAGAGGTTCCGCTCCCAGATGCGCGTCACAATGTCGTCATCGTCCTTGCCGGGATCAAGTCCACCCCACAGCGAGTCCAGAAAGAATCCCAGATCTTCTTCGGTCAGGCCCTGATGCAGCGATAATTCACGGATTCCATCCGCATACAGCTTAAATGCAAGACTTTCTCCTCCGCCGTCCTGTTCCGCCTGATAGACGACGTATTCTTTGCACAGGAGCGCCGTTCGCTGGACGAGAAAGGTGAGTTTGGAATAGGTCGTCAGATGGACGGTCAGTTCTTCGAAGAGCTGATGTGAAAACTTCTGCGCGACCGGATTCGTGGCGCCGTAGGTGCGATTCGATTTGGCGGTCTTATCCAGCAGTTTCAGGACGCGCTTGATTGAGACGATCTCGGGATCTTCCGCCCCCCGCGCCGCGACGGCAGCGGCGAGCATCTCCTGCGCCGACGTGATGTTCGTGGACATATGAGTAAGACCTACCGACAGATCCGGCATTCGTCAAGAAAATCACCATTCCTCGCGATGATGTGCATGAAGCGAGGCGGTGTGGGCGGCTTGTATGACATCGACGGCATCGGTAGAATCAATCTGCACGATGAGTCGATCTCCTCTCATGATCTGTTTCGGCGACAGTCTGACTGCAGGGTTCCAGTCTCCGACCAGAGAGAATCCGAGCGGACGAGACACTCCGTACGGGGAGTTTCTGCAGTCCCACCTGGGTGATGCCGTCGAGATTCGTGTCAGCGGGATTTGCGGCGAGCTGACGGGGGAGATGGTCGGACGATTTCGGCGAGATGTCCTTGATCACCAGCCGAACTACGTCGCAATTCTCGGCGGTACGAACGATCTCGGATGGGATGCCTCACCGCGAGATATCCTCGACAATCTCATCGCCATGTACGACCAGGTCTTGCGAATAGGGAGCGTGCCGATTCCGGTGACCGTTCCTTCGATACGCGTCGAAGACGCGGCAGGAAGCCGGGAGGGACAAGAATGGGTCCAAGAGCATGTGGGGCGCCGACGCCGGTTGAACCGGCTGATTCAGGACCATGCCGATTCGAAGGGGATTGCCTGCGTCGATTTGTTCGCGGCGACGGCGGAGCCTGAGAGCGGCCATCTCGCGGCGTGCTACTCAAACGACGGCATTCATCTGACCACGGCGGGCTACCGGCTCTTTGCCGAGCGAGTGGCACAGGTTCTGAAGCCGTTGTTGGCGGGACATGTGCCATCATGAGTTCCAAGCTCCCATCCGTGACCGATCGAGCGTTTGATCGGGTCGTCGAGGCCAGCTCCGTTCCTGTGCTGGTGGAATTTTGGAAGCCCGGCTGCGGCCATTGCCGCGCGCTGATGAAAGAGTTGGAGCAATTGCAACGGGACCTGGGTGAGCAGATCCTGATCTGTACCATGAATGTGGACGAACAGTTTCAGATCCCAGCAGAGTTGGAAGTCTCATCCCTGCCGGCACTGGCGCTCTATCGGAACGGCGAATTTGCCGGCTTCATCGGAGGGCTGGGGAAGAAAGAAGCCATACGGACGGAGATTGAATCCGCGTTGTCCGGCTGATTGTGATAGTTCGAGCGCCGTTTACAGGATCCGCCAGGTGCGACCGTCGTGTTGGATCAGGCGATCGGCTTCAACCGGCCCCCAGGTGCCGGCTTGGTATTCAGGGAGCCATCGCTGTCCCGATTTGTCCCAGGCTTCGAGGATCTGGGTGATCCAGGCCCATGACGCTTCCACGGCGTCCCGTCGCATAAAGCGGGATGCATCCCCCGCCATGACGTCGAGCAGCAGGCGCTCGTAGGCCTCCGGAGAGGGGCGGCCGAAGACTTCGCCATACTTGAAGTTCATTTCTACCGGATGGGTTTGCGCGCGCGTGCCGGGCACCCGTGAAACGATCCGGAGGGATAACCCTTCTTCCGGCTGAATCTTCAAGGCCAAGACGTTCGGAGCTTGGGGATTCTGCTGGTTGGCGTTGAAGAGGATTTGCGGGATTTCTTTGAATTGGACCGCGACTTCGCTCGCCCGCAAGGGCAGCGCTTTCCCGGTACGCAGATAGAAAGGGACTCCCGACCAGCGCCAGTTCTCGACGAAACATTTTATCGCCACATAGGTTTCGGTCGTGGAGTCGGGCTTGACGCCTTTTTCACGTCGATAGCCCGGCACTGGGGTTCCGTGAACTTTTCCCTCCGTGTATTGCGCCCGCACGGTGCAGGTGTCCACATCTTTGGTTGTGATGGGTCGCAGGCAGCGGAGGACTTCCATCTTGGCATTGCGCACGACGTTGGGGTCCAGCGAATAGGGCGGTTCCATGGCCACCAGGCAGAGCAGCTGGAGGAGATGATTCTGAATCATGTCCCGAAGCGCGCCCGCCTCTTCGTAGTAGGTGGCTCTCGTTCCGACCCCTTCGGCCTCGCTGACGGTGATCTGGACGTGGTCGACATACTTGTGGTTCCAGATCGGTTCAAAGATGCTGTTGGCAAATCGGACGACCATGAGATTCTGAACGGTTTCTTTGCCCAGATAATGATCGATCCGGAAAATCTGCGATTCATCAAAGACCCGGCCGGTGACCTGGTTGATGGCTTGCGCGGAGGCCAGATCGCGCCCGACCGGTTTTTCAACGATGATGCGTGTATACGGTGCACGGGCTCCGGGCGTGCCGGCGAGTCCTGAGCGGGAAAGCCCTTCACAGACATCGGTGAATGAACTCGGAGGAATGCTGAGATAGAAAATGCGGTTCCCCGGGAGTTTGAATGTCTGCTCCAGTTCTTCGACGCGTTCTTTCAATCGGGCATAGGTCTGTGTGTCGTCGTTGCCTCCGGCCATGTAGAACAGGTGCTGGGAGAATGCGTTCCAGGTATCCTCGATGAGCGCTTGCCGCGAGTGTTTGACGACGCCGTCACGGACCGCCGAACGGAACTCCTCGTCGCTCATGGGGGTGCGGCCGAGACCGAGCACGACATAGTTCGACGGGAGCAACCCGTCGAGCAAGAGATTGTAGACGGCAGGGATCAGCCGCCGACGGGCCAAGTCTCCCGAACCGCCGAAGATGACGAGGGTACAGGGTTCGACCGGTGGCAACGGTTCCTGAGCAGGATTGATGTCGATGCGTGGACCATTCGTCGGCGCCATAGAAGTCTCCTCAGTGGGATCGTCTCGTTATCGACGGACCGCGTGACCGCCGAAGGCGTTGCGGAGGGCCGCCAGCATCTTTTCCGCAAACGATTGGTCTTGACGCGAGCGAAACCGCGTGAAGAGTGCGGTCGTCAACGTGGGGACCGGGACGTCTTTTTCGATGGCATCGGCGATCATCCAGCGTCCTTCCCCGGAATCCTGCACGTAGCCCTTCAACTGTTCGAGTTTCGGATCCTGCTTGAGTGCACCCACGGCGAGTTCCAGCAGCCATGAACGCACCACACTGCCGTGCATCCAGAGATCGGCGACGCGTCCCAGATCCAGTTTGTACTCGCTTTTCGACATCAGCTCAAAGCCTTCCGCATAGCCTTGCATCATGCTGTATTCAATTCCGTTGTGGACCATCTTGACATAGTGCCCCGCCCCGACCGCGCCGACGTGGGCCCATCCATTGTCCGGGGCGAGGGTCTTGAACAACGGGGCGAGTCGTTGAACGGCGGCTTCTTCCCCGCCGACCATGAGGCAGTAGCCGACTTTCAGCCCCCAGATGCCCCCGCTGGTTCCCGCGTCGACATAGTGGATTCCCTGTTTCTGCAAGACAGCGGCACGCCGCACGTCGTCGTGAAATCTGGTATTGCCGCCGTCGATGATCGTGTCCCCCGGTTTCAACAAGGCCGCCACGGCTTGGACCGTTTCTTCCGTCGGAGCGCCGGAGGGGACCATGATCCAGACGGCGCGTGGTGCGGTGAGCTTGCCCACGAGATCGGCAAGAGAGGTGGAGCCGACACAACCATGGCCTTCGGCCTGTTGGATGAGGTCGTTCGAGCGGTCATAGGCGACCACGCGGTGCTGATCCCGTCGCAGACGGATGACCATGTTCATGCCCATCTTGCCTAATCCGATAAATCCCAGTTCCATAGAGGGCTCCTTGGTATGAAGGTCGGTGACGGCGAACCGATGCCTGCCGTGTGATTTCTCGGCCGGAGGCACCCTTCTTCCATCGCATGCCACGCAACGTCGTGATAGGGACGCCGCTGGTGTGGCCCATCCGGCGGTCAGTCGATCCGAGCCGGGTTCGGGACATCCTTAAAGAGGAGATCGGCAAATTGCCGGCCAAAGTTGAGCCGGTCGGCGAGCGTTGTGGCGGTCAGGAACTGTCCGGCGCGGTCGGCGAGGGCCGGTTCACGGGAAAACATGAATCGATGGACATCCACCGGAGCAACCAGCCAGAACCCCCGCAACCGAAAGAAGGCGGAAATGCAATCTTCGTAAAAGAGCGTCAACAAGTAGTAGGCGGTGCCCGGTTTGTCCACGAGATCCTGGGCCTTCCCCAGGAGATGGTAGCACTCGGCCTTGAGACGGATCTGTTCATTGATGGATACCGATGGGGGCCCCTGACGGAAGCGCTGATGGACTTTGTCGAGCAGTTTCGCGCAGACACCGTCGTGATCGTAGAGGATCCGGCTTTTTCTCAGGAGTGAGGGGAGGCGGAGAGAAAAGGCCAGGTCCTCTTCAACCGACCGGTACCCATGGTACCGGATATCGGCAAGCCGATCGCCGACCCGGAGGATTTCATGGCCGTCTGTTTCGCCCTTGACGAGAGCGAGGAGATCGATGTCACTGTGGGGTGTGAGCGTACGTCGTGCCCCGGATCCGACAAGGAGGATGCCCACCAGGTCGCCCCCTCTGCGGCCCTTCACATGCCGGATGGCGACTTCGATGCCGTCTTCAAATCCTGGCGGGGGAGGACTCTCCGGTTGTTCCGGCGGTTCCGGCACTTGGAGCAGCTCGGCGTTCAGTTCTTCGCGAGTGGGGGCGGTAGCGACGTTGTTGGAGTCCATAGGTATCCGTGACCGTGGCGAATCGATGATGATGAATAATGCCTGTCAGGTACATTCGGGACGGGAAGCGACAGATCGCGAGATCCGGAACTGCTCGCCACGACAGTACTTCGGCATTCTATGGATCATGGGATAGTCTGTCAATGTCGAACGATCATCGCGGGAGAACTCGTGTGAAGGCCGCAGCGGCTGCTTCGATCTGAGGCTCCGTAATGTCCAGATGTGTCACGGCGCGATAGCTTTTACCGCCGACTGAGTTGATGAGCACGCCCTGTTCTTTGAGCGCGGCGACCAGTTCGCTCGGCGAGCGTCCCTCGTCGAGGATATCGAAGATCACGATATTGGTTTCCACATGTTGCGGAGCGATCTGGACGGACGGAATATGTTGGAGCAGCCGGGCCAGTTTTTTCGCATGCTCGTGGTCGGTCTTGAGTCGAGCCACATGTCGTTCCAGCGCATAGATGCCGGCGGCGGCCAAGACGCCGGCCTGCCGCATGGCGCCTCCGTACATGCGACGAAAGCGACGCGCCCGCTCGATGAGCTTGGGATCATTGGAGAGCAGCAGCGATCCGACGGGAGCGCCGAGTCCCTTCGAGAGGCACAGGGAGACCGTCTCAAAATGCTGGGCATAGGCGGTCGGAGGAAGCGTCGTGGCGGCCACGGCATTGAACAGCCTGGCGCCGTCCAGATGCATCGGGATGCCGCGTCTCACCGCGACGGCGCGAATCTTTTCGATCGTTGAGAGGGGGTAAATGGTCCCGCCCCCGGCATTGTGCGTATTCTCCAGGCAGATCAGCGCGGTGGTGATGCTGTGCGGATCAGTCGGCCGGATCGCGGCCTCCACCTGTTCGGCCGTGACGACGCCGCGCTCGCCAGGCACCCAGTGAAGCTGTACGCCGGCCAGGGCGCCGGCCGCACCCTGCTCGTACCGCACGATGTGGCTGGTGCGTTCGACGATGACTTCTTGCCCCGGTTGGGTCTGAACACGAATCGCCAGTTGATTAGCCATGGTGCCGGAAGGGACGAAAAGGCAGAACCGTTTGCCCAACATTGCCCCGGCCATGTCTTGCAGGCGGTTGACGGTCGGGTCTTCGCCATAGACGTCATCGCCCACATCGGCGCGGGCCATTGCCTTGCGCATCTCATCGGTCGGTTTGGTGACGGTGTCGCTCCGAAGATCGATCATTCCTCTACCCCCTCCGCGGCGCATTGTAGCAGATCTTCTACTTACAGGCGACGATACACCTGATACACTGCGGGCGCATGGATGCTCCACGTCATTCCCGATTTCAGCGATGGGCCGACTGCCTGGGGGCAAGACGGGAAGAGCTGGTTCCGTTGGCCTGGGCCTTCGCCTATTTCTTCTGTCTTCTCTGCGGGTACACGATTCTCCGTCCGGTGCGCGACGAAATGGCCATTGAAGGAGGACTCACGCATCTCCCCTGGATGATGACCGCGACGTTCATCACGATGCTGGCGGCCACACCCGTATTTGGTTGGCTCTCGGGACGCTATGCGCGCTATCGCTTGCTGCTGACGGTCTACGGATTTTTCATCGTCAATCTGCTGGCCTTCTACGGGTTGCTGACGAGTCATCTCGCTCCGGAGTGGGTCGCACGCGGATTTTTTGTGTGGCTCTCGGTCTTCAACCTGTTCATCGTGTCGGTGTTCTGGAGTTTCATGGCCGACTTGTTCACACCGGAGCAGGGCGCGCGGCTCTTCGGTGTGATCGCGGCGGGAGGGAGCAGCGGAGCGTTATTGGGTCCGCTCCTCACGACGGGACTCACCTTGATCTGTCCGGTTCCGGTGTTGATGCTGGCGTCGAGTTTGTGTCTCGCGATGTGCATGGGATGCGTCTATCGATTGGAACAATGGGGCCGGGCCCGGCCAGGCCACCATCGGCAGGAACAGGGCGAACCGCTCCACGGGAGTTTTCTGGCGGGCGTTCGGCTGACGTTCGCCTCGCCGTATTTGATGGGAATTTGCGGGTATCTGATGTTGCTGACGATGACGGCGACCTTTCTCTATCTCGAACAGACGCGTCTGGTTTCGGAGTATCTTGATCAACCGGAGGCCCGCACCCGCCTGTTCTCGACCCTCGACTTCACGACCAGTCTGTTGACCTGGTTGACCCAGGTGTTTCTCACGCAGCGCGTGATCCGGCGGTTCGGCCTGGTTGCCCCTTTGCTGTTCCTGCCCGTGATCAGTGTGCTGGGGTTTGTGGGCATTGCCGTATGGCCGACCCTTGCAGTCTATGTTGTCTTTTCCGTCCTGCGGCGGGTGGGGGAGTATGCGCTTTCAAAACCGGCGCGTGAAGTATTATTCACCGTCGTCAGTCGAGAAGAGAAATACAAGGCCAAGAATTTCATCGATACGGCCATCTCCCGCGGCGGCGACGCTTCGACCGGGTGGCTGGTCACGGGTGTGAAGGCCCTGGGCGCCACGACGGCTCAGATCGCCTTGGCGTTGGTGCCGTTGATGTTTCTCTGGGCCTGGTTGGCCACGGTGCTGGCCCGGCATGAGAAACACCGGTCGTCACCCTCGTCAGCGAAGCCGGTTTGACGTTCGCGTGTTTTGTTCGGGGCGGTCACTGGCTGGATGAGAAGGGTCTGCTGGAGAATGTTCAACAAGGCATTGGCTCTCACCCATGCACCTCCGCACGGCACCTCCGCACGCGGCTCGACTGAGCTCACCGAAGTTCACAACGCGCATCTCACCGACCAGGGCCGCAGTGAGCGACCGGCCTGGGGTGCACGTGGTTGGTTTTGCGCCCGCTTCGCCGGCGTTGCGAGGCGGGCAGGGCGAGAACGATGCGGGAGGCCTGTTTCAGCACCCCGCTTAGTCGCGGATGGTGACCGAGCCGATCACGTAGGATCTGGTCCGTCCTGCTCGGGCTCCCCTGATCCGCACTTCCGAGACCTCGCGCACATGGTCACGGAAGGTCCATGTGGCGTCGGCTTGGAGTTCCGGCCAGTACCACCACGTGCCGTCCCGCTTTCGGAACCAGAGCTGGATCGAGGTGTCGGGGAGGACGTGAATCGAGTCCATGTCGAAGTACATGGGCGCATGGGTGTCGGTCGTGCTCGCCCATATTTTCACCCACTGGCTTTGGTCATGGGAGGTCAGAACGCGCGGGGTTTTGACCCAATCCACATCGGTGCATTTCCATTCCACGAGTCTGCCGAATCCTCGGCCAAGGCCGTCTCCTGGATCGGGGAGAGTGTAGCACTCGATGCCTGTTTCCATACTCAAGTGATAATGGGCCGAGCCGATGGTATCGAGGTTGACGTCGCTGCGCGAACAGTGCTGGCGATAGGTCCAGCAGTTATTGTGCTTGGTACTGTCGCAAATCTGCAGTTGTCCGTTCGATCCCCGGCTGCTTTTGAGGGCCAGGGTGGATCTGGCCTGCCCGTACATCTGTCCCAGTGCACCTTCGTCGTCAAACGTGACCAGGCAAGGCTGGCGGGGACTATCAGCCGAACGCGCTTGCACGGCCTTCGGCGGCAGGCTCTCCCGCTCTCGTTCGGCGGCCTGTTCGGGGGTCGCCTGCGTGGGCGGCGCCAGCGTCGGTAATGGTTTCAACTGCGCACAGCCCCCCACGCTTGCGGCAAACATGAGGGAGAGCGCCAGGCGGTATCCGCGTGTGTTCATCGGGACTCCAGAATGCATTGTTCCTCCTTCGTCCGGCCCACCTCGACGCCGTCAAGCCGGTCTACTATTCGTAATCCTTATAGGTTGATGCTTTGCTCGAAATACCCCGGGTCTTGACCGTGGTTTGCTGATCGAAAAAACGCGTGTTATAGTCCGCCGTTCCCCCATCCGTTCTCTTCCCGCGAGGAGATCCCGGTGGTAACGATGTGGTGAAACCTGTCTCTATTGGACCATGAGGCTTATGGCGATTGATATTCCTGCCAAATTATACGTTGAGAAGCTGTTCAAAGACTCACGGAGTATGGCCGACGCGCTGGCGCTGCTTCCCGGCCCGGTCAAGAGTGCGGCCCTCCATGCCATGGCGGAACGAGTCGCGTCGGATCGTGACGCAATTCTAACCGCGAACGGGAAAGATGTCGAGACGGTCGGGAAGTCGTTCGGGGAGGGGGCCGCCAAGGAGCGGATGAAGGCGGCGGTGGCTCATGTGCGGGTGACGGCCGAGCAAATCTCCCGGATGGTCGAGCAACTTCATCAGATTGCCGAGCTGCCGGACCCGGTCGGGCTGGTGGTGTCGCGGCAGGAGCGTCCCGACGGCTTACAAGTCTCGCGGGTTCGCGTGCCGATCGGCGTGCTGGGGGTGTTGTCGGAGCGGAGTCCGCTCATCACTGTGGAGTCGATTGCGTTGGGCCTGAAGTCGGGAAATTTCTGTCTCCTTCGCACCGCCCCGGAATGGCGGCATACGCATCAGGCGATTGACGCGGGATTGCGCGAGGCCGCCGCGAAAAGCGGCATTCCGTCCGGGGCCTGGGTGCTGATCGATCGGCAGGATAAGGACGTGGCGATCGAGTTGATGCGAGCGGCAAAAGGAGTGGATGCACTCATCGTGCGTGGCGGAGCCGGGTTACGCAAGGCCGTCGCGGAGCAGGCGAGAGTACCGGTGTTGTGCGATGACGGGGGCCTGACGCACCTGTACGTCGACGGCGACACCGATATTCCGATGGCGCAAAATCTGGTGATCAACTCGAAGGTCCAACAGCCGGGAGCCTCCAATTCCCTGGACACACTGCTGGTCCAACAGGTCATCGGCCGGCAGTTTCTGCCGCCGTTGATCAATCGGCTGCTCGATCAATTCAAAGTGGAAGTGCATGCGTGTCCGAAGACCGTCGCACTGATGGGGCAAATGGCCATGACGGGTCATACGGCGATCGTGCCCGCGACGGAGGCGGATTGGCGGACCCAGTTTGCCGGACCGACCTTGGCGATTAAGATGGTCGAGGGGCTGGATGAGGCGTTGGCACACATCGCCGCCCATCGCCCATGCCTGACGGCGGTGATCGCCACCAACCGCTATGAGTCGGCGATGCGATTCACGAGAGAAGTCGATGCCGGCGCCGTGCTGGTGAATGCCTCGACCAGGCTCCATGCCGGGGAGAGCTTCGGGATGGGACAGGACATCGGGCTGAGCGTCGGGAAGCTGCATGCGAAGGGCCCGATCGGTCCGGAGCAGCTGACCTGCGAAAAATATGTGGCATTCGGTTCCGGTCAGCTGCGGTTGCCCCATCCGGTGCCGGAGACGTACTTTGACGCGATCATGCTGAAGAGGCCGTGATTTCCGTGAAGTGTCAGGCGTGAAGCGTGAAGTGTGTCGTGCTGAGGCGAGGAGCGTATAGCGAATGGCCTATAGCACGGAACATTAAGGATGATACGCCGGTTTTTCACCCAGTCGTCGGCCATAAGCCATCGGCCATATGCTCTCCTCTTCAGATGAGATACGAGCGGCCCTCCACGAACATCTGGCCTGGTGGGGACTCCGGCAGTTTACGTCCGACCGCGACTACTTCGCCTGGCAACAGCAACAACTCTCTCACGAAGATCTGAAACAGCTCACGTTGCTTGCTGAACGGAAGCGCGTAGGCGATCGCCACGATGAGATGGCCTTCTACGATCTCGCGGCCCATCCGAAGATCTTTCCGGCGCTGTACAGCCAGCGGTACGAGTATTACGAGGCGATTGCTCCATGGATGGCGGTGCATTGTGATGATGCGACGCAGATCCTCGATTTCGGTTGTGGACCGGGCATTCTGACTTCCTTTTATGCGCGATTGTTTCCGAACAAGCAGTTTATGGGGATCGACCGTTCACCCGTGTCCCTTGCCGTCGCACGGGAACAGACCGACCGGTTGGGCTTGCGCAATCTTCACTTCGACTGTGTGGACGGAGATGTACAGCTGCTTTCCGGGTGCTATGACCTCGTGGTGGCCACCCATGCGCTGCTTCAGGCGGAGCACGATCCCGGACTTCCGAGCCGAAGTTGGCGAACCTTTGAACGGGGGAACGATTCGACACTTCAGGCATTATTCGAACAGCGAACAGGGCTTGGCCGTCGGTTGGACAACCTCATGGAGGTGCTGTCCCCGGACGGTCACATGATTCTGGTCGAGAAAACAAGGCCGTTGGCCAGACGAGTGTCTTTTCAGCGAGCTCTGGCGGCGAGAGGGTTACGGCTGATCGAACTTCCCACTTCAATCCGATACCACTCAGTTGAAGAGTTGGTCGACGACGGACCGTACTATCGGTTGCAACGGAGAGGTCAGGAGGCGGTCGCCTGGGATGAATCACCGGAACCGGATGACGGTCGTCCATTTTCTCCTGAAGCAATTGTGACCTCGACCGATCCGGAACGTCCTCTCTATGAAAATCATTGGCCCTCGGCACAAGCCGCCTGGGAACAATTAGGTAATCGAGATGTGCTCGTAGAGACCACCCGCCGAGAGCAGGACGGTCGACAGGTGCATGTCGAGCGGGGAAGGGTTTCGGGGTTTCACTATCTGTACTGCGCGAATACCTTCGACCAACGCCAACTCGTCATTGTGGAGCAGGCTCGCGCAGCCATGCTGGATGTCTATTATCAAGAAATTCTGCAGGGGTTTGGGTAGTGGTATCTTCCACGGAAGTTCAGGAAATATGGAGCTGGCGTGAGCAATCGAACCGTCCAACCGTCGCCGCTCGGCTCGGCAGCCGGGCCTCACGGCTCCTGCAGAGGGGGCCAGCCCCCTCGCATACTCCCCACGAAGGGGACGCATCCCCTTCGGGACCCCTGAGGTTGGAGGTTGCGAGAAATCGTACTGGAGGTGTGTATCCCGTCGCACTGATTGAAAATGCTCCGGGTCGAGCGAGCTTGGTATGGAGCTGGCGAGAGGAATCGAACCTCCAACCTGCGGTTTACAAATTCTCTCTAGTCCCACCTCAGACAACCTAAGCCCACAAGAAACAACAAAAGCCGACTCCTCCGATAGGGGGCAAGATGGGGCTAGTTTGTCCTGTCCTGGTAGCAGCGTGGTAGCAGAGGACCCCGAATAGAGTACTACATCATTTTGATTACAAAACCCATTCAGCGTGTGCTCCAAGCATCTAACCACCAAGACTCCCTTTTGATCTATTCAACAGTTCGCTGGCGGTTCTGGTGTATCAGAAACAACTCTGCTACATTAGAGGCTGTCGCTAGTGCAAGTAAGGGGGTCCTTCATGACCACGAAAACATTAGATCAGCACATTGAAACGAGCCTTGATATTGCAGGGGGGAAACCCCGTGTTGCAGGCCATCGTATTACCGTGTGCGATATTGTCATGTGGCATGAGCGGTTGGGGAAAAGTGTCGATGAAATTGCCAACGACTACGGCCTGACGCTTGCCGATGTCCATGCCGCGCTCGCGTACTATTTTGATCATCGCGCCGATATCGATAAAGACATGGCTGACGGCCAGGCCTTTGCTGACTCCTTACGCCACGCCACGCCCTCTAAGCTCAAGCACAAGCTGAATGCCGGGAAAAATTAGGTTCTATCTCGACGAACACGTTCCCAGAGCCGTTGTGCAAGGCTTACGCGAACGAGGCGTTGATATCAAGACAGTGGGTGAAGCAGGTCTCCTCAGCGCACCCGATACAGCGCATCTGCAGCAAGCCCGTGCTGAACGGCGGGTGATTTTTACGCAAGATAGCGATTTCCTCCGTCTCCATGCTGCTGGGCATCTTCATTGTGGCATCGTGTATGCCCCACAAGGAACGTCGATCGGAGAGACCATTCATGGTTTGATGTTACTCCACCAGGTCCTCGATGCTGACGAGATGGAAGGACACATCGAGTTTCTGTAAGCACGTCCGGTACTCACCCTCTTTGCCCTCTTTGAGGGTAGTCCTCACGACCTCCCATATGCTTCAGATTTTCAACTTGTGATTCCCCGTAGCTTGCTACGGGGATCCTCTTCTCTGGTACCCTCCAGTACATGGTTGACCAGAGGGACGAGGAGGTCAGAAAAGGGGCGCATTGTGCCTGGCAAATCCATTATCACATTGTGTTTCCGGTGAAATATCGCAAGGCGTTGCTGGATGAAGAAGTAGCGGGGATTATCCAGGAAACAGCGGCAGAGATTGCGGACCGGTTTCCGATTGAGATGGAGGCGATCGGCACGGACAAGAATCATATCCATGTGCTTTGCAGTGCCCATCCGAAGATGGCTCCGGGGCGGATTGTACAGATTTTCAAGAGTATCACGGCGCGAGAGATCTTTCGGCGGAAGCCCGCGGTCAAGCGGGTGCTGTGGGGCGGGGAGTTTTGGACAGATGGGTACTATGTGGCGACGGTGGGCGAACGTGCGAACTGGCAGACGGTGGAACGGTACGTCCAGCGGCAAGGGCAACCGCGCGAGGATCTCCGACAGCTCCGCATGTTTTAGTTCTGTGATACCCCGCAGCTTGCTGCGGGGAGCTTCATTGGTCCTCTGGAGCATAGCCTCCCATGGCGGGCCTATCGACCTTTATTTTGTCTTGACGATCACACAATGACTCCCGTCCTTTTGGTTTCAACTGAGGATCGGACGCGTTTGCACGATCTGTTTAGAACCTTTCGGAGACTGGGTCGGCTGCTCGTCCCGTCTGAGGAAATCTACGAAGCCGCCGGTCGCGTCTTACGGCAGCTTCAAGCCGTCCATGGATACCGTCTCCGACAGGCTAATTCACTCACCCACGAGGTCCTCATTGCGCTGTCAGCCCGTGCCATTGGTGGGACCGTCGTGACGCAGAGTCAACGAGACTTTCTCGCCATCCAGTCCATTCGTCCCTTCAAACTCAGTCTGGTCTAAGAGTCGCCGGAAACGTCTGATCGTTTCGCACGCCGCTCGTCTCGGACTCTCATCCCTTCTTTACTACAACTAAGGTGCTATTTCCCCTGCCGCCTCGAAAGCCGTTCGGTCTTCCACTGCGTTCATCAACCATCTGACGCGTCGTCGGTCGCCTGCTGGTCGACAACTGCAACAAGCTCAAGACCGTCTCGAAGCCGACACGTTGACTCTCTTCAATTTTGGCGAACGGGCTTAGTCTCTTTGATCTGTGAACAGGACCTTCTCACCTCATCTGGTGCATCTGCTCTGTCATGCCTGGCTGTGATGAGCGAGTGCCAGCTTGTGGTTTCGGGTTAGGTGCCTGTGCGCATCCGGCCTCCGCCCTGGCTTTCCACCGGCGGGCTGCGTCGATCATGCCCGCGCGCCGCGAACATCTGCGTCGTCTTCCGCGGGCATTCCTCCGCTTCGCGCCCGCCGGCCCGCCAGGTGGCGGCGGCCTCTCTGTCTCCTTTGTCGTCGCTGTGTGGCCTCCACTGTCTCGTGAGAGGCCAACACATCAACTCTAACTAAAGGAGACAACACTATGGCACCTCAAGATAAGAAACCTAAGCCGGTCACCACGCTTCGATGCAGCCGCATCAAGGCGAGCATCTGGAAGAACGAGGGCATGAACGGTCCGTTCTATAACGTGACCGTGGCCCGCTCGTACAAGGGACAGGATGGAGTCTGGAAGAATTCCGAATCCTTCGGAGTCGCAGACCTTGATGCGCTGATCGTCGTCGCCCAACAGGCGACACGCTGGATCGCGGAGCGGTCGGACCGCTGACCGTCACGGGAAGCCTCCGGCCCTCGCGCCGGGGGCTTCCTGCATCTGAAGAAAGGAAACAAGATGATGAACAGTTATCAGGAATTTGCGAAGTATCTCGATCAGCTGCTCGACGGCGTCCATGCCGTCCGCATCGCGGTGTCCGGCTACATGCCCCTCTCAGTCGAGGAGATTGGATCGAGTGGAGACGGCCACCGGCTTGTGTCCTTGTGCCATTACGGCGAACAGAACGGCGACCTCATGCGCGATCCCGACATCGTGTTTCTGTTTCACAGTGTCCTCGATGGCGCCGCAGCCGAACCGGTGTCTTTCCGGAACGACTACCTAGGGATCGTGCAAGACGTCTATCGGTATGACGAGACGGGCAGACGCACCCATGTCCTGCCCACGCTGAAACAGGAGTTGATGGAGTTTGCCGAGAGCTGGTTTGCCAATCTGAAGGATCAGGGATTCTTTGCACCCACTGCTGTTCGACACATCCTATCCCCGTAATCGCATCGATCCATTTAGAGGGGCATGATCTGATCAGGTCATGCCCCGTCAAAAAGAAAACCATGACAGAACAACGAACCGGTGAGGCTTACCGCTTCGTGCCGAGAAAGAGATAGCTGGTGGTCCTGGCACTGTTGAGGGCGGCAATATAAAGCTGGTTGGTCGCGGCATCGAAAAACGTTACTCCTGTGAGCGGTTCATTTCCAGTGCTACAGGCTCTACCTTCCAATGTCACCGAGGTATGAAACACATTTCCCGTTGCACGAGGAGACAAGGGTCCAGCAACAGTGCATCCGTCTGATGAATGACCGGAAAGTGTCCCGGCTGCATCAACGATCAGTGTGACCTGGTGGTTGTCGGCACGCAGCCCCACATAGGTCCCGGTCACCAAAGTCAGGTTTGGTGCCGACTCAGAGTCCCCATCGTACGTACTCGAAAAGCTCTCGGTGTCCCCCGTGAGGTAGGCGATCGTCCCGAGGAAGCTCTTGTTCGGAACATAGCTGCCATTCATTGTCGCTGAGCGAATACCGGCATCTTCCAAATTAAAATCTCTCGTATTCGAGGACCCGAAGGAGCCGGAGTGTGACGTGCCAGTTCCTTGAACTAGTCCAGCCAGGATACTGGGATTGTTTTTTGCCGAATAGAACAGCCAATAGGAGCTGTCCTCTAGAACCAGTCCAGCGACGGTGCGGCCGGTAGAAGTCGTGCCTGTCCAGCGACCTTGCGCTGAGGTAGGCGTGGGCTGAGGCAGAGAAGACACGTCGCTGGCGCTGTACCCGCCGCCACAGGCGACGGGAGCGAAACCACTATTGAAGCAATTGGCCAGGCTGCTACAAGCAACGAGCCCACTCATCAGGCCGAGTGCCAGAAGGCATCGAAGACTGTTCGTCCAGGTCATGCGCATGGTTGTGACCTCAACAACACACAGGGTGTTCCCTGTCACAGGATAACAGGAAGAGAACCCCCCTCAAATCATGACCCCCGAATGGCTGGAAACCGGACCAGCCGACCGGAGGGTGTCGGCATGCCCAGCTTGCCGGAGGCTCTTCCGAACGGTCGATCCGGGGCTCGTTTCTGGCGTCCTGAGCCCAGGGCGAACGGTTGACCGGTGGTCTTAGATCCGTATCGTCGTAGGCATGGTGTAAGACAGATTTTAAGATGTTGCAGGATATGGCTGTTGCCCGCAGTTGTCTTACATTCTGGGTTTGTTGTATCGTTGTGTCCATGTTCTTTAACGCTCCGATCACCGCCCCCGGACTCTCCTTCGATGACCAGAATCAGACACCGGTCGGTAGGGGCGCGGGGTGTTTCAACTGGGCTTGGTGCAGGTGAGCTGATGGGGCAGAGGGCGAAACGGACAACCACAGTCACGGTGGATTTGGGTGAACTGAAAGCGCCCTGGCAGGCCTGGTGTCAGGCCCACGGCATCACACCGAGCCATGCCCTCCGGAACGCCATTCGGCAAGCCATGGACCGGAGAGCGACGCAGGCTCCTGTGCCTCGGCTGCGCGTTACACCGAAGCAAGAACGAGCGACCGCCCGCATGGAAGTGAACCTCACGCCCTCAGAACTCGCTGCCCTGAAGCGGATGGCCGGGCACGAAGGCTACGCGCCGACAAAATGGGTGGTGGCGATGATCCGTACAAAATTGGCCGGACAGCCCCATATCGGGCAGCCGGAATTGGAAGGATTGGCCCGGTCGAATCAACACCTGCTTGCGTTGGGCAGGAATTTGAACCAGATTGCAAAAGTCCTGAATACCGCGCCTCAGAACCGGACAGCGTTTCGGGTCGAGGTCATCACCGAACTCTCGCGCGTCATCCAGGCCCATACGAAGAGGGTGTCCGATGTCCTGCGCGGGACGGTGGCGCGCTGGTCTCTCCAATGAGTCCTACCATCAGCCAGATCGACGACAAATTGGATGAGTGGGGGAGTCGGCTCTTCAATGTCTCAACCGAGACACTCCCGCGACCGCGTCGCAGCAGGAACGTTCGTCTGAGTTCCGCCAAGTTCGCGAGTACTGGCGGACGGCTCAGCACGTCGCAGGCCCGTGCGACCTATGTGCGGCAGAAATTACAGGCCATGGTCCGCCGCGCGCCGCAAGTCATAGTGAAACTCGTCAGGGCGCCGAAAGGGATGAAGGGCATCTCGAACAACCTCACCTACATTTCGCGCGATGGCCTCCTGGAAATCGAGGATCAAGACGGCCAGGTAATTCTCGGGAAGGATGCCGTGGCCGATCTGAAAGCTGAATGGCGCGACGGCGGGATGCCGATCGCGACGGATTCGACCATGCGCGATGCCTTTCATCTCGTCCTCTCCATGCCGACCAGGACCGATCCGCTGTCAGTCCAGCGTGCAGCCCATGATTTCGCCAAGCGGGAGTTCTCTGGGTTTCAGTACGCCATGGTGCTGCACACGTTCGAGACCGATCCGGACCCACACCCCTCCCCGCACCCACATGTGCATCTGACGGTGAAGGCCGCCGGTCTCGACGGGATGCGGCTGAATCCGAGAAAGGCAGATCTGCAACGCTGGCGCGAGGGGTTTGCGGAGGCGTTACGCGAACATGGCATTGAGGCCACGACCACGAGCCGGATTCATCGCACGACGCATGAACGCTGGACCGTGCGGCATCTGCAGGAACCGGGAAGGAAAGGGGAGACGCTGGAGCGGCTGCAACGCACCACGCGCCGACATGGACGAACCCAGGAAGTCATGCGGAATTATGAACAGGTGATGCGGACGTTAGCCCGATCAGATCGTGGGGAGGATCGGCAACTGGCGGCAGACCTGGTCGGGTACTTGAGTGAACGGTCGCGGGACGTGTCGAAGACTCGTTCGCCGGAGCGCGACCGGTCTTCGTAAGGAACGCAACCCCTATTTCTTCACCATCACTACCCTCAGTGATAGCCTGTGTCAGGCGGTTGAATGTCGTGCCGCAAGTAGGAAGATATCTGGAAACGGCCAATATCCAAGGCTGAGACGGTTATGAGTACCAGGAAGCACAAGGGAAGATTTAGAACGAAATAGACACAAGTGACGCAACATTTGCGGCGTGAGCTAAGAATCTTTCGGACCTAGGCCGAATGGATCTAACGCAGCCTCGCTTCACATCAGGGAAAGCCCACGTTCTTGTTTCGGCCGTGACCCGTCTAGAAGCTGGTGATTTATCATAGGGAAACGGGTATCCTTCGCCGCATATTAAGTGGACCTCTCCCCAAATTAGTCGTAGTCTCTCAACAGATTACTACTATGGAGGAGTTCGTGATAAATGAGGAATCGATCATCCCAAGACCTACCTATCATTCCAGATTGAATGAATAATCACCTTTGCACAAGTAATCCATTGAAACACCAAAGACCGGCAATCCCTCTGGCCAAGCAAATTCGGCCTTCGGCTCTGTACTCGTCAAAGATCATCAAGGCGGGAGCCTTGATCGGAGACACGAAAACGCTACTCTCTCACTGGGATGTCGATGCTTCGGCAGAACAGAACATCAACCGAGTGCAGCGGGAAAATGTCTTTGGGAAGGCATCCCGTTCTCGTGTTCGGGACATTCTGGCAATTTTCCGCCAACGCTACCTTTCTGAAGAATCAGTCACGAAGGCACTGGTAACCCTCGTCCAAAAGAAACTTCCGACTGCTGTGTTGGAACGACTGTTGTATTTCCACTCCGCTCGTGCTGACCAGTTGCTGCATGATGCGGTCACTCAAATTCTTGCTCCAAGGTGGGCACGGGGCTTGGCTGACATCAATGTTCAGGATTTTGAAAGGTCTTTGGCAGCATGGGTGGAAGATGGGAAGACGACCGGCCATTGGTCTGAGCCCACGATCACCCGCATTGCCCAGGGATTGCTCTCAGCTCTTCGGGACTTCGGTGTGCTTCAGGGAGGAGTCCACAAGAAGATCGCTCCTGCCTACCTTCCTATCGAGTCGTTTGCATACGTCGTGTTTTATCTGAAACAGCACCAACTATCAGGAGCAAAGCTCATTGAGTTGTCGGACTGGAAGCTGTTCTTTTTGAACAGGGACGGCGTGGAGCGGTGCCTGTTTGAAGCGCACCAGCGTGACCTGCTGGAATACCACGTTGCTGGCAGTGTCATCCGATTGACATTTCCCTCCAACACTCTTGAGGAGTATGCGAATGCCCTCGCTCAAAGATAGCATCGCTCCTCTCGAAAGCGACTTGAAGGCGGTGCCGCCGAGGATCAGTGTCTATCATGACCTGCCTTTCGCGATCATGCGGTACGATCCGACCGATGAATGGGAACTTCGGCGGGAGATCAAGTTGCTGGCCACTCGCCTGGAAACTGCTGGCAAAGAGGTTCAGATCATCCCGATGTCGGAGTTGCTTTGGTCGGCGTTGGACAAGGTTCACGAAAAGGACGATGACGAAGGTTTAGAAGCCGTCATCGCATTGGAAAAGGAGCGAGGCTATGTTGAAGCCCAGCAGCAAGTAACCACGTACCTGTCGAGTAAGGTTTGGATTCCGCTATGGGATCTGCTTACAGATCGTTTGGCCTCAATCAACCCGGAGAATTTGGTGGTCTTTCTCACCCGTGTAGCGGCCATGTCGCCGGCCATTTTCCACATGTCGATGCTACTCGACAAAATGCACGGCAAGACAAAGGTGCCCACGGTTTTGTTCTATCCCGGCTCCATCGAAGGCACGACGGGGCTGCGATTCATGGAACTGAAAGACCGTGATGCTCTGGGCAACTACCGGGTCAAAATCTACGGCTGAGGAAAGGGACGCTCGCATGAAAACCATTGGCGATCTGCTGACTCGTGACCTTAGCCGCAAGATTGAAGAGATCATTCAAGTTGATCAAGTGGACGAGCAATCCGTCCACGACGAAATTTCTGAGTATGTGGCTACGGATAGCATTCGGGAGCAGTACCATCACTTGCTCAAGGCCGTGGCCGAGGCTCCTGCTGATCCGCACGAAAGCGTCGGTGTCTGGGTGTCAGGTTTCTTCGGTTCTGGTAAAAGTTCGTTCGCCAAGAACCTCGGCTACGCCCTGCAAAACCGCACGGTCCTCGGCAAGAAGTTCGCTGATCTCTTTAAGGAACAAATTGGCGACAAGCGCATCAGCGCCCTGCTGGACCTCATCAACGCCAAGACGCCCACCGAGGTCATCCTGTTTGAAGTGGCTAAGGAAGCCGACACTCGCAAGGTCACGCAGCGGATAGCCGAGTTGATGTACACGGTCTTGTTGCGGGAGCTTGGCTACGCTGAAGACTTCGATGTGGCCGAACTGGAAATCGAGCTTGAGGCGGAAGGCAAGCTCCCCGAATTCGTTGCTAGGTGTAAAGCCGAACTCCAAAAGGATTGGGAAACAGTTCGGGCCGGGGCACAGAAGATGTCTCGTGCAAGCCTAATCCTTCACAAGCTGAATCCCAAGGACAATCCGACCCCAGAATTCTGGGCCCAATCATTGCGCGACAAAGTGGCCTCTATCTCAGTCAAAAAAGTCGTTGAGCGGACCTTTGAGCTTTGGGGGCGACGACGCAAGGGGAAGGCGCTCGTCTTCATCATCGACGAAGTGGGTCAGCACGTTGCGCGCAGCGGCGACAAGATTGAAGACCTTCGGGCCACGATCGAAGCGTTCGGCCAGGTCGGCAAGAACTTGTTGAAGGCCCGCAAGATCACAGCCCCATGTTGGATTGTCGTCACGTCGCAAGAGAAGCTCGATGAAGTGGTCGCCGCCATTGACTCCAAGCGTGTTGAATTGGCCAAGCTGCAAGACCGCTTCCGTTATCGAGTGGACCTTGCACCGTCGGACATTCGGGAAGTTGCCACAAAGCGTGTCTTGGCGAAGAAAACCGAAGCCCAGAAACCGCTGAAGGATTTGTTCAAAAAGAATGAAGGGCAATTGAACGCTGCCCTGCGGTTGGAACGCACCACCCGCCGCACCGACTTCAGCGAAGGCGACTTCATCCACTTTTATCCTTACCCGCCGCACTACATCGACCTGTGCATCGGCATCATGTCGGGCATTCGGCTTCAGCCCGGTGCCCCACGGCATTACGGCGGCAGCAACCGCACGATCATCAAGCAAGCGTATGAAATGCTGGTGTCGGATCGCACGGCCTTTGCCCAAAAGCCCGTCGGGGCGTTGGTGACGTTGGATAAAGTGTTCGAGTTGGTCGAAGGTAATCTCTCAAACGAGAAGCGTACCGACATCCATCAGATTGCCGAGCGATTTAAGACCGATCCTGAAGATCACGGATGGGCGTTACGGGTCGCCAAAGCGATTTGCTTGTTGGAGTTCATTCGTGACCTGCCTCGCACGGAAGCTAACCTCGCTGCGGTATTGGTGGATGAAGTGGGCAAGGCTACACCGCTCAGCGAAGTCCAAGCTGCAGTGAAGCGGCTGGATACCGCCAAGTTCATTCGCAACACCGAGGAAGGTTGGAAGCTCCAAACTGCCCAAGAGAAGAACTGGACCAACGAACGAAGTGGACACCTTGACCCGAAGCCTCGTGAGCGGAACGAACTCACTCGCACCGCGGTTCAAGAAATCTTCGATGAACCGGAGTTCAAGACCTACCGCTACCAGAATCGTTCATTCCGCATCGGCATCAGCATCGATGGGTCGAGCATTGGGGATGAAGGGGAACTGCCGCTGGCTTTGAGCGTATCTGATGATGCCGAGGAACTTACCAAACGCATTGAAGAAATCCGCACAGAGAGCCAACAGAAGTCCCACGAGAACGATCTGTACTGGCTGTTCTGTCTTACCCCTGAAATTGATGAACTGGTCGGTCAACTCCATGCCTCACGAAGGATGGTGGACAAGTACAACCAGCTAAGTGCCCAGCAGAAGATCAGCCCAGACGAAGCGACCTGTCTTCAAGACGAAAAGAACTCCAAGAACGGCTTTGAAACTCGCTTGCGGGACAAGCTCACCGAGGCGATGGAACGTGGTACCGGCATGTTCCGTGGCGTTCAAAAGGACGCTTCAGCTTTAGGAAAGGGCTTGAGTGAAATCCTGAAGAAGCTCTTCAGTCAGGTTGTTCCCGACTTATATCCCAAGTTGCAAATGGGTTCACGCCCCCTCAAGGGCGATGAAGCGGAACACATCTTGAAAGCCGCTGACCTAAAGGCTCTCCCCAACGTCTTCTATGTAGGGGATCACGGGTTGGGGTTGGTCGTCAAAGATGGCCCGAAAAATATCGTCAACGTCAACGCCGATGTCGCCAAGGAAGTGCTGGATTACCTGAAGAGCGAACACAGCTATGGCAACAAAGAAACCCGCATGGGAAAAACCTTGGAGAAGCGGTTTGGCGGCACGCCCTACGGCTGGGAACGTGACGTGCTGCGGCTGATTCTCGCCACCCTGTTCAGGGCAGGTGAGATCGAAGTCACGTACCAAGGCAATCGTTACCACAACCACCAAGATCCGGCCTCCCGGACGCCGTTCATCAACAATCTGGCGTTCCGGTCTTCGATGTTCTCGCCTCGGCAGTCGGTCGGCCTCAAGACGCTCACACAAGCCGTCCAGCAACTGGAAGACCTGACCGGTGAGGAAGTCGATGTCGAAGAAGGAGCCATTGCAACGGCATTCAAGAAGGTCGCCGCCGAGGAACTCGAAAAGCTCTACCCTCTGAAGGCGACCGTCGAGGCCCATCGCCTGCCGGTCCTGACAATGCTCTCCGAGTACCAGCAAACCTTGGCGGGCATCCAGTCTTCGACGTCTGATGATTGCGTTCGCATCCTCACCGAAAATGGAAAAGATTTCGGGGAGACACGGGACAAGGTTCGCAAGCTGCGAGAATCGCTCGATGCCGAAGCTATCGGCGTGCTGCGGCAGGCCCGGCAAGCGACCGATCAGGTATGGCAGCGTCTGTCGGCTCACGCTCCTTCGCTGGAACTCGAAAGTACCGTTGGCCAACTGAAAACGCTGCTGGCCTCCGAGCAGTTCATCGACTCGTGGGACGACATCGCCGCCCACACGAAGAAAGTGCTGGGTGCCTATCGCACCGCGTATTGCCAACTCTTCGACCGCCGCAAGAAGTCCTACGAGTCGGCCATCGGCGAGATTAAGAACCGTAGTGAATGGCCACCGTTAGAGGCCAACAATCCCAGCATTGCTGCAACCCTGCTCTCGCCGCTACAGGGACGAGTCGGCACGGATGAGGATAAGACAGCCGTGGCGGAAGGTAAGTCGCTCGGCAAGTCCAGCCTGACCGAGATGGAGTCCGACCTAGCCGCCGTCGCTGGGTTGAAGTCGTCGGTGCTGGTGAAGTTGCAGGAACTCTCAATCGGCAGCGAGAAGAAGGCACCCGTCCGAAAAGTGCGAGTGTCGGAATTCTTCAATAGGCCCATTCAAACGCAGGAGGAACTGGACAAGGCGCTCGACCTCATTCGGGATTCACTTCAAAAATGCATTGATGAAGGTGCCGTCATTATTTTGGAGTGAATCATGCTCAGCCCCCGCCAGGTTTTCGAAGACAACATCCGGCCGGCAGACCTGCTGCTCAAGGTTTTTCGTCTACTGGAGCACGATGCCCTCAATACCGAAGACGCACTCTTGAAGTCACTGCGAGAGATCGTCAAGGCCGAAGATGGCGAGAGCTTAATGGTCATCTATAACGAAATCTTCTTGGGTTTGATTCGTGAGCGGGCCGAGGTACCTCCCGCAGCCATTAAGCGCAGCGCACTCTGCAATCTGCTCCGTCAGTCCGTCGTCACGGCCAGCACCGCCTTAGAAACGTATCTCCCGATCTTGCTACGGAACAACCTGCCGCAAGTGATCCACCTACGAGGTCGAGACTTCGCTCCAAAGAATGACGAGGCGTTCAAGAACCAATTCAAGGACTTGAAATTCGACCTTGATGAAGCTGTCCGCATTCTCGTTGATCCCGACCCGCTGTTTGTTGCCAATAAGATGATCACCAGCCTGAATTTCAACTACCTCAATGGCAGACGAGGCATACACATTACCGGCGTATTGCTTGGTCTAGATAATCCTTGGGAACAAATCGCCCACCAATTAGGCCGGGATGAAGGCGAAATCAAGAAAACACTCGACGCAACGGTAAAGCGGCGAAACGATATCGTGCATCGTGCTGACCGTTCGCAGGACGACCCCGCTGGCCTCGCGCAAGAGATTGGCTTTCCATGGGCGAAGCAGGCCGTTGAAACGATTCGGGTGGTTTGTATTGCGTTGGATGACCTCGTGGCGAGCCGACTTAAGGAACTGAAACAGCAAGCGGCGGCGACGCAACCGCAGGGGGCAGCGTGAAATGAACCAAGAGATACGCAACAAGCTCCGCAACGTCGTGACACAGTGTCGCAAATTGCTGGAAGACTCCATTTCACAGGAGCTTGAGGGAAAGTACGCCATCTTCGCCAAGAAGGATCAGGTGACGGCTGATCCCAGCGCCAAGATGTCGCACTTGAGCGAGGAGGAACAAGCGGCTCGCAAGGACATTCTCGATCACTTCGACCACATCAAGGCCCGTGGGTTCAAGCCGAAGGATGCCCTCGACCAGTTGATCCGGGAAATCGCCTTCACGCATCTCAACCGGCTCTGTGCCTACAAGATGATGGAGGCCCGTGAGGTCTACGTCGGCGGGCAGAAGTTTCGGGAAGCGGTCAGCCGGGGCGTGAACTCCAACGGGGTGAAGTTCTATCTGGCCGAACACCCGGAGGACGAGCGGCTCTTCAATACCGGCCATCAGGATGTCGCCTATCGGCATTTCTTGGACTGGCTCGGCGGGGCGCTCTCCGCCGAAATCGGCGTGCTGTTCAACCCGAACGATCCGGCCAATCGCCTCTATCCTCGGCAGAAGACGTTCGATGAAGTTCTCGACCTGCTCAACGGCGGCGGGATCAAGGCTGAGGAAACCGAACTGCGGGAGCAATGGCCAAAGATTTGGTCGCAGGACGAAACCATCGGCTGGGTCTACCAGTATTTCACTCCCAAGGAACTGCGGGATCAGGCTCGCAAGGAAAGCCAAGCTCCCCGCAACTCCTACGAACTGGCCTTCCGCAACCAGTTCTTCACGCCCCGCTATGTGGTCGAGTTCCTCACCGACAACACGCTGGGCCGCATTTGGTACGAGATGCGGAAGGGGGACACCAAGATCAAGGACCAGTGCCGCTACATGGTCCGCCGCCCCACCGAGGTTTTCTTGAAGGACGGCGAACAGCCGGCAAAGGGCGCTGCCGAGACCCAGGACGATCTTTCACAGGAAGAACTACTCAAGCTCCCGGTCCACATTCCGCACCGCCCAAAGAAGGACCCACGGGAGCTCAAGATTCTCGATCCGGCCTGCGGCAGCGGCCATTTCCTTCTGTACTGCTTCGACCTGCTTCTCACGATCTACAAGGAAGCCCACGCCGACCCCGAACTCTGCCCGGCGCTCAAGAAAGACTACCCGACGCTGGATGCCCTCAACCGAGATGCCCCCCGGCTGATCCTCGCTCATAACCTGCACGGCATCGACATTGACCTGCGGGCCAGCCAGATTGCGGCCCTTGCTCTGTGGCTGCGTTGCCAGCGGGCGTATCAGGAGATGGGACTGAAGAAGGATCGGCCCATGATCACCCGCTCTAACTTCGTCTGTGCCGAGCCGATGCCGGGCGAAGAGCAGATGCTCAAGGAGTTCGTCGGCCAGCTTGAGCCGAAAGTCCTCGGTCAAGTGGTGGAGGTCGTCTTCGACAAGATGAAGCTGGCTGGCGAAGCCGGTTCGCTGCTCAAGATCGAGGAAGAGATCCGGGATGCCGTGGCCGCTGCCAAGAAGCAGTATATTCGTGAGACGACCCAAGCCACGGATCGCGAGGGCCAGCCGCTCTTGTTCACTCAGGCGGCGATGGATCGCCTCGCCGGGAAGCCCGAACAGCCATCTCACTTTGATCTCTCGGACATTACGGACCACCAATTCTTTGAGGAAGCCGAATCACGGGTTGTCGAGACGCTGCGCTCCTATGCGGAGAAAGCCCACAATGGCAAGCGGCTGCAACGGCGGCTGTTTACAGAGGACGCAGTGCGGGGCTTCGCCTTCGTGGACGTTTGCCAGAAGCGGTATGATGTGATTCTGATGAATCCTCCATTTGGCGAGGTTTCGGTTCCCTCTCGGAGCTATTTGTACAGAGCCTACGACAACGCCAGTCAAGATGTGTTTTCCGCCTTCGTAGATCGAGGCGTTATTCTTCTTGAGCAAGATGGATTGCTCGGTGCTCTAACATCTCGGCTCGGATTCTTTTTGGAATTGCTTGAAGGATGGAGGGAAAAGCTGCTAGGGGTGTCCGCTTCGCTCAATGTCATGGCCGATCTTGGATACGGCGTGCTGGACGATGCGCTCGTCGAGGCTGCAGCTTATACAGCACAGAAACGAGCAACCAGCCGTGGTAGCTCTCTGTTTATCAGTTTGTTGGCCCGTGAAGATAAAGGATCATCTCTCGCAGAAGTGTGCCATTTGCTCCACAGCCAAGGCACGAGTCAAGTTGCATTCGTAGCTGAGCTTGCATCATTTCTCGACATCCCCGCCAATCGAACTGCATATTGGGTATCTCCCCGCTGGCGTAAACTCTTCAGAATGCCAACGAACGTGCGAACCGTTTATGGGTTCCCCTTTGTAGGACTTCAGACCGGCGATGACGACTTTTTTCTGCGACTTCAATGGGAAATCCCAGAGTCGGAATTGAGCGGAGACTCCCCCAGATGGGTTTCGTTCGCAAAAGGTGGTGAGTATTCACCATTCTACGGCGACTATCACTTGGTAGTTGATTGGTCGATGAAGGACCGTGCTCGCCGTCAATCGAATTCTGCGGCGTATTTTCAGTGGGGAGTAACATACACGGAGAGAACGACGAGCAACCTGTCGGCACGGGTATTGCCTCCCGGCTGTGTCTTTAGTCCCAACGGCGTGACAATTACCCCGCCTAAGCACCGCCTTCTCGAATGCGCCTTCATTCTAAACACTCGACTGGCACAGTTTTTCATTGAAATGTGCGTTGGCAGTGGCGACGCCGTTCATAGTGGCAGCGCTGCAAGGCACTATGGGCCACGAATCGTTGCTGGAATTCCAACAGTCGAGGCCAGCGATGATGACAGGGAGTTGGTTTCCAAAGCGACTGAGTTGATTTGGGATAGGATTCGTGGGTTTTGTGCGACGCAAGAGCCAGACCGATATTTTATCAGTCCCTTCGCTTGTACGGGTGTATTACCTTCATTGAAGGAACTTGCTGAAGCGGAAATTGCCGAATGGGAAGCACGAGTTGAAGAAGTCATTCGATGCCATCGAACTGCTGAGGATCGAGTGCTGCATAATTATGGACTCAGCGAGAAGGACTACCGAGAACTTTGCGGTGAATGCGGGGAACACCCCGATAAGTTCCCCCAAAGGGCGCTAACTCACGAAGAGATCGCAGATCTTAATGCTATTTACGAACAGCCAATTGAGCACATCATTGATGAAGAGGTACAGGCGTCCGGGGCGAGTCGGTCGTTGACGAAGAAGACATACATCGCAGATCGACGACTTGAGTTGCTCGCCAGTCGCTTCAAAGTGCATCCAAAGTCTATCATTTCGGCTCGCCGCACTTCACAATTACTTCCGACTGGAATGCTGCGAGATGTCGGGGCACGCATTTTGTCGTATTCCGTCGGCGTATGCGTCGGCCGTTGGCAGAAGCAGAAAGCTAAGTCAACCGATGGAGTGGTCCTACCGGGTCCTGACTCCCCAATTCCGCCAATTCCACCCGGTTCAGATTGTCGGTCCACCACTTGGCACTCGATCACACCTGATGATGCAGAACACTCCGATGACATCATCCATAGGGTGCGACAAGTCTTTGAGTTCATTTGGAAGGAACGAGCCGATTTCGTGGAAAAGGAAGCCTGCGAGATTCTCGGCGTTAAAGAACTTCGTGACTACTTCCGCAAGCCGGGCAAGGGCGGTTTTTGGGACGATCATATCTCCCGCTACTCGAAGAGCCGGCGCAAGGCTCCGATCTATTGGCTGCTGCAATCCTCGAAGAAGAATTACGCCATTTGGCTTTACTACCACCGGCTCGACAAAGACCTGCTCTTCAAGGCGCTGATGAATTACGTTGAGCCGAAGATTCGCTTGGAAACCAGCAGCCTCGATTCGCTTCGCACCCAGAAGGCCGCAGCGGGGGAAAGCGGCAAAGAGGCCAAAGGGCTCGCCAAGAAGGTGGAACGGCAGGAAGAGTTTCTCTCCGAACTGCGGGACTTCGAGGACAAGCTGCGGCGGGCGGCGAACCTGCATCTCGAACCCGACCTCAACGATGGTGTCGTCCTGAACATCGCCCCGCTCTGGGAACTGGTTCCGTGGAATGAAGCCAAGAAATACTGGGATGAATTAATGGAAGGCCAATACGAGTGGTCCTCGATCGGCAAGCAGCTTCGCCAGAAAGGATTGGTGAAGTAATGGCCGTCGTCACCGAACATCTCGCTCAACTCATCGCCAAGCAGGTCGATGACAAGGGGCTGGTCGTCTGGTACGACCCGGAGCAAGCCTACGGCTCGGCAGCGGCGGAACTCACGCTCCCCAAGACCACTGTGGCCCGATTCGACGGCAGCTTCCTCAAGTTGCGTAAAGAGATCGACCACCTGATGGACGACGGGCAACCGCCCCGGCTGGTCGTTTACGTCCCCATCGAGCGAGAGAAGACCCACAGCGCTTTGATCGAACTCGACGCTGCCGGGGTCGTTATGCAGCCCCGGCAACAACCCCCGGCCTGCAACACCCGCCTCTCCGTCGTGGCCCGCAACGCCCTCAAACCGATTTTGGGCGAGGATCAGGTGGGCGAGATTGAACGGCAGGTGGAAGCTGGCAAGTTGTCGCTGGCGGACCTCAATTCACTGGCCGACAAGGGCAAGGACATTTCCACCGGCGTGCTGACGCTGATCTTCGGCACGGCCAATCCGCAGGAAGTTGGCTTGGCCTTTTTGCACGATGACCATTACGACGACGAAATTGAAAAGAAGGAGGCAGGGAAGGAACTGCGGCACCTGCTGCAATTGGGCTTCGACATCGAACTGCCCGCCGCCGGAGCGTTGTCCAACTGGCGAGTAAAGCTGGGGCGTCACGTTCTCGCCACCGATCTGTTCGTAGCTCTCAAGAAGCAGGGGCCGTCGTCGCTGTCGTCAGTTTCCGTCGCCCACAGCACGGGCGGCGTCGATGCCTGTATGCGGCTTGCCCGAATGTGGAGAAACAGCCGGGAACATCGATACAGTTACGTTGCCGTCGCCAATACGACCGAGCAGGAGCTTGCCCTCGGTCAGCTTGATTTGCCCGTCGAACCGCTCAAGGAGAACGAAACTTTCTTGTGTGTTGAGCGAACATTGCTGGAGCATGTCGAAGCCGAGCTTCTCAAGAAGGCGACAGCCGACCTGCTGGAATTGGCACGGCGACGACTCTCCCGCTTCTGGGCCGATATCGAGCCGAAGATTCAGGCCCGATGGGCGCTGATTTTGTCCGCCGCCGAGGTCTTGCTGGAAGCGGATCGGGTGGGCAAGGAAATTAAGAACGCGCCGACCACGGTTCCAGCTCTGGTCAAAGCCTACGCCGATGACGACGAGCCGTGGTGCCTGCTAGACACGCACCACCGACACATGGAGAGTCGGAAGTACAACTTCGAGTTCGCCGCTGGCGACGGGCATCAGGGGGTGGAGAAGCTCATCACCAAAGCCGAGCAGCGCTACACCGAGGTAGGAAGCGAACTGGCCAAGCACTTCGTCACCCATTTCGCCAAGGCCAAGCATCCGATCAAGGGGCTGCTGCGGCAGCGGGATTTCTTCGAGCAGCAGGTGAAGCCGCACTTGGGCCAAGGGAAGGTGGCTTACGTCTGGGTAGATGCCCTGCGGTACGAAATGGCTCGTGAGTTGTCCCGGCTGCTCACCGATGACTTCACGCTGGAAGTCCAGTCCGCCATCGGCACGATGCCGACGATCACAGAGATCGGCATGGCGGCCCTGCTGCCGAGGGCCTACGAATCGGCTAAGGTGGTCGGTGTCGGCGGTGGTAAGCTGGCGTTGGAGGTCGCTGGGAAGATCATCAAGGATCGCAAGGACCGAGTGGCCTTCCTGAAAGAACATGCGGGCGTGCCGGTTTTCGACGCCAAGCTAGATGACTTGCTCCCCAAGCCCGGCAAGAAGGTGAAAGACGGTATTCAAGCCAACCAGTTGATCCTGATTACCTCACAGGAAATCGATGAACTGGGCGAGGCCGACAACCTGGCCCAAGCCCGATTGCAGATCGACGGCGTGCTGAGCCATTTACGGCGGGGAGTGCGGGTGTTGTCCGACCATGGTATCAAGACCATCGTGCTGGTGGCCGATCACGGGCACTTGTTTGCCGATGAGATCGGGGAAGACATGAAAATCGAATCCCCCGGTGGAAAGGTCGAAGACCTCCATCGCCGGGTATGGGTAGGCGTTGGCGGAACCTCGGAGCCGTCGTACCTGCGGACCTCGTTGGCATCACTGGGCGTGGACAGCCAATTCGACATCGCGACTCCGTGGACGTTTGCCGTCTTTAAATCGAAAGGCGGCGGGCGAGCCTATTTCCACGGGGGACTATCTCCTCAAGAACTGATCGTGCCTGTGGTGGTGATGCAGTCGACGGCGAAGATCTCTGCCCCGACGACCTCTATCCAATGGATGTTGACCCCCGGCACGGCGAAACTAACCACGAGGTTCTTTTCCGTGCAGATTGCTGGGACCCAGAGCGAGTCGAACTTGTTCGGATTTGAACCGCCGAAGGTGCGGATTGAACTGCGGGCGAACAAGAAGTGCGTGTCGATGCCGGTAAGCGCCTCCTATGGCTTTGAGGATGCGACCGGGGAAGTGAAGCTGAAGATTTCTGAAAGCGATAACAAGCGAATCGAACCGAACACCGTCACTGTGATGCTGTCCGAGGAGATTTCCCAGAAGACGGTTGGGGTCTACCTGCTTGATGCCATTACGGGAGCAGAACTGACGACTCCCCTGGCGGTCGATGTCGCCATTTCGATGTGAGGATGAGCCATGCCTGAACTAGATCGCAAAGCGGCAGCGGTGTTTGCGGGAAAAGTAGTCCGCAAGGATTTGGTCCGCAAGGTCAAGGTGGGGGCGAACGTCCCTGTCTTCGTCCTTGAATACCTGCTGGGTAAGTATTGCGCCACCGATGATCCCGTGGCCATCGACGCCGGATTGAAAGTGGTGAACAACACATTGTCCTCGAACTTTGTCCGGCCCGATGAGGCAAACAAGGCCCAGTCTATGGCGAAGGACAAGGGGAAACACACCCTCATCGACAAGGTGCAGGTGCGGTATGTTTCTGATGACGACAAGCATTGGGCCGAACTCAAGAACTTCGGCCACAAGTTCGTCCACGTCCCGGAGCATTACCTGCGACAATTCGATCGTTTACTGATGGGTGGCATCTGGGCACAGGTGGACATCAAACACGAGTACGACGAAGAAGCCACCGGAAAGCGAAGCCCCTTCTGGATAGAAGCTCTAAAGCCAATTCAACTGGCCAAGTTCGATCTTGATGAGTACCGGACGCACCGAAACCAATTCACAACCGATGAATGGATCGACCTTCTCCTGCGTACCACCGGCCTTGAACCTTCGCATTTTAGCCGCCGTCAGAAATTGCATTACTTAGTGCGGCTGATACCGCTGGCCGAGAACAACTACAATCTGGTGGAACTTGGGCCGCGTGAGACGGGGAAAAGCTATGGCTATCAGGAGTTGTCGCCGTACACGATTCTGCTCACTGGCCCAACGACCGTCGCCAATTTGTTCTTCAATATGGCCAGCGGCAAGATGGGACTGGTCGGTATCTGGGATGCCATCGGCTTCGATGAAGTTGCGGACCTTCAGAAGATGCCGAAGGAAGTCGTGACGACACTCAAGACCTACTGCGAATCAGGCACCTTTGCTCGTGGGAAGGACTCGCTATCGGGAATGGCCTCCATCGCCATGTTCGGCAACACCAACCAACCCGTCGAGGTCATGGTGCGTTCGTCGCACTTGTTCATGCCGATGCCCGATGTGATCCGTGAGGACATGGCCTTTCTCGACCGGATACACTTCTACATCCCAGGCTGGGAGATGCCGAAGATGAAGGTGGATTTCTTCACCAACCACTACGGCTTTGTGGTCGACTATCTGGCCGAGGCTCTTCGAGAACTACGGAAGCACACATTCGCCGAAGTTCTGGACCGCCATTTCTCGCTTGGGTCGCATCTCAAGTCCCGTGATGTCAAAGCGGTGCGGAAAACTGTGTCGGGGTTGATCAAGTTGATCTACCCGAATGGGGAACTTTCCAAGAATGAGGTCGCCGAATTGATCGAGTTAGCCCTTGAAGGTCGTCGTCGGGTGAAGGAACAGCTGAAGAAAATGGGTTCCTTTGAGTTCCATCAAACATCCTTTTCCCTGATCGACAACGAAACCCGGGAGGAGCGATTCATCGGCGTTCCCGAACAGGGCGGACGAGACATGATTTCTCTCGACCCACTTGCACCAGGATCGCTGTACACGGCGTCGCTAGACGATCACGCGAAGGTCGGGCTGTACAGGCTGGAAGTTGGTTGCTCGCCCGGAACTGGCAAACTGAAAGTCGCCGGGGGAATCGAGGGGCCGATGCGGGAGTCGATCACCCGTGCCTTCGCGTATTTAATGGGCCAGAAGGTGAAAATGGGGATCGGTCAGCAGGTTGACACGACGGACTTTCATGTTGAGGCCATTGATCTCTTGAGCAATCAGGTTTCGTGCGAGGCGGGGATCGCCTTAGTCGTAGCCATCTACTCAGCGCTGAAGCGAATGCCTGTCCAGGCCGGCCTTGTCATACTCGGCGACCTGAGCATTCAGGGGAATATCAAGCCGATGCGGTCCCTTGCCGAGCCGCTGCAAGTGGCAATGGACAACGGCGCACGCAAAGCACTCATCCCGCTGGAAAACAAGCGGAACTTTTTAGACGTTTCCGGCGATATCGTGGAGCGGGTTGACCCCGTGTTCTTCTCCGATCCGATGACCGCAGCGATGAAGGCGTTGGGGATGAACTGATAGCGCACTACGCCGTGTAGAAGGGAAATGCTATGTCAAACTGTTTGCAAGAGCAACAACAGGATGGTGGAACAAGTGACCATAATTCGCAGGCCCAAGTGAAAGGCGTGAGTAAGTACACCCTGACTAATACAGATATTCAGGACACGTTCGAGATGCTGGGCCTATCGGACGAGGGTAAGCGTGCTGCATTTAGCAATCTTCGAGTGCTGGCATCTGGTTTTCACGCCGAACAGCTGCTTTGGACTTCCGCAGATAGCGTAACTCGCAACGAAGACCACAAGGAGTCGTAGGATGCCAAACTGGAACGAGCTTCTTGACGAGATCCGGGCGGAAGGAAGTGGCCATGACACTATCAGACGCAAGTACTTGAAGCGATTGTTTAATCTCACGAAACGTAATGTGATTGCCTACTACAGTGGATGGCTGCAAAAGCCGGAGGTCAAAGAAGGAGCGATCAACGACGAGGACAAGAACGGGCTGATGTCTACCGTCCACCGCCTTGACCGCTCCAAAGGGCTCGACCTCATTCTCCACACGCCCGGCGGCGATGTTGCGGCTGTCGAGTCTATCGTTGACTACCTCCGACAGATGTTTGGAACGGATATTCGAGCCATTGTTCCCCAGTTGGCGATGTCAGGAGGGACGATGATTTCATGCGCTTGCAAGTCCATTCTGATGGGGAAGCAATCAAATCTTGGCCCAATCGACCCTCAATTCGGCGGGCTTCCTGCTCACGGCATTCTCGAAGAGTTCATGCAGGCTCACAATGAAGTCAAGAATGACCCAACCAAGGCTGCGGTGTGGCAGCCAATTATCGCAAATTACCGGCCGACGCTCATCGGGGAATGCTTGAAGGCCATTCAATGGTCGGAACAAATAGTGAAGGGTTGGCTGCGTACCGGGATGCTACAGGGGGATCCTAATGCGGAGAAAAAGATTACTGTTATCTGGCAGGAGCTTGGGGATCATGCCCTAACGCTATCCCACGCTCGCCATTTGAATGCAGAAAAGTGTCGTGAAATGGGGTTGGTTGTTGAGCAGTTAGAGACTGACCCAAAACTGCAAGACGCGGTCTTGTCAGTCCATCACTCGATGATGCACACTTTATCGGGCACGTCAGCATTCAAGGTCATCGAGAATCATCTCGGCAAAGCATATATCAAGCAAATCCGAATGGTCGTCGTTCAGCAATAGCAAGGCAATCACCAGAATGCTATATCTCTAACGACTACGAATGAATCCCTTCCCGGAAGCGAAATAGGTGGGGTTAGGGTTAACTAATGACTTTTGGACTATGCTGCAGAGAGGAGAAAGTGCGAGTGAAACAGGGAACTATCTGCTTGCTGGCAACGTCTGACGGATGCTTGTGTTGGTCTCCAGGCAAGGAGTAGGGTCATCTTGGTTGTCCTGCTTTTGGGGGGCTCGCCATGTGGGTTGTTTTACTCCTGTTGTCCCTGCTGCAACTACCTCTCTCGGTCCAGACGGAAGATCTCGGCGAGCTGAGCGCCAATCCTTACCAGCAGAACTCGACGGCCAATTCGTACGGGGCGGGGAGTCCGTTTGCGCCGAGCGGGATCAATAATCCCTTCAGTCCTTACGGCAGTCCGTTCAGCAATCAATCAGTGACGAATCCCTTCGCGACCGACGCGCCAAAGCTTTACGACCAGCAGGGCAATTACCGCGGCAAGTTGAGCGCCAATCCGTACGATCCTGATTCAACCAGTAACCCCTACGGCCGGTACGGTTCGCGGTTTTCTCCAGACTCGTTCGACAACCCCTACGGCGCAGGCAGTCCCTATCGCTCCGATAGCCCCACCAATCCCTATGGCCGCGGCTTGAGAATCGAAGGACAGTAAAAAATCCGCTTCCCCATTTATAAGTCATGGCGACCGGCGACGACGCTGCAATGCGGCAACATCTAACCGACCACTTGGCAGAATGTCAGCGAGAGGGGGCCGTGCTTTGCAACGACCTTATCCCAACCGTTCAAAGATTATTCTGGTGCCTGACAAAACGGCAACTCATTCGGTCTTATGACTTGGAGACACCCGTCGCAGTGGCCGGTGAGATGAAGGACTGGATAAATGTGTGCACGGTGAAGCACTGGGCGGTTTCTTGGGAAGCATCCGGCCCCCCGGGGCTTCCTTTTAACACCAAATAATTGTGTCAGCCCGGAGACCTTGGGAAACGGGCAACTAAGGTGGGAAGTCCGACGCGGAGCCTATCGATGAGGTCCATCTCCAGGCATCCGAGACCGTCAGCCCCGCGCGCGAGGGTGTCGTACGCTATCTCAAATCAGGCCGCATCGCGCTTGACGGCCTACGGTCGCATAGGCCTCATCCGCCAGGCACCGCTTATGAACTGGCAGAAATTGTCCAAACTTGCGGAGCCACATCTTCGTTAGCCTGTGAAGAGACAAATTGAGAATCATAGATTCTTTATGTTGCCAAAATCTTTCGAGAACTGGCCTCATCAGTGGTTGCATTCACAAGGAGGTTAAGATACACAATATCAGTCGATTAGCGCGTTTTGACCGACCGCGATTCGAAAACAGGGCCATTCGGTCTTACTCTTTTGAAATGCGTATTCCATTAATTCAATAGTGCCAATGGCATCATTGACCTTCTCAACAATGGCCTCTTGAGCTTCGAGATCTCTTACGGCTGACTCGAGAGCTTCGAGGAGAGGGGGAAACCCTGCAAGTGGAACAGGGTGTCCTAGGAGTCGAAAGCCTACCTGAATGAGACGAATATAGAGCAATGCAGATGATGCAAACCTTTTTGGCGATTTGGCATGACGAAATAGATGATTTTGGATAACTCGGCCCCCAATGTTTTTACGTCTCTTGTCTCCAGATAACTGTACTTCAAACACTGAAGCGGCATGAAGCACTTTGCCAATACAAGTGATCTCTACTCGTGTATCACAGTTCGCGAGGCATTCAAGGGCGAGGCCTACGAAAGATTTCGCGAACTGAGAAAGCAAGAAGCCCGAGGCATTCATAAGGAATTCACATCCCGGCGGAGTGCTTGCAATCAATTCAGACAACTCAGCTGAAACTTCGCTGCTAGTTCGCGACTTGAGTTGATGGCGAGAAACCGCTGACAGGCTCTCAATTCCTTGCATATTGGGTCTCTCAAGCGTCAAGGAAAAGGCATTCGCTCTCGGATCTATCCCCTGCTTCCCAAGTTTCAGCACATCGTCAAGACCGTCCATCAACAAGTGAATCGTCAGCGCAGCCTCATTGAAAGACTCCTGGATTTGTTCAAGTGAGAGAGAAAGATCCTGGTCAAATAGAACTTCAAGATCTCGTTCGTGTGAATTACTTTCATCAAAAGAGATGTGAGTACGCCAACCATCTAAGAGCCCCGGCATTCCAAGTTGGCTCTCCACCCGAGAATACAGTTTATTAGCACTCTCCGAGAAACTGGCAGTTCGCTCCTGAAACAGGGCGACACATGTGTGTGCTAGCCAATCCTTCTTTGCGATTCGAAGCATCTGGTAGTCAAAAGCAACAAAGCTAGCCAACGGGGCAACTCCAGCAGTGAATCCGTTGGTTAGAGGAAAGAGTGTTCTCGGCAGGGCATAATAGTCTTGGAAATGTGAGTATTCTTCTATCGAACTCTTCAGAAATGCCGCCTTTACTTTGACCAAACTGCTATTGGCACTAGCGGCAGATGCGGTCACCCCTGCGAATCTCGATAAAAAATGCGTCCGAGATATCCACTGCGTGATTATTGTTCTGGGAATGCTGTCTCCTCTCATTACTTTCCATAATGGATGCGCGTAATAGATCCCATACATTTCATTGCAAAAAGACACATTCTGGAGCTTGACTTCACGTAGTTCATACTGTGATTTCGTAATTTTAGGGATAAGGCATCCTTGGTATCCCAAAAGGGCAATCAAGTTCTGAGCCTGCTCCGGTAGGCCTACCAAGTCAGATGATGAAAGTTGTCTTTGGAAAAATCTTACAAGGTTTGGATTGTCTTCAAGAACACTTGATGGAAGTTCGATGCTCCACACCGAAAATCTCAATTCCACGCCAGATGGAACCCACTCCACTGAAACGGAGTCGCGTAGATACCCATTGATGGGGAGCATCGAGACATTCCTTAACGAACTATGACATCCTCGGTTGTGTGTAAAAATCTCGCGACTGTCCCCTGAGGGAGGTTCAGTAACTCCATCACCTTTCTAATCTGTTCTGGGCGAGTCAAGAAGTCAGGGGATATACCGGTCAGACGAACCTCTTGGCCTCCACTATCCTTGTGGGTGAAAATAACTTCTGTCTTTACGCACTTCGATTCCTTCATGAAACCCTCCTTTTTGGGGTATTGCTCGGCAACATAGTAAAAAGTGGAATGTGTGATCCCGTTTCACACATTGCGGACACCATGATGTCATATCAGGGTAAGCATTTTTGCCCTAAAGATAGAACTTTGTCAAAAGGACGTAGTTCGGTATGACCATATGTGATCCAAACATATGTCGCCCAAAGGTCGTGGCCATTTTTCAGATATTGACGGAGTAGAGTCCAATGATGGGTCAGCATGCTGTACTCACTGAAGCATTTAGTCCGGGTAGATCATTTTCTTCTCGGTACATATTGAATAATGCCCGAGGTTTTTGTACCTTGCCACCTCAGACATAAGAACCGATACTAAATTTTATTCGTTTCTTAGTTTCTTGAAACATGAGTAGGCGCTTGTCAAGCTGGCCATCTTGCAATGGAGGCTTTATTAGATGAAACGATTAATACCGGTAGTGGTGTGCTGTGTCCTGAGCCTTGGTGCATCAAGAAACACTCACAATACTGGCTTGCCAATAAACCCCGACCGTTCTGCCCCCGATAAACACCTTACGAAGCATGAGCATGCCCTGTCAGGTGCGTTTGCTAGTAAGAAGCCTATGCCTGTTACAGAGGGTTTCCAAAGAGATGCGCAAGGGGTATCAGAGTATCTGCAAAGACAATCGGAAATCCAAAAAAAGAAAGGTCAACTAAAGCAGCTAGCGGATGAGATTAGCCATCTCAACGAGGAAGCATTTCGGCTACAAATTCTGAGCAGAAATCCACGGACGCCTCATTTTGAAAATATGGCTCAGAACATTTCGAGATGGAATGGAAATATTTTTTGGGCACCTGCCGCTAAAGAATCTGACATCAATTTGAAGTTTGCAGATGAGGTTCGCTCGGTTTTCGGTCCAATTCCTCCTTTCGACGTGACCAAGTTAGGGAGATTCACTAGAACGGATGGTTCCATCATCGAAACAGGGGAACTGTTTGTTGAGGTGGAAGGAAATCGAGTCGAGTTGAAGCCGAATACGTCAAAGCCTGGAAGACCATTGGAATTTGAGCATCGTGATATGCAGGGGAATTTTGTAAAATGGACCACCCGCATTGAACGTTGTGACAAACCCTCCCTCGCAGGTGGTGTTACCCCGTGCGGAACGGCTTCTAGAATTTCTCGAATAGTCAAAGGAAATGTTGAGTGGATAGCACTAGCCCGGAAAGCTAAAGGGGTTACTCCATTGGAGGTCGATGAGTATTGGACTCATTCAAATCCTTCTTTTGAGCTTGTTGGCTATATTGGCTTTAACCGCATCTCTGGCGAGGTTGCCTTTTTTGACGGAACTTATGAAGGGATGAAATTCACGTGGGACTCTCCGATCGTACCGCCCGGAGGTGCTGGTTACCAGGATGAAGCTGGGAGAAAACTCGCATCGAAAACTTACGATTCGACATTTAGGATCAATTGTGCCGAATGTCATGACAACAAAGAGCCGCGTATCATAACACCGTATATCAAGCAGGCTAGAGTAGGGTATCGTAAACGAGAAGTTGCGGAGGCTTTCAGTCTCGGTAGCCTATTGCCAGAGCTGACACGTGGGCATAAAGCCCCTTACAGAGTAATTGGCTCCGCATATACTGAGGTGCACAAGACGACAATTGACACACTACGGATAGTTATTGATCCAACAAGAAATTGCAGCACATGCCACGGTCTTACCAATGGGAACACGGCAAGATTTGCTTCCGATGCAGTAGGCAGGCTTGGCTCATTAGGATCTGATGCGGCGATTGAGAATAATTTCAGGACAGATTGGGCGCTGCGGAGTGGAAATGGAAAGATTCATCCATGGATGAGTCTAGCGCCAACTGGTAACGACATTTCTGGCGAACCTCCCCCACCGATTATGAGCGATGACGATTGGGCCAAGCTTAGCAATGCTCTTCTCAATGCAGAATCTGATCCTAGATCACTGAAGCTTTATACTGGGGCCCCTGCCCCAGAATCAGGCGAGACAGACGAAACGCGCCTCGCTGATTCTGCCGGACCAGAAAGTCTAACTTTTGCCGTTGTTGACAATAGAGAAGGATCTATTGGAGAGATGCCTAAAGAAGTTAGTGTCAAGTGGCAATATTTAAATTCTCTGGGTGGTGTTCCTGAGAGAGATGACGTGCGATTTAATATGGCCATCTTGGAATCTGACGTTTCTTCTGATGGCGCACGACCGAGACCTGAGGAATACCCGACCATTGAAGAAACGAAAGGGCTCGCTGCTATCGAAATATCCCCGGGAGTATATACGGACGGACGTTTGCTAATTCTCAAAGACATCTCTTTTGCTGGGCATCAAAAATGGACCGATCCAGCCCCGGCATCGTCACCTCGCTCCTATCGTATTGACTTTCCTGCATCTCAGGGCAAGAGATACTTGATTAGAATTGTTGCCAAGAGGTACTCATTCGATCAGAGCGTGGACAAGCACAGCAGCGTGGATCATGTCTTGCTTGTGGACGTTCATTGAAAACTATGGAGGTGGTACATGCACAAGATGCTGGTAGGACTATTATCTGCACTGTTTGTCAAGGCTTGTCTCCTAACTTCAATCGGCGTAGCCGCAGGTCCAGATGTGATCGTGGGTTTTATCGATGACGGGAGAGAAGATAGTAGAAAGGGCACGAAGATTGGCCTTACAGCCTCGACAAACTCCTGCAACGCCGGAGATGCGCCACTAGATTGGCACCGCCTTCCAAGTAATAAACACCCAGCGATCAGCATGAATTTTTATAGATTGATGAATGGTCGTATTGAACAACTAGCTCAGTCTTGGGTTAAGCATGCGTTTTACGCTACAAATCGATTTGAGTGCCAGGGTATTCCAGAAGTAACACGTCCATGCCAAGATGGCCCGGGGGGAAATCTACTCCGTCCAGGATGTTCAGACTATTACGGGGAAGACCTCAATGCAGACACAAGTCACCTTGGACCACGCAGTCGGATTGAGAATCCAGCCACAGGCGAGTTTAACGGAAGCACTGCACAAGATTTGACTGGCTACCCAGAGAGTGGACCAGCTGAACGAATCATGCTGGTAGAGGAAGCAGACTTGCGTTCCTCTAACGCAAGATACTTTGTGGAAGCACATTACATTACTGCTGATGATGCGTTGGCTGGCAATGCTCGGAACAACGTAACTTATAGAGAAGTCAAGCCTATTCTTAGAACAGGAGCTTGGGTTCTTAGAAGGGAGGCGGCTGAAGTAAGGCGGCAACCTGCAGTTGCTGCATGGAAAGAAGATGGGGCTCAGTTGTCAGAAATTGAGACTCTTGAAGGCAGGGCAAAGTCCTACATCATAATTGGTTCTAAAGCAAACCCAGTGGGTGGAGGCAAGTATCGCTATGACTATGTGGTATACAACATGAATAGTGATCTCGCAATTCAATCTCTTAAGGTTCCTGCTCCAGTTATCGATGAGAGTAGTATTGGTTTCAGGTCAGCCCCTGCACATGGAGAGATATGGTCAAATAGACCATGGGAGCATAAAGTTAATGGAGGATTGATTACGTGGAGCACCGAGAGATTTGAAGACAATTCAAAGGCAAATGCCATTCGATGGGGCTCGACATATAATTTCTGGTTTATTTCCGATGCGCCTCCCGTACAGGGAGATGTAACCATTTCTCACTTTAAACCAGCCGGTAGCAATGCAGGTGCTGTGACTAGAGCGGTTGTGCCAGGCCGATAGAAAATGCATAGGCTTTCATGAACGACAATCCAGCCAGTCATGTGCTCAGCAGACTTATCTGCTTCATTATTGGATCTGTCCTTTTCACGTTTCAGGGTTCTGATAGTGCATTTAGTGACTCCGTTCTTATTGAAAGTTATGATGAGATGGCCGCGCATGGCGAATACATATGCTGGACACCAACAAAGTTTCGCGCTCGGATTGTGGTAGACGAAAGACCTCCCACCCTCAGTAAAGGGAGCGTGCTCAATATCTCGAGTCAAACTACAGATCACGGAGGCGCAATCCAATTTCAAACCGATAGTGGCTTACGGCCACATCGAACCACGTTCACTCCCAAATCGGCAATCCAAGTAAAGGTGCCAGAAAGCATTGATGGTTGGGTTTATTTTTGGGTTGCAGGACGTAGACCTTCGGAAGGCACCAAGGACACAACGATTGTCGCACAGCTTGAAGATGGAAGAGTTGTTGGCAGTCTCCCCGTAATGGTTCGTGTTCGCAAGAATGCCGAGAATCTAACTTCATTTGAGTCCAGCCTGTTTTTAGATGCGCTTGTCAGACTTCACGATGTTGCGAATGAATCGGTCAATTCACAGTACACCCCTCTTGTGCAATTACACGAAGCAGCGGATGGGCTGCCAATTCATGGGTCACCACTCTTTCTGCCTTGGCATCGGGCATTCCTGCTTGATCTAGAACGTAGGTTGCAAGCCATAGACCCGAGAGTTACAATTCCTTATTGGAGGTATGATCTACCCAGCAAGAGAATCTTCACAAGAGATTTTATGGGTATCACAGAACCAGGCGAAGGTTTCTATCCGGGGGAAGGGCTAGGAAGATGGATAGACCCGCGACTAGGTGGGCTGATCCGTGACCCAAGCGATGACCCCCAGAATGGTCTTTTGAACCCCTCCATCCCCTCTCTACTCAATAATGCATATGTGATTATGCGTTCCCAAATTGAGAGAAGTTTTCATGCCGCCGTGCACAATAAGTTAGGGGGATGGCTCGGAGGTCCAGCGGCACCAGCAGACCCTATTTTTTTTCTAATCCATGCTAACGTTGACCGAGTTTGGGCACACTGGCAAGCAGCGAATGATAGGTTCAGTTCACAGAATGAATTGGCCTACTCAGCGCAAGGTAGGTATCCGGGCGTGTCTCACGATGCAGGGCAATACCCTCCCAGCGTGTACGAAAGGGATGAGACTTGGCCATGGCTTCAGGGGTCTTCATCCCCTCCCTGGCCCGACCTGGTTCGCCCTCTCTCCCCCCATGGCAAACCTTCTCCTCAAAGTCATAAAGTAACAACGGGTGGCTTGATTGACTACCTAGACACACATGGAAAGGGTTTCTTTCTTGGATATTGCTACGATGACATTGATTACTTTGGAAAGCACACCTTAGAGTGATATCTGTATGATTCGTCCTGCAAGTTTTGCTTTCACCGTGTTTGGTTGGTTATTGCCATTTGGACTCTCAATTGCTGTGCAGGATGGAGTTCAGCTTCAAAACCCTGACTCTCGAGTCCAATCCTACCTTGAGGGACAGAGGGAGAAGATTAGTCAACTTGAAGCGACGATTGCAAGCAAGGATGCGGAAGTCCAGGAACGGAAAAAAGCATTTCTTGAATTAACAATGATATCAGATGAATCAGCTCTCAGGGTTGCAGGCGACCTTGTTCATGATGACTCCCTAGAGATAGCACAAGAGGCAGTAGCTGTTCTGTCTAATGAGATTGTATTAACTTCAGCCCAACACATGTCAACAACTGAGATCGGAAATTCGAGTTCACTTACTTATAGTAGGAAACGATTCAAGGCAGCCATAGCCGCCCTCCAAGCTGCTTCCGTTGATGCAAGAAGCCAAGTCCGGTTGCCGGCATTGAAATCATTAGTAAGAATATCTGACCAAGATGCAATTGATTCGTTGCGCAAGGCTGCAATCGGATCAGAGATTTCTCAGCCAGAGGCTGTACGAATTTGTGCCCAGGCAGCAAGCAATTTTGGAAAAGCCTGTGTCATGGATTTCTTGAACAGTGGCTCGCTTGAGGGTAAGACTGCCGCGATCAGTGTTTTGGGTTCCATGCCTTCCGAGCGCTCCATGATAAGAAACAAGATTTTCCTGAACTCTTCCGCGGAGCCTAAGCTCCGTTCAGCTGCTGCAAATGTCTTGAGTAGTTACGACCCGAAATTTAGTTCTTATGCTTTTTCCGTGATTGCTGACCCTCAATTGCCAACGGAAGTATATGCTAGCACTTTAAAGGGATTCGCCATTAGCACCCAAGCAGATGGCAAGCTTGATGCTGCACAGTGGGTCACAATCAAAGAAGCGTTGAACCACAAAATTCAGGCGGTGGAAAAGACCAAATTGCAATCTGACAGCGATGATTTGAAAGTTCTGAGAGGGCTTCAGAAATCGTTCCTTTCTGCTCCCCCAGTGCAATAAGTTTTCATGCGCTGATATAAACCGCTATTGTCTTTTTGAGACGATAATGAAGCTTCCCTAGACCAAGTGTCGCCTCGCTAAGGAAAGTCCGTTTAAGAAATGGATTTGTACGTACACTACCCACTGGCGAGTATGGGGCTAGCTGTTCGAAGCGAACGGAAGTTGCCATTCGAAACTCGCTTGTGAGAGCAAGCTCCAATTACTCTTCGCAAAACAAGCTAAAACAGACAATGCTCATGTCTGCCCTACTTAGGGCGCAATCCGGTGGGCTTGGCTCGTCAGGGTGTGAGATCCCTTGGCTACGGTTGTTGACTAAGACATATGCCGTTCGCTTCATTCACACCGCCTTCCTCAGCAGTTCTACCTAGTCTCGCCGCATCCTGGAAGCTCTTCCACAATCTTCGTCTACGGCTCCGCTCCTGTCTTCACCGCTTCATAGGACATCGACGGGAGCCTGTCATTACAAACGTGCGTCACACGCCAGCCAACGCGACGATCTTCATGACATCCGTCTCGGTGTGCGCACAACACGGGCAATAGATTGCCCGCTGTCTGATCTCAGGAAAGACAATCTCGACACCCAGAATCCGTAGACAACGTCGGACCGAGAGCCGCACATTCATCACCGGTTTGCCTGGCGCTAGGCGCTTCGGCGATAACCATTCATAGGCATGGGGGAGGAGATCGCCGATCGTGTGAACTCCACGCTGTTTCAGATCCTTATGCGCACGGGCGCTGAGGAGCAGACTCCCAATGGGCTGCGCGGCAAAGCGTCGCACTGCGTCAGGGGGAATGCGGCGTCCTGTCTTCCGGTCCAGCATTCGTTGCGTCATGAAGCAATAGGTGGCATCGAGGACCACGAAGCTTCGTCCATTAAGGGCAGCGAAGATGTGCTCAATCAGACTCTCATCGCAGCGACGCTGTTCCCGGATTGAGTGACCAAGGCGCTCGGCTCGTTCGGTGATGGACACGCCATCACTTGCGCTGTCCCACTCGGACTGTGCCCATGGACTGAGCCGACTATAGGCTGCGTCGAGGGCCGTGCGCTTAGTTGGATGGTTGACAACAATGTCCATCGTGAGCGTCGCCAATCGATCTTTCTGCATAATACTGCGTCCCCCCTTTTCTCTGATACGTGTTGACTCGCAAATCCTCGCGCCACACGAGCGCCCCTCTTCGCCCTGCGGTTGCCCAAACAGGAGACGCAGGAGGCGCGTGGCGCCGTGGTTGTTATGAAGAAGGTCAGGTTTTGAGACTATTCCCTTGAGGTAGGAGAAGTTATTCGCAAGAGGGGAAAGATGATGTGTGTAGTACTAATGAGGTATAAATAATGCAATACTGTTCACTAGGACATACTGCATCAGTAGTCCTGGCGTACAATAATGGCCATGGGGAGAGATAAGCTTGGCCTTGGCCAGAGCTACTTCGCGGCATCGTGGCCGCAGGCGCCGTGTTATGTCTAAGAGTCCTGTTGAACGGACTATTGCTTGGGGCAGAGCTGGAGGAAGTTTCTTCGCATGACCATGGTTTTGAAGGGGCTCCCTGCCTGGATCATGTAATACTTTGTGAGCGCGGCTTGGCATTCTTTCGGCGCCTGTGGGCCTGCTGCTAAGCATAGCAGACACTCACAGGCCAGCCTGGCGTCGCCTTCCAAGAAGGATGGCTTAGGCGCCGTTTGTGCCGCAGCATCCTGGGACATGACAAGGAGGCTGACTCCCGCCAGGACCATGATCCAGTCGCGTCTCTTCAGCCACTTCATGGGTTCACCTCCGTACGATCCGTGGACATGTTGTTAACGACAGGAGTCATCGACCACCTCTGGTCCGCTCTAAGACAGGGCTCCTGGTGGCATTCGGCGTTCGATCAGCTCGCGCGGCTGTGTGATCGAACCGTGGCACGACCGGTTCCCGGGTGCTGGTATGTGCCGCCTCCTTCAACTGGTGCTGCTCGCGGACCCCGAGCGTATCCAGCTTGATGACCTCCCAGCGATTGCGAGTCGCTGGTTGTGGTGCTGTGCCAACCGAGGCGCCCGAACTACCCCGTACCGGAACCGTCACGGGCTCATGCACCTGTTGCACGAGGGCCACTGCATCACCCCGCTGAACCTTTCTCTGTTCAAATTCGCGGCCCAGGTCGATGCCCCAGATCTCTCGTTCACCACGGTCTGTCGCCAGCTTCACGAAATAGCTCTTGGTATTCTGGACATCGTGGTTGTAATGGTCGATGCCGTGATCCACGACGGTGCCGACCACGGCTCGTTCGCCCTGCAGGCGCGCCTTTGCTTCTTCGACAGCCGCCGTGATCATCGTGGGCGAATCCCCCCGCGCCTTCAGAATGGCTTCAAGTGTGGCCACTGCGACTTGTTGGCCAGAGCTCATGGACTGTTCTGGTTTTCTGATAGGATCATCTGTCGTGCGATTGTGTGATGCCCCGCGATCGATAGGTTGTTGTGCCGACTTACCAGGAACTGGGCGGTGATCCCTGCGGTCTTGCGCTCGCGCCAAGTCGATCCCACGCGGGGTATAGCCCTCCACATCGAGACCGGCGATCGTCGCTTGCACCCAGGCTTCCGTTTTGAACTCAGGCGTGCCGTTCACCCGCACGGTGGTCCAGCCCTTGGCCTTTGCCCGGAGGACCATCCCTTGAATGACACTTGGGTCGTCATGTTCCGTAACCAGCCGCTTCCCGTGGTCGGTAAACGCGATCTTCGATGGTTCACCCGGCGCCGTGCGGTAATAGAATTGCTCACCGGCTTCGATGAACCGTTTTCGCAAGGATTCGGCGGCATCACGACGTTGATTCAGTCGCGGTTGATCCGTGTTCTCGTCCTGACTTCCTTCCGCAGGCTTCGGCTCGTTCGTCTGCTTGGTTGCTTGCTGCTCGTCCACACCTATTTCATTCATGGTGTCTCTTCCTCTCTCCTATCCGTACCACTGTGGCCAGACAGAAGCTGGGTTCTGTTCCTTCACTTCGATCTCTACCCGTCGGTTCTTCGCCCGACCGTTCTTCGTCGCATTATCGGCCACATGTTGCCCGATGGGGATAATGGTGATCTCGATGTGGTTTGGGTCATAGCCCTGCGCGATGAGATAGGCGCGGGCCTTGTACGCCCGCTGCTTGGCTGTCTCACGTTCGATCCAGAGATCCTTGTCTCCGTCCGTGTACCCACGCACATGCAGGCAAGGACCACGGCTCATGATTTGTTTCAGGTGGGATTGCAGAGGCTTGCTGGGACGAAACTCAGACCGACCTGTCCGTTCCGACACCCGGAAGATAATACTGTGGCGGTGTAGTTCAACCTGTTCCCGTTCACTCAATTCAATGACACGCGGTCTCCATGAATTGATCTGCTCTTTTTCTATCGGAGACGGAGGGGAGGGGGATGTCGCTGCTGAAGGTGCAGCACTGCAAGCCGGCCCCACCGAGGTTGATCGCTCTTCTTCGCTTTGCGCCGTGTCGTTCCGTGACAGGCTCTGATCAGACACAGTTGGAGATGTATTACCCTCAGGTGATAGAGCCACGTTCGTCGGTGGACCTTTCGATTCTGGTGAAACAGGGGGGATCGTGAGCGCTGTCTTTGTGATCGTGGGGCTGTACCGAGATTTACCTTTGGCCAGTTCTTGCTGTTGCAGTTGCACGAGCGACAGCGCAGTACTCAACTCTTGGACCTGTTGCGTGAGACTGTCCATCTGCCGGGTGAGGAGACTCCGCTCTTGCTTCTCACGCTGGTCGTTCTTCACCCGTTCACGATACTGCTGGATCATCTCATCGCTGTTGATCGGCAGGCGAGCCGCACCGGATGGCACGACTGGTTTCTGCACACAAGCCAGCGTCGCGGTACAGGCGATCAGAATCACAAGCGCTTGAAGTCCTGTCTGTCGTTTCATAGATGTCGTCATACGTCCCTCTCTTCTCTCTCTCGATCTACCAAGAACTGACCAACGTTCCTCTTCGTTCTCTGGGCTCTTCCTTCTTCACTCACAGGACTCATCTTCTCTGAGATGTCGTCATCGACCTTGTCGGCCCATTGCAGCTGTGCCACAAAGGCATCGACCAACCCATTCACCTCTTCGAGCGTCGGTGGGTCGCGCGGGAGAACTGGTGGCAGTGTGCTCAGATCCATCGCCAACTTCGACAGGTCGATTGCCTCATCCGGTTGTACTGGACGCACCCGTCGTTCGACCACGGCGCGATGGAGTTCCAGGTCGAGCCGGGGAATCTCCACGGACAACTCCCGGCGCACGAACGCTGCCTCTTCTAGTTCAGCTTGGGTCGGTATCCGCTTCCCTACTGATGCCAAGGAGGGACTGATGCGCTTCAACCGATCGGTGAAGATCGGCTCGGCATAGAACCGGGCCTTGTCGCAGAGAATCGGCTTCGTATGCATCAGGTTGATGATCGCCCGCTGGTCTCCCAGTTCCTTCACTTCCTGTGGCAGCAGGAGAGGCCGCGCCTGTTCCGAGCGGGTAGAACTAGATGAGGCCTGTTTACCGTGGCCCCAGGCGAGCGGGCGGCTCGTGCCGGTCGAGATCGCGTCGGCCGTATAGGTGCCCAGCATCTGGGAATAATATTGCGCATCTCGTTGTTCGCGAGGCGCAAACAGGATCTGGCAGGCGTGGTTCGTGACGAAGGTGCGGGCGTCTTTTTCACCATAGACCGATTCGAGCTGCGAGAGGCTCTGAATGACCGGGAGCAGACGCAGATTGTAGCCGGCCATGAAGCCGACAGCCTTGGCCAGAATGTTGACCCGTCCGAGGGCAGGGAACTCATCCAGGATCACGAGGCACTGGTGCTTCAAGCGGGGATTCGTCGCGGGTAAGTCGACGGTGTTGTACTGGATCAATTGTGAGAAGAACAGGTTGACGAGCAACGCCGCATCGCTGAGCCGATTAGCCGGAATGCCGACATAAATCGACATCCGTTGGGCGCGCACCTGTTTCAGGTCGAAATCCGTCGCACTCGTCGCCGCATCGACGATGGGATTGCTGAAGATGGTGAGGGGCGCCGTCAGTGTCGCGAGAATACTAGCCATGGTATTCTCGCTTGTGGCGCAGAACCGGTGCAGGGCCGCTGTACAGTCGTCGCTCAGCGGGGCGGTACTCTTGGCCCTGGTGCTGATGAGGTCTTGCAGGTAGTCCTTGATGGGTTGCCCCTTGCCGGAGGCCTGGCGGAGCACTTCCCCGAGACTAGAAGGTAACGACGGAGTCTCCATGATAGAGAGGGTCAGGCCGAGAAAGAGGTTGCGGGCGGACTCGTTCCAGAAGGCATCTTTGATCTGTTCCGTCGGATAGAGCACCTGCCCGATGGCTTGGATCTCACCTACACGGCGATTCGGGTCGCGATCGACCGCGTCCAGTGGATTCCAACGATGGGTCTGGCCGTCTGCGCCAAAGGGATTGAACAGGTAGACGTGATGGCCGTGCGCCTGTCGGAACTTCGACGTGTAGGCGAAATTCTCCATTTTGATGTCCAGTACGACAACCGACTCAGCGTAGTGGAGCAGGTTCGGAACCACGATGCTCACGCCTTTGCCCGATCGAGTCGGCGCCGCCAGCAACACGAATTCCTGGCCCCCATAGACCAAATACCGCCGCCCGACCTTTCCCACGATCACGCCACGCTCTCCATAGAGTCCGGCCTGTTGAATTTCATCATGAGACGCAAACCGCGCCTCACCATGGAGCGGTTTCTTCTGGTTGGTCAGGGACAACACCAGCAGCACCGGGAGACCAAATCCGATGAATCCTCCGACTGCGGCGGAGAATTGCAGTCGCTTACGTTGCACCGGATCCTCACTATAGATTCGCCAGGAGGCGGGCCAGCTGGTCAGGGAGAGGTCTACGGGCATCTGTTTGTTGGCGAGGGTGAAGACTGCGCCCGCGAGGGCATCGGCTCCGCAGAGCCCAAGCGGAAGATAGAGCAACAGGGCCACTGCGATCTGCATGCTTTTGCGTGACATCGGTTCCTCTACGCCCTCACCAGGGTGGCTTCTCCGAATCGCGCCACGAGTTTCGCAATCGGGTCATAATGGACTTCCGCCACGTAGCGGTCTTTTCTGATCGGTCGTCCTTCCTCGTCGTCGATATTCTGCGCGACCACATGGAGGATCACGTCGATAGTCAAGGCCACCAGGCGCTTCAGGGTCGGCACATCGTAGGTCGCCGCCTGTGCGTGCTCCTTGCACATAAAGACATAGCGTTCGGCCGCGAGGGCACAGGACTCTGCGTGGTAGGAGGTAATCGATCCACTGTGGCCGGTGGTGAGGAGCTTGAGGAAGTCGAACGCTTCTCCGCCGCGCAACTCGGCGAGGAGCACCCGGTCCGGCTTCATGCGGAGCGTGGAGGCAATCAACTCCGAGGGTGTGATGGTTGCCGCTCCCTGTCCTCCCTTGGCGTACAAGAGATGTACGCGGTTGCCGTGCTGGGGGAGCAACAATTCGCGCACATCTTCGATCGTGATGAGCCGTTCCTGCTCCGGGACCGCCTGACAGATCGATTTCATCAGGGTGGTTTTTCCTGAGCCTGTATCTCCCACGACGGCAATATTCTTCTTCGCCAGCACCGCTGCCCGAATGAACATCCCCAATTGACGATGAGTCAGATACTGCACGAGCTGCCGCTCGATAGAATCGAGCTCGGCGGCGCGACGATCCAGCGTCGCCGCCTTGGCCCAGACGTAGCGGCTGAAGGCTCCTTCTGTTTCATATTCATTCAGTGTCTTGATCCAGGCGCTGGGCCGGCGGATCGAGATGGAGATGGTTTCCAGTTCCACTGCCGGTGGCAGCACGATTTGCACCCGTTCCCCATCCGGCAACATGGCCGAAAGAATCGGGTGGTGCGGTCCGATCTCTTGTTCTGTCGCCGTCGCGATGGCTGTGGCGAGCGCGGTGAGTCGATCGAGGGTCAAGTCCGGTGAGCGGTGATGCTGCCAGGCTGCGCCGACCTCGATATAGACTTCCTGTGGCCGATTGACGACGATCTCGGTCGCGCCGGGGAGTGCGAGGTACCGCAGCAAGGGCCGCAACAACTCGCGCACCATCGTGTCGTGCGCAAGCAGGTCAGTGGGGATGCAGTTCATAGACAGTGCTGAAATCCAAATCCCGCGCGACAATGATCGTTCCGCGGTCGCCCTGATTCTTGTAGAGCGTGGGTTTGATGTTGATGGTTGATTGCAGGATGAGTTCCGCCATACGGTTCCCGGTCGTGGCGGAATGTTGATAGATCCCCAGGCTCTGCGCACCCCCGCCACCGGCCTGCGTCGCGGTGGCCAAGCCGATGCCGTCTTGCACGAGGGAGAGGAGAAAGGCCGCACCCAACCGATCCCACCAATGGTTATCGACGACCCCCACCAAGCCTGATGTACCGAGCGCGTCTGCGGCCGGTGAATTGAGGTTGATCACAACTCCCATCGGAGTCTTCACTCTGGTCCAGAGGAGAAAGAGGCGGCGTTGGCCCTGCGCCATCGTTGCCGCATATTCGCCGACCGCTTCCGAGCCCCGTTCCAAGAGGACGACGCGACCGTTGTCGCTGTACACATCGCTGTTCAGCACGCAGGTCGCCATGCCGGCGACTTCGTTGATCACCCGCACGGTCAAGGCACAGTCGATCGTTCTGCCTTTCGGCAAAATGAGATTGCGATCACCCAAGAGACCGGCTTGGACTTTCGGCGTGTCCGATGGCGTCAGGAGTCCTCCGATGGGACCGGCTCCGCTGGCCGGAGGACCGGGCGGCGCCGCGAGACCGACGCTCGTCACTCCAATCGAGGGGCCGCTGGATCCGCCCATGTACCCAGTCGACGCTGGCGTCGAGCTTCCTGTGTCTGTCGCCGTGCTGACCGGCATCGCTGGTCCGCCCAGTATGCTTCCGGACCCTGTCTCCGGCTGTCTCGCGCCGTTGAGGAGCTCGCGGACCAAGGAGAGGGCCGCGTCTGGTCCGGTTCCCATTTGTGGAGTCCGCGGACTGTCCGAAGCAGGGGAGTTCGACACAAGGACCTCCCCACCGAACCGACTGGCAGAGCGTCTGCTGACCGATGGGTGGCCTTGTGTCTGGTCAGGACCAAGTACTATTGGTTGGCTTCCATCATAGATTCCTCTGTCGAGGGGCGACCTCATCACATGGTCAGCGGAGGTGATAGGCGACTGGCTGGCCGACCGCACGAGTGCGGTGGTCTGTTGCGGTGGAAGGGGATCGGTTTCGAAGACCCGCTTCAGTCCGACCTGGGCCGGTTTGTTCTCCACCTTGGCCGCCCGTTCCTCGTTGGTGGCTTCCGCTTTCCGTTTCGCACTATAGGTGTTCGCTGCGAAGACGAGTCCCACCACGAGCACGATGGCCATCACGACCAGAAACGCCACGCGCGCCGCTGTTTCGTTCCTGCCACTGGCCTGATGGTTGACCGACACAATCCCATCGATGATGGGAGGCTTCTGCTCAGTTCGATTGTTTGATTCTTGTGATTGTTCCATTTGTGTTTCTCAGCGCAGTGTTCTGGTGATGCCCGAGACGGTGGTTCCCTCGATGGCAGGCACTCCGGTCTTGTCGTAGGAATCATTCCAAATGCCGACCACGGCATTGCCCAAGCGCAACACAAACCTCCGCCCCATCCGCTGCACGACGGCGAGGTCCTTCTCCATGTGGAAATTGATGCGGGTTTCTTCACCCAATGGCGAGAAGTAGAAGATGGCGGGGATCTCGCGATTGGGAGGGAAGAGAAAATAGGTGAAGCGGCCGTCATCGAACACGAGGGCGGGTGCGATATCGTCTCCTCCCTGAAGCACCTCCATCGAATAGGACCAATTGCGCGGTTCGGGGACAAACGAATTCAGCCGCTCAGTGAGGAGGTCGGCCTTCTCGCGAGCGTGCCTTGCGCGATGGGCCGAGGCTTGTATCGCCGTCATGGTGGCAGGGTTTGACGGGACCAATGGATGTCGGAAGATCACGCGGTACATCGGCTCATTGTTTCCGCGTGGTCCCTGTCCGGCGTGCTGCTTCCGTCCGATGCGATGGTCTCCCACGACGGTGAACTCCAGACTGTAGTCCCGCTTGTCCGTGCGAATTTCAAGATTGTTATGCGTCGCATGGTCCTTGGGCTTCACCCAGACTTGATTGGTCCCCACATCGGCCCTGATGCACCATTCCGCTTCCGGCTTCGCACAGTCCGCGAGAAAGCCGCTACCGGCGATGACGATGCGTTCGTCATCTCCCAGCACAATGCGTGTGACGACGCCACGGCGGACTGTGACTTTGGTCACTTCGTCTTTCTGATAGGTCACGTACCGGACTCGTTGATCTCCGGCGCCCGGCTCCGGGACCTCCGCCGCATTCGATGGGGCGCCTGTACAGAGGAGGGCGATGGTGAGCCATGCCGTGATTGACCCTGTGTGTTGCTTCATGGCCTGCATGACCATCCCTCCCTATTTCTTCTCGACCATCGACAGGACCGACGTCGGGGGGGTGATCGTCCCGATTTCCGCGTCCACCCGATAGCCCGTCACTTTGTAGCCGAGCGGGTTCTGGATCAGATCCTTTTCCTGCCCCCTCATCGTGTGGTGGTACTCGTAGGAAACCGTCGCGATGAAATACTGCGGCGGCTCAAGGCTGTGCGCGTCGGTCCGTTTCACCTGCTTTTCGAACCGTACCGTGGCTTTCGGTCCGATCGCATCGTTGTGAACCGTCACGCTCAAGACGTTCACGCGCCATTCGATGCCGCTGCCCAGCTGCTTATCGCGGGCGTGCACTCCGTCAAAGAGGTTCGCGTAGTCGCGACCGATCTCATCCGTACTCATCGCCAAGACCTGGTCGTAGTCGGCTTGGAGCAGCCGGTACGAGTAGGACTCCCGCGCGATCACGTATTTTTGTGTCCAATGTTTATCGAGCAGTTCCTGATAGCCCAGCACGGTCCGATCATCCGCCGCGCTCACCAGCTCCACGTTGCCGGTGGCCCGATCGATTGCGAAGACATAGGGCACGGTGGTCTTGAACGGAGCCAGACAGGCGATGCCTATCCCCAAGATCACCGCCAGGGCGCAGGCAGTGCCCGCGACCCACCAGGCCTTTCGCTCCGACGCTTCCAATCGCAACCGCCAGTCGGTATCCCAGTCACGGCCTTGATCGTAGAATTGCGGTTCGCCCGTTGCGCTCACGAGTGAAGGGTCCGTCTGCTTCTCTGTCATCGTGTCTATCCTTTTGCCCTTTGCCTTACGCCTTCAGTCTCCTGCCTGTGGGCAGGACTATGGCGTCCAGGGAGTCATGTGGTCGAAGGTTCGAGACGTGCCAGGGGCCAACATCTTCAGGACGCGTTCCTGCTGTTCCTGTTGCGCGGCCTTTTCTTCCGCCTCGATCATCGATTTCATCGTCAGAATGCGATTCGTGTCGTTGCTCACCTGCGCTTGCTCCGCGGCGATCCGGCCATTGAGTTCCAGAATTCCTTTTTCGTCCTCGGTTTGATTAATGCGGGTCGTCAACGCCCTGATCTGTTGCATCCGTCCGAGCAACATTTGATAGGTGTTCGCGTAGTAGGCCTGACTTTGCGGCGTCTGGTTCAGCATGTTCTGGCAGATGCGCAGCGCATCACCGGTTTTGCCCTCGCAGTTGTAGATCATCCGGTTGTGACGGATGATCTGGGCCGCCGCAGTCAAGCCCTGGACCCCGCCGGACCGAATGGCGTGGTACACGGCATTCACGTCGGAGGGGACGACCCCGGCGAGGGTGAGGTTGTTCATGAGACTCCCCATATTGCGAGAACCCATGATCGCGTGAATCTGCTGGTCGGCTTGGAGGATCTGTTGCTGCATCTGCTGGAACTGTTGGATCCAGGCCAGAGCCTGCACAATGGATTGCACGAGATTGGCCGTGTCGATCACGGGAATCCCTCCGGCTTGGGGTTTCGACTCTGGACCAACGACGACCACCAGGGCCAAGCTGATCGCGATCACTGTGCGTTTCATGCGGGACATGATTTACTCCTTTCGCGAGACGCTGTTGCGTAACCGCTCCAATGAGGCCCGTTGATAGAGGTCGCTCCCTGGCTGGGGCTTCCCGGAAGGCAGCGCGCTCAGCAGGCGGGCCGCCCCGGTTCGCGGTCCACTCAAGGACCCGCCGGTGGAGGACAGGGCCAACGGGACTAACCGACTCAGACCGGAAGTGACGCTGTGCAAAAGCATCATCCCACTCCTGGTGGCATCCCCACCGGGGTTCCCCAACGAGAGGCCTCCGGCCAAACTCGCGCCTAGCGACGCAACATGGAGCAAGACATAGGCGGCGGTGATGGAGAGAAACAGTAGGCCGACGACATCTGCCAGGATCGATGCTGCGGAATAGGCACTCAGCACATGCAGACAGGCATTTCGCAGGAGACTCGCGAGAAACGTGATCACCGCCATGATGAGGACATTGGTGAAGACGGCGACCAGCGCGCTGGACAGCCAATTTTCCGCATAGCGCTGTGTCACGGGAAACATTGCGCAGAAGATGAAGGCCGGCCCGACCGCGAGCAGCAGGGCGAGACTCACTTTTGCGACAAGAAAGAGCCCCATTGCGACGAAGGCCATCACGATCGACGCCGTGGCGCAGATTCCTCCCGCGATGAAGAGTGAGAATTGCGGCACCAGTCCAGAACTCGCTTCGGTGAACAGGGTTTCCATGAGCGTCGTGAAGGGGTCGGCCATCTGGTCGATCGTCCCTCCCATCGAGAGGACTCCCCCGAAGGCAGACGCGAAGGCTTCTTGAATCCCGTCCAACCCTTCCTTCACGAGACTCCGATACTGCGGCCCATTCAACGTCAGGCCGGTGATCAGCGCCACGCGGAACCACCGCCACATGAGTGCCGTGACCGGTTCCTGCACGTCGCCGCGCATGACTTGAAAGCCGGTCCACATGACATAGAGCGTCATAGCGGTGACGGCGACCGGTGTGAGCACTCCGATGACGGCATCGCTAGAGGTCACGACATAGTGGTCCAATGCGTTGTTCACGGACTGCTCGATGTAGGTCGCCATGCCCATAGGGTTTCTCTACGCAACTCCTCTTCCGATCTCCTGCCGGAGACGTTTCCGCGCCGCGATGCGCTCATGAAACAGCGGCAGCCAGTCGGTGGGATCATCGCCCACGTCGGCTCGGATCTGATCCAGCAACGTGACGTTGTCCGTCGTGCCGGAGAGGACGTTTAGGAGATCCGTCATCCCACCCAGGTCGAATTGCACGATTGCCGAGCTGTGCCCCTGCTTCACGAGGAACAGGCGGCTTGCTTCCCCGAGGTTCTTGATGATGTGAAATTCTGCCTCCGTCACTTTAAATCCCTGGACATAGTCATCATGATCGGCGCGAGGATTGGGTAAGAAGATCTGGGTCACGCTCTGTTCGACCATCGTTTTGCCGATCGGGTGTCGCAGCACGTCTGAGGGCGATTGCGTCACGAAGACGCCGAGGCCGGATTGTTTGCGAATGGTTTTCTGCTTGTTGAAGGCGAAGTCCGCGAACAGCGGGTCTTGCAGCGGCTTCCAGAATTC
>CAADGK010000038.1 GCA_900696515.1 uncultured Nitrosospira sp. | reverse complement strand
TGATTGACCATTACGTCAGCAGTACCGGTGATGATATCGCGATCTTAATGAGTCATCGGCACGGTGTGGGGTACGAGCCTGTCCATAAACTGGCGTGGGACGCATTCCTTGCCGGGACCGAAGTAGCCAAACAGCAGGGGCTGTACGGGGCCGGTCAGGATCTGTTGAAAGACGCTTTTTCCGGCAATGTGCATGGGATGGGGCCGGCCGTGGCGGAGATGGAATTCAACGAGCGGCCGAATGAGCCATTCCTATTTTTTGCCGCCGACAAGACGGATCCCGGTGCGTTCAATCTCCCGTTGTACCTGGCCTTTGCCGACCCGATGAACACGCCGGGCTTGATGCTGGCGCCCAATATGGCGCAAGGCTTCCGGTTCGTCATCATGGATGTGAATCATACGGAAGGAGACCGAATCATCGAGCTCAGTGCCCCGAAGGAACTGTACGAGATCGCCGCGTTGCTGCGGGACACTGAACGGTACGTCGTCGAATCGGTGTGGTCCGTCTCCAGCGGTGAACAAGCCGTGGTAGCTTCTACGTCACGACTGCATAACATTGCCGGAAAGTACACCGGCAAGGACGATCCCGTGATGTTGGTCCGGGTGCAGAAGGATTTTCCGGCGACAGGCGAGATCTTAGCGCCGTATGCCATCGGGTCTTATGTGGCCGGCGGCATGCGGGGCTCCCATCAGATGCCGTTGATGCCGGTCCCGCTGCAGTCGGGCATCAGCTACTTCGATGGTCCTCCGGTGATCACCTGTGCCGCGTTCGCCATGCATGACGGGCGGTTCACCGAGCCGGTGGATGCGTTCGCACATCCCTTCTGGAACCGAGTCCGCGACACGGTCTCCGACAAGGCCATCGGTATGCGGCGCCAAGGGTTCTTCGGGGCAGCCATGCTGCCCATGGCGGAACTGGAATATACCGGGATCATGGAAAACCTGAAGGCGCTGGAACCACGCTTCCACGTGCGCACCAGTTCGTGATCGGACATGACCAATGCGTGTGGTTAGGTTTGACCTCACGGCAGTTGAGATGAAGGGTTGGGCAAGATGTTGTGCTGTTCGAGATCAACTCCACCGGTTATTTCAGCCTGACTCCGTGGACGGCATGCGCTCACACACACGAATCTATGGGCCTGAGGTAGACCTCAGCGACCTGCTTGCAGGGTCACCAACCGTTCGTTAGAGTCATATGAGCGTACGCTTCTGGTCTGACGCTCCGTTGATCTGCTTCAGAAGGAAAAACGATGTGGTCTCGTGACAAGTTTCTGTTGATCGGCTTGCTGCTCTGGTACCTGGCCCTCTCAGTCTGGACGGCCCAGTCTCCGACGGATCCTCAGTTTTGGCTGCTCTCGAGTCTGTTGCCGGCGGCGTTCGTGGTGGGGTTGATCGCGACCCACCGGCGGTTTCCGCTGTCCCATACCTCTTACACGCTCATTACTCTCTTTCTGACCCTCCATGCGATCGGGGCTCATTACACGTATGCCCAGGTGCCGGTCGGGCAGTGGATGGATCAGGTTTTCCACCTCGGCCGGAATCATTTCGACCGGATCGTCCACTTCAGCTTCGGATTTTTACTTGCCTATCCGATGGAAGAACTGTTCCGCCTCGGCGCAGGGGTGCGAGGCTGGCTCTTGTATTATCTACCGGTCATGACGGTGCTCGGACTGAGCGGGCTCTGGGAAATCATCGAATCATGGGTGGCGAGTACCCTCCATCCGGAATTGGGTGTTACGTACTTGGGATCTCAAGGTGATGTCTGGGATGCCCAGAAGGATATTGCCGCCGCGCTCTACGGAGCCTTGCTTTGCGTGACAATCCTTGCGGTGATCCGTGGGGTTCGCGGAACACTTCTGCCCTCCCAGGCTCCGTCGGCTATCGTCGACTCATCCACGTAAATGAAGGTCGGACTCCCAACTCTCGGACGGGCGGAGTCGAGCAGTACTCATCTGCATTCCGGACTGCTTCTCTGGTACGGACTGCTCTGGACCTGGTTGGCCATCGGTCCGGTCAATCGGAGAGATTGGCTCCTTGAGAATCTGCTGGCGTTCGCCCTGGTGTTGCTGTTGACCTTGACCTACCGGCGGTTTCAGTTTTCAAGCGTGTCCTATTGTCTGATTACTTTCTTTATGACGCTCCACGCCGTGGGCGCGCACTATACCTATGCCGAGGTGCCCTTGGGGTTTTGGCTCCAAGACCTGTGGTCATTGAGTCGAAATCCCTTCGATCGCATCGTCCACTTCGGCTATGGGGCGCTCTTGGCTTATCCGGTGCGGGAGGTGCTTATGCGTCTGGCCGGTGTGCGGGGCCTTTGGTCTTATTCTCTATCGGTCAACTTGATTCTCGCCCAAAGCGGCCTGTTCGAAATCATTGAGTCCATTGTGGCGGCTCTTGTGAGTCCCGAACTCGGCAACGCCTATCTCGGTACCCAGGGAGATGAGTGGGATGCGCAGAAGGACATGACGGCAGCCTTGGGCGGAGCTGCACTGGCCATGGTCTTTACCTTCGCACTATCGAAGGGCAGTGAGAAGTCGGCCATTCCCTCCACTCCATAAATCAGAAGGCGGGGGTATTCTCTGGTATGAAAGAGGCGGCTCGGTCAGCAATGCCGGTATTGATTGTCGGAACTGTGTTCACGCTGCGGGAGGATAATTGTAGTACAGTGGCGACCCCATGAAGGTCTTTGTGCTCGGCGTCGGAGCGACCGGCTCGCTCCTGGTGAAGTTACTCGCTCGTCAGGGGCACCACGTCTCGTGTGGCGACCGTGATCCGGTCCGTGCGCGAGACTTTCTCGGCGCGAAATCCGCTCTCATCGTTCAGCAGGTCAATGCCAGAAATCTCCGCGGTATCGTCAAGGCAGCCGCAGGGTGCCAGCTGCTCGTCAATGCCTGTCCTGCTGTCTTCAACAACATCGTGATGCGCGCAGCCCTGGGGTTGCGGGCGCACTACCTCGATACGGCCTCACACTTGCGAGCCGACCCGTTTCGACCGGAGCAGTTTCGCTTCGATCAACGGTTCCGAGAGAATAATCGATGGGCGCTCATCCATGCGGGTGCTGCGCCGGGACTCACGAATCTCTTCGCGGCGCAGGCTGCTGCTCAGCTTGATCGAGTGGACAAGGCGGAGGTGCGGATCTTTGAGGAGACGGCAAGCGACACGCCGGTGTCACAGTGGTCGGCGGAGTCCTCGTTTGACGAAGCGGTCTCACGTCCCCGTATCTATCGTGACGGGCGATTTCGCTTTGGCACACGATTCGGAGAACGTGAACTCTTCCGCTTTCCCGCGCCGATAGGACGAGTCGGGGTTGTGCTGGCGGCACAGGATGAAGTCGTGACGATTCCTCGAACCATCAGCATGACACGGATGGACGCGAAAATCGGAGGGATGGATATCGACCGTCTCCGACGATGGTATCGCCAGGGGAAATTGCGCCAGTCTCGAGGGCTCAGCCCCAAACGATTTCCTGCAACGCCGACTCCGGTCGCGATGACTACTTTGGTGCAGCAAGGGATTCTGCACAATGAGCGGTTTGCCCTGGCGGTTTTGGTGTATGGGGACAAGCAGGGACGGTCGTGCCTCATCCGCTGGGACGCACTGTTTCCTTCGATGTTTGAGTTGCGCCGACGAAGAATTCCGTCGTCACCGATTGCCTGGGGGACTGCCCATCTGACGGCCCTGTTCGTGAAGTACATGCCGCGTGAACGTTTTGGCGTCTACGTTCCGGAGTCGTTGCCCACTACCACTCGCAGAGATATTGTGGAGGCGGCTCGGCAGAGCGGGATCCGGCTCACGCGAAGAATCGGGTTAATCTCAAGAGGGCTGCCATTGCGGTAGTATCTCAGGTTCTGAAGATGTCTGTACGTTGGGACAGGAAGGGAGTGTTGATTCGAAACAGGTCCGGAGGGAACCCACGCAGCATGGTCAATTTCGCAAGCTCTTGACGAGTGCTGGTCTCTAAACCATACGGTGAGTACGCTGCAGGGGAGTTGTTCTCTATTGCAACAGTGATAGGCGAATGATGGTCCGGTTTTTAAACGGTCGGGCTTGATCGGGATATTCTCATGATCAGCTTTGCAGGTGGGCTGCTGCCTATAAGCGCAGTACCTTGATCTTTGAGGACATCGGACGGTTAACTGCGATTGCCCGACAAGTCGGGTCACCGCAAATTGTCTTTGCTGACAGGGCTCATCCGCGTGATCAGGATGGCAAGAATCTCAGCATGCAACAGGCGATTGCTTTGAACGGCGGATTCTTCAATACTCAGAGAATGATGGCGCGGTATATTCGCAATGCTTACCGACTGGTCGGAGAGGCTATTCGTCGAGGGTAAGCGGACGTTTTGATCGGATGTCCGATGATCGAACAGTTATGACAGATTCCTCGTCCGGTTCTGGCTTCGGCTCGATTCTGGTGATCAATGGCGGATCGTCGACGCTGAAGTTCGCACTCTTTCGCATTGGTGCGGTTCCCGTCCGTGAGCTGTCCGGTTCTATCGACCGCATCGGGACACCGAACGGTACTCTCACCTGGGTGCGTGGAGACATCGGGACTGCCGAGCGTCGGACGATCACGGCCTCCGACCATGTTGCTTGTCTTGAGCCGTTGTTAGCCTGCATCAAGGACCATCTCGCACAGATCCCGCTCGTGGCAATTGGACATCGGGTTGTCCATGGTGGTCGCTATCGTGAGCCTCAGCTCGTGACGACGGTTGTCATGGAAGAGCTGCAGCGGCTGAGCGTGTATGATCCGCAACATCTTCCCGCTGAGATCGAATTGATTCGCGAATTCGCACGACGCTATCCTCATCTCCCGCAAGTCGCCTGTTTTGATACGACATTTCACAGCAGCATGCCGAGGGTGGCTTGTCTGCTGCCAATCCCGAGACGCCATGAGAAGTCAGGGCTTCGACGATACGGGTTTCACGGGTTGTCCTATGCCTTCCTGATGAAAGAACTGGCCAGATTCGGAAAGCCGGGTGAGGCAAACGGACGCCTTATCCTTGCCCACTTGGGAAACGGTGCCAGCATGGCAGCGGTCAGGGGGGGGCAGTCTGTCGATACGACGATGGGATTTACGCCCACCTCCGGCATGCCGATGAGTCGTCGTTCGGGGGATCTCGACCCAGGGCTCGTGGCCTATCTCGCTCGTACGGAAGGCATGAGTGTGGATCAGTTTCATGCGATGGTGAATACGGAATCGGGCTTGCTCGGTATCTCCGAAACGAGTTCCGATATGCGGGACCTACTCAAGCGGGAGCAGCATGATCCACGGGCGGCGGATGCCATCGCGCTGTTTTGCTATCAGGCGAAAAAATGGATCGGGGCGCTCACGGCAGCGCTCGGAGGATTGGACACCCTGGTCTTCACCGCCGGGATCGGCGAACATTCGCCGGTGATTCGAGCTCGGATCTGTGACGGTTTGGAATATCTCGGCGTCGCGCTTGATCATACGCGCAACGAGGCCGGCGCACCTGTGATTTCAAAGGACAACGGTAGGGTAACCGTACGCGTCATGCATACCGATGAAGAAAGTGAGATCGCACGTTCCGTCAGCGAACGACTCGGTGAACCGAAACACTGAACGAGGAGTGTATGCCACGAACCAAGGCGACAACGCGGAACTCGGAATTACTCGAGCGGATGGATGCGTATTGGCGGGCGGCCAATTATCTGTCCGTCGGGCAGATCTATCTCTACGACAATCCGTTACTGAAAACCCCGCTCACTCGCGCCCATATCAAGCCGCGTTTGCTCGGCC
>CAADGK010000037.1 GCA_900696515.1 uncultured Nitrosospira sp. | reverse complement strand
TCGAACCCAGGACCCTCGCCTTAAAAGAGCGGATACCGGCCTTGAATCACTACGAAATATTTCAGTGATTGCGAACACTTATAATTCTTGTGCTTCCTCATTGTGTCTCGACTGTGCCCAGAACGTGCCCATCCTCTATTGCGCTCAACTCATCCGTCGCCGGCGACTCCATGTTGAAATACGCCGCGAGCTTCGCGCCCGCGTCCCGCACATCCCGCTCGGTAACAATGTTGTAGCGGTCAAAGATCGACCGCGTCTTGTGGCCTGAGATCTTCATCGCCACGGCTTCGGGCACACCAGCTCGCACCAGGTTGCGCACGCCGGTCCGCCGGAGGTCGTGAAACAACTTGGCCTCGAGTCCGATCTTTTTACAGGCGGTCTGCCAGGCGCGAGTGAGCCGCTTGAGCGGTCGGCCGCCATAGTGACAAATCCACGGACAGGACGGAGAGCTGAGCAAGGTCCGCTCTCGCCACTTCGTCAGGACGCGCAGCAAGTCAGGAACGAGGGGAATCACCCTCCCCTCGTCATTCTTCGTCGTGCCATGATGCAGCCGAAGGAGTTGCTGGTCCCAGTCAAGTTGATCCCACTGTAGCTGCAGAATTTCGCCCTTTCGCATCCCCGTCCAATACGCCAACGTCAGCGGAACCTTTTGATGATCCGGCAACGCTCCGCGAAGTGCGAGAAACGCATCGTGCTCAAAAAATCCGCGTCGAACATTCGTTTCCTTGAACCGAGGAATGGGAGGAACCTTGATGACCTTGGGCGGCTGCTGGCGAGCCCCTATGGTGAACATTCGGCGCAGCGCACCAAGTTCCTTGTTCAGCGTGCCATTCGCAGCCCCATCATTTCGTCGCCTGTCGATAAACGACTGAACCGCGTCGGACGTCACATCCATCACTCGCCGCCCACCAAACGCTTGCAGCAAAACCCTCGCATAGCGTTCCGCATCCTGGATCGCCTTTCGGCCATGTATCCGATAATCGCGGAGATAGTCGGTCGCAAGTTCATCAAACCGAATCTTTTCGGCTTTGAGTCCTGCAAATCGCCCCTCAACGACTTGACCCTCTCGAAGGGCCAGTAGATGTTTCGCTTCGGTGATTTTTGAGGAATTGGAACTTTCGCGGAAGGGTCGGCCGTGTCGATAGTACTTCACCCACCAGACAGAGCCACGTTTGTAGACGCTACCCATAAGACAGCCCCGTCAGCTAACCAACTAACTGAGTAAGAAACTGCGTTAGCTGGCTTGAATAGTGGAGGGTAAAGTTAGCGGATGAAAGCGGCTGAGAGCAAGCCTCATTATTATGGGGTTTCCCGGCTCTTGTGACACTCGATGAAGTCATTCATATCGTGAAGGTCAAGATGGACGCGCCGTCCGACCGCCACTTTTCGGAGTGTCCCCTTCCAGATCAATTCTCGCACGCTCCACTCAGTGCGGCCCAAATACACGGCGGCTTCGGCTATCGTGTACAGCCGCTTTTCGAGAATCGGCCTACCACCCTTGACCGCCGGTTCACTCATGACATTGTGCTCTGTTCGCCATGCCGCCTGCCGCGGAGCGTAACATCGAGCTCTGAAAAAAGTGGCCTTCCCGCTTGCTCGCGCCTTGGCCGCTTTCCCATCCGGTATGGCCAGAGCGTACAAGAACTAATACTGCACTCGCGAACTCGCTTCGGCTCGCCACAACAGCAATCCAAACACTTCGCCCGAATTGCTTTCACCGGTGTCAGATGCTTCATCATTGGTACTCCGTTTTGGGTTTTCCCCCGCTACTCTTTGGGATTGGCGCGAAACTCTTGCTCTAGGTTACGCAGCCCCCAATGCTTACAAAATTTGTCCAAATCCTTATCTACCTCCGTTCCCTGGGGTGCGGGTGAAACGTCATCCCGAGGTGGGGCCGGACGAACACTAGTCACAGGCTGGTCCTTAGGTAAGTAATCCAACCAAAGAGCCGCCCTACCTCCCTCAAGGAATCTGTAGGGGTCCTTTGGGTATAGATTCGTATTTCGACACACCTTCTTGTATTCCTTGGCAGCTCTAGTGCAGCTAAGCTGTTCGTTCGTGGACAAACGCTCGAACAACTGTCGTGCCTTCTCTTTGTATTGCTTGAAGCCGCCAGCTCGAGACGGCATGGCCTCAAAAAACTGATCGAATAGAGTGGGGCTTTCCGAATCTTCTCGGTTGGTAACTTTGGGTGAGTGATCTATTTCTTTCATGATTTCTTCTGATGATTCGGGTGACAGGCGTGTCACCTGATCACGACCAATGGTGTCACCTTGCAGAGCTTGTGGTGTCACCTGGTTCGAAGAACGACAACGGCTAAGGGTGATGCGATACTTGTTCACTTGGTATTTTGTCCGCACGATTGTGAGTTCGTTCAAACGTTCGATTTCTTTTAACCGTCGTATGACTGATCTCCGGTTGAGCTTGGTCAGTTTGCTTAGTCGCTCAATTCCGGGGAACGCATCCCCTCCATCATCCGCGTGAAACGCAATGACAAGTAGAACCAAACGGGCGTGGCCATACGTTTCTGAAAGTTCCAAAACGTCTCTAATAAGTCGCCATCCCACAGCACGCCTAGCGTCTAGTCCAATTTTCCCAACGAGCCGTACATCCCTCAGTAGTTGCCAGGATTAAGTGTTTCTTCATCGGCAATGCTTCCTTCGGTTCGCTTGGTGACTCGCAAGAACCAGGTTCCTCCGTTCAAGAGACGCTCTATCACCAGTTGCCCGCTCACAAAGCACGCGGCGAGGCAATGGCCACATCGAAAATACCTTCCGCCGCGTTTGTCCATTCGCAACGGCAACGATCTGTCGCAGAAAGGACACTCCACAATCAGGTCCATCGATTTTCCCTCCGAGTATTGATTGACCAGTACTAATGATGGCGCTATAAAACCACAGACCAAGCGGACCGTTAAGGACGAGACAATTGATTTTGGGAAAATATGTGTCCTGATTTGAACCAGCTGCTCGTGCGGGTTTGCGCCTGGCGGGATGAACTGGGCCAAAATAAGCGTCCTGATACTGAAAGGCTGGCTGAGGCGCTTCAAGAGTTGCAAAATCACGGTTTGGATCGAGACTTTGTGATTTTCACCGTAGTGCTCTGCGAATGGTGGTTTCGGGTTCTACTTCCGTCGCCTGACCAGGTCAAGCGGGCATTGACAAAAAAGCTATCTACGGAAGGATATACGCCCTATAACATCAGATTTTCTGAACCAGTCAGAACGCCTAGAGTTCCGCAGATCTTGGATTGTTATCTGGATGCATGCCTCCAGAAAAAGTGGAATGCGCGGGCATCCGAACAGTCCAGATGGCTATTGCGCGGGAGGATCGCGGACCTAACTAGAGAATTCGCTCGGCCTTTTCGCATAGCAAACTTCCAACTGATTCCCCCGCGGAAACACGGCCAACCTTGGCAGGCCTGTTGGGCAGCTAGCGCAATTGTTTACGAGCGACTACGAGCAGACTACAAAAAGCGAACCGATTCACGGCCCCTGGACGGAGCCCTAACATTGGCAGGAGCATTATTGGGAAGAACCGTAGACGACGCGCAATTCCGCAGAAATAGAAGAAGGGTCCTGAGTGAACAGCCTGACCTCGCTCAGGCCTTTACGAGTCAGTTCAGCAGTTCAAAAACTTCTGAAAGCTGGAATATACAGCATATGTTGGAGCCCGACTATCCTTGGCACACGGTCATTTCGTTATTATAAGCACTTCCTTATCACTACAATACGGAGTGTTTAAGGTATGGAGTACCGGAAATCCTTCTCGCTGTCACGTCAAGTTCAAAATCAAATAGTGATGGATTCTCCGGCCAGGTGAGAGGGCGTTCGCTTCGTGCAACAGCGTAGCCGGCAGGGTCAATCCAGATTAATCCCAAATCTATCTGGAGCGGCGAGACTCTTAAATGTGAGTAGCGATATTGACCGGCTGGGCGGACTAGATCAGTGGGAATGACTAGTTCTCCGATCCTCGAAGATGCCGTTGTAGGAACGCGTCGAACGTCAACCCAGTCACGCACGATGCGCGGATCAAGGACATCATTTGGCTCTGCATCTTCCGAAAACTGACCATAATAGTCACGAGCAATTTCCTCCGCTTGCGGGCGGTTGATAGCATCACCTCGCGCAAGCAAGTACGCTGCAACAGGATCAAGGGTACCCCAAGTAATTAGTTCCTTGATCCAGAAAGCGATCCAAGGCAGACCGCTTCGAGGCCAATCGCCAATCTGAAGGGCTGGAATAGGATCGGTACCTTCGCCCTCATCAAGTAAAAGGCTGATTAGACTCCCTAGCCCCCAGGCTCCTCGATAAATGAAATTCTGAGCAACAAATTCATACCAGCTCGTAATTTCCCTTGGCAGCGGCTGCACCGTCAAAGTGCTCTTTGCCAACCACCAACGTAGTAATTTTGGCCAATCTCTGAAGTTTTTACTGCGTTTCAGAGTAGTAGAGAATCGGAACGACGGCACCTGAGCGAGCATTTCAAGAATGTCACGGATAAAGATAAACCGCCGTTCGGTTGCCCAATTTGCATAAGCAGCACCATCCTGAAATGCTGCACGAACGGTTTGAGAAAGTTCTAATAAGCTTGTTGCTGAACGAGGTGACAAACTCGTCTTGTAAATGCGGCGACGTTGGAGCGCATTCGGATACTGAGTTTTGATAGCGCGCCCCCGCGCTAACCACATCGCTGCGAGACGACTCTCCTCATGAGCTGCCGCAAATGCGTAAGTTCTACGCCAAATTGCGGTTAGCTCTACCTCAAGCTCATCAGCGTTTAACTCTGTCACGTGCAAGTCTTCCACCTCTTGAATTGCAGTGATCAGGAAGGAGTCAAGCGTATCCAAATATCTGTAAGCCAAATTGGCTTCGTCTTCAGTATCGACTACTGCTGTGTTCTCTAGCCACGTTGTAAAGTCTTCAGGATCACCACCGCCGGCGAGTCTTACCCATGCGGTTTCAAGAGCCGCAAGGAGGTGGGCAAGCGGACTCGACGCTTGATCCTCGCTTGTTCCTTCTCCAGCGGCGATCGTCGTGGCCTCAATCTCGGCGACTAATCTTTCATAAGCATTCCATTGCCGATTGAATGTCGGTCTTACACTTCCGTACCTATCTCGTCTCATAACTCTCTCTGGTAGTACAACAAGTGCGCTACCCTCGGAAGCTACGCCAGGACGCCCGGCTCGACCGATGAGATTAGTGAATTCTTGTAATGGCAAGGCCGTTTGGCCGCGGCATATGCTGGGAATCAGCAAGAAATTCACAGGGATGTTGACGCCTTCTGATAACGTAGATGTAGCAATGATGATGCGGACCAGACCTTGATCAATCACAGCTTTTAGCCGTCTAGCGAGAAGCCCAGGCATTTTCCCATGATGGACCGCTATTCCTCGACGTAGAAGGCGGTATTCAACAGAGTCGGAGGTGAAATAATCTTCTGCAGTCGCGAGACACCGAGCCCACAAGTCATTTGTCTCATCAACCGCACGATAGTTGGGAAGCGAACCTTCTGACCATTGGTCCATGAGGTCCGCACAAGTTGCAGAAAACGCATCAACATTCTGCGTCAGAGAGATTAAAACCGATGGTTTTGACCCATCCTGTCTCTCACCAGCAAGTTGCAGAGCCGCCCAAAGTGTCGGAGCGCGCATAACGACTTCGGGGCCCAGACTCTGATCGATAGGACTGGGTAGGGCAGGAAATGGGTTGCGGACGTAAGGAGTATCTTCTTGGCGTTCGTCTTCGAATCTCAGAGACTGGCCATCCATCAAGTCATAACGGATAGTGAATTGACCACTAGTACTAACCTCCAATCGGCCAAGCATTTGGCGCGTACTACGATAAGAGGATGTGGTAGGAGTTGCATCTGTCGAGCCGGCCATCCATCGGGAAAGGGCAGGAGCTGCTCGAGCCGCGACCGCAGACAGTGCGAGCATTCTAAAGCCATAATCGTCACGCGCACGAAGTAGGCGTGCTCCTAATTGTTCCAGGCGATACGCCCGCGATGATCCATCTTCCAGCCCTGCGAGACGGTTCTGATCTTGTTCAACCATATGGGCTTCATCGATAATGATCATTCGGACGCGATTAAGAAAAAGGACACCGAGGTAGCGCAACAATGCGTCGGCTTTCTCGAAGGTACAAATCACGATGGTAGGTCTATCGGTCTGAATCCAGGCGTCTGTTGGTCCCCAATCTACGCCACCGTAAAGGCCAGTCACGGTAATGGGATCACCAGCGATTCCTTTCAGGTCTTGCGCCAATCGGCTTTCGACTTCAGCCGCAAGTGCACGAGAGGGCACAATGTAAATGACCAAATTACCTAGCCCAGTCCCATTAACTTGAAACGTATTATCAGAGGGTGCCGCGAATAAGCCCTGCACCAAAGCCAATGTTGCAACAGTAGTCTTACCGGACCCGGTTGGTGTGCACAAAACGAAGGAAGAATTCTCACGCAAACGTGTGATACCGGAAGCTTGCGCAGGCCATATGAGTGCTCGGCGGTTGATAAATGCGGATCGTGCATACTGTACTAATGCCTCACCAGCCGCCTCGGATGAGACTTCACGAAGAAGCCCAATCTGAGGCCATAGGCAAGTCTCAACGAATCGTCGGCACGTTTCGGCCGTGAGGAGTGCAAGGATGTATGACCAGCTGTCGTGGCTGTGGATGAGGCTCGCAGCTAGCTTGTCAAGTTTGTTAAGTGCTCGGTCCGTTACCCCCGGGATGCCTGTCCGCAAGTAGTCGCACACCGTTCCAATACACATAATTACATGTCGAAACGTGTGCATTGTTATGTCAGCTGAATTAACCCCATTTGCTCGTTCAATCGCTTGGATTTTTAGCCAGAACCCACGCGTAGCTTCTATCGTAGCCGGGAAATCCGCCCTCAAAAACTCGTGTAGTACAGCAGAGATGGGTTCATCGGCCGGAAGGCGACGCAGATGGCCGAGGGCCATGGCTGGGTAGTCTGCTAGCTGATAGGCAGCCGCAGCGAGAAGGTGTAACGGTGCTCCCGGCGGTCTCAGGCTGGATTGTGATAGCCACTCAAATATTTCAGCCGACCGTTTTATTGAATCGCGCCAGCCGCTTAGTGCATTTGCGCGGCATTCAACTATCCCGCAATGCAAGAGTAGCATCGCTTCGTCAATATACGATTCAATGTCACCTGTCGCGAAAGATGCTAGACCCTCACGACCCATATCGCGACGCAAACGCTGACTATATAACTTGGCTTGTCGTCCGGTCAGGGCCTTTCCTGCCAATCGGTGACGGACTTCTCCTGCCATACTCAAGGTGACTTGATTCGGCATCCTCAATCTTCTCTGTAAAGACTCGTGATGACGGCCGGTAAATCCTCGAACTGAAACTCCATACTCTCTAGTCTGCGTGACGCTTTATAGTCTGCATGGGGTGCATCAACTGGCAGCCACGCAATGCGTCCTCCTAGAACTGGAAAATGGCCGCATGTATATCCGATGGCATCATACCGCGTCGCAGCCTGATAGCCTCCCTTCCAAAGCTTCAGCAGCGCTTCATGCCACTTCTCAGCGCCAGGCGTCGGATATTCATAAAGAATGTTGATAAGCTCTCTAACGCCGGGAGGCTTTCTTGATCCGGATGACAGCTTCTCATGAGCCTCTTTGATTTTTTCAGAGCTGTTCCGTAGGAGGCATTTTGCCTCAATGGTTAAAACATCCGTTATAGTGTTTTCGTCGTTGATTCTGAATGCGAGACCGTCATCCCCAGTACGGCCGGGGCGCCGCTCAGACGGAGAATCTGGATCGTGAGTTCCTCCATCGGCAAGGCGCTCATTAATTAATTCTAAGTGCTGAAATTCCACATCGTGCAGGCGAAAAAGAAAGGCTGGAACAATCCAGTCATTATGACCGTGAGCCCCCCAGTGTTCGACCCCGATGACTGCGAGAATCTCTCCCAGATAGCCCTGAAGTGTGATCTTATGCAGAAGCGCGGGATAATTTGCAGCTGGGTCAGGATCCTGATCGGTGAACGGAGAGAGACTGTCCTCGAAACCGCTGCGAATTCTTTTCCGCGCGTCTTCAAACGCCTCCTCCATGTAGGCTTTCAATTCTTGGCGTACCACGGCTAGGCAAGCCGGATTTTCCCGCCACAACCTGAGTCGGTAATTTCCGTTTGCATTGGCGCACACGATTGGCTGGTTAACTAACCATGCTTCGAGATTGTGGGGGGTCAATCTCTTAAAGCGAATCATGGGGCCGTGGAATACTGCAGCCGGTTCTCATACATTTAGTGTGCGAGCCGACACTGTGTTGTTTCACAGGAAGTGGAGGAAGAGAGTCGGCGAGAAAATAAGAGAAGGAAATGTCTGCGAGGAGATTCAAGTGATTGTGCCTAGTTTGTGCCCGTTGCACTACAAGCTGAGCCACTCACATCCAACTCAGGCCAAAGTAAGATCCTTTAACATCAACTATTTGGTGAGTCGGCTGGGATTCGAACCCAGGACCCTCGCCTTAAAAGGGCGATGCTCTACCGACTGAGCTACCGACTCGCCGAGGTGAGAAATGAAGAGGCGGTCACGGCCGGCCGTGACGGGTGTGGA
>CAADGK010000036.1 GCA_900696515.1 uncultured Nitrosospira sp. | reverse complement strand
TTGGTTCTGATCTCATAAGCAAAAGCAGGCGGCGACGTACAGAGATGTTATGGCCTAGTCGATGGACTGTCGATGGTGGGACCAGTACGACTGCTGTCATTCAACGAGCTTCCGTGTCTCAGTCGAGTGCCTGCTTCCGTTCGCTGATTAAGGTCGGAGTCTGTGGGCTGTACGCGATGGCGTGGGAGCTGACACCTGGTGGAGGCAGGATTGCACCGCCCGCGTCTGGTTTTCATCGGGAGCGGGGAGTCGCTCTGAATCGTACGGCCTGTGCGAGGTTGGAGTGACGAGGAGTCAAGACTTTCTGCCGAGGCTACGGTAGCGACGATGACGATCGTGAGAACTGCACTGTATTGAACCAGGATTGTTTTCATCGAATCCAAGCTTAACAGGTGTTGGATCGGAGTCAATGATTGCCAGTGATGAGGCTCGCTGGTTCAGATGCTTTTTTGTTAAACATCTGTTTCAAGCCGGCTGAGTCTATCACGCTTCCTATCCCTCGTTGATTCTAACAAGTGGAGATCGTGCACGGTGAGGGTTGCAACCCCGAAGCTTTCTTCCACCAGCCCTCGGACCACGTACGGACGGTTTGAGAAGAGGAGATGGCAGCAGCGGCGGTAGACCTCGGGAAACAGGGTGGCATCATACAGGGCCGTGACATCTTCTAATGTGATGAATTCCATGGCCTGACCATACTTGGTGTCAGCTGCTTTCTCGGTGATCAGTATGCCGACCATCGTAATGCGCTGGCCGACGAAGCGGTGCATCTGAGAGGCTGGTACTGGTACCGGTCTCAGCCGCTCAATCAGTTTGCCATAGAGGGTCAGGGGATGGCGGCTGGCGAGAAAGCCGAACGATTCAATTTCATGGACTCGCTTCTGAGCCGCAGAATAGTCGTCAGGTATCGGTAAGGGCTCTGACCGAAACGTATTTCCCACAAAGAGTCGCCACAGCAAGGCTGGTCTGGTCAGTTCGCCGGCGATGGAATCACAGCAGCCGGCACGGACCAAGGCTCTGGCCTGGGCTAATTCCGGCTTCACACGCTGGAGAAAGTCCTGGAAGGATCGATAGGGGCCGTTCTGCGTGCGTTCGTTCACGATCCGTTCAACCAGTTCTCTCGAGATGGTCTTTATCTGCATCAACCCCATTCGCAGCCGCTCGCCTTCACCCCGATAGGTCCAGTCACTCTCATTCATATCCGGCAACAGAATCGCGAGTCCCATGCGGCGAGCTTCCGAGAGATAGGCGAAGGTCGAATAAAATCCCCCTTGGTTACTGATGACGGCGGCCATGAACTCAGCCGGGTAGTGCGTCCGGAGATAAGCGGACTTGAACGACACCTGGGCGTAGCTGGCCGAATGCGGTTTGCAAAAGCTATAGCCGGCGAAGCTCATGATCATCTTCCAGATTCTGTCGATGGTCTCCGGCGATGCGCCATTCCGTTCAGCTCCACGACAAAACTGCTGGTAGTAATCGTGCAGTTGCCGTTCTTTGTATTTCTTGCTGATGATCTTGCGCAGCTGATCGGCATCTTCCACGGAAAAGTCCGCCAGGGCCATGGCGACCTTCGAGACGTCTTCCTGATAGGTCATGATGCCGTGGGTTTCGTCCAACACTCCTCTCAACCTGTCATGCCAGAAGGCACAGGACCCTTCCTGCGCTCGACGGACAAACTCGTCCACAAACAGGTTGGTCGCAGGTCTCACCAGAGATGAGACCATGACGAGATACTCGAAGACATCCCCCTTAGCGAGGCGATGTGGGGGCATGCCGGTCCACAACTTTCTCAGCAACAGGCGTGTGGCAGGTGACTCGATGTAGAAACAGCCGATCGTGTTGCCGCGTCTGATTGCTTCTTGCGTGTCGGCATCGGTTAGCGGGTCCCAGGTTCCGTAATCGATCATGCGACCCGTATGGGTGGCGATGGCTGCCAGGGCATCTCGGATCACAGCCAGCGATCGGTTGCCCAGGATGTCGATTTTGACGAGCCCTGCGTCTTCGGTCTGATCTTTTTCCCACTGAATGACTGGTAAGCGTTTGACCGTGTATTCAACCGGTACGTAGCGCCGGATCTCATCCGGTACGATGACGACACCGCCGCAGTGCATAGAGAGATGGCGGAAGTGATTCTCCACCTTCAACGCTTGAGCCAAGATCTCGGGCCATGGGGCTTTCAATTCCAGTACTTGGGAGAGCCGACCAAGCCACTGCTCGTTGGTCGGCGGAGTTGAAAAGCCGAGTAGATCTTTTTGGCGCACGACTTGTGAAGAGACCCTCCCGATGTCCTCAGCAGGCAAGCCGTAGACTTTTGCGACTTCACGGATAGCGGCTCGGAAACCAAGACTATTTTGGTTCGCCACCATCGCGGCCTGGCGCTCACCATACTGCTCGAACACCCACTTCAAAATACCGTCTCGCTCGTCCCAGGGGAAATCGATGTCAATATCCGGCGGGTCTTTGCGGCCTGGATTAAGAAAACGTTCGAAAAAGAGGTTGTGTTTGATCGGATCCACATGGGTGATGTTAAGGCAATAGGAGACGATCGACGCAGCGACCGACCCGCGCCCACAGGTACGGGGTGCCTGACGAACGATTTCCTCCACGACCAGGAAGTAATGCGCAAAACGTTTGTGCCGGATAATCGCCAACTCTTTTTCAATCCGATCGCGAATAGCATGGGTGATAGCTCCGTATCGATCATGTGCGCCGGCATAGGTCATTTCCTTGAGCGTCAGGAAGGCTTCTTCATCGCTCAGTCGGCGAAACGCTGGAAAGATGGTTTCGCCGAAGCGCCAGTCGCTGTAGCAGGCCTCGGCGATGCGAAGGGTGTTCTCGGCCGCTTCCGGCACGTGAGGAAACTGAGCGATCATGCGCGTCGGTGGCATCAACCATTGTGCTCGTGTGCAACAGGCTTCGTCCGTCAGTCGTGACAAGGTTGTGTTGAGGGCAATGGCCCGTAACAAGCGGTGCGTGGCGAAGTCGTTCGCATGGGCAAAGTGCACGCGGTTAGTCGCGACTGGCGGGAGAGCTATGCGGCGACTGAAGAGGAGGGCTTTGTGCATGGCTGGTCCCGGCGTAAGCTCGACGTAGAGATTCTGGTGGGATTCTTCGGCCCAAGCCATGAGGGCTACTTCGTCATCTGTGAAGATGATGAGTCCGTCACGATAACGGGAGACTGACAGGAGGAAATTGAATGAAGGGGTACCGTGTCGCTCCGATAGGAGGCGACAGAGATTGGCGTAGCCATCCGGTGTCTTGGCCAGCAAGACGGCGTGGTGGTTACCAGTCGTCAGTTCAGCGCCGAGAATCGGTCGGAGACCATGCTGCTTGGCCTGCTCAATGAATCGAATCGCTCCGTACAATCCATTCGTATCAGTCAAGGCTAGGGCTGATGTCCCTTGCTGACGTGTCACTGTGCAGAGTTCTTCCAGTGATGACACGCCGCTCATCGGTGAATAGGTGGAATGGACATGGAGATGGACGAATTGAGCGGCCGTCATCGTAATGTCCGTCCCCAGGCCAAAGCCTGCTCGCCGAACTTTGCACGAATCTGATCCAGGGCAAGCGAGAGCCGGTGTGCACGTGGGAGCACGGCGGATACCGATTCGTCAAAGAGCAGTAGTTGCTGAATCGGCGGTTCCAGCCGACTCACTTGCAGTATCAACCGTGTGAGCCGCACCCGCCGACGGAAACAGCGGTAGAACAGATCCGTCAACGCCGGCTGGAGATCGACTTCCCAGTACGTGCCCTGCGGCAAGATCTGTTGGGCCGTCTGCTCGACATGATCGCTGTGTCGAATGGTCAACATGATAAGCCGGCATACACGCTGTTGTTGCCGAAGCGTGGTGCAAATCTGTTCCAATAATCGGTATAGCCTTCCCAGCACGAGGCGATCATCCACTTCGTCTGGATCGAGATGCGCGGATCGTTCGATGGCCGGATGGGTGATCGGCGGGTGAACCGGAGACGAATCGATGCCTAAGGCCCACTCGTACAGTAAATTAGCCGGATCGCCCAAGGCGGCATGCAGATGTGCGAATGAGACAGAGGCGATGGCGCCAAGTGTACGCAGGTTCAGGTCTTCCAATCGCTGTGAGAGTCGAGAGATGTGGGATCGATGAAGGCCGGGAAGGAAGAGGGTCGGTAGTGGCGCGAGGAATGAGGCTTCAGCTCCCGGAGGAATTGATAATACTTGAGGTGGTTTCGCCAGCGTGGTGGCTGCGAGTTGTGAGACTAATTTATTGCCTGCCAATCCGATGAGGCTGGGCCATCTCTGTTGCTCGATCAGTTCTTGACTGATGCGGGTTGCGGTATCGATAGGAGGGCCGAAGAGTCTGGTTGTGCCGGTGAGGTCGAGGAACAGCGAGCCTGGCCTGATCGATTCCCATGCTGGTGCAATACCTGAGATTCGATGTTGGAG
>CAADGK010000035.1 GCA_900696515.1 uncultured Nitrosospira sp. | reverse complement strand
TCATCCCCGTGGCGATCGGGATGCTCATGTTGACGCGGTATGTGCCGAAGGCAGCTTGGATGTCCCGCTATGCCTTTGCGTTCATCGTAGGAATGGGATCAGGGTTGGCCATTCCACGGACGATCTCCTCGTTCATCTTGAAGCAAATCGAGGATACCGTGCGGCCGCTCCTGTCGATTGCGGGACCGGACGGGTTTACCTTTTCAATGAACCTGCTCAATCCGGCTAGTAACCTCAATGCCGTCATCATCTTGTTGGGGGTGAGCTCGGTGCTCTTCTATTTTTTCTTTTCGATCGAGCACAGCGGAACGGGAAAAGTAGTAGCACGAACCGGCATCATGTTCCTGATGATCTCCTTCGGCGCCGGATTCGGGTATACGGTCATGGCCCGGATGTCACTCCTGATCGGTCGCTTGAGCGACTTGATTGAATTCTCCGACGCCTCCTACGGGCGGCCCACGATCTGGTTATCCATCCTTATGGTGGGCGCACTGGTTGCGCTTAGTCGCTCTACAAGACCGAAGCCTCCTCAAGAAGGTTGAGACGGCAGGCTGAGCCGATCGCATGTTCCCTCCACCGTAACCTCGACCTTGATCTGGCCCTTCCCCAACGAGGCCGCCACAAGAAGGGTGAGGCTCGTGGTGAAGTGAATAGCTCCTTGCTGACTCCATCGTGATCGTCACCACTCGCAGGTAGAGCAGTGCGGCATCACCGGTCCTGAGGAGAGGATCGCCTGTAACCGCCTACTTGGTGTGGTAGCGCCAGCAGCAGGCTGAATAACAACATGGAGTTGTTATGTCTGTGGCATGCACGGTACAAGAGCTGAGACCATACGGCTGGGAATGGATTGCGTTGGCCGCGCGGTGGCGTTACTCGCGTGCCGGCTGACGCCGTCTCGCAAGTTTCTGCTGAGTGGCCTTTTCGGATACCGCCCGTTCAAACATCGCGGCAGTAATCTCGGCATTGCTTGGCCACTGGCCGCGCCGCTGCCCGGCATGCGTGTGATAGTCCGACAGCCGATCAGGATCAGGCTGTACGACTTCGCTGCCACGCAGAAACAGCAACCCAACGGCATCCGTGGGCATGCGGCTGACAAAGGCATCAGCCTCATCAAGCGCCGTACGAAGCCGTGCCAGGATCACCGTGGGATCGAGAGGCTGACTCGTGTGCAGCGCATGCCACTCACTGGCCGGGTAGTGGGCATTACGGCGAATTTCAGCAATCAGGCCTTCCGGCGTAAAGCCAGGCGACTTTTCCGCTGCGGCCCACACAACCGCGCCAAGAGGGAGAATGGTATCGTGGATCGTCACCAGATCAACCAAGTCGCGCACTGCTCGGCGGCCAACCGCCGCCATGACTTTATTGGTGGCCAGATCAACCGGGTGGAGGAGATAGCCGAACGTCTCATCCCGCACGGCCGGGAAAAACCGAAAGTCACTGTCTGCGACCCACTCAAGCCTCGTGGCCGTCTCATGGCGCGTCACTTCAGCCGTATAGATCACGGGCAGTTGCCTCAGCCATGCGACACGGTAACCCGCCGCGTCAAGGATGTTGGCGTCGGTCAGGGCTGCCTGGATAACCCGCTCCTCACGATCGTGGAAGATGTCGATGTCTCCTGAGTACCGAGGCGCATCCTGATTGAGCGCTGTGGCCCCCGCCACATAACTTTCCGGATCACGCTGCGCGGCGAGCAACCGAAGAATCTCGGTCTGGATCTTAGTGAGGGGCACGGCACGCCTGTTCAATCTGTTCGGCCAAACGACGGGCCTGTCGATCGCCTTCAATCCGTAAGGCTCTTGCAATCACCAGCGCGTCCGCAGGCGTCGGATCATCGAGTACCCGCTTATCCCAGAGTGCCCGCGCACCAAACTGTTCGAAGGCCTGTCGGTACAGGCTGGTGTAGTCACGTGTGGGTTGTGCGTATCCCATACTGCAGATTCTTAACATGGGTCCAGCCGGCATTCAATCGTAGAAGGGAATTGTGGAGCCCCACGGCTTATCAGTCGTGGTCCCTGTTGTGTCTTCGGCGGAACCCGCCGAAGCAGCCATTTCATGCTGCGAAGGCCGGGCGCCAAGGCTTCGGCTCGCGCCCAGGGGCTCTGGCCGACGGGTCGGAGGACACCCACTGCGCATTCCTCCACAGCGTGACAGCTGTGGCTTCCTGCGGAGGTGGGTGAACGGGACGCGAGAGGATCAGGCTGCGGCACTGGCAGGATCCTGACCCATGAGCGCAGCAAGATGGGCATGGCACATCACGATTGACTCCCACCAGATGCGCTCGTTCCGCCATCGATTGGCTCAGCCCATCAGGTGATGCGTCCCGGCAACCAGCTTCTCGCTCGGCTTTTCCCACCCAGGTCTTTTCCGGATGCATCTCTCGCCCTTCGATACGACTCAGGGTCGTGAGTCTGTCGAACAATGATGCGTGAACTGAACAGACGGTGGAAATGTGGACGCTAATCGGATCGGGGCAAGGGGGTTCAAACTATCGATAGGCAAAGCATCCATCTGAATGGACTTGATCGGCGTGGCTTCCCCGTGCACCATACGCCGAACACGTTCCGTGGTGTCGCGGCTGAACAGCGGTTCGCCGCAGTGGAGACAGATGGTGGCCGGGATCTGCTCAACCCGTACCGGTTTGCCGTCGATGTCGAAGACCGCGCGGACCAGTTCCTGGCGACCTTCGGTCTTCCCACACACATGACAGCGAAACATGGCTACCTCCGTCTGGCGTCATCATACCACTCTATGGGTAACCTTGCCTTTGGTTCCCAGTTGCAGCCGATCCGGTTCCTCCCCTAGAATGTCAGCGCTATGACAACGAGTGTGATCAAGGATCCTGCCCAGTATCCGGTCCTGAGAAATCTCCAGTTCTCACCCATCAAGCAAGGGGAGGATCAGCTGGTCGTGCTCTGGGATCCGAGCGGGCTGAGTCAAGAAAAGTTGGTGCTGCCGCTGAACTTCTTTTTCATCGTGCAGCATTTCGATGGAGAACATTCCATCCAGGAGATCGGTGCGCTGTATCTGAAACGGTTCGGCGAGTTTCTGCTCCCGAGCAAGGTCGAGCAGCTGGTGGCGGACTTGGACCAAAAGCTGTTTCTGGAAGGTCCAAGGACTGAGACTGCACGGCAACAGGCTCGGAGCGAGTATCAACAACGGCCGTTCCGTCCGGCGGTCTTTGCCGGACGAAGTTACGAAGCCGATGGCGCCAAGCTGCTGAAGCAAATCGATGGATTCTTCACCTCAAGCGAGGGACCGGACTTTAAGCCATCTGAGAATAAAGGGAAGTTGATCAAAGGGCTGGTGGCGCCCACCTACGATCTCAAGCAAGCAGGACCGGTCTATGCCTGGGCCTACAAAGAGCTACAAGACAGTCAGCAGCCGGATGTCTATGTGATCATCGGCACCGCCCATGCGGGCCTTGAGCATCTGTTTGCCGTAACAGAGAAAGACTTTGAGACGCCGCTTGGTCTCATCTCAACCGATCAACAGATTGTGAATCGTCTCAAGGCATTGCTGCCGGAGTGTGTCGACGAAGAGATCGCGCATCAGTCCGAACATGCGATCGAATTTCAGCTGCCGTTTCTCCAAACAGGTGTCAACAAACCCTACACGATTGTTCCGATTCTCTCCTCGTTTTCGGCATCCAGCCTACAAGATGCCTCTGTCCGGCACTCCGTGGATCGATTTCTTACTGCTCTTCGAGACACGCTTGCCGAATCAGGCAAGACCGTCTGTATTATCGCAGCAGGGGAATTGGCTCATTTGGGCCTGCGCTACGGGGATCAAGCGCCACCCACAGACTTTTCATTTCACCGTTCCATGCAGCGGGATCTAGAGATGCTGAAGTTTGCGGAAGAGCTCAAGCCGGAGGAGTTCGCTGCGTACATTCAGAGAGAAAACGACCAGCGCCGCATCTCCGGATTCTCACCGATCTACTGTCTATTGCGATTGATCCAGGCTGAAAAGGGCCAGGTTCTCCGCTACGACCGTGGCATTACCGACCAATACAACTCGACCGTGACCTACGCCAGCCTCGCATTTTTCTGAAAGGTCAAACGACTCCCTGGTTCATAGTCCCCAGGCAGGGAGGACCGGAGGCATCTCAGAGACGGGATGGTCACTTTCACTGACCTATATTGCCCCAATATTGCCGCGCTGAGCGTCTAATAAGTTAGACAGTAGTAACCACATGATTTGTATGGATATATAGATATTATTCCTGCAAGGTGTCTTCCTCTGTAGAAAAGTTCCACAAATGGCCCCACCTATTGCTGTATGCACATGCTGGTTTTAACTCATTGTTTCTATTAGGCAATATCCATCCAATCGAGCCGTTGTACAAAAAGGCACGCTGATTGCGTTTATTGCTGACTGCTGGTGAAGGTCTGGGTGATTTTGGACCGGCCTCCGAATGACCCATTCCTTCGCAAGAAGGAACCCTTCACCAGCTCTTTATTCCTCAAGGTCACTTGAGGCCGGAGTCACGCTGGAGGCCGGTGTTTCAATATCTTATGGAGTGTGTGTGGAGGGGGTGTCAAAAAAACACCTCAGTCACACAAGGAGCTTGACATCATTTCTGCCAAACGGGTACATAGCGTGCTCAGAAATAGTGATGAGTTGTAATGACTAATGTTAAAAAGTTAAGTGAAAAATAAAGCACGAGCCGATGCTGAAGCGAGAGAAGCCATAGGCGTTTTTCAATAAAGATCATCCGCTCAAGGGATGTATCTAAGCGAGGGGAGGCCAAATATGGGAGTGTTGTCGTTTAAACCTTTTAAAGGGCTGAGGCGATCAGGTATCGCACGGATGCTCCAGTCAGTAGTGATGGCTGGGGGTCTGATCGCGGTGCCGGGATTGTTTGCTGCCGAGTCGGGGGGTGCTCCTCATGGGGGGCATGCGACGCCGGTGGCGATGCCGGGCTGGGCCCAACAGCTGAAGGGGCAGACGGTGGTTGAGAATGCCATCGAAGGGCGCGCCGACAACGCGCAAAAGATGGAGATGCAGCATCATCGCCTGATGGAGAAGCTTGGACAGCAGGCTCAACATGATGCTCAGGTGCAACAGACGGCTGGTGCATTCAACGATATGTCGATGATGCACCAGTATATGGGGCAGGATGGAAGCAGCTTCCTCCTCATGACGGATGCAGGGAAAGGTGAACCGGTTTTGAGTTCGGGAGGGAAGTGTCCAGCCGGCGTGCCGGTGAAGCAGTTCGATGTGTCGATGATCAATATCGAGATTACGTTGAACCGCTGGCTCGATTTTTATCCGGGCTACATGTACGTGTTGACGGAAGATCTTTCCAAGGCCCGTGCGGAAGAGGCAAAAAACAAGGAGGCTCGGGAAAAGGACGGATATGATCCAGGTGCGGTCACAACCGGATTGCAGGGTGATGTGATTCAGCCGCTCGTCATGCGGGCAAACCCTGGAGATTGCGTAAGGATGACGTTGCGCAATCAAATGGAAGGTGAGGATGGGAGTCTTTTCATTCAAGCGTCCAGCATGGTTGTGAGTTCGACCGGGAAGCCGGCGACCACCACAAACCCGGAATCGATTGTGGCGCCGGGCAAGGCTCAAGAATTTGAATGGTATCTTCATCCTCAGATGCAGGAGGGGGTGCGCCAGTTCCATTCCTTCAGTCATGACCGCGAACTGACAGTGTTGGGGCTCTTTGGGGCCTTTGTTGTGGAGCCGAAGGGCTCCAGGTACGTCGATGCGTTGGGAAGTGGAGGGCCTGCGCCCGAGGTGAAGAGTGGATGGCAGGTCAATATCGACAACGGGTCAGGACCGGATTTCCGTGAGTTTGTGCTCTTCTATCATGAGATCGGAGACGAAGCGTTCCGACCATTGAACAAGAAGGGTGATTTTCTCCCTCAGCGTGACCCATTGACGGATGCGTATCGTCCAGGCGGTCGTGCGATCAACTATCGTAGCGAGCCGTTCGGGATCGATCAGATGCATCTTCAGCACGAGTACTTTGGGTTCGAAGATGAATCAATGGCCTACAGCTCCTATACGTTCGGTGATACGCCGACCACGATCGCCCGTGGGTACTTGGGCGATCCGGTCAAGTGGCGGGTGGTGCATGGTGGTTCCGAAGTGTTCCATTCACACCATCCTCATAGTGGGACGATTCGGTGGCAGCGAAGCCCTGGCACCGAGCCCAACAATCTTTGGGCTATGGGGGCGGATGGTCCGGTAAAGTATCCGATCGTCAGGACGAAGTCCGATCGTGTAGACGTGGAAGTCATCGGCCCATCGGAAGCGTTGGACCTTGAACCGGAATGTGGCGGCGGCGGCTGTCAGCACCTGGCCGGTGAGTTCCTTTATCACTGCCACGTTGCGCACCATTATGTGGCCGGCATGTGGGGGTATGGCCGTTTCTACAATACGCTCCAAGTTGGTGCGGCTCATACGGACAGCATGCCCGACCTCCGGGAATTGCCGGATCGTCAAGGCCGGATGAAGCTCGGTGTCTCTTCGGATAAGTTGATCGGTACCACGGTTGATTGGTTCGGAAAGACGTTTAAGATTGTCGATAAGGGTCAGAAGACCAACTGGAAGTCGAACCCGGTCGTCGTGAACATCAAGGATTGGGTTGAGATGTTTGTCCCGGCACAAGGAAAGCCGGGCCATACCGATGATGAAAAGGGACAGATCCTTTCCTATGATTCAACGGTGTGGGACTGGAAGTGGGATGGGAATGTCGCGCGCGGTGAACGGGAAAGTACTGCGCAGAATCCCAAATATGCATGGGCGGCCAAGTGGGATGACAGCACCAGGCCTGCCATCCTGTTCGATCCAACCACCGCCAAGATGGCGTGGCCGTTGTTCAAGCCACACTTCGGCAAGCGTGTACCGTTCTCGGCAAACCACAGTGGGGCACCCTGGCTGGAACCGATTCACCAGGATGAAAATGGTGAGCGGACCTCCGAGCCGGCCAAGCCGGGCGAGCAGGGCCGATGGAGCCTCTGCCCGGAGAATGCGAATCGCAAGCACTACAACATCCACTTCGTTCGGATGCCGATCACTCTGGCCAAGAAGCAGGGGAAAGAGCCGGCCATGGTCGACAAGGACGGCTTGATCTACGTGCTTCATGAAGAAGAGCGTTTGACCAGAGCGAATGACGATCTGAAGCTCCCCGCAGTCATTCGTGCCAATGTCTATGACTGTGTAGATGTGCTGCTGACGAGCGAGTGGGACGACGACGACTACACGAATTTCCAGTCGTCCAAGATCAACATCCACCCCCATTTCTTCCAGTTCGACACGGGGAACTCGGATGGTGTCAT
>CAADGK010000034.1 GCA_900696515.1 uncultured Nitrosospira sp. | reverse complement strand
TGATTTTGTGATTTTTGACACCCCGCCGTCGCTCTCGTTGATCACGATGAATGCACTGTCGGCGAGTGACCATGTGATTGTGCCCATGGAAAGCGGATCGGGCTTTTCGTTTGACGGTCTTGATGACTTACTGAACATTATTTCGACTGTGCAAGGGAGTGTCCAGGCTGACCTGGCAATCCTCGGGGTGTTACTCACGAAACACGACGCGCGGCGGAACGTGTGTCAGGCGGTCTTTCAGATGGTGAAAGATCGCTTTAAAGGAGATTTTCTCGAGACCACGATTTCCATGTCGACCTCCGCGCAAAAGGCCGAGTTGCAACGAGATACTGTGTTGCAATTTGATCGCAAGTGCTCAGCCAGTCGCGATTACCTCATGCTTGCCCAGGAAGTGTTAACGAGATTGCAAGTCAAGCCAGTCGTCAAGACGAAAGGGGAGGGCGTGAAGGTCGTCACGGAGAGTGTTGCTGAAGAACCTGCACAAGTCGGTTGACACTCGTTTCCGTCGTAGCGTCGCGCTATGGTCTGGCCCTATACCATTACTCAGAAGCCAGTAATTCGAACGACAGCATATCTAGTATCTATCCGTGTTAGAGAGCTACTTGTGTTGTCTAATTGCGGATCGGCCTAAACGTAGTTGGGCGTGGGTGACCTCCTAACTTAGCTCGGGTACTGCATGAACGATGAAATCCTGATTGCAATTACGGGAGCCGCCTCGGGACTGATCGGAACGATCGTTGGCGCTGTCGTCAGTTGGTACAGTTCTGAACGTCGGTCAAAGATTCAAAACACCGTCGATTTACATCGCGAGTGGCAAAGCGACGACATGACCGCCATTCGCCAAAAGGCAGATCGGTTCCTACGAGACAACGCGGGACGTCAACTACTGCAACTGGAGCTGGATGCGGATCCAGCAGCGTACGCCAACGTTCAAAGCATCCTAAATTTCTTCCACAGGCTTTGGATGCTACTCAAGCATAAACAACTGACGAATTACCTCGTACCAGAGTTGTTCGGAAACTACATCGTTTGGTGGAACGTAAACTGTTTCGAAGCTGGCATTCCAAGCAAATGGGTAATCCGCCAGGACTGGCTCTCCCTATATGCATGGTTGGAAGCCAATTCGTCGGCAGAATCCTTCCGGCAGTGGAAGGACAATGCGGCCTTTGCGAAAAGGAACCGTGAAGCGGGGGGTCTGCCAGGTGCAGCAGTTGCCCAACCAGGCGCTCTGGCCGACGGTCCCGCCCCCGGCGGGCCGTGGCTTAGCTGATGCGTCGTGTTGTGTAGATCACCAGTTCAGCCTCATCCGAAGCCACTGCAGTGGCTTCGCCCGATCGAGCGCTCCTTGAAAAGGAGTATTTCCACCTGCAATCGGTGATCGAGAGTTTTGACTAGGGAACGTCTGATTAATTCACGTTTACACGAAGATCTCTGTTTTTAACTGGATCAATACGGGTACTCAGCTGGAAACTCGCTGGCCCGGAGTCGTTGTTCTTGGGAATCGGCCGCCAGCGGACCACCCGGAACCGCGTTCGCACACCCCTCCGCTAGACTCCTGCCAACAGGCGCCGTCGCGCCACATACAGATTTGCCAATCCGCAGCTGATCTGCAGCCAGTGGGTATTCTTCGCCAGCCCCCGGTAGCGGACTTTAGCCCAGCCAAAGATCCGCTTGATGACCAAGAACGCATGTTCCACTTTGGCTCGGACTTTCGACTTGGTGCGATTGCGAGTCCGTGCCTCCTCACTCAGCGGTCGATGGCGATGGGCTTTCGCCTGGATAAAACTCTTGGCGTTGGGGGCATGGTGCTGAATCACGTCACGCTGTCCACTGTAGGCCGAGTCACCCCACACCCGCGTCTCCTGGCCATGCAGCAACTCCGGTAACATCTGGCTGTCGTGCACATTGGCCGCCGTGGCCGCGACCGAATCAATCAGTTTCGTCTGGCTGTCCACGCCGATATGCGCCTTCATCCCGAAGTACCACTGGTTGCCCTTCTTGGTCTGATGCATCTCGGGATCCCGCGCCTTGGTCCGATTCTTCGTCGAACTGGGGGCACTGATGATGGTGGCATCCACAATGGTGCCTCGGCTGACCTGTAAACCCTGCTTGGTCAAATACTCCCCAATCCTGGCAAAGAGCTGTTTCCCCAACTCGTGCGCCTCCAACAGATGCCGAAACTTACAGATCGTGGTCTCATCGGGCACGGGTTCGCGGCCCAGATCAATGCCCACGAACTGTCGCATGGCGCGGGAGTCGTACAGCGCCTCTTCTACGGCCGGATCCGACAGGTTGAACCACTGTTGCAGACAATGCAGGCGCAGCATGCGTTCAATACCCACCGGCGGCCGCCCAGGGCCGTCGGCCTTGGGATACACCGGCTCGATCGCAGCCACCAGGTCCATCCACGGCATCACACGGTTCATCTCGTCGAGGAACCGCTCTCGGCGGGTAGATTTGCGATACTGTTCGAACGTCACCTCGGCAAATGTCTGTTGCGCCATGGACGTGCCTCCTCATCAGCGAGTGTGGCGTTTCCTCTAGCACACCCCGAGCGAAGAATAAATCAGACCTTCCCTAGAAGTCGCTAACGATAAAGGCCTGGAGCGTCTCGATTGTCGGTACCCTCACCAGTTCCGACGCATTTTTTGGTAAGTGGCAACTCTTGCTGTTCGCCTCGATAATGAGCCTAATGTTCTGGCTCATAGACACGGCCTGGAAGAAGACTTTTCAATACGCTCACTATCAAAGGACCAGCCATATAGAGGAATACATGAGGGGGGCAGGCCAGTATCAGTAATCTCCAAATCGCCGCCCCTTGGTACAGTTCGTTCAAGAGCGATGGCACTAAACGATATCGACGGATAATGTTCTGGCATCATGTCTTCCTTCCACATGGCGCGATGTTCGTTGGGCTGCTATTGGCCTACGCGGTCACGACGTATGCGAATAACAGGCCCTTGGAGTTCGCGTACTCCGCGCGCCGGACCGTCCGCCTGCGTTCTGCCGGCCGGTCAAGGACGGTGTTCAGGGCTTATGACCGCTTTTGGGCGGTACGGTCTATTCGTCGAACTTCCCCTCGTGACCGCTAGCTGACGGTGGGTGAGTGTGACGACAATCAACACCCAACATGATTCTTGGTGGTCGTTCATGCCCAACAACCAAGCCGCACGGCATCAACGTCGAGGAACTCTTCTGCCGCAGTTTTTTCATCGTTCGTCCATGATCGTCGTGATCGTGCGCGGCGCGGTCCCCTCACGTTGGTACCACTCAGATCGGATTGGCATCTCGCCTGCGGCAACCGCGCGGCTCCGGGTTCGCTTCCGCTCATCCCGTCAGACGGCGGGACTCACGCCCTGCACATCGCTGACGCATCACCCCCAAACACACAGACCGATAGACGACACCGCGCACGTGCCGTGCCGCACCGCACCCGTATTCGATTGGCACGGTCCATCCGCGCTGCGCAGATGGACCGTGTGAAGACGCCTCCTCAATCCGGTCTCGTCACTCGCATCGGTGGGGAAGAAAGACCGACAGGAGGGGACGATGCGGGCTTGCCTGTGTGTCGTGAGGCTATCACACCGTGCTCACCGTCAAGGCCTGCGCTGCGGCGATCCCGCATGCTCGCAAGCGTGCTCCGCACGGCCCTGACGGCTGCGCTTTCGGTGTGGCGCAGACCCTCCACCCAGGCAATTCCGCCTGGGACAATTCGGAGGAAATGACATGAAGCCATTCAATCACGAACAACAGTCCATCGTGGCGACCTTGGTGCTGGAAGAGGAACGGCTCACGTTTCTGCCGCGTCACTTTGGTAGGCACATGCTCATCGTAGAGAACTCTCTCTACTCGCAGTTCGCCAAGCTGTGTCCGACGTACACCGGAGGCTACTGGCACTTCTATGAATTGAGCAACGGTGGGTGCTATCTCGCGCCGAGTCGTGAGCAATATCGGCTCGTACAGAGTGGCAACTTCTTTGAGGCCACGGTGTCGGGCGATGCCGCCGGGATTATCGTGTCCCTGTTCACGTTCAGCCATGTGTCCTTCCTGTTGGAGGACGATCCACTCGGTCCTCGGATCGCCGACTCCTTTCATCTGCTGCGTGACTTCGCGGCTGACCATCCCGAGGCTGGCCTGATCTCTCGCGCGATCGACTAACTCGCTCGACAGGGCCGGCGGGCATCTTTCGCTCGTCGGCCTTGCCTGACCACTCCCTTTCCCTTCTCCCCACTCTTGCTCACCCGAGCATGGATTTACCAATATGTTGGAACGTTCCAACAGCACGGTGGCACCGCGCCAGCGCCGTGCCTTCCTTCGCGCACCGTCGCGTCGCCTGCGGCGGCTCGACCGTGCTGACTGTTTTCCCATTCCATCCAATTCCCTCGCCCCCCACGGTGTGTGGCACTCCCGACAGCAACCGCGCCAGCCAACGGCCCGGAGGGCTGTCACGCTCGCACGCGTCCGTGGCCACAGATTCGGAGATGGTGTTGCGCCTCCTGCTGTGCGTGAGAGGCGCAACACATGTTCGTGAAAGAGACCGGTGGGCCGGTCGACGCGCTGTGGCCGTTGGTCTCGTGGGTGGCTGTTCTCATGGGGAGACAGTCCAACAGAAAGGACACGAGGATGAACACAACAACGATGTATCGGGCGAATGTTCGACGAGTGAAGAGGCATCCGAATGCGATTCGGGCCGATCGAGCCGCGCAGGCGCTGGCCTACTATCGCGTCGCCGCCTTGCGGGAGCCTGGCGCTGCGGTCGAAACAGTCCTGTCCGATTTCCTCACGGATCTCCGTCATTACTGTGAGCGCATGCGCCAGGATCTGGCATCGCTCGAACGTGCGGCACAGCTGAATTATCTCCAGGAAAAGAATTGACGGTCGACGAAACGCGGGGAGTCGAAACGGGAGCACCTGTTCCGGCTCCCTGACCAAGCATCACATAAAAGAGAAAGGTGAAAAGATGACGAAGAAGATCGTAGCAGCAAACCAGCATCAGCATGACACCACGTCGGTCTGTATCCCCCTCTATCGGCTGCAGGTGGTGAAAGAACCCCATTCGGCCCTGTACGGCGCACCACGGCTCTCACAATCGAGTGAGGTGTGCCGCTTTCTCCGGGCCCACTTCGATGGACGACCGCATGAGGAATTCCTCGCGCTGTTCCTCGACGCGAAAAATACCCCCGTCGGCTATCAGGTCGTGTCGGTCGGTAGCCTCACGCTCTCGATCGTGCATCCACGTGAGGCGTTTAAAGCTGCCGTGTGCATGAGCGCGGCGGCCGTGATTTTTTCGCATAACCACCCCTCGGGGGATCCCACACCGAGCCTTGAGGACCGCACCTTGACGAAACGACTCGTCAGCGCGGGCGAGTTACTGGGCATTCGCGTGCTCGATCATATCGTGATGGGGGAAGGGCGGCACGTGTCCTTCGCCGATGAAGGCTGGCTGGACGGGGAGGGGTTATGCGTCAGGTCGAAGTGCTGATGACGGATGACTCGAATGGAACAGGATAATAGTCGGGAACGAGAAAGAAAGGACAGCATCATGACTCCAAGCAGGATCGACGAATCGGTGAATACGAATGAGGGCGAAAGCTGGCACTGTCCGGATTGCCAGAGCTGGGGACCCTTTACTGTGACCATGCTCACGCGCGTGAGGCTCAGCGAGGATGAGACGCCCTTCCTTGACGATGAGGGAGACACGGACGACGACACAGCCTTTGCCATGTGCGAAGTCTGTCAGCGACAGGCCCCCGTGTCTTCTTTTCGTTTTGAAGGAGCGCTGATGGATGATCCAGAACGACAAGCACGTGCAGGCTGGACGCGACAAGGGGTGGATCACGCGACACAAGATCAGATCGTGGCCGACCTCACGGCGAAGGCTCACCCAGGCACCTGGATCGGCCCGTTTCAGATTCCAGATGAGAGCCCGACCGTGGGAACAGAAAGGACGCCAGCATGACGAACCAAGAGGGAACCATCTTTGTGACTCCGGACGGTGACGCAGGACCCCAGCAGGACCTGATTCCGAGTCTGAGCATTGCCAATCTGTTGCAGCAACGGGACGCGGCCATGACCTTGTTCCAAGAAGCATTGGAAAAATTGGAGCAAGCTCACGCCCTTGCAACTGCGGCACGGCTCGGATTTCCTGACTTCTCCATGGCCCGCGGGTGGCGAGGCAATGGCATCCGCGTGACGGGTGAGTATGCCAACCGTACGACGCTGTTGGAGACATTTCAAGCCTGTGTGGATGCCGGAGGATGGACCACGCTGTTACAGGATTCTGGCCTGCGGTCCATGATGTCCGCGTCGAAGAGAAAGGAGGTGGATGAGCAACTCGGAGCAGAGCAGGTGCCGGAACTCACGCGCGAGGCGATTCGCGCCACCTTTGCCACGCTCCATGATTCACGGGTGGACATGTTCGAGCAGGGGGTGATTGAGTGCTTTCGCCGTCTCTCCTGGGACTACAAGACGAATCTCCCACAGAAATTTGGGAAGCGGATGGTGATGACGTATTTGACTTCCTATGGAAGCGCCAATATGCGGCAAACCGATCATCTGGACGATCTGCTCCGCGTCTTTCACCTCTGTGATGGCAAGCCGGAGGCCGATCATCGGAGAGGAGCGTATCGGCTCATTGCGGATGCGATGCAGCTGACCTCATTATGGCCCAAGCTCGCCGAGAATGACTACGTCTCCATTCGGCTGTTTAAAAATCAGAACGGGCATGTGACCTTCAAGCGTCCTGATCTAGTGACGCGACTCAATCGGATCATCGCCAAGCACTATCCTGATGCATTGCCCACGCCGAAAGGCTGAGGAGGAATGGAGCTGGTGCGATGGGACAGCAGGGGGGAGGGGAGGGAATCACGACTCCCTCTCCTTCGTTTGATCGCGTTTCCCGCCCCTCACCCACGACGGGGGCGGGGACGCCCGATTCTGAGTTCGGCGGGTGGGGCGTTGCAGGCGTGCCAGAGTCCGCGCTGGCGCGATTGCTCGCCCCATGAGCCGCCCCACTGTCCCCATCTGTCGGGGTGGTCTCGCGAGTTAGGGTCGGAGCGTCCAATAGACCACGACGGCTGAGAGAAAGGTCACGACTGCTGCGAGGAGATTCACGTACCCCACTGTGGTGGCCCTGCGCAGTCGCGTCTCGGTCGTTTCCACTACCTCGGTGACTTCCTTCCGGATGGTACGGGCCAGGTCCGTGGTGTGGGTCGCCATCTGCGCCTTCATGGTCTCCGTGCTCGCGGTCAGCG
>CAADGK010000033.1 GCA_900696515.1 uncultured Nitrosospira sp. | reverse complement strand
CTTCTCCGATATAGCTCAAATCAAACCGCTCGGGATTGTTGAAGTCCACCTGGACCGTGGAGCATTGCCATGAGCGGCCGAGCGCGTCTTTGATCTTAATGTCGATCTTGGGGCCATAAAACGCCCCCCCTCCGGGATCCAGTTGAAAAGCGATGTTGCGGCTCTTCAGTGCAGCCTCTAGGGCACTGGTCGCCAAGGTCCAATGTTCATCGCCGCCGACCGATTCTTTGGGCCTGGTGGAGAGAAACACCTCGAATTCAGTAAATCCAAATGTCTGGAGCACGAAAAATGTAAAGTCCAGTACCCTGCTGACTTCCACTTCCATCTGATCAGGTCTGCAGAACAGGTGGGCATCATCCTGTGTGAATCCCCGCACTCGCATGAGGCCGTGGAGGACCCCGGTCCGTTCGTACCGGTAGACGGTTCCAAGCTCGCCATAACGAATGGGAAGATCTCGATAACTTCGCAGGTGAGACTGATAGATCATGATGTGGTACGGGCAGTTCATCGGTTTGAGTTGGTACTCGCTGCCCTCCAGCTTCATGGGCGGAAACATGTTTTCCCGATAATAATCGAGGTGCCCGCTGGTTTTCCAAAGATCAAGGCGGGCCGTATGAGGGGAGTAGACCAGGTTGTACCCGTCACGAATATGTTGCTCGCGCCAAAAGTTTTCAATCAACAGGCGGACCGCGGCTCCCTTCGGATGCCAGAGCACGAGACCAGGGCCGATGTCATCCTGTATGCTGATCAAGTCCAGTTCTTTCCCCACTTTTCGGTGATCACGACGCTTAATCTCTTCCAACCTGGCCAGATAGGCATCAATCTCGGCTCTGGTTGGAAAAGAGGTCCCATAGATCCGCTGCAACATCGGGTTCCGCTCGTCCCCGCGCCAGTAGGCGCCGGCAATGTTGAGCAACTTGAGGGCACCGATATGGCCTGTCGTTGGCAGATGGGGGCCCCGACAAAGATCCACGAAATCACCCTGCGTATATGCGGTGATCGGCTCATGATCGGGAAATCCTTGAATCAACTCAACCTTGTACTGCTCACCACGAGATGTGAAGAAATCGATGGCCTCCTGCTTGGAGAACTCCCTCCGTGTAATGGGGAGGTTGCGGTGAATGATCTCCGCTGCACGAGCTTCGATCTTTTCCAGATCTTCCGGCGTGAAGGGACGCTCGAAGGCGAAGTCATAGTAAAAACTATCGTCCAACGCAGGACCGATCGTCAGTTGAGCTGAAGGGAACAGCTCTTTCACCGCTTGCGCCATGACGTGGGTACTGCTGTGGCGGTAGACCTCCCGCCCTTCTGCACTATCAAATCGAAGCGGTTCGATCAGGGCACCACCGGCAAGAGGTCGTGACAGGTCAACCACGGCACCATCCACCTTGGCTGCGAGCACATCCGGTCCCGACACTCCTAAAGAAGAAAGAGCGGTTCCTGCGGTGTCGCCCGCTTTCGTATCGGTACTGTGGCCGTCCTTGAGAGCAATCTTCATCGAGTCTACTACACAACCGAGCGCACGAGGAAAATCGCAGAGGGTGAGCGTCGGTAAAGACAAACCCAACCGTTCATGTTCCACTATGGTAGGCGCGGACGGTCTTGAACCGTCGACCTCTACCGTGTCAAGGTAGCGCTCTCCCCCTGAGCTACGCGCCTATCAAGAAGAGGAAGCATGCTAATATAGCCCCGAGGATACTGTCAAGAAAACGAAAGAGAAGACAGTCGCCCTTCAGGAGCCTGAAGGAGCCACCACCTTCTCTTTCTCCTCTCGCCGGCACCCCTGAAAAATCTACTTCACTGCGGAGCGAAGCTCTTTTCCGGCTGAAAACTTGGGCACTTTCGCCGCCGGAATCCGGAGTGACTCGCCCGTTCTGAGGTTCCTTCCCATTCGTGCTTTCCGCTTGGAAAGCGTAAAGGTGCCGAAATTGACAAGGGAGACACGTTGTCCCTTCTTCAGTGAGGAGGTCACTGCGCCGGTGAATGCCTCAAGGGCAGTTCCCGCCGCGACTTTGGTGATTCCAGCCGAGGCGGCCATCTTCGCAATCAGCTCTTCCTTTGTCATCATGTCCCTCCTTAAGTGGGTAGTGAAGAAATGGAGAAAATGACTCCGGTGACACTGCTCTGGCACACTCACGCACTGCGATTCGCCCGTAACTTGGTCTGTTTCAGCGGGATATGCAGATTCACGATCTTTTTTCTCAGCGTGTTCCGGTTCAGTCCAAGCAACTCAGCCGCCTGAATCTGGTTGCCTCGTGTTTCTTGTAGCGCCGATGTGATGAGAGGGCGCTCGACGGCGGAGATGAGGATCGGGTGAAGGTTCCTTGCGGATCCGTTGCGCATCCCTTTGACGAATTCACCCATTTTTACTTCCAAGTAATTTTCCAGAGACCCGTCCCGGGCTTTGCTCAACTGGGGGCCGCCTGGTGCGACCACGGTTTGGATCATATTCAAGGTTTGTTGTAAGACCGCGCGCGAACCTTGAATGAAAAGAGTGTGAGTGAAATCACGATGGTCGAGCCGTGGAGTGACAGCGCCTTGTGTGTCGGATAATTCCTCGATGAGGATATCCACCCGCTGATGGTTTGATGACTGGCTCTGGAAAGCGGCGGCATCACGGAACATGCTGATGGAGGAATCCGTAAAGATCTGTTGAACTTGGGCATGGACGGACGGGTCCGTCGCAAGCAATACGATATTGTATGTAGGCGGTGTTGCTGGCATGAAGGCACCATGTAGAAGAAGAGCGCGGATTATTGCCCGGGGCAGAATTGATGTCAATCTGATTTTCGGCCAGGGCCTTCTGCCGGACAGCATCCACTGAGGTGTCATGTATGGAAAAAGATCAAGTCTACAAAGAGTTGGAGCTCGCCAGAGACTTGGAATTGGGAAGCTGCAATAAAACAGGATGCAAAGGTGAAAGTACTTAGAACGGCAGTAGTTCGTGAAGCCGATGCGGGTAAGTCGATCTTGACAGGTTCACGATCGGGCAGGTAGAGTGGGTGAATCTAATTCCTACAGGAATTGTAAAGAATGAAAATGTCCAAGCGCGTGAGCTATGGAATCATGGCAGCCATTGATCTGGCCATCCACGCAAAAGATGCTCCGATTCAAGCCAAGGCTGTCTCAAGGCGCCAGGGCATTCCCCTTCGTTTTCTTGAACAGGTGCTTCATACCATGAAGAATGCCGGGTTGGTCGAAAGCCAACGTGGGGCGCAGGGCGGATATTTATTGTCACGGAAACCAGAGGACCTTTCGCTTGCTGAGATATTCGAATCCCTTGAAGGGCCGGTCTTTCATCGGTCGGGCGTCAATCCGCTGCCTCGACAGCGTCACATGGGAAAATCTGATCTCCTTCTGGGCGATGTGTGCGAGCAACTTCAACAGGCCGAGCGGAAAGTTCTCGAGGGCATCACGATTGAGCAGTTGGCGGCACGTCAGCGGCTTGCGGATGCGCAACGCAGCCCCATGTACCATATCTGATAGTAAAGGCTTCTTCTTCCAGGCGACTAAGGAGTGACCCATGAATGACAGTGCATCTCTTGCCATCCCCCATATTGAGACACAACCGATTCCCTCCGCCATTCTGGAAGAAATCGAGACCTTTGAAACCGAAGCCATGCGGACATTGGCGGGAGATGTCTCCACGGACCTTTTTAAGCCGTTCCGATTACAGTACGGCATTTATGGTCAGCGTCAGCCTGGGGTCCAGATGGTGCGGATCAAGATTCCGTTCGGGGGAATTACTGCGAACCAGCTCCGCCGTGTGGCTGAACTGGCAGACCGCTATGCGACGGGTGTCGGTCATGTCACAACCAGACAAGACATTCAGATGCACTTTGTTGAGCTGAAAGATGTGCCGACCATCATGCGAGGCCTTGCTGAAGTCGGCCTGACCACGCGGGAGGCTTGTGCAAATACGGTTCGAAATGTGACGGCCTGCCACTTGGCCGGCGTGTGCCAAGGCGAGGTGTTCGATGTGACACCCTATGCCAAGACGGTCGCCTACCATCTGCTGCGGAATCCCTTGAATCAAAGCCTGCCGCGCAAGTTCAAGATTGCGTTTTCCGGTTGTGCGCACGACTGTGCCCTCACGCCGATTCACGACATCGGATTGTTGGCGGTCAAGCGTGCGGACGGGGTCATCGGGTTTCGTATGGTCGCGGGTGGAGGGTTGGGTTCCACACCGCGGATTGCCCAGTTGCTCAGAGAGTTCACTCCGATGGAGGAGCTGATTCCCAGTATCGAAGCCGTCATCAAGGTGTTCGATACGCTTGGCAACCGGAAAAACCGGAACAAAGCCCGCATGAAGTTTGTGATCGACAAGTTAGGCTTCGAGGAATTCAAGCGCCGGTGGGAGGCTGCCTATACCGCAATGGGGCATGCCCTTCCGAACAATGGATCGATCGCCTTACTGTCTTACCAGGATGCACCACCGGCACTCATCATGCCGATTCGCAACGGGACCGCCAATGGAAACGGGAATGGAACCGGAACCCATCCGGTCGGCCAGGAGACCCCATTTGACATGTGGAAGCGGACCAACGTCGTCCGGCAAAAGCAGGAGGGGTATGTCACGGCGGCGATCAAGCTCTTTATGGGTGATATCACCTCACAACAGCTGTTGTTTGTCGCAGATCTGGCGGACCGGTACTCCAACGGGAATCTTCGCACGACGATTAATCAGAATCTGGTGATCCGATGGATCCCGGCCGATCAGATTCAACATCTCTATGAGGACCTGGCATCTCAGGGGCTAGCCGATCCCGGCGCTGAACTCGTCGAGGACATCATCGCCTGTCCCGGAACCGATACCTGTGGGCTGGGCATCACCTCATCAAAAGGTTTGGCGCGAGCGCTGGCCGAGGTGTTTCCTGCCGGGCGGGTGCCGGAAGAGTTGACGGGTGTGGATATCAAAATCAGTGGTTGCCATAACTCCTGCGCGCAGCACCACATCTCCACGATCGGGCTGCATGGCGTCGGGAAGCGCATCGGTGAACATGTCGCACCCCACTATGAGCTGCACCTTGGTGGATCGGTCAACGGTACGGCCAAGATTGGCCAAATGATCGTGAAGTTGCCGGCGAAAGCCGTCCCGGCGGCGCTGTCTCATTTGATCGACGTGTATCGGCATGATCGTCAGGCAAATGAAAGCCTCACGAAGTTCATTGCCCGTATGGGGAAGGCCAAGCTGAAGGACGAGTTGATTCCCTACACGATCGTTCCCTCGTATGAAGATGATTCGACCTTCTACTATGACTGGGAAGGGGAGGACGAGTTTATTCTGGAGGATCTCGGCCCGGGCGAGTGTGCCGGCGGCGCACTGGAGATGATTGAAAACGGGATTTTGGAGGCGGATCAAGAGCTGTATCAAGCCAAGTTACTGGTCGAAAAGCATCAGTATTCCGTGTCGGTGAATAAATCGTATCGCGCCGTGTTGGCGGCGGCGAAGGCCTTGCTTGTGACGGAGGGATTGGAACCATCGACGGATTCCGAAACCTTCACCGAATTCGACAGCCGGATTGTCCAGAAGGGGATCGTGCCATCCATTTATCGAGACCTCACCAAGAAGGTCGGCGATCTCGGTCCCAAAGAAACCTCGCCCGAATCGGCGCGCGAGAAGATGGCGTTTGCCAAGGGCTTTGTCGAAGCCTGCCGTGCCGCCACGGACCAGATGGGGAAGGATCTTAAGCTGGCAGCCGTGAAAGAAGAGAAGCTTCCGGCCGCGCCCGCACCTGTTCCCGTTGAAGCTAAACCAGCTGCTCCAACTCCGACCGGAGCCCCGGTCTACGACCTGCGTGGCGTCGCCTGCCCGATGAACTATGTGAAGACCAAGCTGAAGCTTGAAATGATGGACGCAGGGGAGAAGCTGGAAGTCTGGCTTGACGCGGGAGAACCGATCAAGAATGTGCCCATGAGCCTCAAGAATGATGGGCATAAGGTCTTGATCCAGGAAGCTCTGGAACCGCAAACCGATCATTATCGCATCTTAGTCGAGAAGGTTGAAGGCTAGCGTGGAGAATCCTGATTTTAAGACGCTCAGTGATTCCTTCGAGGCGAAATCGCCGCAAGATGTGTTGGCCTACGCCATTGAGAAGTACCATCCAAAGATCGTCTTGGCCTGCAGTTTCGGGGCGGAAGATGTAGTTCTCGTTGATATGGCGCATCGAATCAACCCCTTGGTGCCGATGTTCTACCTCGATACTGATTTTTTGTTTCCTGAAACCTATGCGACCCGAGATCGAGTGATTGAACAATATGGGCTGAAGCCTGTGCAGGTCATTCAGGTGAAGTCATTGCTGACACCCCAGAAACAAGCAGAGTCCTATGGCGACGCACTCTGGACGAGCAATCCTGATCAGTGTTGCCAACTTCGGAAAGTTGAGCCACTGACCCGTGTGCTGAAGGGGTACAGCGCATGGATCACCGGTATCAGGCGCGACCAAGCTCCATCAAGAGCGAGCGCGGGTTTGATCGAGTGGGACCAGAAATTCCGCTTGGTTAAGGTCAATCCACTGGCGCGATGGAGCTGGACCGATGTCTGGAGCTACATCAAGATTTACGAAGTTCCCTACAACCCGCTGCATGATCAGGATTACCCCAGCATTGGCTGTACCCATTGCACCAAACCGGTGATGCCGGGGCAAGATCCTCGATCGGGCCGTTGGCAGGGTAGTGCCAAAACCGAGTGCGGGCTTCACAAATCGTAATATGCCATTTCACGAAATTCTCGCAAAAATTGCCAAGGGCCCCAAAGCGTCCAAAGACCTCACGTGGGACGAGTGTAAGCAAGCGATGAAGGCGTTGGTCGAGGGTGAAGCAAGCCCCGCTCAGGTCGGAGCCTTCCTCATCGCCATGCGATTCAAAATGGAGTCCGTCACTGAGTTGGCGGGATTGACGGCGGCTGCTCGGCAATATGTGCCGCCGTTGTCTGTCTCTCGAGGGTTGGCTGTCGTGGATGTGCCGACCTACGCCGGGAAGCAGGACACCTTTCACGCAATTGTCGCGGCATCGATCGTGGCAGCAGCAGCCGGGGCAACAGTCTTGATGCACGGCTATGACGGCATTCCTGGACGGCCCGGCGCGGCCGGGGTGTTAAAGGCGCTCGGGATTCCCGTGGATGCTGAACCCAAGCAGGTTGCCGAGGAGGTGACCCGAACTGGCTTTGCCTATTTGGACATCGGCCTCTACCACCCACCTGTCTATCGATTTCTGGAAATGCGCCAGACGCTTGGAGTCAGGAACGTGTTCCATCCAATCGCCAGACTCCTGAATCCGGCTCGGGCGAAGGTGCAGGTCGTGGGCTTGTCGCATCCGCCGCACTTTGAAAAGACGGCCGAAGCCTTGCGTATCCTTGGGTGCCCCCATGCGTTGGTCGTGCGGGGAGTCGAGGGTGATCCGGAGTTGTCGGCCTCAATGGCGACCAGAGTATTGGAATTGCGCGACGAGCGGATCACGCCGATCGGTGTGTCGCCAAAGGATTTCGGCTTGGTATTTGCCCCATCCCGCGAGATGGCTGGATTTCCGCCGGACCAGCGTGAGAAGGAAGCGGACCTCCTTCGTGGAATCCTGCAGGGTCGAGTGCAGGGCGGTCAAAAGGATTGGGTGGTGATGAATGCGGCGATGTTGCTGTATGCCGCAGGGAAAGGGGCATCGCTTGCCGCTTGCTTCGCAGCCGCTCGCGCCGCGATTGAAGGAGGCGCTGCGGCTCGCAAGCTGGAGGATCTCGTCAAACAGTCGGTGGCGGCGTAGAACAAGAATCGGAAAGAACAGGGGTCATGAAACACCTTCGTCAATTGGAAGATCAAAGTGTCTACATCCTGCGAGAAGCCTACAAACATTTCAACAATCTCGCCATGCTCTGGTCGATGGGCAAGGATTCCACCGTGCTGCTGTGGCTGGCACGCAAGGCCTTCTTTGGGCATGTGCCGTTCCCACTGCTCCATGTCGATACCAGCTACAAAATTCCGGCGATGATCGAGTATCGCGACCGTCTGGCACGGGAGTGGCGATT
>CAADGK010000032.1 GCA_900696515.1 uncultured Nitrosospira sp. | reverse complement strand
GATAGGGCTTGATCCGGTTCAACTGCTGCGTGGTTAACAGAAACACGTCACTCATGGCCACCTCCGACCTGAGTGAAGCACAGATGATTGGCGGAGGGAACCCTAAACTTAATGAGTCCTGAGCCTAGGCCCCCTGATGCCGTGCGAGTTCATCAGTCAACATCAGGAGGAACAGACCACCAAAGAAGCCCTCTGCTCTCGTTAAAGATTGTCTCAATGCGGAACCAAAGGCAGCAGTCATCCATCACTGCGTACGCAGTCCAGAAGGTGTAAGGGGAGATGCAAGATTATTCTGTGTAGAATACTCATAGGCTGAAATGTCTGGAGCTCCATCCGGGACGACAGGTACGCCAGAATTTGTGCCTCGGTTGATGGCAGCACTTCCAGATACAAGTCGAAAGTCGTTTGCTGATTTGTTGTAGAAGCCAAGGCTACTTACTTTGTCTATATTCCCAGAGAATGTCACTCCAGAATAACTCCCTCCCAGACAATTAACGACGGTATCGCTCATATTGTATCGGATCGTGACATTGCTGGCTGACAACCCGGTGATACAGACCATACCGCTGACGGCATGATCCGATATATTATTTGTAATTTGCGCGGTTTTAATTGTAGAGGATAACAAGATATGTCCTTTGGGCCTTCCGGTTGGGCTTTCCCCTGAGAGAGTATTATGATAAATGGCAAGGTTCGTAGTTGTTCCTCGATAGACATGGATAGGATACCCGCGATTTGAATCGTAGATGACGTTTCGTCGTATCGTGAGATTTGACGTGCTCGTGACATAGATTCCATGATCAAGCGAGGAGTACATGGTTGAACAGCCACTTTCGCCATTTCGTCGTCTTCCAATGGTAAAGATACGATTACGTTCAATTAGTACTCCGGAGACACCCTTAACATTTACTCCGACATATGCGTTTAAAGAGTTTGTGCACGCACTGCGGCCAATATGATGGATGGAGTTGGATCGAATGATCACTCCATTTCCAGGTGACAAGACGTTAATTCCTACTCCCGCGCCAGAACTTCCGCTGTAGTTTCCCCCAGTAATATCAAACCCTTCAATAACGTAGTAAGGGCGCTGCACAATGAATCCAAAGCCATTTCTGTTACTCGGTGCGACGATCACCGCACCCTGCGGTTTTTCGCTCTTAATCGTGATGGGTTGCGAGGCAGTACCGGAAGGTGTCGTTGTTCTGTCATAGACCCACACAACCACTCCATTACCGTCCGTGTCTGTATAAGTGCCGGAGCGCACGATGCAAGTATCACCGGCCTTGATGGGCGAAGTTGTACACCGTTGAGGATTTCGCCAGGGGCTGGACGATGTACCTGCATTGGAGTCATTCCCCGTTGTGGCTACGTAGTACGTGGCTCCTTGAGCCGTCACTGCGCCAAGCGAAGCACAGAATCCGGAGAACAAGAGTAATATAGAGGACTTGATCAGGCGGTTTACCATTATGAGCTCCTTAATAACAGGAAATAGAGATAGCACTTGGCCTACCTCGGTAAAAAACGTAGCGCCGTCTCCCAATGAAGCACATTTCGTGCCATGGTTTAATTTGTATAAGTTGCTGATTTTACGTTATAATATTCATCTAGTTGACAATATAATTTGAAGGAATAGTATGGCCATGCATACGGTACCGAGAGGTGGGGGGTTGTTTTTTTGAGGAGCGCATTAGTCTCTGATGATCGCCAAAGCGAGAATATTGGCTGGGACTAAATCAGAACGTGAGGTAACCTGAGCATTCCTGTCATTTTTATTCCAGAACAATAAGGGTGGTAGGTGGGCAAGTGATACTGCGGGAAACTGCGCCGATCACCAACGAATTCTGAGATGAAGACGCCTGCAATCGTTTTCTATATGTATGAAGTATGAGACCTCACTCGGTTCCTAAAGAGCAACCGCTGATTTCCGCAATCATTCCCTGCCGTAACGAACGTCACTATATCGAGACCTGTGTGCAATCGATCTTAAGCCAGGAGCGGCCTCAGGGAGGAATGGAAGTTATCATCGTTGATGGACTTTCAGACGATGGCACACGCGAGATCTTGGAAAATCTTTGCGGACAACATTCTGAACTGCGTGTCGTCGATAATCCCCGGCGAGTGACACCTTCTGCGATGAATGCCGGCATTCGTGAGGCGCGGGGCCGGTATATTGCCATCTTGGGTGCCCACTGTAACTATGCTTCGGACTACTTGCGGGTTTGTGCCGGTCTACTCGAGGAGCATCCTGAGGCTGGATGCGTCGGCGGCCCCATTATTAGCGTAGGCACGAGCCTTTTTGGACGGGCCGTTGCTGCCGCGATGTCTCATCCCGTGGGGATCGGGAATGCCAGACATCGGCACCCTGACTTTGAAGGCTATGCCGAAGGTGCTTGCTTTCCCGTGTTTCGAAAGGAGGTCTTTGAATCTGTTGGGCCGTATGATGAAACGTTGGTACGCAATCAAGATGATGAGTTGAATTATCGATTCACGAAGCAAGGAGGGAAGGTGTTTCTCTCGCCTCGTGCTCGAGCGACGTACTTTGTGAGAGAAACCGTCAAATCGCTTTTTCGTCAATATTTTGAGTATGGATACTGGCGGGTTGCCGTCTTGAGAAAGCATCGGGTCCCGGCTTCGTTCCGTCAAATTGTGCCGCCACTCTTTATGTCTCTGATGCTGGGGAGTGTGATCATAGGATTGTTATTGCCGGGCTGGTGGAAACTCCTGACAGGTCTGTTGCCTGTACTGTACGGGACGGCATTGCTCATTGCTGGTGTGACACTGAAAGGCAATCGCGATTGGCGTGTTGCGGTTCTCTTTCCTGTTGCCGCCTCGATCCTACACGTCGCCTATGCGTGGGGTGTCTTGTCGGGAATCATCAAGGACCTTGCCGGCAGTGGCGGGAGCCAGGTCCGTGGGAAAGGGTAAAGAGGCTTCTTTCTGCCACAAAACAGCGGATAAACGGCTGACGCTTCCACAGATGAACACACACCTGAAATATATGAAAATTGGCCTCGTGATCATGGCCTGGAGTATGGTCCTGCTCTTGGCCACCTACCGGTCGCATACGCCGGTGGTGTTCGGTCGGTATAGCTGGGGGTATCTTGCACTGCTGGTTTGTTTTGCCGGCATTGCCCTTGCCCTGTCGCTGGCGAAGGCTGCTTGGTATCTTAAACTGTATCAGGCCAGAGCAGGAATCTTGGTAAGCAGCCTATCATTATGCTTCTCGGTCGGCGCGGTCGAATTGGTCATTCGTGCGGTGGATCCGCTCGGGATTTCTTACTATGAGCAGGCCGGAGACTACATGCGTGACAAGCTGGCGGATGACGATCTCATCTTCCGGCACAGACCGTCCTGGGAGACTCGCTATGGCCAGGTGCTCGTAATGTATAACGAGCGTGGTCTGCGAGACCGGCCGATCCTACCGAAAGGAGAGAATGAGTATCGGGTGCTTGCGCTTGGAGATTCGGTAACCTTTGGAACAGGCGTGGACCAAGACAAGACGTTTGCTGCCCGGCTCGAACCGTTGCTACAGAATCGACTTCACCGTCCGGTGCGTGTGATCAACAGTGGGGTTGGGGGGTACAACACGGTGCAGGAGGTAACCTATTTCAAGCGGGAAGGACTCTCCTTGGAGCCGGATTTGGTGATGTTGACCTACGTGCAGAATGATGTCGAGGTGAACAAGGGGCCGTTTGATCCATGGACTGAGAGTTCTCCCTGGGGAAAGTCCTTCCCGGATATGGTAAAAACTATGGTGGGAAAGCTCTGGTTCTATCGGCTGGTACACCATACCTATACCTATGCATTGCCGAAGCCTCAGTCGGAGTCAACGGGCAATTCCTTGCAGCAAGCAAGAGGGTGGCGGGAGTCCATGTCAGCTTTAGAGGAATTGGTTGCGATGTGTGAAGCACGCAACATCCCGCTCATGGTGTTCTTCCGGCGAATGCATCCGGACGAGAACAATTTACTACTTGCCGATGTCGTGAGGCATGTCAAGGGAGTTCCGGTCAAGGATATGGCGCCTTGGTTTGCGGGGCTTAGCGTATCGTCGGTCGTGAATTCCAAGGTTGACGGCCATCCCAATGCGGAAGGCCATCGCGTGATGGCTGAACATATGGTGGAGGATATTAGCGGCCACATCATCCAGCTCAAACATTGAAGAACTAAAATCTGCGGAACGGCCCCGCTTGCCCATTTTGGGAATGGGTTCCGGAAGCGTGGCAAGACGTTCCGGGGAACGGGGAAGAGGGCGCTCCACCCTATTGTGGGGGTGGACAAGTTGCCAGAAAGATGGTGAATTACTTAAATAATCTGCGGGTCAGTTTGAGAAGCTGAAAGTCATCGGGCGTTGAAATATGGCTACGAGTACAGGCTGATTTCGAGAGAAATCACCTTGCCATATTCAAGGCTACACGGGTGACCTGAGTCTCTGGCAGTCTTTTGAGGATGAAAAGTCCAGGAGGAAGATCATGGGCGGGTTTGTTATGGAACTGTGGGCATTCATGAGAGAGCGGAAAAAGTTTTGGTTGATGCCGATTTTGTTAGTTCTACTTTTGTTCGGTACATTGATCGTGTTGACACAGGGATCGGCAGTGGCTCCATTTATCTATACCTTGTTTTAATGAGCAGCGTTTTCTTCTCACTCTAGGAGTTGGGTAGGTGTTATACATCTTATTCAGAGAGGGCTCCGGAAATTCGGACAGTATGATAAGGTGGTGCCTGGCCTCATCCACGCCACCGGGAGGTGCCCTACGAGAGGAGCGAGGCAATGAGACGGACAAGACGGAATCACGGAGTAGCCTGTAAAGCCCAGGTGGCATTGGCCGCCGTGAAAGGCGACAAGCCGCTCGCCGAGTTGGTCGAGCAATTCAGTGCCCATTCCACTCAGATCACCGAATGGAAGCAGCAATTGCTGGCGTGGGCTGCAGAGGTGTTTGGCGGGACGAAGGCTCCGTCAGAGATGCCAGATTTCAGGACGCTCTCTGGAAAAACTGTGAACGCAAATTTGCCACAAGTCTCAATATAGCCGTTCTCGCGTTCCTCGTCCTATTCCTCAAAAGATTATGAACAGGCTCTAAGAAGTCGCACATGAAGATGAACAAGAAACGCGGTCTCTTTGTTGGATTGTTAGTCATTGGGGTTAGCATCGGCATTCTTGAGATGATACTTGGTCTATTAGCATTCATGTCCCCAAGGGTTGAGTGGTTACTCTCAGGCGAGAATGTTATTCCTGATCCACGTCTCGGTCATAGACCAAGGCCGGGCGTTCCGGGGCATGATCGTAACGGTTTCCGCAATCCCGAAGTTCCCAACAAGGCATCTATCGTCGTGCTTGGTGATTCCCAAACGTACGGCACTGGTGTGGCACCGAAGGATGCGTGGCCAAGGAAATTAGGATCAATGTCTGGGAAAACGGTGTACAGCATGGCCTACGGTGGCTATGGGCCTACTCACAGTCTTGCTCTCTGGGATGAGGCTGTTGCCTTTTCACCTGATATTATCATCGAGGCGTTTTATGTGGGCAATGATTTGATCGACTCATTCAGGCTCGTATACAACAAAGGACAATTCCCTGACTTAAAAAGTCCTGAGCCGAAGTTGCAAGAGAGTGTGCGAGAACTGGAGCAGTCGAAGCCAATACACAAGCTTGCAACACAAATGTTTTCGATGAGAACCAATGAGGAGACGACGAATGTCAGTCTCTGGAGATCGCTTTTGCAACGTTCGAGGCTATGGGTCCTTTTCAGTAAGGCATGGGATGAGAGTGTGCGCTTGGTCAATATGCCCAACACTCCCAAAGACCAATGGGAGGCGGCAAAGGCCTTCGCGGGAGCACATCCCGAGTCCTCTGAGGTGTTTAACGATGGACCGTTCAAGACCATTTTTACAAGTGCCTATCGTCTCTTGGCCATTGATCTTAACGATCCTCGAGTTCTAGAAGGGCTGCAGATTTCATTGAGGGCTATGCGAAGAATGCATGAGTTGGCGGCGAAAAAAAATATCCGGTTTATTGTCGTGCTGATACCTACGAAGGAGACAGTATTTCGTCGACTGTGGAAGGATCCCCCTGCGGGTTTTCGCCGCACTGTAGAAAATGAGGAGAGAGTTTGGAAAATTACAAAGGATTTTCTTGAATATGATGGCATTGAATACTTCGATACGTTGCCAGTGTTGAGAGAACAACTCATGTCTGGGGGGCAGCCCTACCAGGTCTCCTATGACGGGCACCCAAATGAACATGGACATATGGCCATTGCCAAACTTGTTGCTGCACACTTGTCTTCGCTGAAGACATCACAGAGACAGGCTGAACAGCAGGTTGCAGCGAATATGCGAATGCCTAATTGAGGTAATGAGTAAATTAAGTGAAGCTTGTGGAATACTAGGGGATTGACCTTCCCCCCGAATAGACCATTGGTGAGGAAGTCCGACTGTGCTGAAATGGGCCCCACAGGAGGGAGCCATGACCAGGAAACGGCACACGGAGGAACAGATCATCGTAGTGCTCAAGAATGCCCACGCGGGGCTTGGGGTGCAGGAGCTCTGCCGCAAGCACGACATCTCGGATGCCACGTTTTATAAGTGGCGGACCAAGTATGTGGGATTGGAAGTCAGTGACGTGAAGAAGCTCCGTCAGCTGGAGGACGAAAACCGGCGACTGAAGCAGCTGGTGGCGGAGTAAGTGCTGGACTTTCAGGCGTTGAAAGCCTTCACCGCAAAAAACTGGTAAGGCCCAAGGCGATGCGATCGGCAGCTCAGTGGGTGGCCGAGCGCTTTGGGCTGAGTGAGCGGCGGGTGGGTCAGTTGCTCGCATTGGATCGGAACACGCTGCGGTACCGTGGTTGGCGTTGGGACGATGCGGACCTACGGACGCGAATCCGGGAGATTGCGGAGACCAAGCGACGCTATGGCTGCCCCAGGATCTATGTGCGATTGCGACGGGAAGGCTGGCAGGTGAATCATAAGAAGGTGGAACGGCTATATTATCACGACGAAGGGCTCTCGTTACAGCGGCGACGACGGAAGAAGGCCGCGGCGGTGCCCCGAGTTGCCTTGCCGAAACCCACGCAGCCAGGACGCTGTTAAGCGATGGACTTTGTGCATGACCGGCTGGCCAATGGCCGGCGATTCAAGTGTTTGACGATGACGGATCCCCGCTCCAAAGAGGTGCCGGTGATTGAAGTCGATGTCTCGATTGACGGGGCACGGGTGTGCCGGATTCTCGACCGGCTGTTCGCCACGCGTCCGCTGCTGGACACCTTGATCCTGGACAACGGGCCCGAATTTGCCGGGACGGCCTTGGATGCCTGGGCGGTGCAGCGCGGCGTGCAACTGCACTTCATTCAGCCAGGGAAGCCGGTACAGAACGCCTTTATCGAGAGCTTCAACGGCAAGTTTCGCGATGAGTGCCTCAACGAACACTGGTTTCTGACGTTACAGGAAGCGCAGCTCGTGATTGAAGCCTGGCGACGGGAATATAATGAGGAGCGGACGCACAGTACCATTGGGGATATGACCCCGATTGAGTTTATCCATAACCATCAGGACCGGGCCCGGATCGCACAGGAGTCACCTTCGCTGGCTGTGGTGTAATAAACGGAGGAGGGTCAGGCCGCCGTTGGCTAAAATATATGCGCTATCTCTCGGTATGAGCTACCTACGCTCCTAGTGCGGAATGTTCGTGTTTGTTTTTGAGAGTGGGTTCCGATGCTTTAGTTTCCTTCTGGATGATGAAAATTCTCTGGTATTTGACATCGGGAATAAGAGTGTTGTGGCCAATTGTGATAGATGAACAAAATAATGATGAGGTCAATGGGGCTGGCATCGTGTGAAGGAGTGCGCTATGAGTCATATTCTAGGGATCTCTGCATTTTATCACGACAGCGCGGCGTGTCTGATTCGTAATGGAAACATCATAGCGGCTGCTCAGGAAGAACGATTTACCAGAAAGAAGCACGATCCCGGTTTTCCTTCTCATGCCATCGCCTACTGTTTGAAGGAGGGAGGGATAACCCTGCGTGATGTTCGATATATCGTGTTCTATGATAAACCGCTCGTGAAATTCGAACGGTTAATTGAAACCTACCTGGCATTTGCTCCGAAGGGACTTCAGTCGTTTGTCGCCGCGATGCCGGTCTGGCTGAAGGAAAAGCTGCTGCTCCGCAACCTGCTGGCAAAAGAATTTATGGCGCTCGCTCCGGGAATGAAACAGTCGGAGCTACCGCAACTCCTGTTCGGTGAGCACCATGAATCGCATGCAGCCTCTGCTTTTTATCCGTCGCCCTACGACAAGGCGGTCGTCCTCTGTATGGATGGCGTCGGGGAGTGGGCCACGACCTCGGCTTGGCTTGGCGAAGGGAATGCGTTGACGCCGCTCTGGGAAATCCCATTTCCTCATTCGTTGGGACTTCTCTACTCAGCCTTTACCTACTACACCGGCTTCAAAGTCAATTCCGGCGAATATAAGGTCATGGGTTTGGCTCCCTATGGTGAACCCAAGTATGTCAAGGCCATCTATGACCATCTCCTTGATCTCAAGCCGGACGGAACCTTCCGCCTCAATATGGACTATTTCAACTACTGTACTGGATTGACGATGACGGGAAGCAAGTTCGATGAGGTATTCGGTGGGCCACCCCGAAAGCCGGAGAGTAAGCTGACGCAACGAGAAATGGATTTGGCCCGTTCAGTCCAGGAAGTGACCGAAGAGGTTATGCTCCGTGTGACGAGAACGCTCCATCATGAAACCGGCGTCGATTATCTGTGTATGGCGGGTGGGGTCGCGCTCAATTGTGTAGGAAACGGGCGAATTCTACGGGAAGGCCCCTTCAAAGGCATCTGGATCCAACCTGCGGCCGGAGATGCGGGCGGGGCAGTGGGGGCAGCGTTGAGTGCCTGGTATCGTTATGATGACCGGCCGAGAGCTTCGACCAGTGCTGACCGGATGAGCGGGAGTTATCTGGGGCCGCGACATACCAATGCTGAAATTGAGCGGTATCTCAAGCAGATTGAGGCTCCGTTTGAATTGCTGGATGATGAGCACCTCTATGACCAGGTAGCAAAGGATCTTGCCGAAGGAAAGGTTGTAGGCTGGTTGCAGGGGCGAATGGAGTTCGGCCCTCGGGCGCTTGGTGGCCGAAGCATCCTTGGGGACGCGAGAAGTACGAAGATGCAATCGGTGATGAATCTGAAGATTAAGTATCGCGAGTCGTTTCGGCCGTTTGCGCCTTCGGTCCTGAGGGAGAGAGTGGCCGACTTTTTCGAGATGGATACGGATAGTCCCTACATGTTGCTGGTGGCGCCGGTCATGGAGAAACGGCGGTTGCCATTGTCCGCCGATCGGTCTGATCTCTGGGGGATAGACCTGTTGAATGTTCCACGGTCCGATATTCCAGCCGTTACCCATTTGGACTATTCGGCCAGGATTCAAACCGTTCATCAGGACACGAACCCTCGCTATTACCGACTGCTTAAGTCGTTTGAAGCGCAGACCGGTTATCCGGTTCTGGTCAATACTTCCTTTAACGTCAGGGGCGAACCGATTGTGTGTACGCCGGAAGATGCCTACCGATGCTTCATGCGAACCGAAATGGATGTGCTCGTTCTGGAGAACTGCGTGCTCTATAAAACGCAACAAAAACCGTTGGAGCAAGATACCAACTGGCAAAAAGAATTTGAGCTTGATTGAGGAGATTGTGCAATGGCTCGAACAATTCCACAGCCTACGATGAAGGATCTACGGCAGTTCGGTCTGCTGGTCGGTGGCGTGTTTGCGGTGATCGGTTTATGGCCTTTCGTGTTCCGTAGCGAGTCGCCGCGCTTGTGGGCGATGATTCTCGGGAGCCTGCTCATCGTTCTTGGTGCGGTAGCACCGCAGAGCCTGAAGCAGGTTCACGGGGGATGGATGAAAGTCGGCCATGTTCTTGGCACGATCAACACACGAATCATACTTGGGATCATTTACTATCTTCTTATCACTCCGATGGGGCTCGTGATGCGGCTGATGGGGAAGGATCCGATGCATCGGGCCTTGACGCAGGGGACGGATACCTATCGCGTCGTACGAGCGCCTCGACCGCGCCATCATATGCGAAACCAATTCTAGACGGATGTCGAACTGGTTTCCCAGCTTCACTCTCGAGCCGCTCCCCCCAACCTAACCTATTGCAGGAAGGATAGGCCGTCTCCCCTCTCCCTCTCTTGCTAGATGACTTCCTCACATGCGCAAAGATCGGTGAACTTCTAGAGGTGTTGTAGGGTATTGTGATAGAAAAGAACGAATTGGGTAATCAGTGAGGTCGCCACACAGAGAAGGTCACGCGCGATACTTACGTAGCTGATTCCTCCGTTCGGAGACCTAATTTCGAGAAAGAGCAGCTCCCCCTGCCCAATCTCACCTTGAAACGGGGAGGAGGAAAGGAAACATCATGGTTGACATATCTGACCATCGAGCGCAGCCGGAAATTACTGTTGCGGTAATCGGATCAGGATATTGGGGTAAGAATCTGGTTCGGAATTTTTCCCAACTCGGCGTCCTTTCGGCTGTATGCGATAGTAACGTTGAGCTGCTTCAGACGCTGGGCAAACAGTATCCTCAATGCCGGACAATCACCTCCTATGCCGAAGTTCTGGGAGACAAGTCCATTCAAGCCGTTGCGATCTCGACTCCTGCCGAAACTCATGCGACCATGGTTCGTGAGGCTTTGTTGGCGGGTAAAGATGTCTTTGTTGAAAAACCGCTCTGTCTGGCCGTTGAGCAAGGAGAAAAGCTGGTTGCGTTGGCGCGAGAGCATGGCCGCATCCTGATGGTTGGGCATTTGCTCTGGTACCATCCTGCGATCCTGAAGCTCAAAGAGCTTATTGACGGAGGCGAGTTGGGGAGAATTCAGTATATTTACTCGAATCGCCTCAATCTTGGAAAGATCCGTCGCGAGGAAAATATTCTCTGGAGTTTCGCCCCGCATGACATTTCGGTTACGCTTGGCCTCCTTGGGGAGACCCCGCACTCGGTCATTGCCCAAGGCGGGAATTATTTGCACGAGAAAATTGCCGACACGACCGTGACACTGCTTGCTTTTCCGAGTGGCGTCAAAGCGCATATTTTTGTCTCGTGGCTTCATCCGTTTAAAGAGCAAAAACTGATCGTGGTTGGCGATCAAAAAATGGCGGTTTTTGATGACTTGGAAAAGAAAGACAAGCTGCTGTTATATCCGCATTCCATCCAATGGAAAGGCCAGGTTCCCATAGCAAATCGTGCAGAGGCTCAATCCGTCGACGTCGGAACCGAAGAGCCGCTCAAACAGGAATGTGCGCATTTTGTAGAGTCCGTACGGACCCGTCGGCGTCCGCGAACCGATGGGGAGGAGGGCTTGCGGGTTCTTTCCGTGTTGCAACGATGCCAGGAGGCCCTGGAGGAACGGCGGAGCGGGAATGCCAGGGTGACAGGGCGGCAAACCGCTTCCAAGTGGTTTGCCCATGAATCGGCCTTCGTCGATGAAGGAGTCGATATCGGAGAAGGCACGAGCATATGGCATACGTCCCACATTCTGAAAGGGTCGCGCATCGGGAAGCAGTGTAAGATCGGTCAGAATGTCGTCGTCGGCCCGCACGTCACCGTAGGGGATGGAGTCAAAATTCAGAACAATGTGTCGGTGTACGAAGGTGTCACCCTTGAGGATTACGTCTTCTGCGGACCATCGATGGTTTTTACCAACGTGTTTAATCCCCGGAGCGAGATTCCACGAATGAACGAGCTGAAACAGACGCTTGTGAAGCGAGGAGCGACACTGGGGGCAAATTCTACCATTGTATGTGGAGTGACTATCGGTCGATATGCGTTTATCGGCGCAGGCACGGTCGTCACAAAGGATGTGCCCGATCATGCATTGGTGGTTGGGAACCCTGGTCGTGTGACCGGATGGGTGTGTCAGTGCGGAGTGAAACTCTCGGTCAAGGATAAGCAAGCCTCTTGTGCAACCTGTGGGCGACAGTACTTGTCTGGTTCCGCAGGAATGTCAGCCCTCTAGCCAAACAGTCAAGGAGATCAGAATGGGAGTTCCATTGCTCGATTTGAATGCGCATCACAAGCCGCTCCACCGGGAAATCATGGCAGCGCTGGAACAGGTCTTTCAGAGTCAGGCATTTATTCTCGGCCCTGATGTGGGCAAGCTCGAGGAACGCGTGGCCGCCTATTGCCAATCTAAGTATGGGATCGGCGTGAGCTCTGGTACCGATGCGCTTCTGATCGCCCTGATGGCGATCGGTGTCGGCCCGGGGGATGAAGTTATTACGTCACCTTATTCATTTTTTGCCACTGCCGGAGCGGTTGTGCGACTCGGGGCTAGGCCGGTGCTTGTCGATATTGATCCGGTTACCTATAATCTTGATCCCGCCAAAATTAAATCGGCTTTGACGCCGAAGTGCAAAGCCATTATTCCGGTGCATCTCTACGGGCAATGTGCCGACATGGGCCCAATCATGGATATCGCCAAGCAGCACAATCTCAGTGTCATCGAGGACGCCGCTCAAGCCATCGGCTCGGAATATTCCGACGGACGTCGGGCCTGTAGTATCGGTACTATCGGCTGTCTGTCATTTTTCCCGAGTAAAAATCTCGGATGTCTAGGGGATGGTGGGATGGTTGTGACGAACGATCCCGACCTTGCGGAGCGGATGCGAGTTCTGCGTGTTCACGGGAGTAAGCCGAAGTACTATCACAAGCGGATCGGTGGCAACTTCCGTCTTGATACGATTCAGGCCGCCGTTCTTAATATAAAACTCAATTACCTTGATGAGTGGACCAGAAGACGGCAGGAGAATGCCACGCGATATGAGCGTCTTTTTCAACAGAACGGCCTTACTCAGAAGGGAAAAGTGAAATTGCCGGAGCCGGCCTATCGCAACGCTGGAGCCAAGCACTATCACATCTACAACCAGTTTGTACTGCGGGTTGAACAACGGGATGCTCTCATGGCCCATCTGAAGCAGAAAGGAATTGGTGCGGAAATCTACTATCCCGTCCCATTCCATCTTCAAGAGTGTTTTCTCTACTTAGGGTACCGTGAAGGAGACTTCCCTCAGTCTGAGCGGGCAGCCAAAGAGACCGTTGCAATTCCCATTTATCCCGAGTTGACTGAGGAACAACAGACCGAGGTGGTCGAGACAATAACAGCGTTCTATAGATAGGACAGGGAACGAAACGATAAGCCTATGTTTCCAAAGATCAAGTGGCCAGACGGAAAAGATTTTGCCTTCACTATTTTTGACGACCCTGATCAAGATACGGTTGAGAACTCTGAAGCGATCTACCCATTCCTGCGTGATCTCGGTTTTCGCACCACAAAGGCAGTGTGGCCCATACAAGGAGATAGTACAAGGGCGGCCACGTGCGAAGACCAGCGGTATCTCAAGCTGGTACTTGAGTTACAACAACAGGGGTTCGAAATCGGACTCCACAACGCCACGAGTCGGACCTCAACACGGGAGCGCACTGCTCTCGGACTAAATAGGTTTCAGAGCTTCTTTGGCCATTCTCCTTACTCGATGGCGAATCATACAGGGTGTGGTGAAAATATCTACTGGGGGAGTGCTCGGCTTTCCGGTATCTATCGGGCCCTCTACCAAATGCTCAATCTGAGACTGAATGGGAACAGGCAGGTGGTTTCTCAGGGACACCTTGAAGGTAGTCCTCTCTTCTGGGGTGATTTCTGTAAGGAACAGATCAAATATGTCAGGAATTTCGTCTTTGGAGATATCAATACGCTCAAGGCATGCCCGGTAATGCCGTATCATGATACTGACCGCCCATTCGTGAATTACTGGTTTGCCTCTTCAGAAGGCGCGAATATCGATCTGTTTAACACAACTCTGAGTGAGGAAAGCCAGGATAGATTGGCAGACGAAGGTGGTGCATGCATCATGTATACGCATCTCGCTTCCGGCTTTCAAAAAAATGGGAGAATAAATGAACGTTTTAGGCTGCTTATGGAGCGACTGAGCAAAATGAATGGGTGGTTTGTTCCAGTTAACACGTTACTGGATCATATTTTGCGTATGAGAGGCCATCATGTCATTACTCGGAAAGAACGGAGTACTCTGGAACGGCGATGGATGTGGCATAAGGTTGCCTATACTCGAGGTCGCAGTTGATGACTAGGCAACCTCATTCCCCGATTTCACAGACACCTGTATAAGGAAGAACATGATGAAATTGGAGGACCGAGTGCCCACGAAGACTGGACGGCCATACATGGACGAATTTAAGGCAGAAGCGGTCCGGTTGGTACACGATTAGGCCTGAGGCCTCGAGGAAATGGTCGGCGATGCCGAGGTCCCGGGCTGCTTAAGCAACAGGCCATGCCCAGCATGAGCCGCAAGGGGAACTGCTGGGACAATGCCTGCGTCGAGAGTTTCTTCGGGACGCTCAAGCGTGAGCTGGTCAATCATCGGCACTACACCACCCGCGACGAAGCCAAGCAGGATATCTTTCAATACATCGAAGTGTTTTATAATCGAACGCGACGGCACTCAACCTGACCTTCCCCCGATTTCACAGACACCTCCATACGTGGGAGAATCCTGCAATCGGAGGACAACATGAGCACGAAGACACGACGATCGTATACGGAGACGTTTAAAGAGGAGGCGGTGTGCCTGGTGCGCGAATCAGGACAGCCTGTGACCCACGTGGCGCGGGATCTGGGGATTGCCGATCACCTGCTCTACCGCTGGCGGGCCGAGCAGCAGCACGCGGAGGGGCAGGGCCAGACACGTCAATCGGCACGGGCCGAACAGGCGGAACTCGTCCGGCTTCGACGTGAAAATGCTGTCTTGAAGCAGGAGCGGGATTTTTTAAAACGTGCGGCGGCGTTCTTCGCGAAGGAGTCGCGATGAGATACCGAGTCATTCAGGAACACGACCGCCGCTATCCGATCCGATTGATGTGCCGGGCCTTGGCCGTCTCGGCCGCGGGCTATTATGGATGGCGTGTACGGCCAGAGAGTGCCCGGTCGGTGTCGGACCGGACGACCCTCTCAGCCATCCGGGTGATCCATCGAGAATCCCGCGAGACCTACGGGAGTCCCCGCATCTGGGACGCCCTCGTTAAACAGGGCCACCGCATTGGTGAGCATCGCGTGGCCCGGCTGATGCGCCAGGACAGTATTCGAGCCAAGACGGTGAAGAAGTGGCGGGCCACCACCCAATCCCAGCATCGGCTCCCCGTAGCCGCGAATACCCTTGAGCGGGCCTTCACCGTCGAGGCGCCCAACCGGGTGTGGGCGGGTGATATCACGTACGTCTGGACCCTGGAAGGCTGGCTGTATCTGGCCGTCCTGCTGGATCTGTACTCGCGCCGAGTGGTTGGCTGGGCAATGAGCCAGCGGATCACGGTCGAGCTGACCGAGCAGGCGCTCACCATGGCGCTGGCGAAGCGGGCTCCCACGGCAGGGCTTCTCCACCATTCGGACCGTGGGAGTCAGTATGCCGCCACGAGCTACCAGCGTGTCCTTGATGAATACGGTCTCATTCCCAGCATGAGTCGCAAAGGCAATTGCTGGGACAATGCCTGTGTCGAAAG